>CAYFUN010000001.1:0-173637 GCA_964346535.1 uncultured Peptoniphilaceae bacterium
TGGAGAATTTGACCCACATATTTGGCTAAGTTTAAAAAATGCCCAAGTTATTATAGAAAATATAAAAGACCAAGTCACTGAACTTGATCCAGCTAATGCAGACTTTTATGAAGCAAACTATAAAGACTTAAGCAAGAAAATTAAAGACTTAGATGACCAATACGAAGAGACTTTGAAAGACAAAAAGAGAGATGAAATTTTAGTCAGCCATGAAGCCTATGGATATCTTTGTAGAGACTACGGCTTTAAACAAATTGGCATTGAAGGCATTAACCCTCAAGGCGAACCTAGCCTAAAGCAAATTGACAACATTATAAAACTTTGCAAAGAAAAGGACATTAAAGTAATATTCTATGAAGAAAGTATAAGTCCAAAGGTTGCAGATTTAATTGCAAATGAAGTTGGCGCTAGCCTTGAATTATTAAGCCCAATAGAAGTTCTTAGTAAGGAACAACTTGATGCAGGCAAGGGATATATAGAAGTTATGGCAGAAAATTTAAAAGGATTGGACAAGGCACTTAATGAATAAAGTACTAGATGTAAAAAATTTATCTTTTGCTTATAATAAAAACTTAATTTTAGAAGATATAAATTTTTCTATAAACAAGGGCGACTTTGTTGCCTTAATTGGTGACAATGGTCAGGGAAAAACTACTCTAATGAACTTACTTGTAGGAAAACTTAAAGCCAGCAGTGGAACTATTTACTTTTCTTCAGATGAAAAGCTAGCCTACGTTCCTCAGCTATCAGCTTCAATTTCTAATAACTTTCCAATTACAGTCAAGGAAATTTTGTCTTTAAACCTTTCTAGAAGAAGGATTTTTCCAAATAAAAAAGAAGAAGACTTAATAGACTCGACCTTAGATTTAATTGGCCTTAGAGAAAAGAAAAATTTTGTCTTTCAAGACCTTTCAGGAGGACAAAAACAAAAGGTTATGTTAGGCAAGGCTCTTATAAGTAAGCCAAGCTTTCTACTATTAGATGAGCCCTTAATAGGCCTAGACGAAAAGTCAAAAAATTCTTTTTTAAAGCTATTAATTGACCAGTCAAAAATAAACGACATGACAATAATTATGATTAGCCACAACATTGAAGATATAGAAGCTAATGTAAATAGAGTTTTTAAAATAGACAAGGGTAGGATGATAGAATGTTAGAACTTTTTCAATATGATTTTTTACAAAGGGCAGTAATTGTATCTGCCCTTTTAGCCATAGTTATGCCAATGATCGGCATAGTGATTGTAAATAAAAATATTTCTGTTATTGGAGATGCCCTATCTCATACAGCCTTGGCTGGGGTTATTTTTGGTTTAATAATAGGCATTAATCCAATGCTGTCTACAATTATTGTCTGCCTTTTAGCATCTATCTTAATTGAGTTTTTAAGGAAAAACTTTCCAGGTCACTCATCAATTTCAGCTACAATTGTAATGAGTTTTTCAATTGGCCTAGCTT
This sequence comes from uncultured Peptoniphilaceae bacterium, assembly GCA_964346535.1. GTDB lineage: Bacteria > Bacillota > Clostridia > Tissierellales > Peptoniphilaceae > Neofamilia. The sequence continues at coordinate 1,458 of CAYFUN010000001.1, forward strand.
CAGTTTTAACAGATTTTGTAAAAGTTGGAACAAATTTAGAAGCTTTTTTATTTGGTTCAATTGTCGCTGTAGGAAAGACCGACTTAAATATAGTTCTCGCCTTAAGCCTACTTGTATTTATATTTTCCCTGTATTTTTATAAGGACCTCCAACACATTTCCTTTGATGAAACTTCAGCCAGGGTTTTTAATATAAATGTAGACTTTGTGAATTTTATTTTTACAATTTTAACTGCAATAACTATAGCAATAGCCTCTAGGACCATTGGAGTAATGATAGTTTCTTCTATGCTAATTATTCCAGTTGCCTGTTCTATTCAGCTAAAAATGTCTTATTTTAAAACAATAATAGCCTCTTCAATTTTCGGTTTTGTCTTTATGATATTAGCCTTAATTATATCATTTTATTTTAATCTAAAACCAGGAGGAACTACTGTTATATTGGCGACATTGACTTTAATTTTAATTACAACTTATAAGAACAAATAAAAAAATCGTTCACTCTAAAGGTACTAGAGGAACGATTTTTATTTTACTTAAAGAGTGAGGCTATCCAATCAATTAAGTTCACTAAAAATTCTTTTAGGCTTTGGAGAAAGGATTGGCCTTGGTCTGACTTTAAAAATTCTGCTGCCTTAGAAGAGTATTCAATGGCAGTATCAGCTAGCTTATTCCAGTCAATGTTTGCATTTTTCATTTTCATAAATAGACCTGCAAGTTGGTCTGCCTGGTCATCTGAAAGCTTAACATTATTAGACTCTGCTAGATTTAAAATAATAGTCTTAGCTTCTTCCTTTGTTTCAGGCATATTTTTTGCAAAATCAACTTTTATTATATTCATAAAGTCAGTAACCTGATCAGATGAATTCATTTTACTAAGGTCGTAGGTCAAGACTAACTCCTCGTTAGAAATTTCTTTAATTTCTTCAGGTAAGTCTTTGCCAGTTAAGGCCTCGTATGATTTTAAAATTCCGGTCAGGGCTCCAGTGCCAGTAACTTCAAATGGGGCACTAACTAAAACATCAGCATCAGTGATTCCAGCAGTTAACAAGGCGTTTCTAAACATGTCTTCATTAATGTAGACTATTTTATCCGAAACTTTTATGTTTAGGCCTGATCCTTTTTCTTTAAGGGTTAACTTGGCATTTGAAAGGGCCTGGCTGCCAATTTTGTCAGCTGCAATAAAGGCACCAAGATACTTGTGTTCTTCTTCGTTGGTAACTTCAATTATTAGTGAATCACCAGCTTTAAACTCGTCTAAGATCATATTTTTTTGGTCTTCAGTCAAGTCTGCTCCTAAAGAAATTACTGAATTTACTTGGTCAGCATAAACCAAATGATTCATTCCTATTATTATAAGAGCAAGAAGAAAAATAATTTTTAAATTTCTTTTCATAATAACTCCTTTGTTTAAAATTTTATTTTTTTCAGTATACCACAGAAAAGTAAAAAAATACCAAAATCCAAGGAACTTTAGAAAAACTTTAAAAATCTTCACAGGATTTTCTAAAATGTTTTTTAGGTATTTTTTAAAATTATATTAACTGAGACCTAAGTAAAGGCCCATATAAAAAGAACTTGTAAAGGCAAGCCTTCTGTGATAATATTACTTAAGTAAAAGCCACTGTGTCGGAACTGGCAGACGAGACAGACTCAAAATCTGTTATCCTTCGGGGTGTGTGGGTTCGATTCCCACCAGTGGCACCATAGATTTAAAACAAGGTCAAATACGACTTGCTTATCTAAAATAGATATAGTAAAATCATATTTGAACTTTTGCTGTCATAGCTCAGTAGGTAGAGCGCTACATTGGTAATGTAGAGGTCGGGGGTTCAAATCCCCCTGATAGCTCCATATTTTTTAATCAGCCACTATCAAGTGGTTATTTTTTTGCATATTTTTATTATCACAAAACTTTCACTTAATAAAATCTTTATTTGTGTTTAGAAAAAATTTCCAGGGTATATAAGAGATAGTGGCATTAGCACTCAATCAAATAGACTGCTAACAGAGAAGGGGTTGATATGATGTTAGATGAAAGAAAAATGCTGATTCTAACTGAAATTGTGGATTATTATATAAGTTCTGCAGAACCAATTGGATCCAGAACTTTATCAAAGATTCCAGAAATAGGACTTAGCTCAGCCACTATTAGAAATGAAATGAGTGACTTAGAAGACTTAGGTTTTTTAACTAAGACTCACATTTCATCAGGTAGAATTCCTTCAAACAAGGCTTACAGAGAATATGTAAATCATTTCTTTAATGATGGATTAAAAGTTAATAAGAAATATGTTGCTTCCCTTAAAGAGAGCTTAGATTATGGCAGCGAGTCTTTGAAAAACTACTATGAAGCAGCAATTAAACTGCTAGTAGAAAAGACCAATTACTTAAGCCTAATAGTTTCACCAATTTCAAACACTAGTATTGTAGAGTTTGTAAAGGTTGAAGCCCTAGGCTCAAATAGAATTTTATTTGTTCTAGTAGGTAAATCAGGCCACACTGCTTCTTATATTTTAGATAATAGAGGCATAGATGCTGATACTTCAATTGAAGACCTTGAAAGCTTTATAAAGAAACTTGTTCTAAGAAAAGATATTGAAGCTATTAAAACAAGTATAAAAAACCTTGATAGCAATTTAGTTAATAGAGAATTTTATTTAAATGTCCTAAAGAAGACTTTAAACTTTTTAGAAGAAGAAGCCTCTTATAATATATATTTAAATGGAATTGGCAATGTTATTAACTACTATGAGGAAGAAGACCATGTAAAATCTTTAATTGATTATTTAGAAGACGAGGCCAACATAATCAATATGTTTTTAAACAACGAAGGAAAAGATGTCCTTAATATAAAAATCGGGTCAGAAAATGATGAAGACATATTAAAAGAGTCTTCATTAATATATAGTAACTATGACAATGGCCTAGGACAAAGAGGCAATATAATCTTAATTGGCCCAACTAGAATGGACTATTTGAAAATTGCAAATATAATTTTTAACTTTTCTAAGGCCTTAAGCAATAATGAATAAAGAGGTGATTAAATATGACGGAAGATAAAATTCTTGAAGAGGAGGACCTTGCTAAAGAAAATGTTTCTGAAGAAGATTTAGAAAATGAAACTTTAGCTGAGGACAAAGAAGAAGACCAACTAATAGAAGATGAGGCAAGCATTTCAGAAGATGTATCAGTAGATGTAGAAGAATTAAAAAATCAATTAGTTAGACTTCAAGCAGATTTTTCTAACTATAGAAAGAGAGTTGAAAAAGAAAGGGAAGGCTATATTGAACTAGGTGTAAAAAAACTGGCTATAGACTTGTTACCAGTTTTAGACAACTTAGAAAGAGCCTTAAAATCTATTGAAGACCATGCTGGTGACAGCGAAATCTTCAAGGGTATAAATATGATAGATGACCAAATCGTCGATGTTTTAAAAAAGAACAACATTTTAGAAATTAAGGCTGAAGGAGAGAAGTTTGATCCAAACCTTCACCACGCAGTGGCTGTAGTTGAAACAGACGATTTAGATGAAGATATGGTAGTCGATGTATTTCAAAAGGGCTACCAAATAAAAGACAGTGTAATTAGACCATCAATGGTTAGAGTTTCAAAAAAATAAATAAAGGAGAGAATTAATTATGGGAAAAATTATTGGTATAGACTTAGGTACAACAAACTCAGCAGTAGCAGTTATGGAAGGTGGATCACCAGTTATAGTTGCTAACATAGAAGGTAATAGAACAACTCCATCAGTTGTAGCTTTTACAAAAGACGGAGAAAGACTTGTTGGTGAAACAGCAAAGAGACAAGCTATTACAAATCCAGATAGAACTATTTCATCTATAAAAAGAGAAATGGGAACTGACCACAAAATTACAATTGACGGCAAGGACTATACTCCACAAGATATTTCAGCTATGATTTTACAAAAATTAAAGGCTGACACAGAATCTTATTTAGGAGAAAAAGTTACTGAAGCTGTAATTACAGTTCCAGCTTACTTTACAGATGCTCAAAGACAAGCAACTAAAGACGCAGGTCTTATTGCAGGTTTAGATGTAAAGAGAATTATAAACGAACCAACAGCTGCAGCCCTAGCTTATGGTATGGACAAAGAAGAAGGTCAACACAAGATTATGGTTTATGACCTTGGTGGAGGAACCTTTGACGTATCTATCCTTGAACTAGGCGACGGAGTTTTTGAAGTACTTTCAACAAGAGGAAACAACAAACTTGGTGGAGATGACTTTGACCAAGTATTAATTGACTATATAGCAGAAGAATTTAAAAAAGCAAATGGCGTAGACCTTAGAAATGACAAGATGAGTCTACAAAGGGTAAAGGAAGCTGCTGAAAAAGCTAAAAAAGAATTATCATCAGCTTTATCAACTAACATCAACCTACCATTTGTTACTGCCAACGCATCAGGACCACTTCACTTAGACATGGACATTACTAGGGCCAAGTTCAACGAACTTACAGACTTCCTAGTAGAAAAAACTGTAGGACCTGTAAATGATGCTCTTAAAGATGCTGGCCTAAAAGCATCTGAAATTGAAAAAGTATTACTAGTTGGTGGATCTACAAGAATTCCAGCTGTTCAAGAAAGAGTAAAGAAACTTATAGGCAAAGAACCACAAAAAGACATTAACCCAGACGAATGTGTAGCCTTAGGTGCTGCTATCCAAGGTGGTGTTTTAAGTGGTGAAGTTAAAGACCTATTACTTCTAGACGTTACTCCACTTTCACTTGGTCTAGAAACAATGGGCGGAGTTACAACAAGATTAATTGAAAGGAACACAACAATTCCTACAAAGAAATCTCAAATCTTTACTACTGCAGCTGACAACCAAACATCAGTAGACATTCACGTTCTTCAAGGTGAAAGAGAAATGGCTAGAGACAATACAACTCTAGGAAGATTCCAACTTGATGGTATAGCTCCAGCAAGAAGAGGAGTTCCACAAATTGAAGTAACCTTTGATATAGATGCCAACGGTATTGTTTCAGTATCAGCCAAAGACCTAGGAACAGGCAAGGAACAATCAATTAAGATCACTGCTTCTTCAAACTTAAGCAAGGAAGAAATTGACAAGAAAGTAAAAGAAGCTGAAATGTATGCTGAAGAAGATAAGAAAAACAAGGAAGCAATTGAAGCTAAAAACAATGCTGACTCTGCAGTATACCAAGCTGAAAAAACCTTAGAAGAAGCTAAAGATACAATTGACGCAGCAGACAAAGAAAAAATAGAAGGAATCATTGCTGAATTAAAACCATTAATTGAAAATGGCTCAACAGAAGAAATAAAAGCAAAGACAGAAGAATTAACCCAAGCCTTCTATGCTGTTAGCGAAAAAATGTACCAACAAGCACAAGCAAGCCAAGACCAAGGTCAAGCACATTCTGAAACAGTTGAAGATGCAGACTACGAAGTAGTAGACGAAGACGACCAAGAATAAAAAATATAAGGCTAACTTAGCAGATTTTTATAATTTGCTAAGTTGCTTTATTTTTTTTTACATATCTATTATAATTATTTAATGGAGAAAATTAAGGAGAAACAATGAGAGACTTTTATGAGATTTTAGGCATAGAAAGAGATGCCGATATAAATGAAATAAAAAGGGCTTATAGAAAATTAGCAAAAAAATACCATCCTGATTTAAATCCAGGAGATGAAGAAGCAGAAAAAAACTTTAAAGAAGTAACTGCTGCCTATGAAGTCCTAGTAGATGAAGAAAAAAGATCAATATACGATAGATACGGTGAAGATGGATTAAGGTCTAACTATTCTGCCAGCGATTTTTCAGGCTTTGGAGATATATTTGACGACCTTTTTGATATATTTGGTGGAGGCTTTAGTCAGACCTATAGGACTAGGGATCCAAATAGACCAAGACCTGGAGCAGACTTACAAATGCCTTTAAAGATTTCTTTTAAAGATGCCATGCTAGGAGTAGAAAAAGAAATAAAAATTCATAGAGAAGAAGATTGTAAGACCTGCCATGGTAAAAAAACAGAAGACCCAAGTTCTGTTCACACTTGTCCAAAGTGTAATGGCAGGGGAACTATAAATCATGTTCAAAATTCTATCCTTGGACAAATGATTCAAACAGTAACTTGTCCAGATTGTCATGGAAGTGGAGAAATTTTAGACAAGCCATGTAAAGACTGTAATGGAACAGGTAGGGAAAATGTTCAAAAGACAATAAAGGTAAGTATTCCTAAGGGAGTAGATACTGGCTCAGTTATATCCCTAAGTGGCCAAGGTAACCAAGGTATTAATGGAGGCCCAGCAGGAGATCTATTAATTTATATAGAAGTAGAAGAAGACCAAGTCTTTAAAAGAAGAGGGGCAGACCTTTTTGTAGAAGTGCCAATTGCCTACTCCCAAGCAGTTCTTGGAGGAACAGTAAAAGTACCAACAATATCTGAAATGATAGAAGAAAAGGTACCAAAGGGAACTGAATCAGGAGATATAATTAAAATTAAAGGCAAGGGAGCTCCTTATTTAAGAAGACCTGGCTCAGGTGATCTTTATGTTTCTTATAAAATTCATGTACCAAAAAAGGTTACAGATGAAGAAGAAAAACTTTTAAAGGACCTATTAGTTGCCCAAGGCGGCCAGCTAGAAAAGAACGAAAAAGGATTTTTTGAAAAGATAAAGGATTTTTTTGATTAATGGAAAATAAATGGAATGAACTAACAATAATGTGCCAATATGATCTTTGGCCAAGGCTAGAAGAATTTTTATATGAAAAGGACTTATATTCTTTTGAAATAATTGACCCAAGAATGGAAAATATTGAAAACGACTCTAAGCGTTGGGACTTTATAGAAGAGGATATATTTAAAGACGCCTTTGATGGTATCACTGTAAAATTATATTCTTCAGATGATGAAGCCCTTGACCTAAAAGATATTGCCAAAGAAATTGAAGCTAAGAACTTAGGCAAGGCTCGTTTAGAATTAATTGATGACCAAGACTGGAGAAACAACTGGAAGGCCTTTTACGAAGTTCAAGAAATTGGCCCCAAAATTGTAATAAAACCTTCTTGGGAGTCTTATGACAATAAAGACGACAAGGTAGTTATTGAATTAGACCCTGGCATGGCCTTTGGAACAGGCGGCCATGAAACTACAAGAATGTGCCTGGAACTTTTACAAAAGTATTTAAAAGCAGATGACAAGATATTAGATATTGGTTGTGGGTCGGGAATTTTATCAGTAGCTGGAAAACTTTTAGGCGCTTCTAAAGTTATTGGAGCTGACTTGGATGAAAAGGCTGTTGAAATTTCTAGGAAAAATGCCGACCACAACAAGGCTGATGTTGACTTTAAAACTTCAAATTTATTTTCAGAAGTTGACTCTAAGGGAGACCTTATAATTGCAAATATTGTTGCAGAAATTATTGTCGTTCTTATAGACCAAGTAAGAGACTATCTAGAACCAGGTGGAACAATAATTTGTTCAGGGATCATTGAAGAAAAGTCAGCCCTAGTAGAAGAGGCCTTAGAAAAAAATGGCTTTGAACTTGTAGAGAAGATGACAGAAAATGAATGGGTTGCCTTAGTAGCGAGGGATAAGCATGCATAGGATTTTTGCTGAGACCACTAACATTGATGGGGATATTTTTATTATTCCAGAAACTGACCAATTTCATATGGAAAGAGTCTTAAGGTTTAAAGAAGGGGAGAGCTTTGAAGCTGTTGTTGGTGATACCTTATATGAACTAATTTATTTGGAAACTGACAAGGCAAAAATTATCTCTTTTGAAAAACTCGACCTAATAAAAAAGCCAAATATAAATTTATTCTTTTCGATTTTAAAGGGAGACAAGACAGACTTTGTCCTACAAAAATGTACAGAAATTGGAGTGACCAATTTTTATCCAATGATTACAATGAGAACAGTTGTAGACATTAGAGGCAAGGAAAAAAATAGACAGGACAGGTGGCAGAGAATTGTAAACGACGCCAGCAAACAATCCAAGTCGACTTTTATTCCAACTGTTCACTATCCAATAGAGATAACAGGTGTTTTTGATAAAATTTATAAAAATGATTTTTCTATAGTTCCTTACGAAGGTGAAAAGAGAACTACAATAAAACAAGCCCTAGACCACTATAATGGAGGAGATATTAATATATTTATCGGTCCAGAAGGTGGCTTTGATGATATAGAAATAAAGGCGTTAACCAGGGCAGGAATAAGGTCTGTCTCCCTAGGAGAAAAAATTTTAAGGGCCGAAACTGCATCTATGGTTACATTGGTGAATATAATATATGAACTCGACTTATAAAAACAAAGTAAAATTTCATACTCTAGGTTGTAAGGTCAACCAATACGAAACAGAAGCAGCTAGCGAACTTTTTGAAAAAGCTGGCTATGAAGTCCTTGAAGGAGACTTTCCAGCTGATGTTTATGTTATAAATACCTGTACAGTCACTTCCTTGTCTGATAGCAAGTCTAGACAGATTATCAGAAGGTCTAAGAGAGAAAATCCCAATTCAATTATGGTTGTAATGGGTTGTTACTCTCAAGTATCTGCTGAAGAAGTTGCTGACATTGAAGGAGTAGATATAGTAATTGGCACAACCGAGAGAAATGAAATAGTTGACCTTGTTGAAAAATTTAAAAACAACAAAGAACAAATTAATATTGTTAGAGATATAAAAAAGGACAAGACCTTCCAGCCCTTAGACATCAAGGCCATTAAAAATATGACCAGGGCCTATTTAAAAGTCCAAGACGGCTGTAATAGATATTGTTCCTACTGTATAATTCCCTATGCCAGAGGAAATATTAGGTCTAGAGATCCAAAAGACGTAATAGCTGAAGTAGAAAAACTTAGCCAAAATGGCTACAAAGAAGTTGTTCTAACTGGAATTCATGTAGCATCTTATGGCAAGGACTTAGATAACTTTGATCTCTTAAAGCTAATTGAAGTTATTCACCCAATTGAGGGTATAGAGAGAATAAGACTTTCATCCCTAGAGCCAAGGCTGATAACAGAAGAATTTTTACAAGGAGTTTCAAAACTTCCAAAATTCTGCGACCACTTCCATTTATCTTTACAAAGTGGATCAAATACTGTTTTGCAGAGAATGAACAGGAAGTACACTAGAGAAGATTATTTGGAAACTGTTGAAAGAATAAGACGCTACTATCCTCAGGCTGGAATTACAACAGACATAATAGTTGGCTTTCCAGGAGAGACAGAAGAAGAGTTTCAAGAGACTCTTGACCTAGTAAAAAAAGTTGCCTTTTCAAGAGTCCACGTTTTTAAGTATTCTATTAGAAAGGGAACTCCAGCAGCAACTATGAAGGGACAAGTTGATGGCAAGATAAAAAACTTTAGGTCCCAGGACCTAATTGCCCTAACAGAAGCTTTAAGGGCTGACTTTGAAAGGTCTTTTATTGGAAAAGATATGGAAGTTTTAGTTGAGAGAAAAACTGAAGGCCTTTATCATGGCCACAGCACCAACTATGTTGAAGTATTTTTTACAGGCCAGGGAGATTATTTTAATAAGCTGGTGGAAGTAGAAATTACAGATTTTATTGATGGCAAATTAAGAGGAAGGGCCAAAGGAGGAAAAAATGACTGATTGTATATTTTGTAAAATTGTAGGAGGAGAGATTCCTTCGAAAAAAGTTTATGAAGACGAATTTGTTTATGCCTTTAATGACTTGGAACCACAGGCACCAGTCCACGTACTTGTAATTCCAAAAAAACACATTTCAAATGTAGACGAAATTGCAGAAGAAGACAAGGAACTAATTGGCCATATTTATTTATCAATTAGCAAAATCGCCAAGGACCTTGGCCTTGAAAAAGGATATAGGGTTGTAGTTAACAACAAAGAACATGGCGGCCAATCTGTAAATCATTTACACTTCCATCTTCTAGGTGGCAGACAAATGACTTGGCCAGCAGGTTAATAAGTTTTTAAAATGACTGAGATTTAATCTTGGTCATTTTTTGTAAGAAAAATCTTTTCGGGTATAAGTGTCTATATAAAGTTGTGAAATCTTGTGATATACTTTTGTTAGGTGAAAGCATGGAAAGAAAAAATATTAAATCAGACTTTATAAATATAAATACAGAAGAAAAATCTTATTTTGGCGGGACAGCTGATCTTTTAGATTTTGATTTAGCCTTAAAAGATTTTTCTAAGACCCAGTCATCAGGATTTTTTGCTCTGACAGATTTATTACTTTATGAATTTGCAAAATATTCTGAAACCAAGGGAACTAATGGAGACCTTAATTTTGATTTTGATTCTTATAGTAAGTTTTTAAGAAACTACATAGATTCAAAAGCCTATAGGTATTTTGGATTTTTAAGTCTAAGGTCTATAGAAGCTTATATAAAAAGACTTGCAGCCAAGAGACGAATTGAAATAAAAACTAGCTACCATGCTAATTTTATTTCGCAAAATATTTTTATAAAAATTATAGACCAGGCCCTTGAAAAAGACCATCCTCTTTTAATGGAGCTTGGAATAAGGCAAGGCTTTGACTATCCAAAGTATTCCTTAGTTATAGGAAGAGAAGATGACAGTTTAATACTTGCATCTAGGGGAGAGAAGAAAGTAGAAAAAATTTCAAACATTTTTTCCTACTCTGATTATCGCCTAGGCTTACTTTATATTGAAGCGTATTTATAAAAACTACAGGGAGGTTAAAGATGGACTACAAAAAGACTTATGAAAAATGGTTAAATTCAGAAACTATAGACCAAGCTACAAAAGATGAATTAAAAAGCTTAACAGACCAAGGAGAAATTGAAGACAGGTTTTATAAGAACCTAGAATTTGGAACAGCAGGCTTACGCGGTATTATTGGAGCTGGAACAAATAGGATGAACAAGTACACAGTAGGTAAGGCCAGTCAAGCCCTAGCTGAAGTTATAAGAGACTATGGTAAGGAAGCTATGGACAAGGGTATTGCCATTGCCTATGACGTAAGAAATTATTCTGATGTATTTTCAAAACTTGCAGCAAGTATTTTAGCTGCCAATGGAGTTAAGGTTTATTTGTTTGAAGGAATTAGACCAACTCCAATGCTATCCTTTGCCATTAGACATTTAAAAACCCAATCAGGTATAGTTGTAACAGCCTCTCACAATCCAAAAAACTACAACGGCTACAAGGTTTATTGGGAAGAAGGAGCACAAATTCTAGATATTCACGCCAATCAAATTTCTGAAAAAATAAATAAGCTGAACTTTGAAGATATTAATTGGGGATCTTATGACGACCTAGTAAATCAAGGAAAAATAATTTTAATTGGCGAAGAAGTTGACGAGGCCTATTATAAGGAAGTTTTATCAAGGGCAGTAAATGACGATGTCGATAAAAATGTTAATATAGTTTATTCACCATTAAATGGAACTGGAAATATTCCTGTTAGAACTGTTTTAGACAGACGAGGCTTTACAAATGTTAACTTAGTAAAAGAACAAACAGAACCAGATGGATCTTTCCCAACTATTGAATATCCAAATCCTGAAGATACTAAGGCCTTTGAATATGGTTTAAGACTTGCAAAAAATATTGATGCAGATATAATTATTGCAACAGACCCTGACTGTGATAGAGTTGCAATGATGGGCAAGAAGCCAGATGGATCTTATTATGCCTTTAATGGCAACCAAACTGGAGTTCTTTTAATAAACTATATTTTAAATGGTCTAAAAGCTAGTGATAAATTACCATCCAATGGTGCAATTGTAAAATCAATTGTAACTGGGGAAATGGCCAAGGCTATTTGTGACGACTTTAATGTCAAGATGTTCTCAACCTTAACTGGATTTAAAAATATTTGCTCCCTAGCTAACACTTGGGACCAAACTAAAGAATATGAATTTATTTTTGGCTATGAAGAATCTATTGGCTACACCTATGGAGACTATGTAAGAGACAAAGACGCAGTAATTTCATCTATGCTTATAGCTGAAATGGCTGGCTACTATAAAAAACAAGGCAAGAGCCTTTATCAAGTTCTATATGACCTTTATGAAAAATATGGCTACTACAAGGAAAAATTAATTTCTCTAACCTTAAAGGGCATTGAAGGTTCAATGAGAATTAAAAAGATGATGGATGTAGTTAGAAAAGAACCATTTGAAACTATTGGCGACCTAAAAGTTTCTAGTGTCAAAGATTATTTGACAGATGATCCAGTGGTTGGCAAGTCAAATGTATTAGAGTACAGATTAGAAGATGGCTCTTGGTTTTCTGTAAGGCCATCAGGAACTGAACCAAAAATTAAACTCTATATTTATTCTAAGGACAAGAAAGAAGCCAAGGCAGAAGAAAAAATATCTATGATAGAAGAAGTGGTCCTTGGAAGATTAAATTCAATTGAATAAAAATTTTAGAACCTGACCTAGTGTTAGGTTCTTTTTTAATATAGCAAAAGCTTGCTTTTTCTGCTATTATTTAATATATAAAGAGGTGATTTTATGAATATAATTGTAGACATTGATCCATATTTAAAAAAAGCTTATAAGATTAAACAATTTTCCTCAGCAGATGACCTAGAGGCAGAAGAATTTTCTATAGAAATAAATACTAGGGCTATTAATTATTCGAGAATTTTTTCTATGTTTGATATTCCATCTGAGATTTTCACTTATCTGGGAGGTTTTGTAGGAGACAACTACAGGGAACTTTTAAGAAGAGAAAACACCTTAGGCCAAGTTATAAATATTAAAGACTCCACTAGGGAAAAGCTTTTTATTTATGATGGAATAAGAGACTTAAAAATCTATTCAAAAACACCCCGTATTACTAATGACGAAAGAAATAATATTTACGAAGGTTATTTGTCAACTATTAAGGAAAGTGATTTTATAATTCTTCCAGAGACTAATGGTTCTATTTATGAAGAAGAGTTTTATATAAACTTTATAAATGTAGCCTTTAAGGCTGGAAAAAAATTGGCCTTATCTACTAACAAGGATAACATTAACAAATTAATTTCCTATAGGCCTCATACAATTCTTGTAGACAAAAAGGCCTTAGAATCTTATGCCAAGAAAGAATTAAATTTCAACTGGGAAATCAACAATGTAATCAAAGACCTAATTGATCTTGGAATAAAATATGTTGTCTATTATTCTGACAAGGCTACAGTTCAAATCCAAGACAAAGACAATATTATTACAAGTTTTGGACAAGGCTTTGACTTTGATAGAAAAAACAAGGACAAGGTCCTAGCAGGTTTTATTGTTTCAATAAATAAAAACTACGACCTAGAAATGGCAGCAAAAATTGCCCTGGCTGCAAGTAACTTAGACCTAAAGAGAGAAGAACTAAATAGAGATGCTGGAACAATAAAGGCCAGCATTAACAATATAGAAATTGAGCAAGCAAATGTTAGAAAATAAAATAAAGATTCTTCACATAGCTGATGTTCATCTAGGAAGAGACTTTAATTTTTCTAGCAAAAAGGCTAATGAATCCCAGGTTCGTAAAGAAGAAATCTGGGATTCTTTTGAGAAAGCCTTAGTCTTTGCAGAAGATCAGGGAGTTGAAATAGTTTTAATTCCAGGTGACCTTTATGACAATGACAAAATTACTAAGTCAAACCTAGATAGGTTAGCCTTTATCTTTGCAAAATTTTCTAAACTAAGATTTTATATTAGCCTAGGCAACCACGACCACCTAAGTCCTAAGTCTGACTATTTAAAAAAGATTTGCTCTAAAAACGTTCATATATTTTCTAACTTTCTAGAATATAGAGAATATAAAAATATAAGGATTTATGGTTTTTCTTGGGACAGAGTTGAATATCAAAAAAGTCCTATAAATTTTGTCGACTTAGATGGATCTTATACAAATATTTTATCCATTCACGGAACAGATACTAGCATTTCTGATTACTTACCCTTGGATATAAAATATTTAGAAGACATAGGCTTTGATTATATAGCCCTAGGCCATATTCATCAGCCAAAAAAAGCAGGAAAACTTTCTTATTATCCAGGATGCCTAGAGCCATTATCATTTAATAACCTTGGTCCCCATGGCGGACTATTATTAGAATTTTATGGTAGGGAAGTCAAGGTTGACTTTATAAAAATGGCCCAAAGGTCCTATTACGATTTAGACTTTGATGTATCAGAGATCTCTGCCAACAAGGATTTGTTTAAGGGCTTAATGAAAATATTTGCAGACATAAAGAGAACAGACCTTATAAGATTAAATCTCTTAGGAAGAAAATCTAAAAATCTAGACTTTGAAGAGCTAGAAACAATTTTAAAAAGAGACTACAGTCTTATTTATATAATTGATAAAACTAGCCCGAAAATTAATTTCCAAAGACTTTTAGCAGAAAACAAGGACAACATTATAGGCAGGTACTTTGACTATGTCTTTAATAATTATGACGAAAAGGACCAAAGGCAGCTAGTTAAAATTGGCCTTGAATCCTTTGACCTAGGTGATAGCTATGAAGATTAAAAAACTAAATATTTCATCTTATGGCCAACTAATAGACAAGGACCTTACTTTTAAAAAAGGCTTAAATGTAGTCATCGGTCCTAACGAGTCAGGCAAGTCCACTATTAGGTCCTTTATATTTAATTTATTTTTTGGTGGAACTCTTCCAGGATCAACTCGAGCAGTTTATACAAAGGACTATGACAGGTATGTTCCTTGGAATTCAAACCGCTATGAAGGATCTGCCCTAGTAGAAGATGGAGGAAAAACCTATCACATTTATAGAAACTTTAATAAGGGCTTTGAAAAATTTTCAGTTTTTGATGCAGAAACAGGAAGCGACTCCAAAGACCACTTTAATATTGACACAAGTAGAAAGGTCCAAGCCTTTGATGAAAATTATTTTGGCATTAACGAGTCCAGCTTAAGAGATATTTTTGAAATAACTGACGACCATCAAATGAAAAACAGATTGTCTTATGATTTGAAAGATAGAATTGTCAACCACTTTTCTAGCCAGTCTGAAGATATATCTATTGGCCAAGTTATAGAAAATATTGAGACCAAGGCCTATACAAAAGAAGACAAAAAAGAACTTAAATATCTGACCAGGTCTCTAGAAGATATTAATAGACAAATAAGTTTATCCTATGACAGTGCAGATACTGATGAAATTTTACTAAAGTCCATGGACCTAGACAGGGAAATAAACAAGCTAAAGGAAGACTTGGAAATTCTAGAAGAAGACCTTGACCAAAGTCTGAGACAAAGACCAGACAAGGAAAATAGAGCAGAAGAGAGAAGACTTTTATTAGAAAAAATTAATACTGAGGATGAGATTAAAGACCTAGAAGATTCTCTTTCCAGTAAAAGTTTTTTGCAAATAATAAATTTTTCTTTTATTTTGCCAGCTTTAATATTTTTTATTTATTTCTTTAAAGCTAAAAGTTTGCAGCTTTTAATAACTGGTCTTGCCTTAACTTTAATCCTTGGTCTTTTGAGAATATTTTATGGATATTTTAAAAGCAAAAGCCAGGAGAAGACTAAGGCCAAACTTCGAATTCTCTATAACGACTTAGATGGTCTTATTGAAGCCTTAAAAATTCAAGAAGGATCTAATCTTAATATTGAAGAAGACTCCTTGGCTTTAATTGAAAAAATAAATAAGCTTAAAGACCAAATTAATGACAAGGCCATTCAAAGGGAAGTATTTTATAGTCAAGTAAAAGAAAGAGACAAGGACTTAGAAAATCTTAGGCTTTTAGACCAAGAGAAAGAAGACATTTTAGATAAAATTGCAGACCTAAACTTTAAAAGTCAGATGAAAGACACTGCCATTGAAATTATTTCAAAGCTATCTAAGGTAAAATTTGAAACAGTTTCTACAAACCTCATTGAAGACTGCTCAGATTTTATTAAAATAATTACTAACAACAAATACAGCAAACTTTTAATAAACGATGACTTAGACCTTTTACTTTTTGATAACAGCTTACAGAAATTTGTCTATATAGAAGACTTAAGTAAGGCCACAATTGGCCAAGTTTATCTGGCTTATAGGTTGGGATTAATTGTAAACTCAGGAGTAGATTTTCCAATAATTATTGATGATGGCTTTTCTCTATATGATATGGATAGAAATGAGGCTAGTTTAAAACTTTTGGAAAAACTTTCTGAAGACTATCAAATTATTTTGTTTACAAGTAATACAAGGGATTTAATTTTAGATCCAGCAAATATAAATATTATAAAATTATGGAGTTAAATATGATTTGGGCAATTGGAGACACTCACTTTGACCATACTAAAGACAAGTCCATGGATATTTTTGGTGACAACTGGAAGGATCACGACCAAAAGATAATAGATTTTTGGAAGGAAAATGTAAAAGAAGACGATTTAGTCCTTTTAGTTGGGGACATATCTTGGGCTTTAAAACTTGAAGAGGCCCTTGTTGACCTAAAGATGATTGATGATCTGCCAGGTATTAAGTGCATAATAAAAGGCAACCACGACTATTGGTGGTCAACAAAAAACAAACTAGAGGGACTGGGACTTAAGACCATTCACTTTCTACACAACGACGCCTTTGTCTATAAGGACTATGTCATTGCAGGCTCAAGAGGCTGGATGGCAAGAGACAGTGAAGACTTTTCTACAGAAGATGAAAAAATTTTTAACAGAGAATTAGGAAGATTAGATTTATCTTTAAAGGCAGCAAGGGGCCAAGAGGGCAAAAAGAGAATTTGTCTGATCCACTATCCACCCTTTAATTCAAAAAAAGAGCCTAATGAGTTTTTGAACTTAATGACTAAACACGATATTTCCCTTTGCCTCTATGGCCACCTTCATGGTCCAGGTCATGTTATGGTTAGCGAAGGAAATTTTTTAGGCGTAGATGTAAAATGTGTTTCAAGTGACTATGTAGACTTTAAATTGCAAAAGATAGACTAACATTAAATTTTTCAAAATCTCACTAATAATGGTTTTTTGTGATATAATTTTTTTAGAGGACTATGAAAGGAGACTAGCATGTCAAAGTATAGGTATATTAGAAAATTTAATGAAGTAGGTAAAGATGATATAGGCCTAGTTGGAGGCAAGGGTGCAAATTTAGGAGAAATGACCCAAATGGGTTTAGATGTTCCACCAGGATTTTGTGTTACATCAAATGCATACAATTATTTTATTGAATATACTAATTTAGATGAAACTGTAAAAGTCTTGTTAGAAAGATTAGATGTAGACAATCCAGATTCATTAACCCAAGTTAGTGAAAAACTACAGGCTAAACTTAATGAAAGTAGAATTCCAGAAGACTTAGAGGCAGAAATTAGAGCTGCCTATAGTGAATTTTCTAAAGATGTAAACTTAGAAAATCCACAAGTTGCAGTTAGATCGTCTGCCACAGCTGAAGACCTTCCAGATGCGTCTTTTGCTGGCCAACAAGACACTTACTTACACATAGCAGGAGAAGAAGAGCTACTAAAGCATATTAGAATGTGCTGGGCATCTCTTTGGACTGCAAGGGCAATCTATTATAGGGAAAAACAAAAATTCGACCACTTTGACGTAGCTCTAAGTGTAGTAGTTCAAAAAATGGTCAACAGTGAAAAATCTGGAGTTATGTTTACTGCAAATCCTATTTCTCAAAACATTGATGAGATGATGATTAACGCATCTTATGGTTTAGGCGAAGCGGTTGTATCAGGCATGGTTACACCAGACGAATATATAATAAATAAAAATACCAAAGAAATTATAGAAACCACAATTTCTGAAAAAAATGTAATGGTAATTAAGGCTGATGATGGCATAGGAACAAGAACTGTAAATGTAGCAGATTATTTAGGCAATGACGCTGTTAAAAATGAATGTCTAAGCACAAATGAATTAAATAAATTAATTGACTATGGCCTAAAAATTGAAAAAGCCTACAACAATATCCAAGACATTGAGTGGGGAATTGATGAAGATACCAATGACCTTTATATCCTTCAATCTAGACCAATAACTACAATTAAGCCAGATGAAAAAGAAGAGCTTATTGTACTGGCCAAAGGTCTAGCAGCATCACCAGGACTTGGCAGAGGCAAGGTTAGAATAGTAGAGGACCTAAATAATATTAACCAAGTTAAAGACGGCGATGTACTAATAACAGGAATGACAAATCCTGACATGGTTCCAGCAATGAGAAAGTGTGCAGCAGTTGTTACTGAAGAAGGCGGAAGAACCTGCCACGCTGCTATAGTTTCTCGTGAGCTAGGTATTCCATGTATAGTTGGAGCAAAGAACGCCATGAAAAACCTTAAAGAAGGTCAATTTGTAACAGTTGACTCAACTAGGGGAGTTGTTTATGACGGCAATGTTCTAAATAAAAAAGTTGAAGACCATAAAAAAGAAGAAGGCTCTGCTAACTTAGTTATGACCCAAGAACTAAAAACACTTTTGGCTCCAGTTACTGCAACAAAAATCTATATGAACCTAGGTCAACCAGACCTAATTGAAAAACACAAACACCTACCATTTGATGGAATTGGCCTAATGAGAACAGAATTTATTTTTACAAACATGATTGGCGTTCATCCAATGTATCTTGTAAAAACTGGCCAAACTGACCTAATGGTTGACAAGTTAGTTGAAGGAATTTATCAAGTAGCATCAGCTATTTATCCAAAACAACTTACAGTTAGACTTTCTGACTTTAGAACCAATGAATACAGGGGCCTAAAAGGTGGAGAAGAAGTAGAACCAATTGAACAAAACCCAATGATAGGTTGGAGGGGCGTTTCTAGATATATTTCTCCAGAATACGAACAAGGCTTTAGACTAGAATGTCAAGCAATTAGAAAAGTTCGTGAAGAACACGGCCTAAAAAATGTTGTAGTAATGCTACCATTTGTTAGAACTCCAGAAGAACTTATTCATGCTAAGAGCATAATGGCTGAAGAAGGTCTAGTTCAAGGTGTAGACTTTAAACTTTGGATTATGGCAGAAGTTCCATCAGTTGTAATGCAAGCTGAAGAATTCGCCCAACTTGTTGACGGCTTTTCAATAGGATCTAACGATCTTACCCAATTAATTATGGGCTCAGATAGAGACTCAGAAAAGCTTAATAACATGGGCTACTTTGATGAGAGAAATGAAGCTGTAAAAAGAGCTGTAAAGATTTTAATTAATGCAGCAAAAAAATATGGCAAGACTTGTTCAATTTGTGGCCAAGGCCCATCTCAATATCCAGAGTTTGCAGAATTTTTAGTAGAAAATGGAATTACTTCAATTTCTGTAAATCCAGATACTGTTGAATACACTAGAAGAGTTGTTGCCCAAGTAGAACAAAAATTAATTTTAAATTCAATTAAAAAATAAATGAACTTTAGGCTGTCTTTATAGATGGCCTAATTTTTTTGAAAAATTTTAGATGATAAAAACAAATTTAAATTTATTGGAAGATATTTTTAGCTTATAAAATAAAAAATGGCCTAGGTCATAATTGATCTAGTCCATTTTTCTTTAAAGCAATTTTTCTAATTCTTCGTTAAAGAATTTTAAAACTCCGTCTTTATCCTTGCTTATAATTAAACCTTGTAAAAACTTTTCTGATCCGCCAGCTTTGACAGTAAATTTTTCGTCTAATCTTTCTTTAATCTTTTTCAAGTCTGACTTTAGCTTTCCATTTACACTTATAGAAAAGTTACAAATTTCATTTTCATATTTATATAGGGCCAAGATAATATTTTCATTTTCAAGTTTTTTCACCAGCAAATTCACTTGAGAAAAATCAAGGTCATCAAAGATTCCAGAATAAAAGTTTTTTGGGTTTGTACCTGCTTGCTTAAGTAATTTAGCAGCATACAAGTCTAAGTAAGAAGACTTTAATCTGCCAAAGGCCTCTTCCAGACTTTGATTTTTTTCTTTAAAGCTTGTATATTTTTCTAGAAGATTGTTTGTATTTGCAGATAGGTCCTTAGAAATATTTTTATAGATTTTATCCTTAACCCTATAATCTTCTAGGGCATCTCTTCCAACTTTGACAAAAACTCTTAGCTTGCCATTTTGTTTGGCCCAGTCTACTATTTTTATAAGTCCTAATTCTCCGGTTCTTGACACATGGGTTCCTCCACAAGGGGAGTAGTCAAAGCCGTCAATTTCTATTATCCTTAAATCTTTTTCAACCTTAGGTTCTCGTCTAAGAGGAAGATTTTCTAGTTCTTTATCACTAGGGAAGTAGGCCTTCACTTCAAGGTTATTTTGTATTATAAAATTTGCCAGGTCTTCAACTTCCTTAATTTGTCTTTCTTCTATATCTTCTGTATCAAAATCAATAGTGATATGGTCATCAGATGCATGAAAGCTAAGGGTGTCTATGGCATAGAGCCTATAAAAACATGCAGATACTAAGTGCTGGCAAGTGTGTTCTTGCATAATGTGAAGTCTATTTTCCCAATTGATTTTCAAAAGTACAGAGTCCGAATCAATTCTATTTTTTACTACATGATAAATCCTAGAATTTTTTTCATAGGATTTTATAAGGTCCTTGCCATTTATTGTTCCTATATCACCTTTTTGGCCACCAAGGCCTGCAGGATAAAAAATTGTCTTGTCTAATAAAATATGGTAGTTGTCGTCAATTTTTTCAGCTGAAATAATATTAGCTTGGATTTCTGTTAGATATTGGTTAAAAATATATAGTCTGTCTTTCATAGTATCACCAAGATAATTTTACCATAAAAGACTTATATTAGCAGCCAAATAAATATGATATAATTTAGCTATGGAGAGAAATATATTTTTTACTTTACTAGGTCTTATTTTGGCCACAGTAATTTATAATCTTTTTAACATAAACATCTTATTTTTATATATTTTGCTAATAAGCATTTTTACTTTTACTAGCTTTGACAAGAGCAGCAAGTTTTTATTATTAGCTGGCTTTGTAATTCTTATTAATATTTTCTTAGGCAGGGCAGGAGCCAAGTTTTATGAGCCTGGGACTATTTTGTCTGTTGATGGCCAAGTTGTAGACCTTAAAGACTATGACCAAGGCTATAAGAGAATTTTAGTCAAAGACAAGTCTAAGAAAAAGTTTTATATTGGCGGCAAAAACCTAGAGGATATAAGTAAGGGAGATTATGTTAGAGCTGAAATTGAAATTACAGAGATTAGTGAAAACAAAAATTTTAATCTGCCATCTATAAGGTCTTATTACCAAAGAGAAAATATTTGGGGATCTGCAAAGGCCCTGGCACTTACAAAATATGAAAACACAAAATTCTTATCATCAAGTAAATATAGATTACTTAAAAAAATAGACCAGTCAATTGAAGAAAACTTATCTGCTGACAACTCTCCTATAATTAAAAAACTAGTCTTAGCTGACTCAAGTTCCTTAGGCAAAGATACCCGCCAGGCTTATTCAGATGCAGGCCTAGCACACTTACTGGCAATTTCTGGTCTTCACATATACATAATAATATTCTGCCTAGACTTGCTGTTAAAGAAAGTAAATTTATCCTATAATCTTAGGTTTTCTTTTATTATTGTAGTCTTAACTTTTTATGCCTATATTTTAGATTTTACCCCTTCTGTTTCAAGAGCTATTTTAATGTATGCCTTAAAGGGGGTTTTTGAAATTAGCAATAGAAAAGTTTCTAATCTTTCGGTAGTTTTTATTTCTCTAATAATAATTTTAAGTCTAAAACCTATGGCGATTTTCGACCTAGGCCTTCAGCTTTCGTATTTGTCTGTCCTTGGAATTTTAATATTAAATCCTAGATTAAATCCAAAAAGACAAGAGGGCATTTATGGTTTATTCACTCTTTATGCCAGTGTAAATATAATGATTTTACCCCTACTAATTTATAATTTTAATAACTTTAACATTTTTTCCTTTTTTATAAACTTACTTATAAGTCCAGTAATTATTTTTATTTTAATTTTATCCTACCTGGCTATTCTTTTAGATTTGATTTTTTCTTTGAACTTTCTTTATCTATTTATCGATCAAATACTTACAGCTAGCAACTTTTACTTGCAGGTATTTTTAGAAAAATTTGATTTCTATTTGAGGCTTTATCAACCAAGTCTAGGCCAAGTATTTTTATACTACCTATCCTTGTTTCTTCTTCTAAAAAAATCTCTGCATAAAAAAATTTACCAGTACAGGGTCATAGGCTATTGTATTTTCACCCTAGGTCTTTGTATAAATTTTTATAACTTACTAAATCCAAAATTGCTTGTTGGATTTTTTGACGTTGGCCAAGGGGACTCGGCTTACTTGTCCTATAAAAATACTTATATTCAAATTGATACAGGCGGATCAACTTATTCATCATACAATCCAGGTATTGAAGTTACGAGGAAGGCCATAAAAAAACGTGGCATTAGAAAAATTGACCTTCTTATCCTAAGTCACTTTGATGCTGACCATGTTCTTGGGACTAAAAGTTTAATAGAAGATGGCCTAGTCAAGGCACTTTTAATAAATGGGCCAGAAGAAGACAATGTCATTTATAAAGACATTATGGCAACTGGTGTAAAACCTTTTTATCCTAAAGAAAAATTATTTATTGACAAGGACTTTTACTTGGAGTTTTTAAATACTGATATAGAAAATATTAGAGAATCAAATGACAGGTCGCTAGTAGTCCTTGCTAACTACAAGGGGAAGAGAATACTTTTTACTGGAGATATTGGCGAAAATGTAGAGAGAAAACTAAAAGGTAGCTTTGGACCAGTTGATATTCTAAAAGTTTCCCACCACGGGTCAAAGTATTCTTCAACAAGAGATTTTTTAAAAGAGACTAGGCCAGCTTATGCAATAATTTCTGTTGGCGCAAAAAACTCATATGGGCATCCTGATCCAGATGTTTTGAAAAATCTATCTTATGTAAAGGCAAAAATTTTAAGGACAGACCAAGTAGGGGAGATTGTCTTTGAAATAGGTAATGAAATTAGCTACACTACAGCAGGATCTAAGAAGATTAGCATATTTGCTTATGAAAGATTGGGAATTTTTGTTATAATATTTCTAGGCAGTCTTTATTATATAAAAGAAAAAGAGGCAGACAATGATTTACAAAGATTTTAAAAATATATTGACAAGTAAAAAGCTAGGAGGAGCCTATTTATTTTTAGGCTATGAAGCCCTAGCTATAGAGAGAACTATTGATTACATTATAAAAACCTATATTGATGGGCCCTTTAAGGACCTAAACTTCACCCACGTTCACGGTTCAACTATTGATATAAAAAATTTTTATGCCTATATAGAAACTCTTCCCTTTATGGCAGATAAAAGGCTGGTATTAATTGATGAGCTAGGACCAATGCTACAAAAAATTGACCTTAGCCAAGACCTTTTAGACAGCTTAGAAAATTTAAGCGAAGATACTATAGTAATTTTTCACGACTCAGACCAAGAACTAAAAAAGACAACTAAGTTTTATAAGTTTTTTAAAAAGATAAATCGAGTAGTTGAATTTGAAAAGTTTTCTAATATTGAAGTTAGAAATTTTATAAAAAAAGAATTTAACTCTAAGGGCAAGAAAATAAGAGATGACGACTTGTCTTATTTTTTAATGCTAACAGGTTATTTAAATAAAAAAATTGAAAAAAATCTCTATGACCTAGTAAGCGAAATTGACAAGGTAGTTTTTTATAGCGATGGAAGCCAAATTACAAGGGCAGACATAGACAAGATAGTTGAAAAGTCTAAGGATTCAAATATATTTAATCTCTTAGATTCACTGGCAGACAAAAATTCGAAAGCAGCAATAAATTACTTACATGACTTGTATGAAAAAAACGAGTCTATGCCAGGCATTCTCTATATGATTCAAAGAAGGTATAGCCATTTTTATCAATATGTATCCCTATTTGAAATGAAAAAATCAGATGCATTTATAAGGGCAACTATAGGGATTTCTGATTTTGAATACAAGGTAATTCAAAGGTCTTCAAGAAGTTTTACAACTTGCAAACTTCGAGAGAACTTAGACCTTATTTTACAAACAGACAAGAGGTTAAAGTCAACTTCTTATTCTGACTTATTTTTAATGGAATATCTTTTAGTAAGTCTTTGTAAGTAGCAATAAAAAAATCCCCTAGCTTAGGGGATTTAATTAATTAGACATTGCGTTAAACTTGTTTGTAAGTTGTCCAATTTTTCTAGAAATATTATTTTTATGCATTACATTTTTTGCTTCAGCTTGTCTGTATTTCTTTTCAGCTAAGTCAAGATATTTTTTTGCATCTTCAACTGAATTTTCAGCAACAGCTTTTTCAAACTTTTTAACATAAGTTTTAATTTCTGATTTAATTGCTCTATTTCTAGCTTCATTTCTTTTAGCTATTTCAACTCTTTTAATAGATGATTTAATGTTTGCCATAGTCCACCTCCAAGATAAAAATTATTTCGCATACTTTATTATATGTTACTTGCCCCATAATTTCAAGAAAAATAAATATTTTTTCAAAAATAATGACTAGAACACAAGATTAAAGACTCAAAAATGAGCTTTTATTAGCAGGCACTTTATAATTTTTCACTTTTCTGATAAAATGTATAAGTATTAAACTAGTATTTAACAGCTAGCTCTGCTTAAATATAATTTTTACAAAAACTTTGTTTGATTAATATAAATATGAAGATTTAATAAGAGGAGTTAAAAATTTATGGACAAAAACATTAGAAATTTTTCTATAATAGCCCATATTGACCACGGAAAGTCAACACTTGCTGATAGACTAATTGAAAACACAGGAACAATGGCCGCGAGAGATATTTCTGACCAGGTTCTTGATAGCATGGACCTAGAAAGAGAACGTGGCATTACAATTAAATTAAAAGCAGTTCGACTAAACTATAAGGCCAAAGACGGCAAGGATTATATTTTTAATCTTATAGACACTCCAGGTCATGTTGACTTTAACTACGAAGTTTCAAGATCTTTAGCTGCATGTGAAGGCGCTATTTTAGTTGTTGATGCAGCCCAAGGCATAGAGGCCCAAACTTTGGCTAATGTATATCTTGCCCTAGACCAAGACCTTGAAATTATTCCTGTTATTAATAAAATCGACCTGCCATCTGCAGAACCTGAAAGAGTAAAACATGAGATCGAAGACATAATTGGCTTAGATGCTTCTGACGCTCCATTAATTTCTGCAAAAACAGGACTAAATATAGATGATGTTCTAGAAGCAATAGTTGAAAAGGTTCCAGCTCCATCAGGCCAAGATGACGGACCTCTAAAGGCCCTTTTATTTGATTCAATTTATGACCCATACAGGGGAGTAATTTGTTTTATTAGAGTCTTTGATGGAAATATTAAACCAGGATCAATGATTAAATTTATGGCCAATGGTGCAGAATTTGAAGTTGATGAAGTAGGCTATGTTTCTGATGGACAAATTCTAGCCAAAGAACTTAAGGCAGGTGAAGTAGGATTTTTCACTGCCTCAATAAAAGATGTAAAATACGCTAGAGTTGGGGACACGATTACTGATGCAAATAATCCAACAACTCAGGCCCTTCCTGGTTATAAGGAAGCTGTGTCTATGGTTTATTGTGGAATTTATCCTGCAGAGGGAGAAGAATTTACAAATATTAGAGATGCCCTAGAAAAACTTCAAGTAAACGACGCCTCACTTTCTTTTGAACAAGAAACATCTCAGGCCCTAGGTTTTGGATACAGGTGTGGCTTCTTGGGACTTTTGCACATGGAAATTATCCAAGAAAGACTTGAAAGAGAATTTAATTTAGATATTATTACAACAGCTCCATCGGTAATCTATAAGGTTCATAAAACAGACGGAAGTGTTCTTGAAATTCAAAATCCATCAAACCTTCCGCCGCTAACTGAAATTAAAAAGATGGAAGAACCAATAGTAAATGCAACTATTATGGCCCCATCTGACTATGTAGGAACAATAATGGAGCTTTGCCAAGGAAAGAGGGGAGTTTTCCAAAACATAGAATACTTAGACACTACAAGAGTTGCTGTCCACTACCAGCTTCCTCTTAATGAAGTTGTCTATGACTTTTTTGACGCCTTAAAATCAAAAACTTCAGGTTATGCCTCTTTAGACTATGAAATGGCAGGCTATGAAGAAAGCGACTTAGTCAAGTTAGATATTTTAATTAATGGCGAACTAGTTGACGCCTTATCTTTAATAGTTCATAGGGACAAGGCCTATGATAGAGGAAGAAATATTTGCGAAAGACTAGTAGACGAAATTCCAAGACACCAATTTGCTATTCCTATCCAAGCAGCAGTTGGAAATAAAATTATTGCTAGAGAAACTATTAGGGCCTTAAGAAAAGATGTTTTATCTAAGTGTTACGGTGGAGATATTTCTAGAAAGAAAAAACTTCTTGAAAAACAAAAAGAAGGTAAGAAGAGAATGAGACAAATTGGCTCAGTTGAAGTTCCTCAAAATGCCTTCTTAGCTGTTTTGAAATACGATGAAAACTAAGCTAGGACTTTATATCCACATACCTTTTTGCCAGCAAAAATGTTCTTACTGTGATTTTAATTCTTTTAAATCATCAGCAGACCAAAGAAGTAATTATATAAATGCTTTAATAAAAGAAATTTCTTTGCAGGGACCAGTTTATAAAGACTATGTAGTTGATAGTATTTTTATAGGCGGAGGAACGCCATCGATTTTAGATGGACAAGAAATTAAAAAAGTTTCCAAGGCCTTGAGAGAAAAATTCTCTATAGCTGAAGACCTTGAATTTACTATTGAACTTAATCCAAACTCTGTTGACCTTGAAAAATTTAAAGCCTACAAGGAAGCAGGAATTAATAGGCTAAGCTTTGGCGGCCAGTCTTTTAACAATAAGGAACTAAAAGACCTAGGCAGGATCCATAAGGCTTCTGATATTTTTACAGCTATTGATTTAGCTAAATCTAAAGGCTTTAAAAATATTAGCTTAGACCTAATGTTAGGTATTCCTGGCCAGACTTTAGAATCCTTAGAGGATTCCTTAGAAAAAGCTGTATCTTTAGACCTAAAGCACTTGTCAGTTTATTCTTTGATTTTAGAAGAGGGAACAAGACTTTATGACCTGGCAACAAAGACCAGTAAAATAAATTTGCCAGATGAGGCCTTAGAAAGGGACATGTATCATTTTACAAAAAACTTTTTAAGTACTTCTGGTTTTTATCAATATGAAATTTCAAACTTTTCAAAAGAGGGCTTTGAGTCTAGGCACAATTTAAAGTACTGGTCCTATGAAGATTATTTAGGCCTAGGTCTATCAAGCTCTTCTAAGATCGGCAATAAAAGATTTGCAAACGTAGATGGCTTTTCTTCTTATATAGAAGCCTTAGAAAATAATTTATTGCCAGTAAAAGAAAGAGAAGTTTTAACTAAACAAGATCAAATTAACGAATATATATTTATGGGCCTTAGAAAAACTGAAGGATTTTCTTACGAGAAATTAGAAGAGATTTTTTCTTTGGATTTTCTAAGTGCATATAAAAATGAAATAGAAAAGAACTTAAATTTAGGCTTAATTATCTTAGACAATGAAAACCTAAGGCTAACAGAAAAAGGTTTAGACTTAGCCAACCAAGTAGAATTAGATTTTTATAGATTATAGGAAGGATTTTATGCTTACAAGCAATTTTGTAAATAAGAGAAATAATTTTGAGATAAAAGAAATATGGAACTACCTGCAGACCCATGGAGTGGTCTATGACAATCCTGAAGTTAGTGTAGTTGTTAGAGACCAGGGAAAAATAATTGGAACCGGGTCACTTGACGGCAAGGTTATGAAATATTTCTTTTTAGAAGACGATTATAAGGGGCAGGGGATCTTAGCTCAAATTTATAATATGCTTTTAACCTATCTCCTAGACCAAGGTATTACTGAACATTTTATATTTACAAAACCTGAAAATTATTATATCTTTAAGGGAATTGGTTTAAAAAAAGTAATTGAAACCGATAAAGTTCTTTTGTTAGAAGGTGGCTTTACCACTTATAAAAAGTGGGTAAAATCTATTAAAGACCAGTTAAATCCTAATGCTTCTACTAGGGGAGCCATTGTCGCTAATTGCAATCCAATGACAAAGGGCCATAAGTTTCTCATGGAATATGCAAAGTCTAAAGTCGATGAGCTAATAATTTTTGTTGTTGAAGAAAATAAGTCAGTTTTTCCTACAGAAGTTAGGTATAATATAGTGAAGAATGAATATAAAAATGACCCAAAGGTCCTAGTTGTCAAAGGCGGCAACTATATTATTTCTCAAGGCACCTTTCCAACTTACTTCTTAAAAAAAATTGACGACTCTTTAGATATTTATACTGAATTAGATGCAAAAATATTCTCTGAAAGAATTGCCAAAGATTTAGACATAGATTACAGGTTTGTTGGAGATGAGCCAATAGACAGACTTACTGCCAAGTACAATGAAAAACTATACAAGTCTACCCTAGGCGTGAAACTAAGGCTAGAAAAAATTGATAGAAAAATTGAACTAGGCAGCCCCATATCTGCATCAAGAGTTAGAAGGCTTATTAAAGAAGGGAAGACCGAAAAGGCTTATCCACTCCTAGTAGATAGCACTATAGAGTTTTTACAAAGCCCTGAAGGGGAGAAAATTATAAAAAAAATCCAAGAGAGTGAGAATTAACTATGAAAAAATTAATTGTATTTTTACTTATTCTTCTGTTGATGTTTGGCGGAGTGTATGTATTCTTTTTTAGAAACGGTGAATCAGATGATACATCTACACTTTACACAGACAACAGATTAATTTATGAAGGTGACCTTCAAGATGAATCCTACCTAAAGGTAATTGATGGCCAAGTTTATATTGCCCTAAACTTTATTAAAGAAAAAATAGATGAAACTGTTTTTTATGATAGCAATGAACAAACAGTTGTCTTTACTAATGACAAGTCTGTTAGAAGATATAAACTAAATGAACTTACAGGAACTAGTAATGATGTAGAAATTTCCTTAAGAGCTCCATTAACAGAAATAGATGGGGAAGTGATGGTTCCTATTGAAGCCTTTGTCTATGACTATCCAATAGATTTAAAATATAACTCTGAAGAAAAAGTAGTTACTATTGACAGGACTGATAGAGAATATATGACTGCCAAGGTAACAGTAAACACTTCTTATCTAAGAGAAGAAGCCAGTTCAAAATCTCCAATAGTAAAAATAATGTCAAAAGATGATCAAGTTTATGTCTATGGAGAAACAGCAGAATGGTATAAGGTAAGACAGCTAGAAGGCAAAACTGGTTATATGAGAAAGAGACACCTAGAGCTTTCCTATGACCTAAAAGAATTTTCTAGAGCCAAAGATCCTGTAGAAACAGCCAAAGAAGAAAGAAAAGAAAAAATAAATCTTCTTTGGGATTATACATCAATAAAAACTCCAAATGGCGATTCAGTTGAAAACTTAGTAGGCGTTAATGTTTTATCGCCTACTTGGTTTTCTTTAAATGAAGATTTTTCAATAGATGACAGGTCAAATCTTGAATATGTAAAAAAGGCCCAAGGCTATGGGATGGAAATTTGGCCAATGTTTGACAATTCTTTCAAAGAAGGACTAACAGAACTTGCTTTAAAATCAACTAGCAGGAGGCAAGAAATAATAGCCGACGTTTTTAAAAAATGCCAGGCTCTTGGAGTTGATGGAATCAATATAGACTTTGAACATATTAACGTAGAGACAAGGGATAATTTTTCTCAATTTGTAAGAGAGCTTTATCCTATTTTTTCTGAAGCGGGAATGACTGTAAGTGTTGATGTTATTCCTAGAATTTTTTCTGAAATTGAAAAAGAACCCTATGACAGAAAGGCTTTAGCTGAAACAGCAGATTATATTATGCTAATGGCCTATGACCAACACTGGTCTTCTAGCCAAACAGCAGGATCAGTTGCTGAATACTCTTGGGTTGAAGCCAATACCAACGTTTTGTTTAGGTCAATTCCAATGGAAAAGTTTGTACTTTGCCTGCCTTTATACACAAGAATTTGGTTTGACAAGGGAGGAAAAGTTACTTCTCAATCTGTCTCTATGGAAGTTGCCAATGAATTTATAAGTAATAACAATATTGAAATGGAATGGGATTCAAAGGCCAAGCAAAAAGTTGGCCACAAGCAAATAGGCGATTCACTTGTTTCAATTTGGCTAGAAGATGGCCAATCTATAAAGGCAAAATCATCTCTAGTTGAAAAATATGGCTTAGCTGGGGTTGCTTCTTGGAGAAAGGGCTTTGAAACCTTGGATATTTGGAGTATAATAGATGAAAACATTTAGAAATTTCACAAAGATTTAACAAAACATTCTCAAATGCTTATAGATAATTTAGTAATATTATATTGAAAAAATTAAAAAGGGGTGGTTCCAATGCACGCACAAACCCACAAACTTATAAGCCAAAACTTATATGAATTTGTATTAGAAAACTACGACATTGAACTAAACAAGAAAATGCTAGACTGGGGGTCTGTAGCTCCAGATATTTTACCAAAATACAAATTATACAGACACTACTATGACAACAGCATTGATTATATAATATACAAGATAGCAAAAATTATATTTTTAAATAGGTTTTTAGATTTTACAAATGGATCTTATATAATCCTAAAGGCTTTTTCTAGAGACTTAGGTATTATTTCTCATTATCTATCAGACTTTACCTGTAGGGCTCATGCTGACAGATGGGAATTTCCAAAGTCCTTAGTAAAGCATGTTAAGTATGAAATAGATTTAAATGACAAGTCTAAAAGCCATGAGTTTTCTCATATTGACATAGAATTCGAACCATTTGAATCAGGTGCTGCTTCTAGCCTAGAAGAGCTTGTTATAATTAAGAAAAATATTGAAAAGGTAGTTAATTCTTATTTAGAAGAAGAGCCTAATTTCCAAACAGATTTAGACTATGCTCTTGCCCTAAACAAGGCTGTTTATCAATTTATAATTGAAAGCATTTTAGCCTACAACTACAAAGAATCTACAGACCTTGCATTTGGATATTAAAAAGTTTCCTTCGGGGAACTTTTTTTATGAAATTAATTACTTGTCTAAAAAATTATTTTAAAATAAATAATTTGTAAAGACTTGATTAAGACTAAGTTATAAAGGTGTAATAGAAACTTAATATAGAAATTTCTTCACTTTTTTCTCACAAAGTGCAAAAAATATAGTATAATATTTCTACTATAGGAGGCAAATTGTGTTAGCAAATAGTAATAGAGAAGTTTCTAACAGTCTAAAGAGAAAGTTCTTGTATGATAAAGATTTAAATAGCATACATTTATTAATAGATATTTTAAAAACTGAAGATTCTATTGGCAGCATAAGCCCAAGCTATACTTCTTTAAGAGATTTTAAAAAGTACATTAAAAGATCTCTTAGAGGAAGAGAAGGAAGAGATCTTGCTGCAAAAAATATTGCAGAATTAATTCATGATGATATTAACAGGCTAGAACTTTTACTTTATTTAGAAGGTTACAAGGCTGGATACAGGTCTACTAAATATGTAAATCTAATAGAAAAAAGTTTTTTAAACAATTTTGAAATAGTTTGGCTTTATTCTAAAGACCATATTTATAAAGAACTAAATAGAAATCCAGACTTAATAAACTTAAAAACAAAATTACAAAACAATTTTAAAATAGAAATGAAAATGAGTCTTGGCTTAGATAAGCTTATAAAATCTTATAGCAGACGAGTTATTAAGCCAAAGTTATTTTCAATAAATAAAAACCTTGATAGACAGGTTAAGATGTATGAAGGTTCTGACGGCAAAGCCATACTTAAATACGAAAATAGACTTTTTAAAAAGTCTGAAATTACAAGTTTATATAGGAGTATAATTAAATTTATTTCAGAAGATAGTATTAGAATTTTGGCAGATGCTTATTGGAATGGATTAATTGAAAAAGTATTAAGGAGATATAGATAGGCTAAGTTTTGTACTTAGCCTTTTCATTTATGAGAATTTTAGGTATAGACCCAGGACTTGCCTTAGTAGGCTTTGGGCTAATTGATATAAAGGGAAATTCATATAAGTTAGTAGACTATGGAGTCATTGAAACAAAAGCAGGCCTACCTCTGCCTTCTAGATTGGAAAAGATTTATAAACTAATGGACAAGCTTATTGAAACTTATAAGCCTGATGAAGTTGCCTTTGAAGAATTATTTTTCAATAAAAATGTCAAGACGGCAATTTCTGTTGGCCACGCTAGGGGCGTAGAAATTTTAGCTTGTAAGAACAAGGGCCTAGATATTTTTGAATACACTCCCTTACAAATTAAACAGGCCATTACAGGTTATGGCCGGGCAGATAAAAAACAAATTCAAGAAATGGTAAAGCTTTTACTTAATATGGAAAAGATTCCAAAACCAGATGACGCTGCAGACGGCCTAGCTGTTGCAATAACCCATGCAAGTTCGCTTAATTTTAAAGATATGTTTAGGATGAGATAAGATGATTGAGTTTATTTATGGACAAGTTGAATACAAGGAAGATGGCTATGTAGTCATAAACAATGCCAACATTGGCTATAAGCTTCTGGCATCTTTAAATACTCTAGCAGCCTTAGAAATTGGCAGCCATGTAAAAGTTTATACTGACATGGTTGTAAGAGAAGATGATATTTCTCTTTATGGCTTTGCTACTAGAGATGAAAGAGAAGTTTATAGACTTTTAACTACAGTTAAGGGCATTGGACCTAGAATTGCAATTGGAGCCTTGTCTGGCCTAAGTGCAGATACTATTATTGCTGCAATAAGGTCCCAGGATGTAGGCGTTTTAACTAAGGCGCCAGGCATTGGCAAGAAAACAGCAGAAAGAGTTATTTTAGAGCTTAAAGACAGGACCGACCATATGAGTATAGAAACAAGTGTTGAAGCTCTTAATTCGCCAATTTCAGAAGCAGAAGAAGCTTTAATTCAATTAGGCTATACTTCCTACGAGGTATCTGACATGCTTAAGTCTATTTATAAAGAGGGAATGACAGTAGAAGATTTAATTAGGCTTGGCCTAAAGGAAATGATGAGGTAGGTTATTAATTTGGACATAGAAAATAGAATTGTCTCATCAGTTGAAAGAGACGAAGATTTAGAAATAGAAAAAGACCTTAGGCCCAAGTGGATCCAAGATTATATTGGACAAAACAAGGTAAAAGACCAACTTGGTGTTTTTATAAAGGCTGCAAAGTTAAGACAAGAATCTTTAGACCACACTCTTTTATATGGACCGCCAGGACTGGGAAAGACAACACTTGCAAATATTATAGCCAATGAAATGGGCGTTAACATAAAGGTTACATCAGGTCCTGCTATTGAAAGACAAGGAGACCTGGCTTCTATTTTAACTAACTTAGTTGAAGGTGACGTTCTCTTCATTGACGAAATACACAGGCTAAACAAGTCTATAGAGGAAATTTTATATCCTGCTATGGAAGACAATGCCTTGGATATAATTATAGGTAAGGGTCCAACTGCAAGGTCTGTTAGACTAGACCTGCCTAATTTTACCTTAGTTGGTGCAACTACTAGGGCTGGACTTTTAACATCTCCACTTAGAGACAGGTTTGGAGTAATTTTAAACTTAGAACTTTATAACATTGAAGACCTGGTTAAAATTGTAAAAAGATCTGCTAGTATTTTAAATATACAAATCGACCAAGAAGGAGCAGAAGAAATTGCCAGAAGGTCAAGAGGGACTCCAAGAATAGCCAACAGACTTTTAAAAAGAGTTAGAGACTATGCTGATGTAATTGGCAATGGTTATATAAATTTAAGTCTTGCCAAAAAAGCCTTAGACCTAATGGAAATTGACAACCTAGGTTTAGATAGAACAGACAGGAAAATAATTCAAACAATGATAGAATCTTTTCCAAACCGTCCAGTAGGTATAGACACTTTAGCAGTTGCTACAGGGGAAGACAAAACAACCCTAGAAGATGTTTATGAGCCATATTTAATAAGAATTGGTTTTATGTCAAGGACCCATAGAGGAAGAATTGTAACAAAAAAAGCCTATGACCACTTAGGCTTAGAATATTTAGTAGATGATAATGATTAGAGGTTAAATAGTGAAAAAATCAGATTTTTATTTTGATTTGCCAGAAGAATTAATAGCCCAACACCCAATAAAAGATAGGGACCAATCTAGGCTACTTTTAGTAAATAGAAAAAATGGTCAAATTTCCCACAAACATTTTAAGGATATAGTAGATTATTTAAATGAGGGAGACACTATAGTTTTAAATGAAACTAAGGTTATGCCAGCTAGAATTTATGGCCACCGACCAGACAAAAATGAAAAAATTGAAGTTCTCTTATTAAAAAGACAAGGAGATATCTGGCAGTGCTTAGTTAAACCTGGCAAAAAAATGAAAGTTGGAAGCCAAATAATATTTTCTGACAAGTTAAAAGGAACAGTAGTAGATATAATTGAAGATGGAATAAGGCTAATAGAACTAAGTTATAATGGAATTTTTGAAGAAATCTTAGACGAAATCGGTCAAATGCCTCTTCCGCCATATATCCACGAAGAATTAAAAGATAAAAACAGGTATCAAACTATTTATGCCAAATATTATGGTTCAGCTGCTGCGCCAACAGCAGGCTTACATTTTACAGAAGACTTGTTAAAAAAATTAAAAGAAAAAAATGTAAATATTGCAAAATTAACCCTTCATGTAGGCCTAGGTACCTTTAGACCAGTAAAAGAAGATGATATTCTTGACCATAAAATGCATGAAGAAGTTTATAAAATAGACAAGGAAAATGCCGACCTTATAAGACAAACTAGAGAAAATGGAAAGAGAGTAATAGCAGTTGGGACTACATCTGTTAGAACTCTTGAATCAGTTTATAAAAAACACGGAAAAATTGTTGAAGACTCTGGGTCGACAGACATTTTTATCTATCCAGGTGTTGAAATAAAAGCTGTTGATGGTATTATTACTAATTTCCATTTACCTGAATCGACTTTGATTATGTTAGTTTCTGCTTTTTGGGAAAGGGAAAATATTTTGAAAGTTTATGAGCAAGCAGTTAAAGAAAAGTACAGGTTCTTTTCTTTTGGCGATGCAATGTTTTTATATTAGGAGACTTATGTTTAAATTTGAATTAATAAAAGAAGAAAAGCACACCAAGGCTAGACTTGGTAAAATAACTACTGATCATGGAGTAATTGAAACTCCAATTTTTATGCCAGTAGGAACAAGGGCTACAGTAAGAACCATGACTCCTGAAGAAGTAAAGGACTTAGGAGCCCAAATTATTTTAGGCAATACCTACCATTTATTTTTAAGGCCTGGCCATGATATAGTAGCTGAGGCAGGTGGCCTTCACAAATTTATGAACTGGGACAAGCCAATTTTAACAGACTCTGGAGGCTTCCAAGTTTTTTCTCTGGCCAACAATAGAAAAATAACTGAAGAAGGAGTTGAGTTTAGGTCCCATATTGATGGCTCTAAACAATTTATTTCTCCAGAAAAATCTATAGAAATTCAAAACGCCCTAGGATCAGATATAATGATGGCCTTTGATGAATGTGTTTCTTATCCATCAGACTATGACTATGTAAAGAAGTCTATGGAGAGAACAACTAGGTGGGCTGAAAGATCTAAGAAGGCCAACAAAAACCCTGACCATCAGGCTATGTTTGGAATTGTTCAAGGTGGTATGTTTAAAGACCTAAGAGAGCAAAGTGCCAAGGACCTTGTTGCCATGGATTTTGAAGGATATTCAATTGGTGGCCTTTCTGTAGGAGAGCCCCTAGAGCTAATGAATGAAATGCTAGATTTTACAGTAGACCTTCTGCCTAAAGATAAACCAAGATACAATATGGGAGTAGGAACACCTGACTATTTATTTGAATCAGTTATTCGTGGAATAGACATGGCAGATTGCGTTTTACCAACTAGAATAGCAAGAAATGGAACTGCCCTTACATCACAAGGAAATTTAGTTGTAAAAAATGCAAGCTATAAAAGAGACTTTAGTCAGTTAGATCCTGAATGTGATTGTTATACTTGTAAAAATTATTCTAGGGCCTATATCAGACATTTATTTTCTGTAAATGAAATTCTTGCCTATAGGCTTTTAACTATTCACAACTTATATTTCTTAATAAAAATGATGGAAAATATAAGGGAAGCAATAAAAAATGATACTTTATTAGAATATAAAGATGACTTTTATAGAAAATTCGGATATAATATTTAATATAATAGGAGGGATAGTATGCCACAACAATATTCAGGAATAATTATGATGTTAGTAATGTTGGTATTTTTTTACTTATTCTTAATTAGGCCACAGAAAAAGAAAGAAAAAGAATTTGAACAAATGAGAAATTCTCTAGCTGTAGGCGACAATATCATTACTATCGGAGGTATAGTTGGTAAGGTAGTTATTGTAAAAGACGACTATATTACGATAGAAACTAGCGGTATGAACACTAGGTTAGAAATTACCAAATGGGGCGTAAGCGCTGTAATTAAATAGTGGAGGAAATTATGGAACACATTAAAACATTAACTGGAAAATCTTTAAAAGAAACAGCTTCATATGCAGGCTGTGGCGAATGCCAAACTTCATGCCAATCAGCATGTAAAACTTCTTGCACAGTTGGTAATCAAAAGTGCGAAAATGAAAAAAACAACTAATTTGAAGTGGTTTACCACTTCTTTTTAGTTAAGGGAGAAATTAATGATTCATAAATACTTTTTAAATGACAAATATATAGTTCTAGACGTTGCAAGTGGATCAGTCCATCTGGTTGATGAATTAACCTATGACTTACTAGATGACTATCAAACAATGTCCAAGGAAGAATTAATAGATAAATATAAAAATAAATATGAAGAAAAAAATATAGAAACAGCCTTGGGAGAAATAAAAAGTTTAGTTGATCAAGAACTTTTATTTACAGAAGATGACAACTCCCTAGCTGATGTAGAATATAACCCTACAAATATTATTAAAGCCATGTGCCTACACGTTGCGCATGACTGTAATTTAAAATGCAAGTATTGCTTTGCAGCCCAAGGAAACTTTAAAGGGCAAAGGTCACTAATGGACTTAGAAACAGGTAAAAAAGCCTTGAAGTTCTTATGCGAAAACTCTGGAAATAGAAAAAACTTAGAAGTCGACTTTTTTGGCGGCGAGCCACTAATGAACTTTGAAGTAGTTAAAGACCTAGTGAAATATGGCAGAGAAATAGAAAAAGACTACAACAAACACTTTAGATTTACTATAACAACAAATGGTATCTTACTTACAGATGATAAAATTGACTTTATTAACGAAAATATGGACAATGTTGTTTTGAGTTTAGATGGTAGAAAAGAAATAAACGATCCTATTAGGCCAACTTTAAATGACAAGGGCAGCTATGACATTATAGTTCCAAAATTTAAAAAACTAATAGAATCTAGAGGAGACAAGGACTATTATATAAGAGGGACCTTTACATCTTTTAACAAGGATTTTAGAAAGGACCTTTTAGATTATTATGAAAATGGCTTTAAAAAAGTTTCTATTGAACCAGTAGTTACAGATCCAAATGAGCCTTATGCAATTACAGAAGAGGACTTAGATGAAATCCTAAAGGAATACGAAGAATTTTCTAAAGACTATCTTGCAATTAGAAAATACGATAAAGACTTTTTATTCTTCCACTATATGATAGACCTAAACCAAGGGCCATGTGTTGTAAAGAGAATGGTTGGCTGTGGAGCAGGTAGTGAATATATTGCAGTAACGCCAGAAGGTGATATTTATCCTTGCCACCAATTTGTTGGAGAAAAAGAATTTCTACTTGGCAATCTCGACACAGGAATAGTTAGAGAAGACCTAAGAGATGAATTTAAATGCGCCAATGTAATGAACAAGGATGAATGCAACTCTTGCTTTGCCAAATATTATTGTTCAGGTGGATGTCATGCAAATGCATATTTCAACAATGGAGATATTTTGAAACCCTATGAAATTGGCTGTGAAATGGAAAGAAAAAGAGTTGAATGTGCTATTTCAATTTTAGCCAATGAAATTTAAAAATAAATTCAAAAAATGTTGACATTTTGCTAATGAAATGCTAACATTAATTGGTATGAGCCGCTCTGACAAGGTTTAAAAACTATTTAGTACCTTCGAAGGCGAGACTGGATAAGAGGAGGTGTCCGTTAATGTATGCAGTAATTGAAACTGGCGGTAAGCAATATAAAGTTGAAAAAGGCGATATATTAAGAGTTGAAAAACTTGATGCTGAAGTTGGCGATAAGGTAGTTATTGATAAAGTATTTTTAGTTGCTAATGGCGACGACCTAAAAATTGGTGCTCCATATGTAGAAGGATCAAAGGTTGAAGCTGTTGTGAAAAAACACGACAAGGCTAAAAAGATTATAGTTTACAAATACAGAGCTAAGAAAAACTATCGTAAAAAACAAGGTCACAGACAACCTTATACTGAAATTGAAATCGAAAGTATTAACTAATGATAGAAGTAAAGCTAATTAAAGAAAATGAGAAATTTAAATCTGTGCTCGTTACAGGTCATGCAGGCTATGCAGACTCTGGCTACGATCTAGTATGTGCTTCTGTAAGTTCACTGGCCATGGGCCTAAGTAATTACTTATTAGAAGTAGAAAAAATATCCATGGACGACTTAAATTTTCATGCCATAGAAAATGAAGAATCTTCTTTACTTTCTATAAATATTGAAAATCCATCTATTTTTAATAGACCAGGAGTTCAAAGTGGCTTTAAATTTTTTGAAATTTCCATTCTTTCTTTAATTCAAGATTACAAGGATTATTTAAAACTAGTTTACCGGGAGGTGTAGTGATGATAAAATTAAATTTACAGTTTTTTGCCTCTAAAAAAGGTGTTGGTAGCTCTAGAAATGGTAGAGATAGTGAAGCTAAAAGATTAGGCGTTAAAAGATCTGACGGCCAATTTGTTAATGCTGGAAGTATTCTAGTTAGACAAAGAGGAACTAAAATTCACCCAGGTACAAATGTTGGACGTGGTGGAGACGACACTTTATTTGCCCTAGTTAGCGGAGTTGTTAAATTCGAAAGAAAAGGCAAGAAACATAAACAAGTAAGCGTATATGATGCTTAAGTAAAAATAACTATTAAACCAGGCTTATAGCTTGGTTTTTTTATTTTTATTTGTTAGCAATAAATTTTCGTGGTATTATAAAAATAAAAAGGTGATTTTATGTTTATAGATGAAGCAAAAATTACAGTCACTGCAGGCAATGGAGGCAATGGAGCTGTTGCTTGGAGAAGAGAAAAATTTGAACCAGCAGGAGGACCAGCAGGTGGTGATGGAGGCGACGGCGGCTCTATTATTTTACTTGCCTCAGATAATATTCACACTCTAATGGACTTTAGATATAAAAGAGTTTATAAGGGTAACAATGGAGAACAAGGAAGAAATAAAAAACAATTTGGCAAGACTGGAGAAGATATAACTCTAAAGGTTCCTGTAGGCACCCTAGTAAAAGATCCTGTTAGTGGCAATGTAATTGTAGACTTAAAGGAAAATGGCCAGCAATATACCATTGCCAAAGGTGGCAAAGGCGGCAAGGGCAATGCAAGATTTAAAACCCCAACTAGGAGGGCACCAAATTTTGCCCAGCCAGGTAGGTCTGGAGAATCCAGAGAAATAGTTTTAGAATTAAAACTACTAGCTGATGTTGGCCTAATAGGTTTCCCAAATGTAGGAAAATCTTCTTTACTTTCAGTTATTTCTGCTGCCAAACCAAAAATTTCTAACTATCACTTCACAACCCTTGAACCAAATCTTGGAGTTGTAAGATTAGAAGAAGAAAAATCTTTTGTAGTGGCAGATGTTCCAGGCCTTATTGAAGGTGCAGCAGATGGTGTTGGTCTAGGTCATGAATTTTTAAAACACATTGAAAGGACCAATGTATTGATTCATGTTTTAGATATTTCTGGCTCTGAGGCTAGAGACCCACTAAATGACTTTGACTTAATAAATGCAGAGCTAGCATCTTACAATAGCAACTTGGAAAAAAAGACTCAAGTTGTCTATGCCAATAAAATGGACCTGCCAGGAGCAGAAGAAAATTTAAAAAGATTAGAAGAAAAGTTAAAAGATACAGACATAAAAATATTTTCAGGATCAGTAATTAAACATGAAAATTTACAAAGTATGATTTACTATGTTTGGGATCTAATAAGCAAGGTTGATAGATCTTATAAGACTTATGATGAAGCCTATGTTGAACTAAAAACAACAGATGAAGAAGAAATAAATGTAGAAGTAGTAGGAAATAACTATATTGTAAGTGGAGGAGACATTGAAAGGCTAATAGCTTCAATAAACTTCCAAGATAATGAATCAATAAAATATTTCCAAAATATGCTTATAAATAAGGGAATAATAAAGTTACTTGAAGATGCTGGCATATCTGAAGGTGACAATGTATTTATAGGCGACATAGAATTTGAATATATACCATAGGAGGTAAGATGATTAACAGTAAACAAAGAGCCTATTTAAAAGGCCTAGCAAATAAATTAAATCCTTCTTTACAAATTGGCAAGGAAGGACTTACTGAAAACATTTTAAAAGAATTAGATATCCAACTAGAACAAAAAGAATTAATAAAAATTAGCGTATTAGAAAACAGCCCTGTCTTAGTTGACGAAATAGTTGAAGACATTCTATCTGCAACTGAAGCTGAATTTGTTCAAAAAATTGGCAGTAAGTTAGTAATTTATAGAGAATCTAAAGAAAATAAAAAGATTCAACTGTAAAATGAAAATAGGAATAATTGGAGGGTCATTTGATCCAATACACTTAGGCCACTTGGCTATGGCCGAGTATTTAAGGGAGATAAAAAACTTAGACAAAATTCTCTTTATCCCAACAGGCAATGCACCTCACAAAACTTATGAAAGCCTAGCAGAGCAAAGATTAGAAATGGTAAAACTTGCAATAGAGGACAACGAGTATTTTTCCTTTTGTCAAATAGAGGTTTTGAAAGAGACTACCTCATATACAGCTGAAACCTTAAAAGAACTTAAAGAAAAATGGCCTGAAGCCGAGTTTAATTTTATAATTGGAACTGATAACTTATTTTCTATTGAAAAGTGGTACAAGATAGAAGAACTTGGAAAATTAACAAAGATTTTAGTTTCTAATAGAATTTATAACGAAGGATTATCCATAGAAGAAGTTATGGAAAAATGCAAATTTTTAGAAAATCAATTTAACTTGAAAATTGATATAGTGGACTCACCAGTTTTTGAAATATCGTCTTCAGATATAAGACGAAGAATAAAAAATCACATGAGTATAAAATATTTATTGCCAAAAAAAGTAGAGGACTATATAAGAGACAATGGATTGTATAAGTAAGGACAAGTTAGAAAAATTAGAAGAACTAATTGGCGAGTACAGATTTAACCACTCTTTAGGAGTTATGGAAACAGCTGAAAAATTTTGCAAGGACTTTGGAGAAGATCCTGAAAAAGGTAAAATTGCAGGACTTTTTCACGACTGTGGAAAGTTTTTAAATAAAAAGCAAGCCTTTGAATTTATTAAAGAAAATAACTTAGTTTATCCTGATGAATATTTAGAAAACTTTCAGCTCCTTCATCCTCATTTGGGTGCAGATGTAGCGAGAATAGTTTTTGATATTACAGATGAATATATTTTAGATGCAATTAGGTATCACACTACACTTAGAGAAAACCCTAGTCTTCTGGATAAAATTATCTTTATAACTGATGCTATTGAACCAGGCAGAGACTTTGAAGGCGTAGACCATCTTAGAGAGCTTGCAAATGAAAACATTGATCAAGCAATTTTGTTTTCTCTAGATGACACAATTAAAGCTCTTATAAGCAAGAAAAAATATTTAGGTTTAGATACAATAAAAGCGAGAAATTATTTTTTAAATTCTGTAGAAAGCTAATATTGATTTTTTGACTTATTGGCCTAATTTTAATATAATAATAATACGATATTGTCATTTACAAAGGAGGAAAATTTGAAAGATACTTTAGATTATGTAAAAATAATTGAAGATGTTATTGATGACAAAAAAGGTTACGACACAGTGACTTTAAATGTCAGCGAGCAAACATCCATTGCTGATTATTTTATTATTACATCAGCAGATTCATCACCTCAGGTTTCAGCTATTGCAGATGAAGTCGACAAGAGGTTAGATGAAGAAGGACTTAAGCAAATAAACCGCTCTGGTCAACAAAGCGCTAGATGGGTTTTACTAGACTATGGTAATATTATTGTTCATATTTTCCATAAGGAAGAAAGACAATATTATGATTTAGAAAGACTATGGGAACAAGTTGAAGAGAATTTTGAAAACAATTTAGGAGATGATTAAGATGAAAATTTTACACACAGATAAGGCACCAGCAGCAGTAGGACCATACTGCCAAGCAGTTCAAGTTGGAGATATGATTTTTACATCAGGCCAACTTGCTATTGATCCAGCAAATGGAAACTTAATTAATGACGATATTGAAAAAGCAACTAGAAGAAGTCTTGACAATGTTAAGGCTATCTTAGAAGAAGCTGGCTCAAGTCTTGAAAAAGTTGTTAAAACTACTATATTCTTAGATGACATGAACAACTTTGCAAAGGTTAACGAAGTATACGGAGAATATTTCTCAAACCACAAACCAGCAAGATCTTGTGTCCAAGTAGCCAGACTTCCTAAAGATGCTATTGTAGAAATTGAAGTAATAGCTCTAGCTTAATATTTATAGAGCAGGCAAAGGAATTTGCTTGCTCTATTTTAAAATTTACTTGAGGTGACTTATGTTTAAGGATAAGGGAAAGAGCTTAATAATTATTTTATTCTATCTACTTTTATTTTTAGCCTTTTTTCTTATAAAAAATAAAGACCAAAAAGATAATCAATTAGTTAATCAATTAAGTCTTAGTCAAACTTTAGAAGAAAATCCTAGCGTTGAAGAAAATTATCAAGCAAACAGTCAAGAAGATGAAGAAATTTATATACATCTTTCCGGAAAGGTAAATTATCCTGGTCTAGTTAAAATGAAAGCTGGCCAGAGGCTTTTTGATGCCATAGAACTTGCTGGAGGAATGACTGAAGATGCTGATATAGACCAAATAAATCTATCACTTATCTTAAATGACCAAGACAAAATATACATTCCTGCTAAGGGAGAAATTGCAAGCTTTATTCAAGGCACAGCATCTTCTTTAGTAAATATTAATACAGCTAGCAAGGAAGAACTTACCAGCCTATCAGGCATAGGTGATAAAACTGCTGAAAAAATTATAAATTACAGGCAGAAGACACCATTTTCTAAAAAAGAAGATCTAATGAATGTGCCTGGAATAGGAGAAAACAAATATAAAGAAATAGAAGACAATATTACTATTTAAAAGGAGAGACAATGACAAACAAAGAAAACTTTATAAGTACTTTTAAACTTGCCTTAAGATTAAAATTTGGCAAAAATTTAGAAGAGGCTAGTGATTTAGAAAAATATACAGCTCTTTCTGAAACGATAATGGAATTAATTGCAGACAAGTGGAAGGAAACTGGCGAAGCTTATAGGGACAAAAGGCAAGCATATTATTTTTCTGCCGAATTTTTAGTTGGCAGGTCCTTATATAACAACTTAGTCAACTTACTTTTAGAAGAAGATGTAAGAGAAATTTTAGAATCTTTAAATATGGACTTAGATGAAATCGCAGACCAAGAAGAAGATGCAGCTTTAGGTAACGGTGGCTTGGGAAGATTAGCAGCTTGTTTTATGGAATCAGCTGCAACTT
Source organism: uncultured Peptoniphilaceae bacterium (assembly GCA_964346535.1). Taxonomy (GTDB): domain Bacteria; phylum Bacillota; class Clostridia; order Tissierellales; family Peptoniphilaceae; genus Neofamilia. Next base: position 45,224 of record CAYFUN010000001.1, read on the forward strand.
TAAACTTGCCTCTAACAGGTTATGGGGTTAGATATAGGGAAGGACTTTTAAAACAATCTATAGTTAATGGCTTCCAAGTTGAGTCTGGAGACTCTTGGACTAAAAATGGCGACCCTTGGTCTATTAGAAAGTTCTCAGATTCTCAAATTGTTGAATTTAAAGACATGAAAGTAAGGGCCGTTCCTTATGACATGCCAATAATTGGCTATGAAGGAAAGAGCATTAATACCCTAAGACTTTGGCAGTCTGAAGCACTTTTAGACTTTGACTTTTCAAAATTTAATGACTTTAAATATGACGAAGCCTTAGTGGGAAAAAATAGGGCAGAAGATATAACTAGAGTTCTATATCCAAACGATGACCAAAGGTCAGGAAAAGTTTTAAGACTTAGACAACAATACTTTTTCTGCTCAGCTTCTATAAAGGATATAATAAAGAAACATTTAGAAAAATATGAAAATTTAGATAACATTGACGACTTAGTTAGAATCCAATTAAATGACACCCATCCAGTAATTGGAATTTCTGAGTTTGTTAGAATTTTAGTTGACGACTATGCTTATGATTTTTTACAAGCCCTTGAAAAAGCTCAAAGAATTTTTTCTTATACCAACCACACAATTTTACAAGAGGCTATGGAAAAATGGGAAGAGTCAATAGTAGAAGACACTAATCCTAGAAACTTAGAAATAATAAAGGAAATTGATGAAGTTCTTCTAGGTAAATTAAAGGACAAAAATGCTACCGAAGAAGAAATTCAAATAATGCAAATTTGTAAAGACGACCATATTAATATGGCTAATTTGGGAATATTTTTATCTCACACAGTTAATGGAGTTGCCCAGCTTCATACTGATATTTTAAAAGCAGATGTTTTAAAAGAATGGTACAAGTACTATCCAGAAAAGTTTCAAAATAAAACCAATGGAATAACACCTAGAAGATGGTTATTAATGTCAAACCCTGAACTATCAGCACTAATTACAAGACTTCTAGGGTCCAAAGATTGGGTTAGAGATCTTTCTCAACTTAAAAAATTAGAAGAATTTGTAGAAGATGATAAAGTTTTAGATGAACTAATGGAAATTAAATTCCAAAAGAAAAAACAACTTGCTGACTATATATATAAGCATGAAGGGGTTAAAGTTGATCCTACATCAATTTTTGATATTCAAATAAAAAGAATTCATGAATATAAAAGACAACTAATGAATATTTTCCAAGTTATTTATCTTTATCAAAGACTTAAAGAAAATCCTAACTTAGACATACTACCTAGAACCTTTATCTTTGGTGGAAAATCAGCTCCAGGTTATTTTAGAGCCAAGGCAATAATTAAACTAATAAATGAAGTTGCTAGAGTTGTAAACAATGATTTAGAAATCAAAGGAAAGATTAAAGTTATCTTTGTAGAAAATTATAGGGTAAGTTACGGAGAAAAACTTTTCCCAGCTGCCGATATTTCTGAACAAATTTCTACAGCAGGAAAAGAAGCATCAGGTACAGGAAATATGAAGTTTATGCTAAATGCTACTCCAACAATTGGAACCTATGACGGAGCTAATATAGAAATTGTTGAAGAAGCAGGCTTTGAAAACAACTTTATCTTTGGAGCTAGAGTTGAAGAACTTAGAGAAATAGAATCATCATATCAGCCTATGGAAATTTATTTAAATGACTACCAAATAAAACAAGTAGTAGATACACTTTCAGATGGAACATTTGTTGATAATGATAGCTATATGTTCTTAGATATTTATAATGGACTTTTTAAAGAAGATTGGTCTAGACCTGATTCATATTTTATATTAAAAGACTTAAGATCCTATATTGAAGCTCAAAAAGAAGTTGACAAGGCCTATAGAGACCAAAGATCCTGGGCTCAAAAATGTCTAATGAATCTAGCCAACGCAGGCAAGTTCTCTTCTGACAGAACTATAAAAGATTATGCAGATAATATTTGGAACATAGAGCCAAGCTTGCTTTAAAAAAAGGAAAAAAGCCACTTATAGACAAGAGTGGTTTTTTTCTTTATAATAGTAAGAAGTAATTAGAAATGTTTTTATAAAAGAACCTTAATTATAAAGGAGAGATTATTTTTGAAAGAAAGAGTATTTAGTGGCATCCAACCTTCAGGAAATTTGACTATAGGAAATTATTTGGGAGCCTTAAAAAACTTTTCTGTCCAACAAGATTTATATGATTGTATATATTGTGTAGTTGATATGCACGCTCTTACAGCTGGAACTAAAGCCGATGACTTAAACAAATATTCTTATGAGATTCTATCCCTGTATTTAGCAGCAGACTTAGACCCTGAAAAATCTATTATTTATTTTCAGTCTCATGTCCCAGCTCACACAGAGCTTCAGTGGATTTTAAACTCTATAACTCCACTTGGCCAATTATCTAGAATGACCCAATACAAGGCCAAGGCAGAAAAGCATGCAGATAATATTTGTGCAGGTCTATTAAACTATCCAATTTTAATGGCAGCAGATATAATGCTTTTTGATGCCAAATATGTTCCAGTAGGCGACGACCAGAGACAACACTTAGAATTTACTAGAGACCTAGTTGAAAAGTTTAATTCTATTTATGGAGAAACTTTTGTTATGCCAGAAATGTTAGCAACAAAAACTGGAACTAGAATTATGAGCTTGCAAAATCCAGCTGCTAAAATGAGCAAATCAGATGAAGATGTAAATGGAGCAATTTATATTTTAGACTCTGAAAAAGATATTAAGAAAAAAATAATGAGAGCAGTAACTGATTCTGTTGGCGTTATTGCCTATAACAAAAACCAAGCAGGCCTAAAAAATCTTATAGATATTTACTCTTCATTTACTGACCTAAGTCCAGATGAAATTGTAAAAAAATTTGACAACCAAGGCTATGGAACCTTTAAAAAAGAATTAGTCGAAGTTGTAGTAGATGGCCTAAGACCAATTCAAAATAGATACAATGAATATATGGCAAACAAAGACCAGTTAGAAGAAATTTATAGGTCTGGCGCAAAGAAAGCTAGGAAATTAGCCAATGCAAAAATCAAAGAAGTTTGTGATAAAATAGGACTTATTGAATTATAAAGGGGGACCAATGAAAGAATTAGCAAAAACCTATAATCCTAAGGATTTTGAAAATAGGTTATATGACTTTTGGATGGAAAATAAATACTTCCATGCAGAAGTTGACGAAAATAAAAAGCCATTTACAATAACAATGCCACCACCAAATGTTACTGGAAACTTACATCTGGGCCATGCCATGTATGTCTTACAAGATATATTAATTAGATGGAAGAGAATGGATGGTTATTCAGCCCTTTGGGTTCCAGGAACAGACCATGCTAGTATTTCCACTGAAGCTAGAGTTGTAAATAAAATTCGTAGCCAAGGAAAAACCAAAGAAGAACTAGGTAGAGAAAAGTTCTTAGAAGAAGCCTGGGATTGGACAGAAAAATATGGCGGCAATATTAAAAATCAACTTATGAAAATGGGCTTTTCTTGTGACTGGGATAGGGAGAGATTTACCTTAGACCACGATCTTTCAGATGCAGTCCTTGATGTTTTTGTTAAGCTGTATGAAAAAGGCTACATCTACAGAGGCGATAGAATTATAAACTGGTGCCCAGATTGTAAAACTTCAATTTCTGATGCAGAAGTAGACCACGAAGAAACTCAAAGCAAGATTTGGTACTTTAAATATCCATTAGTTGATGGAGATGGTTTTGTTACAGTTGCAACAACTAGACCTGAAACTATTTTAGGAGACTTGGCAGTAGCAGTTAATCCAGAAGACGATAGATATACAGATATAGTTGGAAAGAAAGTTTTGCTGCCACTAATGAATAGGGAAATACCAATAATTGCTGACGACTATGTTGAAATGGATTTTGGTACAGGTGTAGTTAAGATCACTCCTTCCCACGACCCTAATGATTTTGAGGTAGGAGCCAGACATAATTTAGGTCAACTAATTATTTTAGATGAAAATGCAAAAATCAACGAAAACGGTGGCGCTTATTGTGGCCTAGATAGATATGAAGCTAGAAAGAAAATCATTGAAGACTTTAAAGACCTAGGTTTATTTGTTAAAGAAGAAGTTAGAGAAAATTCTGTAGGCCATTGTGAAAGATGTAATACTGTAGTAGAACCAATAATTTCTAAGCAATGGTTTGTTAAAATGAAAGAAATGGCAGAGGCTACTTTAAAAGAATTTAAAGAAAACAATTCGCCAGAATTTGTGCCATCAAGATTTTCAAAAATCTATGAACAGTGGCTAGAAAACATTAGAGACTGGAATATTTCCAGACAACTTTGGTGGGGCCACAGACTTCCTGTTTATTATATTAATGGAACAGATGAATATGTTGTTTCAAAAACTAAACCAGCAGACACAGATGATATTAAATACATTCAAGATGAAGACACCTTAGACACTTGGTTCTCATCAGCCCTATGGCCTTTCTCAGTTTTAGGTTGGCCAAATGAAACAGAAGACTTTAAATACTTCTATCCAACAGATGTATTAGTAACAGGCTATGATATTATCTTCTTCTGGGTAATAAGAATGGTATTTTCAGCTATAGAACATACTGGTCAAGTACCTTTTAAACATGTTTTAATAACAGGTATAGTTAGAGACGAACAAGGCAGAAAGATGTCTAAGTCTCTTGACAATGGTGTTGATCCACTAGACGTAATTGACCACTATGGAGCAGATGCCTTGAGATTTTTCCTAGTAAACGGCAACAGCCCAGGTAATGACTTGAGATATTTTGAATCTAGAGTTGAAGCATCTAGAAACTTTGCCAACAAGTTATGGAATGCATCTAGACTTGTTTTAATGAATGTTGATGATAACTTTGTCGAAAAGAACGTAGAAGACATAAACTTAAGACCAGAAGACAAGTGGATTCTTCACAAGCTTAACCAAACTATTCTTTCAATTGACAAACAACTTGATAAGTTTGAAATTGGTCTGTATTCAAATGAAATTTATGAATTTATCTGGTATGAATTCTGCGACTGGTATTTAGAAATGGTTAAGTATCGTCTATATGATGAAGATGCTGGTGTAAAAAATGATGCAGTAAATGTATTGGTATATACTTTAGATAAGATTTTAAAATTACTTCATCCAATAATGCCATTTATTACTGAAGAAATCTACCAACACCTACCAGTAAAAGATGAAGCTTTAATAATTGCATCTTGGCCAAAATACCAAGAAGCATTTGACTTTAAAGAAACCTATGATGAAATTGAATTTACAAAAGAAATTGTAAAATCTATTAGAAATCTAAGGGCAGAAATGAATCTTCCTAATAAGAAAAAGACTAACATGCTTTACTACACAGAAGATGACTTTGAAAAATCTGCTATAGAAAATAACAGCCAACAAATTCTTACTTTAGCAAATTGTCAAACAGTAAAGTTTGAAGACAAGGCAAAGATAAACCCAGATGAACATTCAGTCTTACTAGTAGGCAAGGCAGAAGTATTTCTTCCACTAAAAGAATTAATAGATAGAGAAAAGGAAATAGAAAGACTTACTAAAGAAAAAGAAAAAGCTATTTTTGAAATTGAAAGAGTTAATTCAAAGCTAGCCAACCAAGGTTTTGTAAGCAAGGCTCCAGAAAAATTAATTAATGAAGAGAGAGCAAAAAAAGAAACTTACGAAACTATGTTAAAGAACATTAATTTACAGCTTGAAAAATTAAATAAATAAAATAAAATCGACTGAGTCTTTTTAAGAAAATCTTAAAGAGATCAGTCGATTTTTATTTATCTTAGTTGTCTAATATGACTTTTAAAAGTTCGTGATAGAAAGATTTATTTTTATTAAGCCAGTTTTCTTTTAGCCTTTCAAAATCTTTGTCATTATCTAAAGTAAAGGTCATAGAAAAGTTTTCGTCTAAGGATCCTTTTATTGCAAGTTTTACAATAGTCTTATCTTTATTAAGTGGAATTAGTTCAAACTCTGGATTTTCAATATCCATAGCTTGAGGGGAGAAGATATTGTCTACCTTTTCCTTTAAAATAATATCTATGTTGTCTTCTAAAAGCTCTAAAATTTGAATTGAGAAGTCAGAAAGAATTAAAATTCTTCCATCATATGAATTAAAAAACTTTGAATTTTTCAGTTCATTAAAATATTCTACAAAGGTAAAGTAGTCCATTAATTCATTTTCAAGGATTAAACTGGACAGTTGCTCAAAGCTCAGCTTGCATTTAGATTTTTTTATTATATAGAGAATAAGCAGTTTGTCATTGGCTACTTTTAAATTTAAATTATTATCCATAGTTACCTCCATTGCAATTATAACACAAATAACTGATAATATAAGAAGGTGATGACAATGAATTATTTAAAATTTGCAAAAATTTATGACAAGTTAATATATGATGTGGACTATGATAAAATAGTTAATTTTATAAATTCAGAAAAAGAGAAATATAATATTCAAGGGACCAGCCTTTTAGAATTAGGCTGTGGAACTGGAAATATTACCAGCAAATTAAATGGGTATAATATCATAGCCATGGACAATTCTGATGAAATGCTTTCCTTGGCTAGGGAAAAAATATTTGGAAGGAGAAATATTAGATTTCTTCAAGCTGATATTAGAGATTTTTCTTTAAACAAAGACTTTAATATGGCAATAGCCGTCTTAGATGTATTTAATTATATTACCGACTATAAAGACCTATTAAAGGTTTTTGCTTTGGTGTATAAACATTTAAAAAGTGACGGACTTTTTATTTTTGACATTAACTCGGCCTATAAAATTAGCGAATTTATTGGCAACAATGTTTTTTCAGATGAAGTTGATGACGCCCTATATGTCTGGCAAGGATCCTTTGACGAAGAAACAAGGATCAATGAGTATTTGCTGACATTTTTTCAAAAAGTCTCAGGCAATACCTATGAAAGATTTGATGAAGCTCATAGGGAAAGGGCCTATAGTATGGAAGAGATTTATAAGGGCTTAGACCAGGTAGGATTTTCTCAAATTGCGGTCTATGACTCTTATGCTTATAAAGAAGTGACCGATAAAACATTAAGATTAACATTTGTAGCAAGAAAGGATAAAGATGAATAGAGATTATTTAATTAGAGGAATTGAAAAAGAAGGAAAGTTTAAATTTGTAGCAGTTAATACTACTGGCATAGTAAATATTGCCAGAGACAAGCACCAAACATCAAAAACTGCTTCAGCAGCTTTAGGAAGGACAATTTCTGCAGCAGCATTAATGTCAACTATGTTAAAGAATAAAAATGACTCTCTGACTTTAATAATTGCAGGAAATGGAATAGCAGGAAATATTTTAGTTTCTGCAAACAATAAAGGTGAGATAAAGGGCTATATAGAAAACCCAGCAGCAGACCTGCCCTTAAACGATTTAGGCAAGTTAGATGTAGCTGGTATAGTTGGCAGGTCAGGCTATGTTAAGACTATAATGGACCTAGGCATGAAAGAAGCCTATGTCGGCCAGTCAGAAATTATTTCAGGGGAAATTGCAGAAGACATTGCCTATTATTTTTTACAATCTGAACAAACAAACACTGCTGTTGCCCTAGGAGTTTTAGTGGACAAGGACCTTTCTATAAAACATTCTGGCGGCTACATGATTCAACTTTTACCAGGTTGCACAGAAGAAGATATAAGTAAATTAGAAAAATCAATTGGCAACAAAAAGTCTATGACAGAGCTTATGGACGAAAAAGAATCCCTAGAAGATATTATTGCTTATATACTAGAAGACTTTGAAATTGAAATCTTAGAAGAAAAAGACTTAGAGTGGAAGTGCCTATGCTCTAGAGAAAGAACAATCCAAACCTTAAAGGCCTTAGGCAAAGACCAATTAAGTGAAATTATAGATGAAGATGGTCAGGCAGAAGTTGTTTGTCATTTTTGCAATGAAAAATATAATTTTGACAAAGACCAGCTTGTTGAAATATTAAATGAGCTTTCTTAAAAACTGAGACTTTAACATTAAAAACTTTGGATTTAATTTTTTATTAGTTATATATAGTATAATGTAACTAAGGAGGCCTTATGAAGATTTTAATAACTACAGACCTATACAAACCTTCTATTAATGGAGTGGTGACCTCAGTTTTAAATTTATCTGAAGAATTGATTAAAATGGGTCACGATGTAAAAATCATGACCCTATCTAGAACTATTCACTCTCACAAAAGTGACAATGTCTATTATATAAAAAGTATTCCAGTAAATGTCTATCCAGATATTAGGGCAACTGTATTACTTTACGACCAATTAATTAATGAATTAATATCTTGGAAGCCAGATATAATTCACAGCCAGTGTGAGTTTTTTACCTACACCTATGGCAAGTATATATCTAAAAAAACAAAGGCGCCAATAGTTCACACCTATCACACCATGTACGAAGACTATATTTCCTACTTGAAAATAAATAAAAAATATAGCAGGCAAGTAGTTTCTTTTATGTCAAAAAACAGGCTCAAGGACGCAACTGTAATTATTGCACCGACAAACAAAGTGAAAAAAACCTTACTTACCTATGATATTACCAAGGACATAAAAGTAATTCCAACAGGATTAAATATAGTCTCTTTTGAAATTAACTTTGATGAAAAAGACAAGGAAAAACTTAGAGACAAATATTTTATCCCAAATGATGCCGACATGCTTTTATATTTAGGTAGAATTGGTGAAGAAAAAAATATTAAAGAGCTCTTAGTTAATTTTAAATCCTTGCAAGCAAAGAGAGACAATATATATTTACTTGTTGTTGGCGGCGGCCCCTATGAAAAGTCCCTTGCCCAAGAAATAAAAGACTTATCTTTAGATACTAAGGTTATAATGACAGGCATGGTAGAGCCTAAGTTAGTTCCCTTATTTTATAAGGCGGCAGATATTTTTGTCTCTGCATCTCAAAGTGAAACCCAGGGCCTAACTTATATTGAAGCCTTGGCTAGCGGCCTGCCTTTAGTATGTAGGTATGATGAGTGCTTAGATAAAGTATTAATTGATGGTTACAATGGTTTTTATTATAAAGATGAAGAAACCTTTATAAATAACATAGAAAAAATATTAGACAGTCCAGCCTTAATGGAAACTATGAAGAAAAATTCTTTAGAGACATCTAAATACTATTCAAAATCTTATTTTGCAAAATCAGTAGAAAAGGTATATAAACTTGCCCTTAGTATAAGTAAGGCAAGACCAAGGTCTAGAAGAATTATGAGAAGTAATCTTCCAGCGTTTTTAGACTTTAATCCTTATATGAAAATAAAAAAATAAAAAAACTTAATGGAGGTAAAGACGAGTGGAAAATTTTGAAAGAAAACTTGACGAGTATGCAAATTTAATTGTATCCTTTGGAGCTAATGTACAAAAGGGCAAGCCTGTAAAAATAAAGGCACCAGTTGAAGCCATAGACTTTGTAAGATTACTGGCCAAACACGCCTATGAAAGAGGAGTAAGTGAAGTTGTCCTTGCTTGGTCAGATGATATTCTAACCAAAGAAAAATACTTACATGCAGATGAAGAGGTTTTAAAAACCTTTCATGACTTCAAAGTCGAAGAAATGGAATATTATTTAAAAAACGACGTTACTAATATTTCTATCTATGCTGAAGATCCAGAATTATTAAAGGACGTTGACCCTGAAAGAATAAAAATGGCAACAGCAGCTAGACAAAAGAAGACCAAACACCTAATGAAATATACTATGAACGACATGGTTTCCTGGTTGGTAGTTTCAATTCCTACACCAGGCTGGGCAGCAAAAGTTTATCCAGATCTTCCTCTTGACCAAGCTGTTGAAAAACTTTGGGACGATATTTTTACCTTCTGTAGAATAACTGGAGATGGCAAAGCCATAGAAAAATGGGAAGACCACATTGAAACCCTAAACAGAAGAGGAAAACTTTTAAATGAAAAACAATTTAAAGAATTAAGATACAAGTCTGACAACGGAACAGATTTAAAAGTTGGCCTATGCAAAAATCATATTTGGATGACTGCAGCATCTTATAACGACAATAAGGTCCGCTTTGTTCCTAATATGCCAACAGAAGAAATCTTTACAGCTCCTGATAGAAACAAAATAAATGGCAGATTAAAATCTACTAAGCCACTTTCTTATAATGGAGTTTTAATTGATGGAATGGATTTAACTTTTAAAGACGGCAAGGTTGTAGAATTTTCTGCAGAAAAAGGCGAGGAAGCCTTGGCCATGCTTTTAAAAATGGATGATGGAGCATCTTATCTTGGAGAAGTTGCCCTAGTTCCATTTGATTCTCCAATTTCAAATTCAAATACAATATTTTATAATACCTTATTTGATGAAAATGCATCTTGTCACTTTGCCTTTGGTAAAGCCTATCCAACAAATGTAGTCGGAGGAGAAAAAATGTCTGATGAAGAACTACTAGCCAATGGAATTAATGACTCTGCAGTTCACGAAGACTTTATGGTTGGTTCATCATCACTTTCAATTATAGGCGTTGGAGAAGATGGAAGTGAGTTCGAAATATTTAAAAATGGAAATTTTACTTTTTAAAAATGTAATAGAAGTTAACAAAAAAAGTGCTTGTACTTTACAGGCACTTTCTTTAATGTGGGGACGTTCTATCTGAGCTTTATTAATTTAAAAAATAATTTTTAGTCTTTTAATATTTTAAAATCTTCAATTTCATAGGGATCATAATAATTTTCTCCATCAACTACAATAGTTGGAATACCAACCATATTTTCTTTTCTTATTTGATTAAAATACGGATCAGTATCTCTTAGTTTCAAAAATTCTTTTAATTCAGCCATGGAGTTAGTAATGTTTACTTTTCTATATGCTATATTTTCCTCCTCTAATCTTTTAACAATTGGCGGACAATCTGGACATAGTGGCGACATAAATAAAACTATTTCTTTCATAAGTCTTCTCCTTCTCTAATATTCTTTTTGTCTTAACTATATTTTCATTCTCTATATAGCCATTTTATGTTATTATTATTCTAGGAGGGCCCATGAATTATATTTTTTTATTTTTATTAATCTTAGCTATTTTTAGTGCTTTGGGAAAAATTTTTAAATTATCTTTAAAGCTTATGGCTAAGTTATTTTTAAATGCTATTGGCGGTTTTATTTTATTATATATTTTAAATTACTTTGGAAGTTTTATAGGATTAAATATAGAAATAAATATTTTTTCAACTATTTTTGTTGGAATATTTGGAATTTTTGGAATTATAGTTTTATTAATTTTAGGTAGGTGATTAGATGAAAGACAAGAAGCAAATTAAAATTTTACAATTTATATTAGTAGTTTTAGGTCTAGCAATGCTATATGCAGCTATAGCAATTTTGCCCCAGCTAGTAGATTTTTCTATTGAAACATACAGGGAGATTGCCTACCTAGCGAAACCTGTAAATATTTTAGTTTTAATTTCTGCCTTGCCATTTTTTGTGGTCTTAATAGAATCTTTTATCTTGACAACTTATATTCTATCAGATGATATCTATACAGCTAAGCCACTAAAATCATTAAATATTGTAGCTATTTCAAGTATTACAATTTTGTTCTTATTTATTGTCATTAGCATATTATTTTTATCTAATGATTATTTTACACCCTTACTGGCAGTTATTCTTTTTTTAGTTATTATTTCATCTTTAGTTATAGCAGTTTTTTCTAGAATTTTATTTATTTTAGTTAAAAAGGCAACTATTCTCAAAGAAGATAATGACCTAACAATATGAGGTGGCCAAATTGATTATTGTTAATTTAGATGAGATGCTAGAAAAGAGAAATATGACTGTAACAGAATTAAGCGAAAGAGTAGGAATCACTATGGCAAATATTTCTATTTTAAAAAACAACAAGGCCAAAGCCATTAGGTTTACAACCTTAGAGGCTATATGCAAGGTCCTTGAATGCCAGCCAGGTGATATTTTAGAATTTTTAGATGATGATGAGGAGGAATAGACTATGAAAATAATATTTTTATGTATAATGGGTTTTGTTGCAGCAATTGTCGATGCTATTGCAGGTGGAAGTGGTCTAATAACTATACCTGCCTATATGATTGCAGGACTTGATCCTCACGTCTTATTAGGAACAAATAAATTTGCATCAGTTGCTGGCACATCAATGTCAACTTATACCTATGCAAGGTCTGACAAAATTGATTGGTCTTTAATGTTAAAGCTGGCTCCATTTTCTTTAATAGGGGCAAGTTTAGGCGTATATACTGTTTTAAAAGTTGATTCAACTATTTTAGAGCCAATTATTTTAGTTATTTTAATTCTTGTAGGAATTTATACAATGATGAAAAAAGATATTGGCCTTATTAATAATTACCAGGGTTTTGATTCAACTAGTTTAAAAAAAGGAATTATTGTAGCCTTAGTCTTAGGATTTTATGATGGATTTTTTGGACCAGGAACTGGAACCTTTATTATTTTTTCCCTAATAAAAGTCTTTGGCTTTTCTTTTGTAATGGCCAGTGCCAATTCTAAGGTTTTAAATTTGTCATCTAACTTTATGAGTTTGATTTTATTTGCAATAAATAAAAAAATAAACTACTCTATAGGAATACCTGTTGCTATTTCTATGATGCTTGGAGCCTTTGTTGGTTCAAGGCTAGTTGTAGACAAGGGAGATAAGTTTGTAAAACCAATTTTTATTATTATGGCCCTAGCAGCAGCAGTGAAAGTATTATATGGGATGGTATTTTAATTTTATGAAAAGAATTATTTTAATTTTACTTTGTGCTTTGACTTTAACATCTTGCCAAGAAAAGGAAGTAATCCAGGATAAGTATACCTATAACTTTTTTGGCACTTTTGATACAGTAGTTTATACAGTTATGTATGCAGAAAACGAAGACAAGGCCAAGGAATACAATGATTATATAGAAAAAAGATTTAACGACTTGCACAAAAAATTTGACAAGTACAACAACTATGAAGGAATAAATAATTGCAAGACCATTAATGACCTAGCAGGCAAAGAAGCTGTAAAGGTTTCTGATGAACTTTTTGATCTTATTGAAAAATCTCTTGATTATTATAAGAAATACTCAGACGAAGCAGACATATCACTAGGAGCTTTATTAAATGTTTGGTCTGACTATAGAGACTTAAATCAAAACTTAGACCCAAGTGAAGATATAAAAAATGAAGATCTTTTACCTACTAGGGAAGAATTAGAAAAAGCTAATTCTTTTACAGGTATCAGCCACATCCAACTTGATTCAAAAAATAAAACAGTCTATATAGACAATGAAAACACACAAATAGACCTAGGTGCTATTGCCAAAGGCTATGCAGTTGAACTAGTTTGCAAGGAAGTAGAAGAGCTTGGTTGTGACTCACTATTAATTAGTGCTGGCGGCAATGTAAAGTCTATTGGCCACCCTAATGATGGAATTAGAGCTAGATGGGGAGTGGGAATTCAAAATCCAGACATATTATTTCCTAAAGAAGGAGAATCTAATATACTTGAGACCATATTTGTATCTGGGCAAAGTGTTGTTACCAGTGGTGACTACCAAAGATATTTTGTAGTAGATGGAAAAGTTTACCATCATTTAATTGACAAGGATACCCTATACCCTGGAGATTATTTTAGGGCAGTAACTGTTGTAACAGAAGACTCGGCTTTGGCAGACTTTTTATCTACAGTAATTTATTTAATGCCATATGAAGAGGGCAGGGCCTTGGTAGATAATAATAAAAATGTTGATGCTCTTTGGATAATGAAAGATGGATCAGTTGTAGCCAGTGATGGAATGAAGGCCATTATGCTTTCAGAAGGGGCAACAGGTGCGAAATAGAATGTTTAAAAACAATATAAGAGTTTTCTTTTCATATTTTTTAATTATTCTCCTAAGCTTTGTCTTATTATTTTTTCTAAATAGGCTATTTGTAAATTCATTGATTAGGTTAGATAATTTTTTGATAAAAGGATTTTTTCTTTTAATATATTTTTTACTATTTTATTTTTTAGGCAAGACAGCAAGTATAAAAGAAAATCCTAGAACTGACTTTTTTTCATTTATTTTTGTTTTTATATTTGGCCTTATTGTTTTAACTTTAGCTAGTTTATCTGGTGGTCTTGATATGGCCGACAATTTAAATATAATTATTTTACCAGCCCAAGTTTTTTTAAGCCCCTATATTTTTATTTTAACAATTATTGGCAAAAAGATTGGCTTTATAAGTTATTTAATTTTGTCCGTAATATTTTCAATTTTAATAGGATTTTCAACTAAGAGAAAAAGAGTTGTTTATAGATATAAGAGATAAAAAAATCCCAGCTTAAACTGGGATTTTATTTTTTATTCACTTGCAAAATTATCAAAATATCCTTGGACTAAGACAACTGGTGTGCCCTTGTCTCCAGAACCAGACATTAGGTCACATAAGGATCCTAAAAGGTCTGTTATTTGTCTAGGAGTAGTTCCTAAAGACTCTGCTCTTGAAAATAGGTCTTGGTCTTTGGCATAAATTTTTTGCTTAATCATATTAACTGCGTCTTCTCCATAAACATTTTCAAGTTCAGTATCTGCAATGTATTTGATTTTAATTTCATTTGGAATTCCCTTTAGGCCTTCAGTATAGGCAGGGGATACAACTGGGTCAGCTAGTTCCCAAATTTTTCCTACAGGATCTCTAAAGGCCCCGTCGCCATAAATCATAACTTCTACCTTAACTCCATAGAAGTCTAAAAATTTCTTTTGAATGGCTTCTACATATTGTTGGCCATCTCTAGGAAATAACTTTAGTTCATTATCAGATGCTAGGTTAGATCCTAGAACTCCATATTGAGGATTATAACCAGATCCATTTACTGGATTATTTAAAATATCATCTAGAGTATAAACTTTTTTTGCTCCAGCTTCTTCTAAAAGTCTTTTTGTTCTCTTTCTGGTGTGAATATCTGCAGCTAGTACTTGGTCTGTATAGTCAAGGATTACTCTTGGGTCATTGGCAAAAATAATTTCTAAGTTATCTCCTCCAATGTCCTTGTACATTCTTACATAGTCTATGCCAGTAAATTCGTGGTAAACTTCTTTGCCGAAAAGATCTCTATATTCTTTTTCAGTTAAAATTCTGTCATAAGGATTTATCTTTAATTCATCTAACTTATCTAGGCTCATTAAATGGTTACCAACTTCATCTGATGGATAACTTAGTAAGAGGGTAACTTTTTTCCCACTTTCAACAATTCCCTTTAAAATAAGTGAAAATCTATTTCTAGAAAGAATTGGGAAGACTACACCTATATGGTCATCAAACATATCGTCAATATCTTTAGCTATATCAGAAGTTGTGCAATAATTTCCTTGGGCCCTAGCAACTAGAGATTCAGTAATGCCAATAACATCTTTGTCCTTAAGCTTTAATTTTTCAGCTTCAGCTGCTAATGAAACTGAGTGAAAAACAATATCAACAACATTGTCTCCTTCTCTAACTATAGGAGTTCTTATACCTCTTGCAACAGTTCCTTGAGTTCTACTCATAATTATTTCCTTTCTTTTGTTCTCACATCTGTTATAATTTCATCTAAACTAACATCGTGAGGTTCAAAATCAACATGTTCAACTAATTGAAAATCAAAACATATTCCAATTTTTTTAGCGGCTACACCTTCTTGACTTAAAAACTTGTCATAATAGCCACCGCCATAACCAATTCTATAAAAATTTTCTCCAAAAATCAATCCTGGCACTAAAACTAAATCTAATATTTTTGGATTCACAACATTAATTTTATCAACAGGTTGGGCAAGAATATTATAATAACCTAGTTCTAAATCGTCAAATGAATTTAATTTGCTGGCATACATTATATTTTTTTCTTCATCTATAAAGGGAATATAAATATTTTTACCTGATGAAATTGAATTTTTGATGAAATCATGGGTAAATAATTCTGTTCCAAAACTTACAAAGACAAAAATATTTTCAGAATTTTTATAGTCCTCGCTAGCTATAAGCTTTGCAAGAACTTGCTTAGACAGTTCTTTTCTCTTTTTCACATCCAAGGACTTTCTTTTTTCTTTCATTTCTTTTCTTAACACATTCTTATTCATTTATTATCACCACTTTAAATTTTGCCTATATTATACTATAATATTGAGTGGATGACTAATATGAAGGGAAATTATGATTAGATTAGAAAATGTTTTAAAAAAATATGACAATGGTGTCATAGCCTTAAACAATATAAATTTAAATATAAAGCTTGGAGAGTTTGTATTTTTAATTGGCCCAAGTGGAGCAGGGAAGTCAACACTCTTAAAGCTTTTGTCAAATGAAGAACTACCAACTAAGGGCAGCATTTTTATTGACAATGTAAATATAACTAAACTTTCCAGAAGGCAGGTACCATTTCACAGAAGAAAACTAGGCATAGTCTTTCAAGACTTTAAATTACTAGCCAATAAAACTGTTTATGAAAATGTGGCCTACGCTTTAGAAATTGTTGGAGCCAGTGGAGCTGATATAAAAAGACAAGTTCCAAATGTCTTAGCCTTAGTAAACTTATATGACAGGGCTAAGTCTTATCCAAATCAACTATCAGGTGGCGAACTTCAAAGGGTTGCTATAGCAAGAGCAGTTGTAAATAAACCACAACTTTTATTAGCAGATGAACCTACAGGAAATCTAGACGAAGATACTGCCTACGAAATTATGGAAATACTTGACAACATTAACAAAAATGGGACAACAGTTCTTATGGCAACCCATGCAAAAAATATTGTTGACCAATATCAAAAAAGAGTTATAAGAATTGATAATGGCGTTATAGCAAGAGATGATGTAGGAGGCTACTATTATGAGGAGCCTTAGATCATTTAAGTCAATGCTAGTTAACGGCTTTACAAGTATTTGGAGAAATAAGGCTATGGGCTTTATTTCTATTTTGACTATTTTTGCCGTAATGTTAATTATGGGAATCTTGCTATTAGGTGTTTTAAATATTAACAACTATGTCAACAACATTAACCAAAGCTTAGACAAGATAGTTGTTTACTTTAACGATGATGCCAGTTTTAAACAAATTGATAACTTAATGGAAAAGCTTAGCAAGAGAGAAGAGGTAAAAGAAATTGTTTATATTTCTAAAGACCAAGCCATGGTTGATGCCAAGGAAATGTTTAAAGACAAGGGCTTTGTTTTGAATGGCATTGAAAAAAATCCTCTTCCATCATCAATGGAAATAAAAGTATCTGACATTGCCTATGCAGAAGAGCTAGTTAAAGAACTTGAAAATAATAAGCTAGTTGAAGACAGTAGATATTTTCAAGATTGGATTAACAGGTTTATTAAAATAGACAGGGCTATAAAAATCGGATCCTTTGTAAGTTTTATAATAATTGTTAGCTTATGTGTTTTTGTAATATCAAATATTATTAAAGTTGCAATTTCATCTAGGGGAACTGAGATTGAAATTATGAAAATAGTTGGAGCAAGTGAATCTTATATAAAGGGCCCATTTATTATGGAGGGACTTTTCTATTCGTTACTAGGAGCAGTTCTTGCTTTACTTGCTATTTTTAAACTTTATGAAATGTTTATTGGCCAATATGGGACTAGTATTTATGAATATCTGTCTTTTACTTTAGTAGACATGGCAGATATAAAAAGTGATTTAATCAGCATATTTATTGCAATTTCACTTGGTATTGGAACAATTGGAAGTATAGCTTCCCTAAGAAAATATTTAAAGGTGTAAATTTATGAAGAATGTAAAAAAGTTAATTTTATTTGTACTTGTCTTGGTGTTATTTACTAGCAATATAGTATTTGCTGATGCTAAACTTGATTCTCTTAAGGACAAGAAAAAGCAAATGGACGAAAAAGTTCAAGATCAAGAGAGTCAAATCCAAGGGCTCAACCTTCAACTAGACCAAGTCCACCAAGAAATTAGAGACTTAGACTTTAAAATAATGACCTCCCAAGATGAACTAGATAAAATTAACCAACAACTTTTAGAATTAGAAGAGTCAATTGCAAAAAATGAAGAAAACTTAGCCAAGGCCAAGGAAAAATTATCTTCAAAAGAAGATGACCTTAATACTAGGCTTAGAGAAGAATACAAAAACGGGTCTTATGTATTTTTAGAAATAATAATGGACTCATCAAGTATTTCAGATATGTTAAAAAGGCTTGATGTTGTTACAAACATTTTAAATCAAGATAGAGAGCTTTTAAGATTTACCAACAAACAAATTGCTTATATACGAGATACTGAAAATAAATTAAAAGAACAAAAAGCTGAATACAAGGAAAAACTTGCAGCTGAAGAAAGTAAGAAAGCTGAACTTGAAGAGAATAATAAAAAGAAATTAGAATTTATGGCAATCCTTCAAGAAGACAAGGTTCAAGCTGAAGCTGAATATAACGAATTTGTAAAGCTAACTCAGTCTTTAGATGCTGAAATAGTAAAACTCGAAAAGGAACTAGAAGAAAAGAGGAAGGCTGAAGAAGCCAGAAGAAAAGCTGAAGAAGAAAGAAGAAAGGCAGCTGGTGAAGTTGTCCAAGGAAACGGCCAACTATCATGGCCAGTTCCAGGCTATTCTAGCATATCTTCTTATTATGGATATAGGATCCACCCTATATTTAATACAAAAAAATTCCATGCAGGCATTGATATTCCTGCTCCTATGGGCACACCAGTAAAAGCAGCTATGAGTGGCATAGTAATTTTTTCAGGCTGGCAAGGTGGCTACGGCAATGTTGTAATGATATCTCACGGAGGAGACCTTGTAACTGTTTATGCCCACAATTCTTCAAACAAGGTTAGTGTTGGCGATTATGTTGACAGGGGACAAACTATTGCTCTTATGGGTTCAACTGGATTTTCAACAGGTTCTCATAGTCACTTTGAAGTTAGAATTAATGGATCTACTGTAAATCCATTAGCTTATTTGTAAGGAGTAATTATGAAAAAGAAAAATAAAATTCTTTTAGTGGTATTACTAATAGTTTTTAGCAACCTTATAACTTTTAATTTGGGAAGAAATTTAAATTCTTATGCTTTGTCAGCCAATAAAGGAACTGTAGATAAAATAGAAAGTGATCAAGTTAATAAGCTAATTTACTTAGAAAACTATATTAATAGTTATTATTTGAGAAATGTAGAAAAAGAAGACCTATATACAGGTCAACTTAAGGGAATGGTTGCAGCTTTAAATGATCCCTACTCACAATATTTAACAGAAGAAGAGTTTGATGAATTAATGGAAGATACTACTGGAACATTTTTTGGAATAGGAGTTTATATAAGCTCTTCTGATGGCTACGTAACTGTAGTAAGTCCAATTAGAAATACACCTGCTGAAGAAGCTGGCCTTTTACCAGGAGATATTATTTTAAAGGTAGATGGGGTAGAAGTAACAGGAGAAGATGTTTCTAAAGCATCAAAACTTATCAAGGGAAAAAAGGGAACTGATGTTTTACTAACTATAGTAAGAAAAGATGAAAATGAAAAGCCAACCACCTTTGATTTAAAAGTTAGAAGAGATGAAATAGAAGTTATTACAGTAAACTCAAAAACTCTTGATAACAACATGCTCTATATAAGCATTTCTCAATTTAACGACAATACTTATAAAGAGTTTGCCCAAGCTCTAGAAGAAATAACTCCTGATACCAAGGGAATAATTTTAGATTTAAGATCAAATCCAGGTGGACTTTTAGATGCCTGTAGAAATGTTGCAGACACCTTGTTGCCTGAAGGATTGATTTATTACACCAAAGACAGACAAGGACAAATTGTAGATGAAGGCATTTCAGATGCTAAGATGGTAGACTTACCAATGGTAACCTTAATTAACGGTGGATCTGCATCTGCTTCTGAAATTTTATCAGGAGCCTTAAGAGACCACAAGAGATCTATACTAATAGGAGAAAAATCTTTTGGCAAGGGAGTAGTCCAAACAATAAATAGATTCTCCACAAGAGATGGAATTAAACTAACTATATCCGAATACTTTACACCAAATGGAATATCTATTCACGAAAAGGGTATAGTACCAGATGTAGAGGTTAAACTAGATGATAAAACTACAAAGATTGGTGTAGACAATCTAGAAAATGACAACCAACTACAGAAGGCTATTGAAGAATTAAAAAAGATTATTTAAGTCGGCAGCTTTGTCGACTTTCTTTATTGTTAGATAATATTTTAAGACGATTAATGTTGACAAAGTTTTTATAGTTAACTACAATAAAACAAACGTTCTAAAAAAGGAGGCAGGATATGAACAAATTTATTTTACACTCAGATTTTGAGCCAACAGGGGACCAACCTCAGGCTATTGATTATCTTGCTAATTCTATAAATAATGGAAACAGAGATCAAATACTTTTAGGAGTAACAGGATCAGGAAAAACTTATACTATGGCTAATGTAATAGAAAAAGTTCAAAAGCCAACTTTAGTAATAGCTCACAATAAAACTCTTGCCTATCAATTAGCTAGTGAGTTTAAAGAATTTTTCCCAGAAAATGCTGTAGAGTATTTTGTTTCTTACTATGACTACTATCAACCAGAGGCTTATGTACCTCAATCTGATACCTTTATTGAAAAAGATTCATCTATTAATGATGAAATTGATAAGCTTAGACACTCGGCAACCTTGTCTCTATTTGAAAGAAGAGATGTAATAATTGTCGCATCTGTATCTTGTATTTATGGCCTTGGAGACCCAATTGACTACAAGCAGCTTGTCTTATCTTTAAGACCAGGAATGATAAAAGATAGAAATGAAGTTATTAATAAGCTAGTGGAAATTCAATATGATAGAAACGACTATGACTTTAAGAGAGGAACCTTTAGAGTAAAAGGGGACACCCTAGAAATATTTCCAGCTTCATCGTCTGACAATGTATATAGGGTAGAGTTTTTTGGAGATGAAGTTGATAGAATTACAGAAATCAATTACTTGACTGGAGAAATTATTGGTTTTAGAAAACATATTTCAGTTTTTCCAGCATCTCACTATGCCACTACCCAAGAAAAAGTAGATAAGGCAATAATCACCATTGAAGATGAATTAGAAGATAGGATTAAGTATTTTGAAGACAATAATAAGCTACTTGAGGCCCAAAGAATTGAGCAGAGAACGAGATATGACTTAGAAATGTTAAGGGAAGTTGGCTTTTGTTCTGGAATTGAAAATTATTCAAGACATTTAAGCCAAAGGGCTCCAGGCTCAAGGCCATATACTTTAATTGATTATTTTCCAAAGGACTTTCTAACAATAATAGATGAGTCCCATGTTACAGTGCCCCAAATTCGAGGTATGTACGCAGGGGATAGGTCTAGAAAAGAAACTCTAGTTGAATACGGCTTTAGACTTCCATCAGCCCTAGACAATAGGCCTTTACAATTTAATGAGTTTGAGTCTTTAATGAATCAGACTATTTATGTTTCTGCAACTCCTGGGCCTTATGAAAAAGAAAAAACAAATTTAATAGCTGAACAAATTATAAGACCAACAGGCCTACTTGATCCTATAATAGAAGTAAGACCAAGTAAAAATCAAATTGATGATTTAATAAATGAAATTAATACTAGGGTAGAAAACAAAGAGAGAACCCTGGTAACAACTTTAACTAAAAAAATGGCTGAAGACCTGACAAAATATTTAAAAGAAATGGGTCTTAAGGTTACCTATATGCACTCTGATATTGATACCATTGAAAGAATGGAAATAATAAGAGATTTAAGACTTGGAGAATATGATGTCCTAGTTGGCATAAATCTTTTGAGAGAAGGCTTGGACTTACCTGAAGTATCTTTAATAGTAATACTTGATGCAGACAAGGAAGGGTTTTTAAGAAGTGAAACTTCCTTAATCCAAACTGCAGGACGTGCAGCTAGAAATGTTAATGGAAAAGTAATTATGTATGCAGATGGTCTTACAAATTCTATGGAAAAAACTATTTCTGAAACAAATAGAAGAAGGAAAATCCAAGATGCCTACAATAAAAAACACAATATTATTCCAAGGTCAGTATCAAAGTCAATAAGAGAAATAATTGATTCTACCTTAGTTGCCGATTCAAGTGAAACTTACAGGTCTCAAGAAAGCCTTGATGACCTAGCAGCTATGATAGAAGCTGCAGAAGTTAATATGTTAGAGGCAGCAGAAAAATTAGACTTTGAAAGAGCTGCTGAATACAGGGACAGAGGAAAAGAGTTAAAGAAATTATACAACAAGGCGAAGAAAAAATATGACAGAGAAAAAAATAAAAATTAGAGGGGCAAAAGTCCACAATTTAAAAAATATAGATTTAGAATTACCTAGAGACAAGTTTATTGTCTTTACAGGTCTTTCTGGTTCAGGCAAATCATCCTTGGCCTTTGATACCATTTATGCTGAAGGCCAAAGAAGATATGTAGAAAGTTTATCTTCTTATGCCAGACAGTTTTTAGGCCAAATGGACAAGCCTGACGTAGAAAGCATAGATGGTCTTAGCCCATCTATTTCCATTGACCAAAAGACAACTAGCAAAAATCCAAGGTCAACTGTAGGAACAACTACAGAAATTTATGACTATCTAAGACTACTATACGCAAACATTGGCATACCTTATTGTCCAAAGTGTGGCAAACCAATAAAAAACATGACAGTTGATCAAATGGCTGACTATATTCATTCACTTGAAGAAGGCAGCAGAATTATGATTTTAGCTCCTGTTGTCAAAGATAAAAAAGGGCAACACAAAACTGTTTTAGAAAGAATAAAGAAAAATGGTTTTTCAAGGGTAATTGTAGACGGAGAAGTTTATACCTTTGACGAAGACCTTGACTTAGACAAAAACAAAAAACACAATATTGATATTGTTGTTGACAGACTAATAGTTAGAGAAGACATGGGAGCAAGACTAGTTGATTCAATTGAACTTGCTTTAAAAGAAGGAGATGGAATTTTAGTTGTAGACAAGATGAATGGAGAAAGGGTAACCTTAAATACTTCAATGTCTTGTGTAGAGTGTGGAATTTCCTATGACGAAATTACTCCAAGACTATTTTCTTTTAACGCTCCTTTTGGGGCCTGCCCAACTTGTAACGGTATAGGTTTTTCAAAAAGACCTGACATTAGAAAAATTATTCCAGACCAAAATAAAAGTATCTCCCAAGGAGCCATAGCTTGTTATTCAAATCAAAAGGGAACTTACTATCTAACAATGATAGAAGAATTAGCAAAAGCCTATGGCTTTGATACTAAAAAACCAATTAAAGATGCCCCTGAAGATTTTATGGATGCACTTTTAAATGGAACTAATAAGAGTATCTCCTTTAACTTTAATTCATTTTATTCTGGCGATAAAAAATATAAGGGGGACTTTGAAGGAGTTTTCAACAACCTTTTAAGAAGATATAACACAGGGTCAAGTGACTTTGCTCACGACAGAATAGATGAGTTTATGACTGAAGTTAAATGTCCCCATTGTCATGGCAAGAGATTAAAAGAAGGAGTTCTTGCAATAAAAATTAATGGCAAGTCTATAATTGACTTTACTGATATGAATATTCAAGACGAACTAGACTTTATAAATTCTCTTGTTCTAACAGAAAAGGAAGCAATAATTGCTGAACAAATTGTAAGAGAAATAAAAGCCAGACTTGAATTTTTATTAGATGTTGGCCTAGGATATTTAAACTTGTCTAGGATGACTGGAACCTTATCAGGAGGCGAGGCTCAAAGAATTAGACTTGCTACACAAATTGGCTCTAAACTAGTTGGCGTAACCTATGTTTTAGACGAACCAAGTATAGGCCTCCACCAAAGAGACAATCATTTATTAATTGGAACCTTGAGAGAGCTAACAGAACTAGGTAACACTTTAATTGTAGTTGAACACGATGAAGATACAATGAGAGCTAGTGACCTAATAGTAGATATAGGTCCTGGTGCAGGAGTTCATGGTGGAGAAATTATTGAAGTTGGCAGCATTGAAGATCTTGAGAAAAACCCGAGATCTATTACTGGCCAATATTTATCTGGAAAAAAACAAATTCCAATACCTGAAGAAAGAAGAGAGGGCAATGGAAAAAGTATAATTATTAAAGGCGCCAGAGAGAATAATTTAAAAAACATTGATGTTGAAATTCCACTGGGGAAATTTGTTGTAGTAACAGGAGTTTCAGGATCAGGCAAGTCTTCTTTAATAAACGAAATTCTTTCAAAGAAACTATGGCAAGACTTTAATAATCCTTCAATTATTCCAGGAGAATTTGATTCTATTGAAGGTGAAGAAAATATAGACAAAATTGTCACTATAGACCAAAGTCCAATAGGAAAAACACCGAGGTCAAATCCAGCAACTTATACAGGAGCCTTTGATATAGTTAGAGATATTTTTGCTTCAACAAACGAAGCCAAGGCTAGAGGCTATAAAAAAGGCAGGTTCTCCTTTAATGTAAAGGGAGGAAGGTGCGAAGCTTGTAAGGGAGATGGGATTATAAAAGTTGAAATGCACTTTCTTTCTGACGTCTATGTGCCTTGTGAAGTTTGTTCTGGCAAAAGATATAATAGAGAAACTCTACAAGTTAAATACAAGGGAAAAACTATTAGCGAAGTCTTAGATATGACTGTAGACGAGGCCATAGAATTTTTCTCAGTCCACCAAAGATTGAAAAAGAAATTACAAACTCTGCACGATGTTGGCTTGGGCTATATTAAAATAGGCCAACCTTCAACTCAGTTATCAGGTGGAGAAGCTCAAAGAATAAAGCTTGCAACTGAATTAAGTAAAATTTCTACAGGCAAAACACTTTATGTTTTAGATGAACCTACAACTGGACTTCATTCAGCAGACATCCACAAACTTGTAGATGTATTAAATAGACTAGTAGAACTTGGAAATACTGTTTTAGTAATTGAACACAACTTAGATGTTATTAAAACAGCTGACTATATTATTGACCTAGGCCCAGAAGGTGGAGATGGAGGAGGAAGAGTTATTGCCAAGGGCACTCCTGAAGAAGTTGCAAAGACAAAAGGATCTTATACTGGTGAGTTTCTAAAAGATATTTTAAAGAAAAAGTAGGTCTTTGAGTTTTTTTAGATTTATTATATAATAGAATAGAGAAGTTGATAGAGCATTTGAGTTTATACTTAAGTGCTCTCTTTAATATGAATAGGAGAAATTATGAAAAATTATTTGATTGTAGATGGAAGTTCAATTTTATTTAGATCTTTTTATGCCCTGCCACCAATGAATACTACTGATGGAAAGGCAACAAATGCCCTTGTAGGTTTTATGAATATTTTGCTAAAGGCCATTGAAATGATTGAGCCTGATAATATTGCAGTGTGTTTTGATTTAAAGGGAAAAACATTTAGATCAGATATTTTTTCATCCTATAAGGCCAACAGGTCACCAGCACCTGAAGAACTTTCAGAACAATTTATCTACATTAAAGAAATTCTAAATGCCTTTTCAATAAAGTATTTTGAACTTGAAGGCTATGAAGCAGATGACTTGGCTGGAACTCTTTCTAAGGATGCCGAAGATAAGGGCTATAAGGTTTATCTATTATCAGGTGACAAGGACTATCTTCAACTAGTAGATAAAAACACCAGCTTGTTATATACAAAAACAGGAATTTCAGATTTTGATGAGTATACAGTTGAAAAAATTTATGAAGACATGAAAATAAGCCCAAGTCAAATTATAGATTTAAAGGCCCTAATGGGTGATAAGTCTGATAACATTCCTGGAGTCGATGGAGTTGGAGAAAAAACAGCTTTAAAACTCTTATACGAGTTTGACAACATAGAAAATCTTTATGCAAATACTGACAAATTAAAAAAGAACAAAACCAACGAAAAAATTATTTCTAGCAAGGACATAGCGTTTTTAAGTAAAGAATTAGCCACAATAAACACCAAGTCTCCTATTGATTTAGATGATTCAAAAACTGCTTATGGAAATTATAACAAAGAAGACCTTGCAGATGCTTTAAATAAATATCAGCTAAATGCATTAATAAATAGATTAAATCTTTCATCTGATAGCTCAGAAGAGATTAAAGAAGAAGAGATAAAAGCAGAAAAGAATAAAAGTCTTATAGATATAATTACTGAGATAAAAAAAGATAAAATTTTCGCCTTTAAAATTTTTGCCAGTGACAAGGCTTATTTAGGTGGAAAAGTATTTAAAATTGGCATAAAAACCAAGAATAATTATTACATTAATGACATCAACAGCCTGGAAGATTTCAAAGAGCTATTTGAAGACGAATCTATAGAAAAAATAGGCTATGAATTAAAAGAGGATATCCTTCATCTTATTCACAATGGCATTGATCTAAAAAATTATACTGCTGACATAAGCCTTGGCCAATATATTTTAAATCCATCAGACAACGACTATTCAATAGAAAGACTGGCCTATCTTTATGGTGTAAGTCTTTCAAATAATATGCCTGATAAAAAGGATTTGAAAAAATCTATTAGCACTTGGGATGAAGATCTTCAAGATTCTTATTTAGTAAACATCCTTAAGACAATTTGGAATGTTTATAACTTACAAAAAGAAAAAATCACCGAAGAAGAAATGGACCATCTCTATTTCGATTTAGAACTGCCTCTTACAAAAGTATTAGCAGATATGGAATATACTGGTGTCTATGTTGACCAAGAAGAACTAGAAAAAATTGGTAAAGACTTAGATAGTCAACTTGAATTTCTTATCGATAATATTTATAGGCTGGCAGGAGAAGAATTTAATATAAATTCACCTAAACAACTTTCTGAAATTTTATTTGAAAAACTAGACCTTCCACCTGTAAAGAAAACCAAGACAGGCTATTCTACAAATATTGAAGTCCTAGAACAACTTGAAGACAAGCATGAAATAATTTCTTATATTATCAAGTACAGGACTATTGCTAAGCTTAAAAGCACCTATGTCGATGGCTTGTTTCCATATATAGTTGGAGAGGAAAAGAGAATCCACTCTTCCTTTAACCAAACCATTACAGCCACAGGAAGAATTTCCTCAACAGAGCCTAACTTACAAAACATTCCAGTAAGAAGTGAAGAGGGAAGAGAACTTAGAAAAATTTTCAAGGCAAAAGCTGGACACAAGTTAATTGATGCAGACTATTCTCAAATTGAGCTGAGAATTTTAGCAGATATATCTGATGACAAAAATATGCTTGAGGCCTTTGACAATAACGACGATATTCATACAACAACTGCAGCAAAAGTATTTGGAGTTGAAGCAAAAGATGTTACTCCACTATTAAGATCTAGGGCCAAGGCAGTAAACTTTGGTATAGTTTATGGTATAAGTGACTTTGGACTTTCTAGAGACTTAAAGATTCCAAGAGCTGAAGCCAAAGAATATATAGACAATTACTTTGCTAGATTTTCTGGTGTAAAAAACTACATGGATACTATAGTCAAGGAAGCCAAAGAAAATAAATTTGTAACTACTAAACTAGGTAGAAGAAGATATCTTCCAGAGCTAGAATCTAGAAACTTTAATATTAGAAGTGCAGGAGAGAGAATAGCCTTAAATACACCAATTCAAGGCACAGCTGCTGATATTATAAAAATAGCCATGGTAGATGTTTATAGAGAGTTAGAAGAGAGAAAATTTAAGACAAAACTTATCTTACAAATCCATGACGAACTTATTTTAGAAGCTCCCATAGAGGAAGTAGATGAAGTAAAGGAAATTTTAAGAAGCAAAATGGAAGATGCTGTTGAACTAAAAACTAAGTTACTAGTTGACCTAGAAGTTGGAGACTCTTGGTATGATACAAAATAAACCATATATAATAGGAATAACTGGTGGAATAGCCAGTGGTAAATCTACAGTTACTAAATATTTAAAAAGCCTAGGCTATGAAGTTATAGACTTTGACCATATATCAAGAGAAGTGCTAGAAAATAGATTCGTAATTAGAGAAATCTCTATGACCTTTGGTGACTATGTTTTAGATGAGGATAAAGTTAATAGAAAGCGCCTTGGCAAATTAATTTTTAATGACAGGTATGCCAGACAAAGACTAAATGAAATTATGCATCCTAGAATTTATATGAAGGCCAATAGGGAAATAAAAAAATTGCACAAGGAGAAAATTATATTTTTAGATATTCCCTTGTTATTTGAAAGCAAAAACTCCTATCCAAAATTTTATTCACAAATAAACGAAACTTGGGTTATAAGCTCAAACAAAAACATTCAAAGAGCAAGACTAATGCTTAGAGACCATATTAATCTTGACGAAGCTGAAGATAAAATAAAATCTCAGCTAAAATTACAACTCAAAGAGAAATTAGCTGATGTAATTATTTATAATAATGGAAATTTAGAAAACCTCTACAGTGAAGTAGACGGCCAATTAAAAAATTTATTAGAAGGGCTTAAGTAAATTGCTAAAATGACTAAAAATAAAACAGTAAAAATGCTTGTCATCCTTTTTTGTCTTATTATATTACTAACTGGATGCAAGAAAAACGAAGAAGACTATGATTATATAGAAATTAATAAGGAAGAGCTTTCAACTATATCACCAAGCTCAGGTGGCCTTATAACTATACCTATAATTAACTATCACAAAATTGATCCGCTAAATCCTTCAAACTCATCAATTTATTACCTTACTCAACTTATATATAATCCAATGTTTGAGTATAACGTAGATGGAAGTATTGAAACTAATTTAGTGGAGCACTATGTCTTATCTCCTGACAAACTAACCTTAACCTTAACCCTAAAGGATAATCTTTATTGGCATAACGGGAAAAAGCTAACATCTAAAGATATAATTTATACCTTTAATAAAATACTATCTTCAGACCAAGAAGGACCCTATAAAAATATATTTAAAAAAATAGTAGGATCAAATTTTGAAGAAGTAAAAGATAAATTTATGACCATGGAAACCTTTGATGAAAGAAATATTGACATTAACTTTGACAAGCCTTATGCCCAATGCTTAGATATGTTGACTTTTCCAATAATACCAGCAGACCTAGCAGCAGGTGAAGAAGACAAATTAATTGGAAGTGGAGCTTATAAACTTAAAGAAATAAAAGAAGGAACCCATATTGAGCTTGAAAAAAACGAAAACTACCATGGGAAAATTCCATATATAAATAATGTTATAGCAAAAATCTTTGACGATGAGAAACTAGCCCAACTTGCTTTTGAAACAGGACAGGTAAATATTGTCAAGTCAAGTGACTATAACTGGGCCAAGTACCAAGACAATCCTAGAATAAAAATCGAAGAGTTTAATTCCAATGAAATGGAAGTCCTTATCTTCAACAATCAAAGAGAAAAATTCTCAGGGAAAAATGGAAAAATCATCAAGCAAGCCATAGGCAGGTCTATTAATAAAAAGAGAATAATAGACAGGCTTTACTTAAGTAAGGCGATTGAAACTTCCATTCCTCTAAACATAAATAAAATGGAATACTATGGCCTAAAAAGCGATACCTATTACAATGAAGAATATGCAAAAAAGCTTTTGGAAGAAATTGGCTATACAGCCCTTAATGACCAAGGTCTTTTGGTCAATGCAAATGGCCAAACAATTGATGTTACTCTAACAACAAACTTCTCTAATGATCTAAAGAAAACTGCCTTGGACTTTATAGTTGAAGACCTTAGAGCCATAGGAATTAATGCTCAAACTAATTACCAAGCTTCGGCTATGGAAAGTTTAAGTTCCCAAGAAATTAAGGAAGAAAAAGCAAGGTTTGTAAGTGAATTAAAAAGTGGAAATTTTGACTTAACCTTAACATCTATAAACTTAACTGAAATTTCTGATATGGCTATGCTGTTAAGTACAGATGCAATAGGAACTGGCTTAAATTATGGGAATTATTCAAATCCAAATTTAGATTTGATTTTTAACAGACTAAAAACTGAAAGTGATTTTGAACAAAGGAAAAATTATTATTTAGAGGCAATAAACATCTTTACAGAAGATATGCCAATAGTCCCACTTTATATAAAAATCAATGCACTTTTAGTAGATGACAAAATCCAAGGTAAAATTGACCCTACAGAGGTCAATCTTTATAAATCTTTTAGAAACGTATTTATTTTAAAACAATTTCAATAAATTTGACTTTTAGCACTATGATATTTTTATAATTAGTGTTAATATAATAATAGCGTAAAAAAGAGGTGAATATTTTATGATTAATAACATTAGTTTTTCTGGTGGAGTTCACATGAATGAATTTAAAGAGTTCAGTGAAAAAAAACCAATAGAAAAACAAAATTTACCAAAATTTGTTCATATACCTGTTTTACAAGGCACTGGTGTAGCCTGTGAACCACTTGTAAAAAAAGGTGATACAGTAAAAAAAGGACAATTAATTGGTAGTTGTGAAGCTAGTTATTCTAGTAGCGTACATGCTAGTATTTCCGGTACAGTTGTAGATATTAAGGAAATGTTTACTGCTGAAGGAAAGAAAGTATCTTGTATAAGCATAGAAAGTGACGGCTCTGAAGATGAAGTAGTTTATGAAACAAAAAATCGAAGTGGTGAGGTTGATCCAAAAGAGCTAGTTCAAGTAGCTAAAGATGCAGGCATAATAGGAATGGGTGGTGGAGGTTTTCCTTTTAATGTAAAATTAAATGGAGCCATAGGAAAGGGAGTAGACTCTATTTTAGCAAATGGAGCTGAATGCGAACCTTTCTTAACTTCTGATCACAGAACAATGGTAGAGCATCCAGAAGATGTTGTTAAGGGTGTAGCCTTAGTAGTAGATGCCCTTAACGCTGATGCTGGGTACATAGCAGTTGAAGACAATAAGCCAGATGCTATTGACTTATTAGACAAGGCTGCTTCAGATTTTGAAAAAATTACAGTAGCTAGTATGATAACCAAATATCCACAAGGCGACTCAGCTAGAGTTATTGACTCAGTCTTAAACAGAAAGGTCCCTATTGGAGAAAGAAGTGGATCTGTTAATGCCTTTGTTTCAAATGTCGGAACTTTCAAAGCCTTAGCTGATGCATATTATACTGGCAAACCTTCAATTGAAAGAGTAATTTCAGTTACTGGTCCAGGAGTTGCTAATCCAAAAAATATTTTGGTAAAAGTAGGAACTCCAGTTATTGACCTTATTAATCAATGCGGTGGCTTTAAAGGTGATGTTGTAGCTGTTATTTCTGGAGGACCAATGTCAGGTCATCAAATTTTTGACTTAGACAGTCCTGTTACTAAATCTATTACAGGAATAGTAGTTTTAACAAGAGAATATATGGACTTTAGAGATCCGACACCTTGTATTAAATGCGACAGGTGTATACACGCATGCCCAGTAAAATTAAATCCACAAGTTTTAGAAAAAGCTATAAGAAAAGAAAATTTTGATATGGCCAAAAAGCTTCACGTTGAAGAGTGTATTCAATGTGGATCTTGTTCATTTGTGTGCCCTGCAAAAAGACATTTAGCTGAATCTATTAAACGTGCGATTAACGAAATTTGGGCTAGAGGAAATTAATTGGAGGTTAGATATGGAAAATAAAGATTTAAATACAAATCAAAGTGTCCAACCAAAACTCGATATATATAGTTATCCCTATATAAAGAGTAAGGAATCGACTAATAGCCTAATGAAAAAAGTTATTATTGCTTTATTACCAGCAATTTTAGGAAGTTTATACTTCTTTAGACTGGATGCTGTTAAAGTAATTTTAACATCAGTTGCATCTTGTGTTTGCTTTGAATATATTATGCAAAAAGCTTCAAAGAAACCTATAAGAATAGGTGACTTATCAGCTGTTGTAACAGGATTACTGCTAGCAATGAATTTGCCAGCTTCAGTTCCTTTTTGGCTACCAATATTTGGTGGATTCTTTGCAATTGTAATAGTTAAAGAAAGTTTTGGTGGAATAGGAAACAACTTTATAAACCCAGCCTTAGGTGCTAGAGCTTTACTTATGGCTTCTTGGGGAAAACTAATGACTGGATATACATGGCCTGACTCAGTAACTGGACCAACTCCTCTTGGAGTTTTAAAAGAAGGAACTGGAACTTTACCATCACTTGTAGATATGGCTATTGGTAGAATAGGTGGAGTTATTGGTGAAACATCAGCTGTTTTATTACTTATAGGCGGATTTTATTTAATAATTACAAAAGTAATTGATTGGAAAATCCCTGTATTATTTATACTTTCTACAGGAATTATGTTACCAATTTTAGGTGTATCAATTGAATTAATTCCTTGGCACTTACTAGGAGGCGGTTTATTTTTAGGAGCCTTCTTTATGGCAACAGACTATGTTACAATTCCAACTACAGATTTAGGAAAAATAATTTTCGCTGTTGGATGCGGTATATTAACAGCCTTAATAAGAGTATTAGGCAATATGCCTGAAGGTGTATCTTATGCTATTTTAATTATGAATGTATTTACGCCATTAATAGATAAATATATCCAACCTAAAGTATTTGGGGAGGTAAAATAGATGAAAGAATATTTAAAATTAGGACTTACCTTATTAGTAATAGCAGCTATAGCAGCAGGAGCTTTGGCCATGCTAAACTCAGTTACTGCTCCTGTAATTGATGAAAATGCAAAACAAGCATCTTATGCAAAATACTATGAAGTTTTAGGTGAAGATGTAGAAATTGACGAAATTGATCCAGAAGAGTTAGCAAGTATCCAAAATGACCATCCAAAAGTTTTATCAGTTTTAGACTATAAGAAGGATGGTGAAGTTGCAGGATATATATTCACTACTACATCAAATGGTTATGGTGGAGCAATGGAAAATGCAATAATGATTAATGTTGATGGATCAATTGCTGGTTATAGAAACTTAAGCAATGGAGAAACACCTGGCTTTGGAGCCATAATTAGTGAAGAATCATACTACAATAGATTTGACGGTAAATCTGTTGCAGATGCTGACTCACTAGTATTAGGAACTAGTGGTGACAATGCAATTGAAGCTATTTCAGGAGCGACTATTTCTTCTGATGCTGTATTAGATGGTTTAAATGAAGCTGTTGCTGTATTTAAAGCCAATTATCAAAATTAATTAAGGAGGATTAAAATGAATTTATGGAAAGTCTTTAAAGACGGTATATTTAAAAATAATCCTATCCTTATTCAATTAATAGGATTATGTTCGGTACTTGCTGTAACAACAAGTGTTATTAACTCCCTATCTATGGGCGTTGCTGTAACCTTTGTTGCTGCTATGTCTAACATGGTAGTTTCAGCTATTAGAAAAGTTACTCCTAGCAAAATTCGTATTCCAATCTTTATAGTTGTTATTGCGACTTTTGTTACTATTGTTCAAATGGTGTTAAATGCTTATGCCATTGATATTTATAACTCACTTGGTATTTTCTTACCACTTATAGTTGTAAACTGTTTAATCTTAGGTAGGGCAGAAGGTTTTGCTTATAAAAACAAGGTTATTCCATCTCTTGTTGATGGTTTAGGCGCAGGTGTAGGTTATACTCTAGCTGTTTTAGTTATGGGTGTAATAAGAGAGCTATTTGGTTCAGGAACTCTTTTAGGTGTTCAAATTCTTCCTGATGCTATACCAAAAATTGGTGTACTAGTTGCACCAGCTGGAGCCTTTATAACCTTAGGTTACTTCATTGCTTTATTTAAACATCTTGTTAATAAGAAAATGGCATAGGAGGTAAAAATGAAAACTATTATTACGATTTTAGTATCTACTATCTTAGTAGACAACTATATATTTGCGAAATTTTTAGGGATCTGTCCATTTTTAGGTGTATCATCTAAAACAGAAACTGCAACTGGTATGGGACTTGCTGTAACTTTTGTAGTAGTATTAGCTTCAATTATTACTTGGCTTTTACAAACACTTGTATTAAATCAATTTGGAATCGAATACTTACAAACAATAGTATTTATATTAGTTATTGCATCATTAGTACAATTTGTTGAAATGGCTATAAAAAAACTAAGTCCATCACTATATACTGCAATGGGTGTGTTTTTACCACTTATTACAACTAACTGTATGGTACTTGGTGTAGCTGTACTTAACATCACTCAAGAATACAATTTATTTGAAACAATTATAAACGGATTAGGAGCATCTCTTGGATTCTTCTTAGCTTTAATGCTAATGGCCTGTTTAAGAGAACAATTAGAACTAGCAGATGTGCCAAAATCACTACAAGGAGTTCCTATTGCACTAATCTCTGCTGGTCTAATGGCGCTAGCCTTTAGTGGCTTTGCAGGATTGGTATAGGAGGAGGTAAATAATGGAAACAATATTAATACCCGTTGTTGCTTTAGGATTGATTGGAGGAATATTTGGAATAATTCTTCAATTTGCATCAACTGTTTTTTATGTTGAAGAAGACCCAAGAGTTACTGAAGTTACTGACGCTCTCCCTGGCGCAAACTGTGGAGCCTGTGGTTTTCCAGGATGTGCTGGTCTTGCAAATGCAATTGTAGAAGGAAGTGCACCGGTTACTGCATGTCCAGTTGGTGGCCAACCTACTGCTGAACATGTTGCTCAAATAATGGGTGTTCAAGCTGGGGAGATGGAAAAATATGTTGCGGTTGTAAAATGTAATGGAGACTGTGACAAAGCAGCTAATAAATTTGACTTTGTTGGAATTGAAGACTGTAGGACAATGAATCTTTATTATGAAGGCAATAAAGCATGTAGTTATGGCTGTATGGGCGGAGGAACTTGTCAAAAAGTTTGTGCCTTTGGAGCTATAGAAATGGTTAATGGCATTGCTGTAATTAATAAAGAAAAATGTACAGCATGTAATAAGTGCGTTGAAGTTTGTCCTAAACACTTAATAGAATTAATTCCTTATTCAGCTCAAACTGTTATTAAATGTAACTCTCACGATGCTGGTAAGGATGTTAAGGATTATTGCCAAGTTGGTTGTATTGGATGTAGAATTTGTGTTAAATCTTGTCCAGAACAAACAATTACATTTGATGACAAGTTAGCAAAAATTGATTATTCTGGCTGTGTTAACTGTGGAGTTTGTGTAGAAAAATGTCCTAAGAAGACAATTCATGCAGAATATGATATTAACAAAGATAAAAACGACGATAAGGACAGTATCAACGACAACAATAAGTTTAATGAAAACAATAAATTTAATGTAAATAATAGCAACAACAAAGAAGTTGAAGCTAATTAATTTTATATTTTACAGAAAAAAGAGTGATGAAAATTCACTCTTTTTTTATT
This sequence comes from uncultured Peptoniphilaceae bacterium, assembly GCA_964346535.1. GTDB lineage: Bacteria > Bacillota > Clostridia > Tissierellales > Peptoniphilaceae > Neofamilia. The sequence continues at coordinate 80,446 of CAYFUN010000001.1, forward strand.
AATTTTTTTAGTTTCCTCCTTACTTATGGTATAATAAGAACTATGAAAAAAGTACTAAAAATTGGAGATTTCTTATTAATATTAGCTATTCTAATATGTAGTTTTGGAATCTTTTTTATTTCAAAAAATAAATTAAATAACGAAGACCTTACAGGCAAAAAATATGCTTCAATTCAAGTTAATGGCAAAGAAATAAAAAGAGTTGAAATAAATAAAAACAATGCGGCCTATAAATATAGTGTTGATACAGAATATGGTCACAATCTTCTAGAGTTTACAGAAGATGGCGTAAAGAGTATTGAAGCTTCATGCCCAGATAAAATTGATATTAAGCAAGGACTTATTATTAGGCCAGGAGAAATAATTGTCTGCCTGCCTAACAGGCTAGTAGTAGAAATTATTTCAGACTCTGATAATGATGTTAATGAAATTGATGTGGTGAATTAATATGAAAAATACAAAAAGACTCGTCTTAATTTCACTGCTAGGAACTTTAGGAGCCATTATCGGTTTATTTGAGCAAATGATGCCTTTACCCTTTATGGTTCCAGGCTTTAGGTTGGGATTTTCAAATATCGTTGTTTTAGTAGGTTTAATATCCTTTGGTTATAAAAGTGGCTTTCTAATTAGTCTACTAAAAAGTATATTGTTGATGCTTTTAAGTGGAAATGTTTCTAGCTTTATTTATAGTTTTTCTGGAGCTTTCTTATCAGCAACTGCTATGATAATAGGTTTAAAGTTTGGAAAAAAATTTTTTTCTTTAATTGGAATTTCTATACTAGGATCTTCATTTCATAACATAGCTCAAGTTGCTGTGTCAGCTTTTATATTAAATAATATAATGATGTTTTCATACCTATCAATTTTATTGATAATTGGAATTTTCACAGGATTTTTTGTAGGTTTAAGTTCTAATTATATTTGTAAAAACTTAGAGAGTATTATAGACCTAGAAAATAAGGAGTGGATCTTATGAAAATAATTTTAGCTTCTAAGTCTCCAAGAAGAAAAGAAATTTTAAGGCTATTTACAGATGAATTTACTGTTATAAAGACTGAAATAGATGAGACTTTTAACTATGATTATGATACTCTAACTAATTCAATGTCTATAAGCAGGAAAAAAGCTGCATCTATAGAATGTGATTATGATAGTTTAGTTATTTCTGCAGATACAATTGTTTTTAGTGATAATAAAGTCTTAGGAAAAGCCGCTTCTCCAGAAGAAGCTTTTAAAGAGTTAGAACAGCTAAGTGGGAAAACTCATCAAGTTATTACTGCCTTTGCTATAAAATCTAAGGACAAAACTGTAGTTGACTATGAAATTACTAATGTAACTTTTAAAAGTTTAACTGATGAGGATATATGGGCCTATATTAATACAGGAGAGTGGGAAGACAAAGCTGGATCTTATGCTATCCAAGGCAAGGGTTCAACTCTTATAAAGAACATTAATGGCGATTATTTTAATGTAGTTGGTCTACCTATTAGTAAGATTAACGACTATTTGAAAAAATATTTTAAAGCAGATTTATTAAGGAGCTAATATGTATAAGAATAAAATTAAAGACCTACCTGAAGACATGAGACCTCAAGAAAAACTTCTCCTTCATGGGCCTAAATCATTATCTAATGCAGAACTAATAGCTTTAATAATAAGAACAGGAAGTAAAAATAAAAGCTCCCTAGAAATTTCTCAAGAACTATTGGACAAGGGCAAAAGTCTTGCAAACACTCATGACGAATACTTTGGCCTTAAGTTTTTAGTAAATGCTAGCGTAGAAGACTTTATGAAAGTTCCAGGTATTGGTCATTCAAAGGCCTGTATGGTCCAAGCTGCTATTGAATTAGGCAGAAGAACATTTAGAGACAGTGCCTTTACTAGAGAAAAGATCAATGAGACTCATATTCTTCCAAATTTAGTTATGAACGATATGAGATATCTTACTGAAGAAGAGTTTAGAATAGCTATATTAAATACAAAAAAAGAGTTGGAATACTTAGAGCTAATTTCAATAGGTTCAGTTGATAAAACTATAGTTGAACCAAGAGATGTTTTTCAAAAGGCTCTAAGAAGAAATGCACATACAATTATACTCCTACATAATCATCCAAGTGGGGACCCAAGACCAAGCATTCAAGATATTAATATAACTGAGAGACTTAAGGATGCAGGGAAACTTATTGGAATCGAAGTTATTGATCACGTAATAATCGGTGATGGAGTTTATTATTCATTTTTAGAAGAAGGAATTTTTTAATGGGTGAAAATTACAAAAGATATAAGGAAAGACTGATAATTTCTTTAATAATAATATGCCTAATGATTTTTATAGGCTTTAGTGAAAAAGGAAAAAAATCTATTGATACAGTAGAGAGGTTTATTGGTGACATAATTAGCCCTGTAGTTGCTGTAAGTTCAAAAAGTGTTAATGCAGTTTCTTCTACTGCAAAATCTATTTTAAATATTCCATCACTAATGTCAGAAAACAAGGCTTTAAAAGAAGAAAATATAAAATTAAAAGATGAAAACCTTACTTTAAGTGACATAATTTCAAGAACTGATTATTTGAGGAATGAACACGAACTTATTAGTAAGACAAATTTTAATATTGTAAAGGCAAGCATTATTGGTAAATCTAATGAGCTTAACGATAAGATTTTAATAGACAAAGGTCTTTCTAGTGGCATTTCAGTCAATGATACTGTGATAGTAGGAATTCAGTCTAGCGAAAATGTTGTAGTTGAAGGTCTTGTTGGCAAAGTTGAAGAAGTTGGAGATAACTTTTCAAAAATATCATTGATAATAGAAGAAAACAATTCACTTTCATTTACAAACGTCAGAACCCAAGATGGAGGAATTATCAACCAAACTAACGGAGAAACTCTAGAGGGCTATATGTTTGATAGTCAAAGTGATATTATAGCAGACGATAGAGTTTATACTTCTGGCCTAGGAGAATTATATGCACCTAGAATATATATTGGAAGAGTTTCAAATGTTATAAATGACGAAGAAAACTTAAGAAAAAACATTACAATAGTTCCAGCTGTTGATTTTGATAAGCTAACTAATGTTATGGTAATTTTAGAGGAAGACTATGGAAATTAAAAATCTCATATATAGATTCCGCTACTATTTATATGTATATTTACTTTTGATAATACAAATTTCTTTTGTAAATAATGGCTTACTATTTTCTTTAAGTCCTAATCTTTTATTAATTTATGTTGCATATACAAGCCAAAAATTTTCTAAAAAAACGGCCTATGCTATTGCTTTGATAGCTGGAATATTTTATGATGTTTTACTTTCTTCAAATTTTGGAGTCCGTGCTCTAGTATTTTTTGTAATAGCGATTTTAGTTAACAAAATATCTGAGTATATTTTCTCTGAAAATTTTAGAACTAGTGTTTTATATACTGCAGTTAGCATTCTTCTTTACAACATATTTATATATATAATATATTATTTTTTATCCTACAAGGTAAACTTTTCTGAAATTATTTATAATTTCTTTTCTGCCAATACCTTAGTATCGGTAGTAATATTTTATTTAATGGGATCTTATTCGTCTAAAGAATCCCTTAATAAGTATCCAAGGGATAAAAAATTACCTAAAATCCTAAAATTTAGAAAAGGAAAATCAAGTGAAAGAGATTCAAATTAGTTTAAGCAAAAGATTAAAAATAATTTCATTAATTACTCTTATTTTGTTTTCTGTTCTTGGTATACGCTTAGCTATTTTAACAATAGCCAAGGGTTCATACTATAAAGAAATATCTGAAAATTCAAGGATCAAAGATATTTATATAACTGGACCAAGAGGGGAGATAAGAGACAGGAATGGTATTTTGCTAGCTGGCAACAAGCCTATGTTTACCCTGCAAATTTTAAAAGATGAATTTAAAGGTTTAAAAGCTGCTGATAAAAACAAATATATACTAAAGGCCATAACCTTGTTGGAAAAAGATGCAATATCTTACAATAATGACTTTCCAATTTCAATTTATGATTTTAAATATATGGATACTAGTGACTATTTTAAAACTGACTTGAGCCCTGAAGATAAGGTAATAAACATTATAATTGAAAATGAACTTTTAGGACCCATTATTGACAAATATTACTATAACAAAAGCTCTAACAATGAATTTTACTATTTCCCAGTTCAAAACATAATAAATTCCCTAGAGTTTAATTCTAAAGTCGTTCCAATAAACTATAAGATAGAAAACCAGCAAATAATATTTGATTTCAAAAAGGGAATAGATCTTTCATCCTGGTACAGGGAAAATCAAATAGAAGTTGGAACTGATGCAAAAAGCTCTCTATTACAAATGGTGGCAAATAATAAAACGATTTTAAAAAAATTATTAGCTAGTCCTATTAATAGAGAAATTATTTACAATATCTTAGTTGATAGAGAATTAAATGAAAACATAGTCCTTGACAACATTTCAATAAGTTATATAAACTCATTTGAAAACTTGAAGAGAACATTAATGGAAACTTATGAGCAAGTTACTATGGAAACAACTGCTGAACAAGATTTTATTATCTTATTTGAAGCAAATTCTTTAAAAAACTTTTTAAAACATCCAGTAGTTGAAAATGAATTTAATATTGCAAAATCAGTAAAGAGTATTTTTGAAAACGAAAAATCAGAAGTTAATTTTTCCTATAAAATAGAAGAAGGCATTCCTGTCTATAGATTGGAAACTGATACAAATACAAATGAAATAATTGTCATTGATAGAATTTACCAAGAAATAGTTGAAAAAGGCATGCTTAGAGAACTTTTAAAAGATGAAAATATCTTAAAATATGCCCAAAAACAATTAATTCAAGATGGAGTAAACTCAGGTATATCAATAGCTAATGGATTTGAATATGTCGTTTTAAACAACCTAAAAGTATTTTATAAGAAATTTGGAATAAACGATAGCAATACAAATGAAGAAATTCTAGAAAAAATCAAAGACTATTATTCTTTGGAAGATGACCTTTCTTTAGCAGAGGTTTATGGAATTCTCAACGTTTATAATGAGTTAGAAAAATATGGCAACCTAGCATATTTACCAGTTAACTTTAGCTATGGTTTAAAAAACAATACAGTTGCTAAAATTGAAGAAAATCTAGCTGACTTCGATGGCTTTAAAGTTTCTTTAGAGCCTGTAAGATACTATCCAAATGGAGAAACAGCTTCTCATATTCTAGGCTACATGGGTAAAATCTCACAAGCTGGAGAGATTGAAGAATATATAAACAATCAAAAATATAATCCAGATACTTTAATTGGTAAAACTGGAATAGAAGAGAGCTTTCAAAAAAATTTATATGGCGAAAACGGCTATAAAAGAGTTGAAGTTGATACTTATGGAAATACAACAAATGTTTTAGAAGAAATAAAGCCAAGACCTGGAGATAATATTTATCTATCAATAGATTATAAGTTACAAAAAAGAGCAGAATTTGCCCTTGACTCAATTTTAAGAATAATAAGACAAGGCGGAACTGTTCATAGTAATTGGGGAGACTATGATGTAGTTTGGTCTACTGATAAGAAAAAACCTTATACTAATGCTACATCTGGTGCAGTAATGGCAGTTGATGTAAATACAGGAGAAGTATTGGCCATGGCATCATATCCTCAATATGATCCTAATTTATTTGCTACTGGAATATCTGCTGCTGATTGGGATGGCCTAATACCAGAAGATCAAAACAATCCATTAGCAGCAAGACCTCTTTATAATGTTGCCACACAAACATCAATTCAACCAGGATCGACATTTAAAATGATAACAGGACTAGCTGGTTTAGAAAAAGGCCTAAGCCCAAAATTAAAAATTGATGATAGAGGTTATATAGAAATAGGAAATACAACCTTTGGTTGCTGGCTTTGGAATCAAAGCAGACAAATGCATGGCCCCTTAAATATAGTGGAAGCAATTAGAGATTCTTGTAACTACTTCTTCTACACCTTGGCCCTAGGCAAAAACCAACAAACTGGTGAGGAAATTGGAATAAAGTTAACAATAGATGATATTTCAAAAATGGCAGAAAAGTTTGGTCTAGGAAGCAAAACTGGTTTAGAAATAAATATTCCACAAGAGTCAGCCTTTGGAGTACCAAAACCTGCATCTAAAGTTCAAGCGGGAAAAGATTCTTTAAGAAACTGGCTAGAAAACAACATTGATAAATTTTATTATGGCGAAGCTGAGTTTAAAGGAAATCTTAGACAAGAAACTATAGATAATATAATATCTTGGGTTGATTTTGAAGAGGAACTGACCTTAAAAGAAGTTTATGACAATCTAGCAAAACTTAATTTAGATGGCACAAAAAAAGTTTCAGAAAACACTAGAGATACCTTGGCAGATATTATAAAGTTCACCTATTTAAAGTCATCAAGATGGACTATTGCTGATACAATTAATATAACAATTGGCCAAGGGCAAAATTCATATACTTTAGCTCAAATGACAAATTATGTTGCTAGTATTGCAAACAATGGATATAAGAATAAACTAACTTTAATTAGCAATATAAAGAATTCTGACAATAGCGTTGTTCAATTTACTAGTGAAAACACTAGAGAAAGAATAGAGCTTAATGATTATGACAATTTAACTTATCTAAAAGAGGGAATGCGCTTGGCAGCTATATCTGGTCTAAACAAGCCTGTGTTTGCTGACTTTCCAGTTAAAGTTGCTTTAAAAACTGGAACTGCTGAGAGAAGCGGTGTAAATCCAGTAACAAAAGAAAAATATGATAGTTTTGCTTATGAAGTTGCATTTGCCCCTTATGACAATCCAAGAATCGCTGTTGGTGTAGTAATTTTTCAAGGTGGAAGTGGACCTAACTGTTCTCCTATTGTAAGAGAAGTTATTGCGGAGTATATGGGCTTATACAGACAAGAAGAAGCAGATACTATTCCAATTGATATGAATGTAATACCTTAAGGAGGAAACTTGAACAAAAAAGTTTTTGAAAAAATATTAAAAAAAATTGAAAAACCAGCTAGATATATAGGATGCGAAAAAAACTCAATAGTAAAGGACTTTGATAAGGCCAAGGTAAAGTTTGCCTTTTGTTTTCCAGACGTGTATGAAGTAGGTATGTCTCACTTAGGCATGCAAATTCTATATTTTATGACCAATGAAAATCCAGATTTTTTATGTGAAAGAGCCTTTGCTCCTTGGATCGATATGGAAGATGAGATGAGAAAAGAAAACATAAAACTTTTCAGCCTTGAAAATAAAAGACCTTTAGATGAGTTTGATATTATAGGTTTTACCCTACAATATGAAATGTCCTATAGCAACATTCTTAACATGATAGATTTATCTGGTCTTAACTTGTTAGCAAAAGATAGAAAAGAAGATGACCCTCTTGTAATTGCAGGAGGTCCTTGTGCTTATAATCCTGAACCTTTAGCAGACTTTATTGATCTTTTTATAATTGGTGAAGGTGAAGAAATAAACTTAAGGCTTTTTGACCTATATAAAAATATGAAAGAAAAAAATGCTTCGAAAAGAGATTTTTTATTTGAAGCTGCAAAACTAGAAGGAATTTATGTTCCTTCATTTTATGATGTTACTTATGGCGAAGACGGAAAAATCTTAAGCTATGAAAAAAAATATGACTTTCTTCCAGATAAAATAAAAAAAGTTTATGTTAGCGACTTTGATAAATGCTTTAAGTTAGACAAGGTAATTGTTCCATATCTTGAAACTGTTCATCAAAGAAGTGTTGTGGAATTATTTAGAGGTTGTACTCAAGGGTGTAGATTTTGCTCTGCTGGATATATTTATAGACCAATTAGAGAAAGAAACCCTAATACTATAATGTCTATGATTGACAAGCAAATTGAAAGCTCTGGATATAACGAAGTCTCACTTTCTTCCCTAAGTTCTTGTGACTACAGAGACTTAAATCTTTTAGTAGATGAGCTTATAAACAAATATATAGATAATAAGGTAAGGGTATCTCTTCCATCGCTTAGGGTAGACTCACTTTCTATTGATGTTTTAAAGAAAATTGAAGAAGTGAGAAAAACTGGACTGACTCTAGCTCCAGAAGCTGGCAGCCAAAGAATGAGGGACATTATTAATAAAAATATCACTGAAGAAGATTATATAAATGCACTTAGATCAATATATGACAACGGATGGTCAAAAGTAAAACTTTACTTTATGCTAGGCCTGCCTTTTGAAAGGGAAGAAGACTTAGATGGTATAAAAAGATTAGGAGACATTGGCAAAGATCTTTTCTTTTCTAGACCAAAAGAACAAATAAAAGGAAATTTCCAAATAACCTTATCAACTTCATGCTTTGTTCCTAAACCATTTACTCCATTTCAATGGCTAAAACAAAACTCAGTTGAAGAATTTAAAGAGAAAATTTATTATTTAAAAGATCAAATTAAAGACAAAAAAGTAAAATTCCAATATCACAATCCTGAGCTTTCAGTTTTAGAGGGATATATTGCTAGAGGAGATAGAAGAATTTCTAAAACCCTAATTAAGGCCTTTGAAAAAGGAGCTAAGTTTGACGGCTGGTCTGATATCTTTAATAATGAAATTTGGGAAGAGGCTATAAAAGAGGCTGGACTTCCTATGGAAATGTACAATCTTAGGACTTGGTCCGAAGACGAAATCTTACCTTGGGACATTATTGATCCAGGAGTAGAAAAAAGATATTTATTAGGAGAATTAAAAAAATCTAAAGAGGGACTAACAACAAGGGACTGTAGAAATGGCTGCAATAATTGTGGAATAAAAAATTGTGAGATGTGGGTGACTTTTAATGAAGCTTAGAATATTTTATACAAGAAATGATGAGTTAAAATTTATATCGCATTTGAATACAGTTGATCTTTTACAAAGAGCTGTCTTCAACACAGGCTATCAGGTTGCTTTTTCTCAAGGCTTTAATCCACATCCGATAATGAGTTTTGGAAATCCACTGCCCTTAGGAGTTTCTAGCGACTTTGAAATATTTGATGTAGACTTAGTTGATGACCAAGTAGACTTAGATAAATTTAAGAACCAATTAAATTCTTATTTGCCTAAACAAGTTCAGGTTATTAAAGTTTTTTTAGCAGACAACACTAGCATAAGTAAAGTTTTTTCATATTCAATTTATGAATTTATTATTGACTCTGAAAAGAACTTGGAAGAATTAAATCTTTTTGATAAGAAGCCTATTATTATAGAGCGAACAAAAAAAGCTAAGAAAAAAAGAGAAAGAGAGTTAATTCAAGAAGACATAACTAAGCACATTGAAATTAATAAAAATTTCATAAAACTTCAAACAGGGGAGTACTTCCTAGAGGCTAAATTAGAAAATTCAAATACTAAAATTATAAATCCTATGAACTTCATTCAAGGACTTTTAAAAAAATATAATATTGAAATAGACCCAGTTGATATTTCCATTCATAAAAAGGAAATGCTATGATAGACCTTAAAAGTTTTAGCTTCTTAGAAGAAAATGAAAATTATATATTTACTGGCCAAGTCCTAGAAAATAATTTAACTGATTTTTGCGTCTTTGATAAAAACATTGAATCTAAAGTAGGAAATATATATAGGGCCAGACTTTTAAATAAAGTTAATGGCCTAAATGGTTTTTTTGTAGACTTAGGCGAAGACAAGCACGGCCTTCTTCAAGTTGAGTCAGATAGATTTTCTAGCCTAAAAGAAACCGATGAGTTACTAGTACAAGTCACTTATGATGGCAATGAAAGTAAGGGGCCAAAGTTAACGGAAAAATACGAGCTTAAGGGCAAGTATTTTATTTTAACCCCTTTTTCTTCTACAAGCAGAATTTCAAAAAAATTTAAAAATAGGGAAAGAGCACTGCAAATAAAAAACTATTTTGAGAGTAAATTCACTAAAACTAATTTTGTAATAAGAACAGCGGCAGAAACAGTTTCTTTAGAAGTTCTTGAAGAAGAATTTAAAAATCTTTTTGAGAGAAAAAAGTATTTAGAAAAAGAAAAAAACTTCTCTCCAACTCCAAAGCTACTCTATAAAAATGATTATGTTCTGGAATCCTTGGATTCAGATAAGGGGTTTACTTTTATAAGCAATAGTTTAACTTATATGGATCTTTACAAAGAGAAATATAAAAATAATGAAGTTACCTATGACAGTGATTTTTCTGTAAAGAAGAATACTACTGTTTTCAAACAAATAAAAGAATTATTTAAAGAAAGAATTGTTTTACAAAATGGGATTGAACTAGTTTTTGAAAAGACAGAAGCATTTCATGTTATAGATATTAATTCTAAAGGTTTTTTCAATCCTGGCAAAGATCTCCCAAAAGATGCCAACAAAAATTGTGTAAGAGAAATTATTAATCAAATACACTTGCGAAATATTTATGGTATAATATTAATAGATTTTATTTCTTATTCTAATAAAAAAAATGAAGATAAGTTGCTTAATTATTTTTATGAGGAAAGTAAAAAATACACCAATCCTATAAACGTAATTGGCTTTACAAGATTGGGAATTTTAGAACTTACTAGAAATAAAGGAGTCAACCATCTTTCAATAGAAAATACAGACCTAAGTATATTTTAAAATTATATTTGAGGTGCTTAGATGAATAAATTTACAAGCTATAATGATTATATTGAACAAATAAATAATTTTGACAAATCCAGCCTTGGAAATAAGCTGGATTATGCTTGGTTTTTAAATAACAGAGTTATTCCTTTTTATGGGGACAATAATTCTGTTTTTATTTTTGCTTCAAAACGAGACGTGACTTTAATTATGAACATTGAATTCATACTTAAAAGAGACTGTGAAGTTTATCTCATTACTGATGAAGATTTAGACAGACTTTTAAAATATGTAGGGAAGAGAGACATCTATAAATCTTCCAATAAGCTTAGTATTTTTAAAGTCGAAGACCAAGACGAAATAAATAACATAGAAATAATTAACTACTTAAACAATCTAATAGAAACAGCAATTTCAAATGAGGTTTCCGACATACATATTGAACCTCAAAAGGATAAACTACGAATTAGATTTAGAATTAACGGCAGACTTGTTGACAAAGATTACTTGCCTTTAGACCATTTACAAATAATCATCACCAGGATAAAAGTATTAGGTCGCTTAGATTTAGCGGAGCGCAGATTACCCCAAGATGGTAGAATTACTTTTGAATATGAAAATAGGGACATAGACCTTAGAATCTCAACTATACCAACTCTTTATGGAGAAAAAATTGTTATAAGGCTACTTGACTCAAGTTTTAAATACAATACTTTAGAGAGTTTAGGACTTAAGGAAGAAGAGATAAAAATAATTGAAAGAAATCTTCTAAAACAAAATGGAATGACTCTAGTAGTTGGGCCTACAGGGTCTGGAAAGACAACTACTATTTATTCAATTTTAAACAGAATTAATAGCGAAGAAATTAATATCACTACCTTAGAAGATCCTTGTGAATATAAAATTGAAGGCATAAACCAAGTACAAATTAATCCTAGACAAGGCCTTAACTTTTCAAATACTTTGAGAAATATTTTGCGCCAAGACCCTGATGTAATTTTTATTGGCGAGTTAAGAGATCAGGAGACAGTTGAAACAGCCTTAAGGTCTGCCATAACTGGCCACTATTTACTTTCTACCCTCCATGTAAAAGATACTATTTCTTCTATTGATAGGCTAAAGGATATGGGAGGAGAGAACTTTTTAATTTCATCTGCTTTGAATTTAGTTATAAGCCAAAGGCTGATAAGAACCCTTTGTCCTAAATGCAAGGAAGAAATAAATGAGGATAAATTTAACCTAGGGATTGAAAAAAGTTTTAAGGCAGTCGGTTGTCCAGCTTGTATAAATGGCTATACTGGAAGAAAAGCAGTATTTGAACTTATAGAAATTGATGATCAGATTAAGGACATGATTAATACAAATAAATCTTATTTTGAAATACTAGAATATTGTAAAAGTAAGGGCTTTAAACCGATGAGGGAAAAGCTTTTCGAAGAAGTTATAAATGGTACTACTAGTGTTGAGGAAATCATAAAAATTATTTAAAATGAAATACAAGGTTACTTACTTAGATGAAGATTTAAATAGAAAAACTGAATATTTTAACTTGGACAAGGACCAGATTATATACAACTTTAATCAGGCTAATTTGAGAATAGTAAATATAGAAACTACAGATACAGATATTAAAAAAACTTCAAGCAGTAAAAGTAAAAAGCTAAAAGTAAAAGATATCTCCCAGTTTTTAAAACAACTAAGCATTCTTCTTGATTCTGGTTTAGACTTTAAAATGGCAATAAGTATATTAAAAGACCAAGAAAAAAATAAAGACTTAAAAGCTAGTCTTTATGAAATAAATAAAAATTTAGATCAAGGTTATTCAATTAGCCAGGCCTTTGATAAAACAGCTAAGTTTCCTGACTTAGTTATAGGAATAATTGAAGCAGGTGAAGTTTCATCAAGATTAGGCCAGTCATTAAATATTCTGGCTGACTATTATGAAGATGAGGAGAAAACAAAGCAGACTTTAAAAAATGCCTTATATTATCCTAGTATTTTACTAATAGTGACCTTAATAGTAACTTTGTTGATGGTTTATATTGTCTTGCCTAGGTATGTTGAGCTATTTTCTTATTATGATGGCATCGAACTGCCTGCTTTGACAAAAAGATTATTAAATACATCTAAATTTTTACTCAATAAGGGTTGGCTTTTATTATTAGCTATTATTGGACTTGGAATTTTTATAAAAAAAGCACTTCCAAAAGATACTAAACTTAGAATTTCTAAGGCGAGATTATCTTATCCCTTTATAGGATCATATATTTTATCTTATGAGATACAAAGGTTTTCAGGAATATTTGCCCTATTAATTGACTCTGGTATTGAAACTTTAGAGTCTATTAATAAGGCTGCAAAATCTATTAACAATATTTATTTGCGAGAAGAATTAGGCAGTTTAAACAAGAATATTTTAGAAGGCCATAGCCTGTATGAAACTTTCTCCAAAATTGAAATCTTGCCTCCTATGTTTATAAACTTAGTTAACGTAGGAGAATTATCATCAAGTTTAGCTACAACTATGGAAATGTCTTTCAATTACTATAAAAATATAGTTAGTGAAAAGTCTAAAAAATTAACTGCCTTGTTTGAACCATTAATTATAATTATAGTATCCCTTATAGTTGGAACTGTAGTAGTAGCTATTGCCTTGCCAATGTTTTCTTTGGTAAATTTAGTAAATTTTTAAAGGAGTTTAGTATGAAGAAAATGAAAAGAAAAGTCAAAGGTTTTACCTTAGTTGAGTTAGTTATTAGTATAGCCATCATTGCCATCTTAGTATCAATAGCAATACCTCAGTATAACAAGGCTAGGCTTTCTGCAATTGCTGCAACCCATAACTCAAATGTTCAATCTATTAAAAGTGCTGCAATTTTAACTCGAATGGAAGACGAAAAGGCAGATATTAACCAAGACTCTGTCAAAAAAAATATTGAAGGTGGAGAACTTCCTGAAATAAACAAGGCTATTAAAGATGCAACAGGAAAGTCTACTTGGTCCATAAGAGAAGAAAAAGAAAGTGGAAATATTATTATTGAACCTGGATTAGTTAAATTTGAAGGAAATAAAATAACAGAGGTCAAGTAAGATAAAAATATTAATTATACTTTTAGAGCTGATAATATTAATAGCTATAGTTATAGAAGATGAGAAGGGATATGAAATATCTCTTTATAAGCTAGTATTTCTGTTTTTAATAACTCTAGTTAAGGTTTTTATTTATAAATTTAAGTTTTCTTTGGAAACTTTTTTATTAGCAAATGCTTTGTATTTTTTGATTTACTTTCTAGCCAAGGGGAATTTTGGTCTAGGAGATGTTATTTTAAATGGTATACTTGCTCTTAATTTTTCAAATTCTTGGTTCTATTTTAAATTTTTTACTTTAACTTTTTGTCTGGGATCAGTCATTTCCTTATTAGCTTTATACTTTAAAAAAGTAAGCTTAAAAGATAAAGTCCCTTTTGCAAAATATATTGTTATAGCATATTTTCTTACGATGTTTTTAGGAGGCAGTTTTGTTTAATAAAAGAAAAAGTTATTTGCTAAATTATATAGATGGGTCAACATTAAAACTAGAAAATGAAACAGGTGAAGAAATTTTCAAGTGTGAGATATATAAGGACCCAAGTGGACAAATTGATCCTGACCAAGTGGAATATCTATTAAAAAAGACCTTATCAACTATAGATAGTAAAGCAAACTTGGCAGTAAGAATATCGTCTGCAAATAATATTTTTAGATTTGAAAAGGCAAGCGGATTAAAGGAAACAGATTTAGATAGTTATTATACTTATAACATAGACAAAATCCTGCCCTTCAATAAAGAAAACTTCTTATTAAAATACAATTATTGGAGAGAGAATTTTTTAGTTTATGGCATAGACAAGGACCTGATAAATATTTTTTCAAATAAACTAGCCAGCTTATTCTTAAAAAATATTTATATTACAACATTTGCTAGCGAAGCCATAGCTTATATAGAAAATAATAAAATAAAAAACGTGCTAATACTAAGACTTGATGAAAGCTCTTTAGAGTTAATAAAAGTTTTAGAAGCAGATATAGTATTTTATAAGTACAAAACCTTTGATCAAAAAAACTATCAAAAGGAGATAGAAAGCCTATCTAAAAGCATTCAAATTAACAATCAAATAGAAGCTTTAATTTTTGGCGATAAAAACTTTATTAATAAAGAAAAAGATTACATTGATAAAAATTTTGGAATAGAATTTTCTTTTAGACAATTTAGCATAGAAAATTATTTTGGAGAATAAAATGAAGCCAGTAAATTTTATAGAAGTAAAGAAAGAAAAAATAGATATTAAAAATATAGTCTTACTATTGTTGCCATTATTTTTATTAGTTGGCTTTATAGCATTAGATATATTTCAAAACATTTATTCTAGCAACAAGAGCAATTTAGAAATGGTAAGCCTTGAAGAGGTAAATGCTTTAGAAGAAAACATCCAAGATCTTAAAATAAAAAAGGAAGAAACAGATAAAAAGATTAATTTCTACAAAGACTTAGACAGAAAAAAATCTATGGATAGAGATTTATTAAAGTCTCTAGAAGTTTTTTCTGCTAATAGCAATAATAATATCTTTATTAATTCATTTTCTTCTGATGCTCAAGATATAAGCCTAACAGGCCTTTCTTTAAGTTCTGACTTATTAGACAAATTTGACCAGGAGATTAAAAATAGTTTAGAAAACTTTATTTTAAGTGAAGTGAACTTTGAAGATGGCTATTATAAATTTTCTTATAGGGGAGAGGTTAAATGAAATTTTTTATGGACTTAAGCAAAAGAGAAAAAATTCTAATATACATATTAACCCTTCTTTTAATTTTATTTGTATATTTAAACTTTATTAGAGAAGCACTTTTAAATGAAAAAAATGCAGAAGCTGCAAGCTATATGAGCAAAGATGACTATCAAATTCTTTTAGCAGAGTACAATAAAGAAAAATCTAACTTTGATAAAAATTCATTATTTTTAGAAGGAGCTGAAGGACCTTCCAACAATTTCGGTAAAAACTTAGACCTAGAAAAACTTAGCCAAGATGGACCTATCAATATTAACTCTTTTAACATATCAAATGTAATGATGGAAAAGAGGAAGGACTTAAATGTTTTTTATATTGATAAAAATCTTCTTATTTCTGATAGCTTAGAAAACATTGAAAGTTTTTTAAGCTTGATAACGTCAAATGATGAACTTTATTTAAGAAATATTAGCATCAATAGACTTGATGAAAATAACTTTGAGGCAAATATAACTGTAAGAGAATATACTTTAAAGGAAGTTCCATATACAGGCATAAATTATAAATATAATAACAAGTCTAACAATTCACTTGAAAATGGCGACCAGTCTCTTTTAGCTGCCTTATATGGTAAAGAAGAGGAGGAAGTTAATTTAGATTATAGTCGAAACTCTAAGTCTTCTGGATCAAAAAAGGCCAATAAGGCAGAAGACGTTATAAAATCTGAAGACAAAGAAATTATTGAAGAAGAAAAGCCAGAAGAAAATGCAGAAGTTAATAAAGAGGAGATTTCTAGCTTTAGCTTTATAGATGACAATAATAAAAAACACAATCAAGATCTAAGGATATGGGAAGAATCATTTTATTTTAATAGTGATTTTATAAGTGCTAACTTAGATAAATTAGCTGATATTTCAAATGTAGACGAATTAAAAGAAGAAAGCACAAATGAGATATTAGAATTTGAATTTAGGAATAAACTTGTTCTTTCTGACTTTGATATTAAATTTAGCTATAACGTATACAAAATCTCTTTTGAACTTAACGGACCAAATGACTTAAAGGGAAAAATATATTTTTTAGATGATACTAAGACTCTATATACTGTTGACTTTACAAAGCTTGTAGATGGATATGAAGCTATAGATATATACCTTGATAAAAATTACAAATATCCTTTAAGCTTCCAATCTATAGTTACTGATAATTATGCTTGGGAAAATTTAACCTTTAGGAACTTGTTGCTTTATGAAGACTAGAAAGGTAAAAGGACTTACTATCATTGAGCTTATTATTACCATAGCTATTTTAGCAATTTTAACATCCTTAGTTTTGCTAAATAGTAGAAGCTTTAATAATTATTTAGAAAGACAAGAATTAAAAGCGATAGTAATAAGTATTAATCAAACAAAAAATTATGCCTTATCAACAAGAGAAAGGCAAAGTATAAGTTTTAGTCAGAAGAACTACAAGTCTTCAATTAATAATGAAGAAGTTGAGCTAAAGAAACTAGAGTTAGATGAAGGAGAATCTAATACTAAAGAATTTATTTTCACTGAAAATGCTAGACCAGCAATGGATGATGATTTAAAACCAACTGCAGGTACCTTAGCTTTTAAAGGCAAAGATAAGTCTTATAAAATAATTTTGAGACCTGTAACAGGAAAAATAAGGATTGAAGAAATATGAAGAAAAAATACAAGGGTTTTATCCTTATGGAAGTTATAATTTCAACCTTTATTGTATCTTTAATTGCTTTAGGGATAATGGCTACCTATGTAAATATAAGTAAAATTTATTTAAAGACAAGTACTTTAGATACTATGACAAGAATAGGAAATGCTGCTATGGAAGAAAGCCTAGCAGGAATAACTTATAGTAGTGATAATGAAAAATACAAAGTTGAAATCAATGAAGATTCCTATTCAAGTGACTTAAAGCGAATAGAAATTACTGTGCGAAGTGAGGACCTAGATGAAGAACTTACATTTATTTCTTATGCTAGAAAAAAAGACTAAGGGCTTTACTTTAGTTGAGCTTGTTTTTGGAATAGGCATATTGTCTGTTATTTTTCTTTTAATCTCTTCATTTATTTTTTCATCAACTAAACTTTCTGACAAAATTATAAGCTCTAATAGCTTAGATAGTGAAATTTATTATACAGCTGATTATATTTTTAGCGAAATTGATAAGGCAGACTATATACTAGAAAAAAATTTTATGAATATAGCTAGCTCAAAACAACTGAGTATATTTATAATCAATAAAACTTCTTCAGATTATAGTTTCACAAGCTATACTTTTGATAACAAGGAAATTATTAGAAACAACACTAAGAGAAATATTATTGGAAATATAAATGAATCAGAATTTAACTCAAGTTTATTCTATTCAAATGTGTTAGCCTCTAACATTAAAGACTTTTCAGCCAACTATGACTCTACAAATAAAATTTTATACTTAGAAATTACAGATGAAAGAGATGAGATTTTCAAGTATTCCCATTATATTAGAGGTGCAATATATGAATAAAAAGCTTTCTGCTTATAGCTCTGTTTTACTAATTATTGTGATTTTTCTTATGGCCTTTAGCTTGATCTTTATTAGTCTTGTGACAAATCAAAATATTGTCCTAAGCCAAACAATTAAGGATAGCTATCAAAGCAAGTATATTGTAGAGTCATATCTAAATTTATTTATAAGTTCCATAGAAGATGACAAGGATCTTCAACTTAGCCACGAAAATTTTTCAGCAAACTTATTTCCTGAATTTGATCATAAAAAAACTTTAGAAATTTTTCCAGAAGAATATTATTTTGACCAACCGATTAACAAAGTCTTAATTAAAAGCGACTATAAAAAACTTAAATCTTCTGCAGAAGCCTATATTAGCAAATACAATAGAATTTTCTTTTTGAAAAATAATGTAATAAGGAATTCCTATTTAGAAGATAAAGACAAGGCTTACTTAGATATATTTAAGGAGAAAATAAATTCAGGTCTAATTTTTAGCGATAATACAAATGTATTTGAATTTTTAGAAAATGATATTTTAATTAGAGATCAAAACGATAAGTATTTAGTTGGAAGAAGGTCTGAAGATGGAGACGTAATTATTAGTGATTTCTTTTCAGGTATGTCGGCCTATGTAATTAAAGACCGAGTTGAATTAAGCTCCCAGTCCCTTAGTGGAAAATTTCTCCTTAATGGAGTCATCTACTTGGAAGGAACAATGGATTTAAATGCAGATTTTGATTTTTATGGGATTATAATTTCAAATGGTGGAAGAATAAATACAAACGGTCATAATTTTTCTTTTAAAGGAAAACTAGTTGAGATTGGTGAAGGTGGGTCTTTTTCAAATGCAGAAATAGATGACTTAAAAAAAGAAGACCTTATAAAATTTTTAGATAAAATTGATGCAGCTAAATTAAGAAGACCAATTAATATTAAAATAAACAATGACACTAAAAGTCGAAGATAAATAAGAAATTTCTACTTTAAAACTAATGTATTAAAGGTGTGAATATGGTATAATTTAAACTATAAACTAGGAGGTAATTTATGATATCAGCAGGAGAATTTAGAAAAGGAATAACATTTGAAATGGATGGAGACATCTATGAAGTTGTTGACTTTCAACATGTAAAACCAGGAAAGGGTGCAGCTTTTGTTAGAGCTAAAATCAAATCTATTTTAAATGGAACCAACAAGGAAACAACCTTTAACCCAACAGAAAGATTTACAAGAGCTATTATTGAAACAAAAGAACTTCAATACTTATACACTGACGGACAATTATATTATTTTATGGACAATGAAACATACGAACAAATGCCATTTGAACATAGTCAAGTAGAAGATGCGATTATGTGGATTAAAGAAAACGATATGGCCTTAGTTCAATCTTACCAAGGCAAGCCATTTTCAGTAGCTCCACCTAACTTTGTTGAGTTAGAAGTTACAGAAACAGAACCAGGCTTTAAAGGCGACACTACATCAGGAGCCAATAAACCTGCAACGTTAGAAACAGGTGTTACAATTAATGTTCCTCTTTTTGTAGAAATTGGCGATGTGTTAAGAATTGATACCAGGTCTGGAGAGTACATGTCTAGAGTTTAGGAGGAAATTATGAAAAACTTACTACAAAATGTTGCTTATTTAAAGGGACTAACAGATGGATTGAAAATCAATTCTGATTCTGATGAGGGTAAAGTTTTAATTGAAATTATCAACACTTTAGATAATTTTGCAGAAGTTATTGAAGATATCGAATATAGACAAGGCCTAATTGTAGAAGACCTTGATGAAATTGATGATGACCTAGCAGATTTAGAAGACTTTGTCTACGATAATGATTTAGATTTTTATGATTATCCAAAGTTTGATGACTTTGACTTTGAAGACTTTGATGATGACAATACTTTAGAAGATTATGTTTTTTTTGACGAAGAAATAATCTCAGATAGTGAAGATAATGAAAATTTAGAAGATTAGTATGGCTAAAAATAAAGTCTCATATGTTTGCTCTAACTGCCATTATGAAACAACAGGGTATTTTGGTAAGTGCCCTTCATGTGGCAGTTGGGGAACACTTGAAGAAAAAGCAGTTGATTCAGACAAGGTAAATGCAACTAAGATTATTACTAAAAGTACAATATCTAAAAAATTATCTGAGGTAGACAGTAATAATACAAGTAGAATATTATCTGACATAGGTGAGCTTAATAGGGTTTTAGGAAATGGAATTGTTAGAGATTCTGTTACAATAGTAACAGCAAAACCTGGTGCTGGAAAGTCAACTCTTCTTTTACAACTTTCAAATGATTTAGCTAAGAAAGGCTATAAAGTTCTTTATGCTAGTGGAGAAGAGTCAGAGTCTCAAATAAAAAATAGGTCAAATAGAATTAATGTAGATTCAGAAAACATTTGGATAATGTCTACAAACTCAATAAATGATATTGAAAATGAAGTAGATAAAATTGATCCTGATATTTTAATTTTTGACTCTATCCAGACTATAGTTGCAGATGACCTTCCACAAAAAAGTGGTTCACCAACTCAAATTAATGAAGTATCAAGTAGGATTGTAAGACTATCTAAATATAGTAACAAAAAAAGAGCGTCTTTCATTGTTGGACAAATGACTAAGGCTGACGAATTAGCTGGCGTTAGAACATTGGAACACTTAGTTGATGCTGTACTAATACTAGAAGCAACATCTCTTGATCAAATCAGAACCTTATATAGCAGCAAAAATAGATATGGAGACACTGGAGAATTAGGATTTTTTGAAATGACAGAAGTAGGTTTAATATCAATTGATAACCCTTCTGAATTTTTTGTGTCTAAAGATGATGATGGCTTTGGTAAAGCTTTAACTGTAGTTAGGCAGGGAAGTAGGTTTATAGTTGGAGAAATAGAAGCCTTGGTTTCCAAATCTTTTTTTCCATATCCACAGAGAATATCTGATGCAACAAAAAAAGACAGCCTTAATATTTTAGCATCTATTATTGACGAAACAACAAAACTATCTTTAGAAGACAAAAATATAATATTAAAGGCAACAGGTGGAATAAAACTTGATGATACTTCTGCAGACTTTGCAATGGCAATGGCTATTATTTCGTCATATCTTAAGAAACCATTAGCTAACGACCTAGTCTTTTGTGGTGAGTTAGGTTTAACTGGAAAAATAAAAAAAGTACAAAATATAAAGGGAAGAATCAATGAGTTGTCGAGATTAGGCTATAAAAGATTTGCCGTCTCACAAGAACAAAAAATCGAATTAAAAAACTCTAAGATTGAAATAATATATATTAAGAATATAGGTGAAGCTATAGAAAAATTTTTCTAGAAAATTAATTATTAGGAGGTGATAGGATGAACATGAAAAAAATTGGAGAAATAGCGTTTAAAGTTTTAATGTTTCTTATAGGATTTGCCCTTGGCTTTGTAATTATGAGCGCACTAATGGAAAATGATGTTATAATTATTGCCAACAAATATATAAGGATGACTTTAAAAATAACAGCGTCATTAATTTTAGCAATTATATCTTTTTTATTATCTGGACGCTTGGGACAACTTCTAACTAATTTGGCTAAAGAAATAGAAGTTGAAATATCTAAAAAACCTTTATACGAGATAATCTTCTCTTCATTAGGCCTTATTATTGGACTCTTAATAGCTTTTTTACTTACTCAATTAATTTCAATTTGGAACTTAGGAATAGTTGGATCTATAATTTCTTTGGCTCTTTATATATTATTTGGATATTTAGGCATTGCCTTAACAAGTAAAAATAAGGACAGTCTACTAAATATGTTTTCTAAAGACCATGAAATTCCACTAAGATCAAAATCCACTAATGATAAAAAAGCAAAAAATTTTGAAAAGAAGGTATTAGATACTAGTGCAATAATAGATGGAAGAATTTTAGAAATTGCAAAAACAGACTTTTTAGAAGGACCTTTAGTACTTCCTGTTTTTATATTAGAAGAACTACAACATATTGCTGATAGCTCAGACTCTTTAAAAAGAAATAGAGGAAGAAGAGGGTTGGAGGTTATTAATAGCCTACAAAGCTTAGAGAATATTGAAGTTATTATTTTAGATAAAAAATATCCAGAAATCTTAGAAGTAGACTCAAAACTAATTAAACTTGCCTTAGATGAAAGATATAAGATAATTACAAATGATTTTAACTTAAATAAAGTTGCCAAGGTACAGGGAATAAAAGTACTAAATATAAATGAGTTAGCCAATGCTTTAAAACCAATAGCAATACCTGGAGAAACCATGTATGTGCAAATTATAAAAGAAGGCCAAGAGCAAGACCAAGGTATAGCTTATTTAGATGATGGAACTATGATAGTAATAGAAAATGGCAAAGACCTCATAGGTCAAGCTAAAGAAGTTACGGTAACTAGTGTATTGCAAACAAATGCAGGAAAAATGATTTTTGCAAAAGTTAAATAATATAATAATGGAGGATTGTATGAAATTTTTTATTGATACTGCAAATATTGATGAGATAAGAGAAGTAAACTCTTGGGGAATTATTGACGGAGTAACAACTAACCCATCTTTAATTGCCAAGGAAGGAAGAAACTTCGAAGAAGTTGTTGAAGAAATTACAAATATTGTAGATGGACCTGTAAGTGCCGAAGTTATTTCTTTAGATGCCGAAGGCATGTTAAAAGAAGCTCGTGAACTTGCAAAAATTAATAAAAACATTGTAATTAAAATACCTATGTGCAAGGAAGGACTAAAAGCTACTAAAATGCTAGCAGAAGAAGGAATTAAAACAAATGTAACTTTAATTTTCACTGCCAGCCAAGCGCTTATGGCTGCTAAAGCTGGGGCCAGCTATGTAAGTCCATTTTTAGGTAGACTTGATGACATATCAACTGAAGGTATGAGACTTATTGAAGAAATTGCAACAATATTCGAAAATTATCTAATAGATACTGAAATTATTGCAGCCAGTATAAGACACCCAATGCATGTTGTCGATTGTGCTTTAGTTGGAGCTGACATAGCAACTATTCCATATAAAGTTTTCAATCAAATGCTAAACCACCCACTTACAGATTCAGGTATTGAAAGATTTTTAAAGGATTGGGAATCGGTAAAGGATAAGTAATAAATTTAAACTTTATACTAGTAAAATAAATTGAATTTAAAAATGAAATGATGTTTTCAAAGTGAAAATTTCATTTCATTTTATTTCAATTTATGCTATAATTTAAATAAATGGAGGATAAATATGACTAAAGAAATTATAAATGAAATAAATTCTGGAACAATTCATATTACTGAAGATGTTATAATATCTATTGCAAATGTTGAGGCAAGCAATACTGAAGGAGTATGTCCTCTTCCAGTAAATATGATGGAAAGATTTTCTAACATGTATGCAAATAAAACTGTGGAAGTTAACCTAGATGATTCAAATGTTTATCTTACTATGAGAGTTGCAGTTGAATTTGGAAAAAATCTAGTTGCCGTAGCCAGTGAAATACAAGAAAAAGTAAAAGAAAAAATTGAAACAATGACAGGACTTAATGTCGTTGAGGTAAATATAATTGTAGAGCATGTTGCAATTCCTAAAAAGGATAAGGAACAAGCACAATAATGAGTAGAAAAAAAGCAAGAGAGGGATTAGTATTTTTAATGTACCAATCTCTCTTTGATAATAGTGTTAATGCTGATAAAATAGATTTATTTATTGAAAACTTTGACTACAATAAGGTACAAGGTGCCTATATTAAAAATGGTTACAATACAATAAATCAGCATATTGATGAAATAGATAGTGTTATAAGTAAAAACTTAAAAAACTGGTCTATAGAAAGAATGTATAAACTAGATTTATCTATTTTACGAGTTGCTGTTTATGAAATTCTTTATGAAGAAAAAACACCTAATGAAGTTGCTGTAAATGAAGCTGTTGAAATTGCAAAAACTTATGGAACGACAGATTCATCAAAGCTAATTAACGGAATTTTAGGGACAATTTTAAGGAGCAGAAAATAGGCCTGGTTTCCAGGCTTTTTAAATTTATGTTAAATTTTAAAGTTTCAGAACTAATAAACTACATAAAGGAAATTACTAACAAAGATTTCATTTTAAACCAGCTCTATGTTGAAGGTGAGGTTTCAAACCTAAATAAACATAGTAATGGCAATGCCTACTTTACAGTGAAAGATGATTATTGTAGATTATCTTGTATTATCTATAATTATAAATCACTTGATAATATTGATTCCTTAGAAGATGGAAATCAAGTAAGGTTAATGGGGAAGATAAGCCTAGTTGAAGCAGAGTCATCTTTAAGGCTAATAGCAAATGAAGTTGAAAGCATTGGCCTTGGAAACATTTATGAAAGGTTTGAAAAAACAAAAAAAGAATTAGAAGAATTAGGTTATTTTTCAGCTGATCATAAAAAAACAATTCCAAAATTTTCAAAAAAAATTGGAGTCATTACATCTTCAGATGGTGCCGCAATTAAAGATATTATTTCAGTTACAAAAAGAAGAAATCCATATGTGAGTATAGTTTTATATGCAGCTGCTGTTCAAGGACCTTATTCTACAAGTTCTTTAATTAAAGGCTTAGATTATTTTTCTGAATCTGATGTTGATTTAGTTATTATTGGTAGAGGTGGAGGATCTTATGAAGACTTAGATTCTTTTAACTCAAAAGATTTGGCTTTAAAGATATTTGATTTTGAGAAACCTATAATTTCAGCAGTAGGTCATGAAATAGATTTTGTGATTTCAGACTTTGTGGCAGATATGAGAGCACCTACACCATCTGCTGCAGCTGAACTAGCTGTATTTAACCATTACGAAGCTATAAGAGAAATAGAAAATAGCTTAACTACAATTTATAAGAGCTTAGAAAACAAATATAATAGAGAAAACACTCTACTCAAAACTTTAGATACACGATTAAAGTTAATTTCAGTTGATAAAATTATAGACAATAAGGCTAGGGACAATCTCAAATTAATCAACAACATAAAAAACATTCTTGATAATAACATAAAATTTAAAGAGTCGAATTTAAACTTACTTTATAAAAAAATTAATAAAGACAAGCTTCTAAAGTTAATATCAGACAATGAAAATAATATCTTAAGATTAAGGGATAAGTCTTTTAAAAACATTGACTATAAATATTTAGATATGGAAAGAAAGCTTTTATTAATAAAAAGCCGACTTGATAAACTCGACCTTAAGTCCATGCAAAAACAAGGCTACTCTGTAGCATTAAACTCAGATTTGGATTTAATTAGAAATATTAATGATGTAAGCATTGATGAAGTAATTAATATTTTACTAGAAAATGGAGAGCTTA
Source organism: uncultured Peptoniphilaceae bacterium (assembly GCA_964346535.1). Lineage (GTDB taxonomy): Bacteria > Bacillota > Clostridia > Tissierellales > Peptoniphilaceae > Neofamilia. The sequence continues at coordinate 105,663 of CAYFUN010000001.1, forward strand.
AAGTAAAAGTACTAGAAAAAAAGGAATATTAACTATGAACTATGAGGAAACATTAAAAGAATTAGAAGACATAATAGAAAAAATGGAAGCATCAGATATTAAGTTAGATGAAATGATGAAAAGTTATAAAAAAGCCTTAGACCTTTATAAACAACTTCAAAACTATTTAAATGATTATAAGAGAGAAATTAAATTAGTCACAGAAAATGGACTTGTAGATTTTGATGAGGAAGACAATGCTGACCAAATACAATAACTATCTTGATATAATTGATTCCAACATTAAAAATATTATCGAACAGACAAATATTCCTGGAGTTGAGCTTTTATATAAGGGAGCGGCTCACCATTTTTCAAAAAGAGGAAAGATGTTAAGGCCTTTGATAATGGTCTTAGTTAATGAAGATTTAGCTGGAGACTTTGAAAGAGTTCAAAGATTTGCAACAAGCTTGGAGTTAATTCATAATTATTCTTTAATTCATGATGATCTTCCAGCTATGGACAATGATGACTTTAGAAGAGGTCTACCAACAGTTCATAAAAAATTTTCAGAAGCTACAGCGGTTTTAACTGGAGACTTTCTGCTTACAAAAGCTTTTGAATATGTAACAGATACAGATAAAAACATTGACACTAATTATGTTAAGGCTATAAATGAATTAGCTAAAAACTCCAATGAGCTTGGTATGCTAGGAGGTCAATTTAAAGATCTAAATCTAGAATATCTAAATTCTTTTGAAAACTTATATAGTATGTACCAAGGAAAAACTTCAGCTTTGTTTAAGTCATCATTTAAAATTCCAGCAATTTTATTAGGCAAAGATCAAGAGTTTATTAATAGCCTAGACGAAATTGGCAGACTTTTTGGCCTTTACTTTCAAATTAAAGATGATTTAGATGATAGAAGAGAAGATGATATGATTGGGAAAATAACTGTTTTTAAATTTTTATCCCTTAATGAAGTGAAGGATTTATTAGATAAACTCTATCAGTCTTTGATTTCAAATTTAGATAATCTTTCACTTTATAAGACCAAGGAGCTAATTGTAAACTTATATGAAAAAAAATAGAGCAGATGTTTTGGTTTATAAACAAGGCTTAGTAGATTCAAGAGAAAAGGCTAAAAGGCTAATTATGTCAGGCAATATATACGTTGAGGAAGTAAAAGTATTAAAAGCTGGTGAAATGTACGAAGAGGGCACAATTTTTACCTTAAAGGGTGAAAAGCCTAAATATGTATCTAGAGGTGGCTTTAAATTAGAAAAAGCAGTAGAAACTTTTGATTTAAATTTAGAGGACAAAGTTTGTGCTGATTTTGGAGCTTCAACTGGTGGCTTTACTGACTGCATGCTTCAAAATGGAGCAAAAAAAGTTTATGCTATTGACGTTGGCTACGGACAAATAGATTGGTCTATAAGGTCAAATCCAAAAGTTATTACAATTGAAAGAACCAATATTAGATATTTAGATGAGTCTTTAATTCAAGAAAAATTAGATTTTATTTCTATTGATGTTTCATTTATTTCTTTAACTTTAATTTTGCCCAAAGCTTTTTCCTTAATTTCTGATAAGGGAATTATTGTCGCCCTAATAAAGCCACAATTTGAAGCTGGCAAGGACGAGGTTGGAAAAAACGGAATAGTTAGAAGTCTTGAAACCAGAATAAAAACCATAGAAAAAATATACGATTTTATATTAGAAAATTCTTTTACTCCACTAAACATAACATTTTCTCCAATAACAGGAGCTGAAGGCAACCAGGAATTTCTCATAAAGATTTCAAAAAATGGCCTAGTGTTTAGTAGAGAGCTAATAAATAGTATTGTAGAAGATGGAAATTCTTTATTAAGGTGATTAAATGCTAAGAGAGTTAAATATAAAAAACTTTGCCCTTGTAGAAGATATAAATATTGCCTTTGAACCTGGACTTAATGTTATCTTAGGAGAAACTGGATCAGGTAAATCTAATATCATAGACTCTCTATCTATTTTACTAGGTGATAGGGCACAAAAAGATAAAATTAGACAGGGAACTGACAAGGCATATATTTCAGCTGCTTTTGACATTGATGACAACAAAGAAGTAATAAATAAACTAAAAGAAAGAAGTATAGAAGTTTATGATGAGCCATTAATAATTTCAAAAGAAATATCCTTAAATTCATCTTCTGTTACAAGAATTAATAATGTTATTGCACCGGCGTCTTTTGTAAGAGAATTGGCAGAACATTTAATTGATATATATGGACAGTTTGAAAATATAAATATTCTTTCTAAGTCTATGCAAAGGAACTTTATTGACAGCTTTGCTGATGACAAACACAAAGAAAGATTATTAGAATTTAAAAACTCCTATGAGAAGTATTTAAAACTTGAAAGAGATTTAGATAACTTTACTAAATCACCTGAAGAAATTGGACGAGATTTAGATTTTTTAAAGTTTCAAATTGATGAAATAAGTAACTCAAATGTCTTAAGCTTCAATGAAGAAGACCTAGAAGCAAAACTAACTGTAATAGAAAACTCCCAGGAGCTAAAGGAAAATACTTCAAAGATACTAAACTTATTAGATTATGAAGAAGAAAGCATTTTAACTAATCTTGGAAGGGTTATAAGCTTGTCAGAAAAAGTTGAAAGTAGAGATGAAAGCTTTTCTGAATTAAGGGAAAGACTAAACCAATCTTATATAGAAATTGAAGATATAAAATATGAAATTACTTCATACTTTGAGAGCTTAGACTATGATGAAGCAGAGTATAAAGACCTAGATAACAAGAGGGCAATACTTTTTGAAATGAAAAGAAAGTATGGCGACAGTATTGACCATATTAGTAATTATTTAGAAGATGCTTTGGAAAAAGTAAATCAAATTGAAAATTATGAAAAAATACTTGAAACTAAGAAAAAAAAGCTAAATGACTTAAAAATTGATCTTACAAAGTCTGCTGAAATTATTAGTTCAAATAGAAAAATTCTTGCAAAAAAATTAAAAGAGCAAATTGAAACACAACTTCAAGAATTAGAAATGAAAGACAGTAAATTTGAAGTTGATTTTAAAGAAATCCCCTTATCTAAGGATGGAATAGATGAGATAACTTTTTATATTAGCTTTAATATTAATGAACCACTAAAGGAGCTTTCCACAGTTGCATCAGGTGGAGAAATTTCTAGGTTTATGCTAGCAGTAAAAAGTATTGAGGCAAATGCTGATGAAATTCCAAGCTTAATATTTGATGAAATTGATAGTGGAATAAGTGGTAATGCTGGAAATATTGTTGGAAAAAAATTAAAAGATTTATCCATATCCCACCAGCTATTATGCATATCTCACCTACCACAAATTATTTCAAAGGGAGATAATCTTTATTTAGTTTATAAGGAAGTAGAAAATGGAAAAATGACCTCTAAAATTAAAAAGCTAAATTATGATGAAAAGATACATTCCTTAGCTAAAATTATTGAAGGGGACAATTACAGTGAGCATACCTATATGACAGCCAAAAAAATGATTGATGATAACTTAAGAGGTGCAAAGTGATTAAAGAAGAAGTAACTATAAAATCAGAAAAAATTTATGAAGGTAAAATTTTAAATTTAAGGGTTGATACAATAGAACTACCTGACAAAAGATATAGCAAAAGAGAAGTTGTTGAACACTCTGGTGGTGTTGGAGTAGTTGCCATTACTGAAAATGATAATATAATTTTAGTAAATCAGTTTAGAAAGGCAGTTAACAAGGCCTTACTTGAAATACCTGCAGGAAAGTTAGAAATAAATGAACAGCCAAAAGAAACTGCTATTCGTGAACTAAAAGAAGAAACTGGATATTCTTGTGATGATGCTTCTTTTCTAGCGAATTTTTATCCAACACCAGGCTATTGTAGTGAAAAAATCCATGTATTTTTTGCTAAAAATTTAAGGGCAGGCCAACAAGAATTAGACGAACATGAAATTATTGATGTTGTGGAAATACCATTTGATGAAGCTTATGAAAAAGTTTTAAATGGAGAAATTGTAGACGGCAAAACAATAATTGGTATTTTAATGGCTAAGTTAGAAAGAGACAGAAATGCTTAGTAGAGACATTGAAGATAAAATAATTTATACCTTGGCATTTATTATAGCTGTAGTTTGCCATGAGTTTGCTCATGCTTATTCTGCTTATAAACTAGGAGACCCATCAGCAAAAAATGCAGGGAGACTAACTTTAAATCCACTTGCTCATATAGATCCAATGGGGCTTATTTTTATGATTGTCTTTAAATTTGGATGGGCAAAGGGTGTTCCAGTCAATCCTAATAATTTTAAGAATTATAGAAAAGATAATTTTATTGTTTCCTTTGCCGGTATTTTTACTAATCTTTTTATTAGTCTTGTAGCTGCAACTATATTTAAATTTACACCGATGAATGCATATTATTTAAATAACTTTTTATTTGTTCTGGCTGCAGTTAATATAATGCTTGGAATCTTTAATTTAGTTCCAATTCCACCTTTAGATGGCTCAAAGATGCTAATGTCTTTTTTGCCATACAAAATAATTAACTATCTATATAAATATGAATTTATTTTCTATATAATTCTTTTTATTTTGGTTGTATCTGGAAAGCTACAAACAGTAATATGGTCGCCAATAATGTTTATAATGAAGTATTTGTTTTACTAAAATATGAAAGATAAAATTAAAGTCAACATTGATAATGTGTATGAAGGTCCAATGGACTTGCTTTTAAGCCTTATTAAAGATAATAAAATTGATATTTATGATATACCTATTTCATATATAACTGATGAATTTATAAATAAAATAGGGCAGATGTCATTTGAAAACCTAGATTCATTTTTAGATTTTTCACTTATGGCATCAATATTATTACAGATTAAGTCTAAAATGCTTCTTCCTAAATTTGAAGAAGATGAAGAGGAAGAAGATCCAAGAAAAGATCTTGTTGATAGGTTAATTGAATACAGACATTTTAAAAATATCGCTGCTATCTTAAGAGATTTTAATGAAGAAGGCAACAAGAAACTTCTAAAACAGTCTGAAGATTTAACCATACTTGCTTTAGAAGAAAAAATTGACTATAAAGAAGTAACTGCAAGAAGATTAGCCTCAGCCTATTCAAAACTTTTATTTAAAAAATCTATTAAGGAAAAAGAAATAGTTTTTGATATAGAAGAGGACAAATACACAATACAAGCCTGTTTAGACATACTTTATACAAAAATAGAAAATTATAATAAGTTTTATTTTAAAAATCTTTTTGACAGTGATAGCTCTAAGCTAGAAATAGTAACTTATTTTTTAGCCTTATTAGAGCTAATGAAATTGAAAAAAATCAAAGTTAAACAAAAAGATGAAGAGATAAAAATTGAAAGGATTGCCAATGCCTGATATAAAAAAAGTTATTGAAGCAATATTATTTGTTGCAGGAGATCCTGTAAACATAAGCTCTTTGAGTAAATCATTAAATGTTTCAAAAGAAGAAGTCAACTCTGCCATCAACAGTCTTATAGAAGAAAAATATAATAGAGATAACTCTGGAATTATTATAAATAGAACCAATGATGAAATTGTTTTTACTACCAATGAACTTTATTTTGATATTATTGCAGAGTATTTTAACTATGATAAGCAAAAAGAGCTAACAAATGCTGCCTTAGAAGTCTTATCTATAATTGCATATAAGCAACCTATTACAAAATCTGAAATAGACCTTATTAGAGGAGTTAAATCAGACCATATTATTTCTAAGCTAGTTAATGATGGCTTTATTTATATATCTGATAAGTTAGACGCTCCAGGGATTCCAAATCTATATAGTACGACTAATAAATTCTTATTAAAATTTAACCTAGAATCTTTAGACGAACTTGAAAAAGTAGATATAAAAGGAGAAGAACTTTGAGACTACAAAAATATCTAGCCCACTGTGGAGTTGCTTCTAGAAGACAGGCAGAGCTAATTATAGCAAAGTCAAGAGTTACAGTTAACGATGAAATAATAACAGATCCAGCCCTTGATGTAAGTGACCAAGATCTGATAAGAGTAGATGGTAAGCTTGTAAAGTTAAATAACACTTATAAATACTATTTATTAAACAAACCTCTTGGAGTAGTTTCAACAGCTAGTGATGAAAAAGGCCGCTTAAATGTAGTCGACTTAATTGATTCAGACAAGCGCCTATATCCTATTGGCAGACTAGACATGGACACTACAGGTATAATTCTAATTACAAATGATGGGAAGCTTACACAAATATTAACTCATCCCAAATATGAATTGTCTAAAACATATATAGCTAAGGTCAAGGGAAGGCCAAATAAAACTAGCCTTAACAAATTAAGAAATGGCTTATATATTGATGGTAGAAAAACCAAAGAAGCCCAGGTAAAGATTTTAAATTCATATCCAAATGAAACACTAGTAGAAATTACTATTCAAGAAGGAAGGAATAGACAAATTAGAAAAATGTTTGACGCCATAGACCATCCTGTTACTTCTCTAAAGAGAATTAAAATAGGTGAAATTGAAATAGGCGGCTTAATGGTTGGAGATTATAGAGAACTAAGCAAGGAAGAACTGGATTATATAAATAGAATAAAAAGAAACAATGAAATATAGATTAGCAAATGTTCACCAAATTGTAGACTTAATAATTGACACTTATCTTAAAAAGGGCTCGACTTGTGTTGATGCAACTTTAGGTAACGGAAAAGATAGTTTAAAGTTATATAAAGCCTTGGATGGAGAGTGTAAGATTTATTCTTTTGATATTCAAGACCAAGCAATAGTAAATTCGAAAAAACTTTTTGCAGAAAATGAGATCAGTGAAGATAAAATAAAAGTTATATGTGACAGCCATGAGAATATAGATACTTATATTCATGAGCCGGTTGATTTTTTTATTATGAATTTAGGCTACCTTCCTGGAGGCAATAAAGATATAACTACAAATTATAAGTCAGTAAAAATATTTTTAGACAAAATTACTCTAATTATGCAAGAGAAGTCATTTGGTCTAATAATATTTTATCCTGGTCATGAAGCAGGCATGGAAGAGTATATAAAAATTTCAAAATATCTTTCTGCCTTGGATCAAAATAAATTTAATGTAAGTAAAATTGAGCAAATAAATCAAAAGAATCAACCTCCTTTGGTTGTAATGGTAGAAAGGTTGTAAGATGGAAAATATATTATATTTAATAAATGAAAAATACGATAACCTAAGTAAAATGCATAAAAAACTAGCAGACTATATTTTAAACAATAGTGAAAAAGCTATTTTAATGCCAATAAGTGAGTTGGCAGAAGAAAGTGCTGTTAGTGAAGCAACAATAGTTAGGTTTACTTATAAATTAGGATATTCTGGCTACAAGGAGTTTCAAAAGGCCTTACTTGATTCAATTAAATATTCTTTGACAACTATACAAAGACTAGATGTTTCTAAAGACTTGTCTGACAATAAACTTATACATTCACAAGTAAACAGTGATGTAAATGACATTAACACAACATTTTCTCAATTAGATCCAAAGGTAATAATTGATGCTGCTAAATTAATTGATGAATCAGACAGAATATTTATATTTGGACTACGTACCTCAAACCTACTTGCCCAATACCTCGCTCAATATTTAAGAATGATGGGTTTTGATATTGTATTAGTAGAGGCGACTAGAATGGAACCTTTTGAGTACTTAGTTAATATGACAGAAGAAGATCTTTTGCTTTGCTTGTCTTTTCCAAGATACTCACAAAGAACAATTCAATGTATTAAATCAATTTATGACAAGGGTTATAAGATTGTTAGTATTACAGATTCAGAAACTTCTCCAGTTTATAAGTATTCAAAAATATCTTTAATTGCCAGGTCAAGTATGAATAGCTTTTTTGACTCTTTGGTTTCTCCTTTAGTCCTTGTAAATACTTTATTACAGGCTTTAAGTGTTGTAACTAAAAGGAATGTAAAGGCATCATTTACCGCCTTAGAAGAATTTTGGGAAAAGAATTCTACTTATGAAAAAATATGATTTAATAATTATAGGTGGAGGAGCGGCAGGAATGTTTGCTGCTTTTGCTGCCAGTGAAAAAAATCCTTCTGCAAAAATATTATTGTTAGAACAAAATGAGAAACTAGGGAAGAAAATTTATATAACAGGCAAGGGAAGATGTAATGTAACTAATGCATGTGACATTAGTGAGTACTTTGATAACATTAAGACCAATCCAGAATTCTTATATTCGTCTCTGTATACTTTTACAAATGACGATACAATGAAATTTTTTGAAAAGCAAAATGTACCTTTAAAAATCGAAAGAGGAAACCGTGTGTTTCCAAAAAGTGACAAGTCTAGCGATATAATAAAGGGCCTTAGCAAGTCTATTAAAAATGCAGATATTAATTTAAATGAAAAAGTTGAAAAAATAAAAAAGTTTAATGATTACTTTAATGTTACAACTAATAAAGACAAATATGAAAGTCCAAAAGTAATTATAGCCACTGGCGGAATTTCTTATCCAACTACTGGGTCAACTGGAGATGGATACAATTTTGCGAAAGCCTTTGGCCATAAAATAATGGAGACAAAACCTTCCTTATGTCCAATAATTTTAGATGATGAGAACTTATCAATGGTAACAGGCCTGACTATTAAAAATGCTGAAATTACTGTATATATAAACAAGAAAAAAGCCAATTCTTATTTTGGAGATTTTTTATTTACCCATAGGGGAATTTCAGGACCTATAGTTCTAACACTAACAGATTTTATTAATGACTTTCCAGATAAGGCCATTGAGCTTTATTGTAATTTCAAACCAGCAGTTGACATTAAAGAACTCGAAGAAAGATTATTAAATGACATTGATGATAATCCAAAAAAAGAGTTGAAGTCTGTTTTAAAAAATTATTTTCCCGAGTCATTAGCAGATTATTTACTAGCATCATCTAAAATAAATCCAAAGCTTAAAATGCACGAAATAACAAAAGACTTGAGAAAAAATCTTTTAAGCCTTATGACTTCATATAAATTTTCTTATAAAAACATAGCCCCTATAAGCCAAGCTATTATAACAAAAGGTGGAGTTTCAACTCTTGAAATTAATCCTTCTACAATGGAATCTAAACTGGTTGAGGGCCTTTACTTTTGTGGAGAAGTAATAGATGTCAATGGACTAACAGGTGGCTACAACTTACAAATTGCTTTTTCTACAGGATATTTAGCTGGAAAATCAGCCTTTGAATAAAAATAAGGAGTATATATTATGCAAATCGCCATTGATGGACCTTCAGCTGCAGGCAAAAGTACTTTAGCTAAAAAATTGGCAGAAAAATTAAATATAGAATATTTAGATACAGGAGCTATGTATAGAACCTTAGCCTTATATTTTCATGAAGAAAATTTTACAAATTTTGCAGATGAAGATGAACTAAAATCTTTTCTTGCTAAAATTAAAATAGATGTTAAAAATAATAAGTTTTATTTATTTGACAGAGATGTCAGTAAAGAAATTAGAGAAGAAGATATAGGACTCCTTGCATCAAAAATTTCATCTTATCAAATTGTAAGAAGCTTCCTTGTAGAAAAACAACAAGAAATTGCAAAAGGAAAAGACATTGTAATGGATGGCAGGGATGTAGGCACTGTTATATTAAAAGATGCAGACTTTAAATTCTATTTAACAGCTGATGTAAATAAGAGAGCTCAAAGACGCTATAAAGACTTGTTAGATAAAGATCCAACTACTGACTATAACAAAACCTTAGAAGCACTAAAAAAAAGAGACTACGATGATATGACCAGAGAGCATTCACCTTTGACTAAGGCTACAAATGCTATTGAAATAGACACCAGTGAGTTAACAATAGAAGAAACCATTGATGAGTTTTTAAAAGTAATTAGAGGAATTAATAATGTATAGATTTTTAAGACCTATAGCTAAATTTTTTATAAAAATATTTTTTCGCCTAAATATAAATGGCTCTTTTGAAAATATAGATGATAATTATATTATTTGTGCCAACCATGGAAGCGCCTTGGATCCAATATTCTTAGCGGTTGCTTTTGACCAACCGATAAATTTTATGGGGAAAAAAGAACTTTTCAAAAGTCACTTATTAGACAAGTTTTTTAGATCTTTAAATGTTTTCCCTGTTGACCGACATGGAAATGATATTAAAGCTTTAAAAGAAGGAGTCAGAAGGCTAAAAGATGGGAAGATACTTGGAATATTTATAGAAGGTACTCGGGTAGAAGGCTATGATCCAGCCAACGCAAAACCTGGACCAATTTTAATAGCCAATCTTGCAAATAAAAAAATTCTTCCAGTAAGAATTGAAACTAGCTATAAAATTTTTTCTAAAGTAGAAATAACAATTAGACAACCATTTACTATTGACAAAACTTTCTTAAAAGAAAATAAGGATACAGGCTATCAAGACTTAGCCGAAGAGGTATTATACAAAATTTATAAGGGTGATGAAAATTAATATTTTACTTGCTGACACATACGGATTCTGCTTTGGTGTAAAAAGAGCAGTAGAGTTAACTGAAGAAACTCTTGCAAAAGAAAAATCAGTTTATATAGATGGCATGCTCATTCACAATGAAGATGAAGTTTCGAGACTTGCAAAGCTAGGGCTAAAAGAATTAGATGCGTCTATACAAGATGGAGATACATTAATTTTAAGGACTCACGGAAGTCCTGTTGAAAAGAAAAAATCTTATGAAGATAAATATAAGGTAATTGACACAGTATGTCCTTATGTTCAAAAAGTTCATAAGATTGTAAAAGATAATTCTGATAAGACAGTTATTATTTTTGGTAAGAAAAATCACGCTGAAGTCCTAGGCATTAATTCCAATATAAATTATAAGGGAATAATCATAGAAACTGAAGAAGACTTAAGTAAATATTTAAATAATTCTTATAAAGCAGAAGATCAAATTATTATAGTATGCCAAACTACTTTTAACGAATCTATTGCTAATAAATTTTTAAAAATTTTAGATGAAAATAAAATATATTATAATTATTTCAATACTATTTGTTCTGCAACAAGAAAACGATCAAAAGCTGTTATTGAACTTGCAAAAAAATGCGATTGCCTAATTATTTTAGGGGATAAAAAAAGTTCTAATTGCACAAAGCTATATGAATATGCTAAAATATATTGTGACCAAGTATATTTTATAAATCGCATTTCAGAGATAGATATTTTTGAAATTATGTTATATAATAATATTGGTATAACCGCAGGTGCTTCAACACCTGATTGGATAATTAAGGAGGCTATTGAAAAGATGGAAGATATGAACAAGAATGAAATGATGGAAGCTATTGAAAGCTCCTTCACAAGAATCAAGAGAGGTGATATTCTCAAAGGAACAGTGCTTTATGTAAATGATTCTGAGATAACTGTAAATATTAATTACAGGGCTGACGGAATTATTAATAGAGATGAAGTATCTGACGATCCTACTATAAGTCCATCTGACTTATTTAAGGCAGGAGATGAAATCGAAGTTTATGTTCTAAAAATGGATGATGGAGACGGTAACGTTTTATTATCACATAAGAGAGTGCTTAGACTTAAAAATTGGGATGTTGTCGAAGAAAAGTTCAACAATGAAGAAATTGTTGATGCTATTGTGAATGAAGTTACAAAAGGTGGCTTAAAATGTGAAGTCGAAGGACTTAATGCTTTCATGCCAGCATCTCAAGTGTCAATAGGATATAAAAAAGATTTATCTGTGTTCTTAGATGAGGTTTTAGCTTCAAAAATAATTGATTTTAACAAAGATAAGAGAAGAATTATTCTTTCTAGAAAAGTTGTTGAACAAAAAGAACTTGATGCTTTAAAAGAAGAAGTTTATTCTAAAATTCACGTAGGTGATGTAATAGAAGGAACAGTACAAAGACTAACAAACTTTGGTGCCTTTGTAGATATTGGAGGAATTGATGGACTAATTCACATTTCTCAACTATCTTGGCAAAGAGTTAAACATCCTTCAGATGTTGTTCAACCAAACCAAAAAATCCAAGTTCAAGTTCTAGATATTGATCCAGAAAATGATAGAATCGCTTTAGGATTAAAACAATTAACTAAAGAACCATGGGATGTTTTCGTGGAAAACAACAAGGTTGGAGATATAATCAAAGGTAAGATTGTAAATCTTTTAGACTTTGGTGCTTTTGTTAAACTTGATAGTGGAGTTGATGGATTACTACACGTTTCTCAAATTGCTAGAGATCATGTTGAAAAACCAAGTGATAAACTTGAAATCGGTCAAGAAGTAGAAGTAATGATTACTGAAATTGATCAAGAAAACAAAAAAATAAGTCTTTCAATTAAAGAAATTGAAAGAAAAAAAGCTAGAGAAGCTAGAGCAAAAGAAAAAGCTGAAAAATCTGAACAAGCTGAAAATACTACAGAAGAAAAAGTAGAAGCAAAAACTACTAAAACAGTTAAACAAGAACTGCCTAAAAAAGAAAAAGTAGAAAATATTGAAAAACCACAAGAAGATAATAGCTTTGGAATTAACCTTGCTGATCTACTAAACAAAGAAGATTTTGATGCTTAAATTAATTTAAATCAAAATGAGGACTAGATAAAATCTAGTCCTTTTTAGATAAAGAGGATATATGTTAGACAATAAATATAATGAATTAGTTAAAGAAATAATACCAAAAAACAGCAAATATACCATTAGAACTTATGGCTGTCAGATGAATGAACATGATTCTGAACAAGTGGAGTTTCTTTTTAATAATCTTGGCATGGAAAAAGTTGAAGATTATAATGAAGCAGATTTTATAATCATAAATACATGTGCCATTAGAGGAACTGCAGAAAATAAGGCCCTAGGTTTTTTAGGAAGCTTAAAAAATTTAAAGAGACAAAATCCAAACTTAAAAATAATAGTTTCTGGATGTCTGCCAAAGGTCGATGGTACTTTTGAAGATTTAATCAAAAAAAATAAACATATTGATATTTTAATTGGAACAAGTAATTATTTGAGCCTTCCAGAGCTTATTTATAGGTCGTATTACGAAGACAAGACTATAGTAGACATAAGTGATCAATATGATTTAAATAGCTCAGAATTAAATTATAATAGGATGTATAAGCACAAGTCCTTTGTCAATATTATGTATGGCTGTAACAATTTCTGTTCTTATTGTATAGTTCCTTATACTAGAGGAAGAGAATATTCTAGAGAAATAACTGATATTGTTAAAGAAATTGAAAGCTTAGTTGCTGATGGAGTTAAAGAGGTTACTCTTTTAGGACAAAACGTCAACTCTTACGGCCAATCCTTGACTAATAAAACTGACTTTCCATCTTTGCTTAAAGAAATTAATAAGATTGATGGCCTTGAACGTATTAGGTTTATGACCTCACATCCAAAAGATTTTTCTGATGACCTAATTAAATCCTATGCTGACTTAGATAAACTTAGCAAGCAGCTCCATTTACCTGTCCAATCAGGATCAAATAAGGTTCTAAAGGAAATGAACAGAAAATACACCAGAGAAGCCTATTTAGAAAAAATAAATAAGGTTAAAGCCCTTGATATGGATATAGCCTTGTCAACTGATATAATTGTAGGATTTCCTGGAGAAACAGATGAAGACTTCGAAGATACTTTAGCTTTAATTAAAGCTGTAGAATATGACTCTATTTTTACATTTTTATACTCACCAAGAGAGGGAACTTCTGCTGCTAAAAGAGAAGACCAGGTTCCTCATGAAATAAAAATGGAAAGATTTAATAGGCTAATGGATTTAACTAACGAAATTGCCTATAAGAAAAACTTAAAGTATAAAGATGAGGTTGTAAAAGTTCTTGTCGATGAAGTTTCAAAAAATAATCCTGCATACTTGTCTGGAAGAACAGATGGCTTTAAAACTGTTAACTTTCCAGGGGATTCAAGCTTGATTGGTAGCCTCGTTGATGTAAAAATAGAAAAAGTTGGTACTTTTTCACTTGATGGAAAACTTATATGAAAAATATAGATTATGAAAAATTAACACCAATGATGAAACAATATATTGAGACAAAAGAAGAATACCCTGATTCTATACTAATGTATAGACTTGGGGATTTTTATGAGATGTTTTTTGACGATGCTCTTTTAGCTTCAAAGGTTTTAAATATTGTTTTAACTGGAAGAGATGCAGGACAAGAGGAAAAAATTCCAATGTGTGGAGTTCCTTTCCATGCTGCAGACAACTATATAAATAGGCTTATAAATAATGGCTATAAAGTTGCAATATGCGAACAACTAGAAGACCCTAAGGAGGCCAAAGGAATTGTAAAAAGAGGAGTTACTAGAGTTATTACTCCAGGAACTAATTTACAATATTCTGATTCGGACAGGGAAGTAAACTATCTAGCTTCTGTTTATTCTACAGATAATTCATCATCCTTGGCCTATATTGATTTTTCAACTGGAAATCTGTATTTTTCATTTTATGACTTAGCTTATAATAAGGCTGACCTATTAAAAAATCAACTTGGTATTTTAGAAATAAAAGAGCTATTAATTAATGATGAAAGTTTAGATGTTTATGATCTAGTTAATAGTAAAAATATTTTACTTAATATAAGACAAGTTAAATCTTTAGATGGAGCCTTGTTTAATGAATTTATTTCTAAGTTAGAGCTAAATAACAATATTAAAGAAATAATTGATACTAATCCAGTTATTAAACTAGCTTTATTTCAATTATTTGATTATTTAAAGGAAACCCAATTTGATCAAATTTCTCATATTCGTAGGATTCACTATGTAGACTTTAATTCTTTTATGACCTTAGACAAACACACTCTTTATAGTCTAGACATTTTTTCAGAGAATGAGAAAAAAACAGAAGGGACGCTTTTTCATTTACTTGATAAGACGAAAACTGCTATGGGATCTAGAAAGCTTAGATATTTTTTAGAGCATCCACTAATATCATCCAAGGAAATACAAAAGCGCTTAGATTTTGTGGAAGTTTTAAATTATGATTTTGCTGTTTCAGCTGAAATTCGAAATATATTAACTGATATTTATGACATTGAAAGGGTTATGGTTAGAATAACAGGAAATTCTAATAGTCCTAAAGATATGGTTCAATTAAAAACTTCTTTTAAAGACTTAGACAGGCTCTATGAAAGTCTTTTGTCTTTTAATACTCAAATCTTAGGTGATATAGAGTCTTTAAAATCTTTAGAAGATATTTATATTCTATTAGATCAGGCACTTACAGAAGATCCTCCTTATTCTCCAAAAGAAGGAGGGGTTATAAAAGAAGGCTACTCCCAAGATCTAGACCTACTAAAAAATAATTCTATAAATTCAAAAACCTGGATTGTAGACTATGAAAGGGAGTTAAAAGAAGAAACTGGAATTAATAAGTTAAAAATAAAATACAATAAAATTCTAGGTTACTTTATTGAAATTTCTAATTCATATTTAGACAAGGTACCTGATTATTTTATTAGAAAACAAACCCTTGTTAATGCAGAAAGGTTCTTTACTAAAAAACTTAAAGACACTGAAATGCAAATTTTAAATTCCAAGGATAAAATTAACGCCTTGGAATTCGAAATATATGAAGATATTAGGCAGAAAATTTTAAGTCGCTACGATCTTATATTGAATATGGCTGACTTAATTGCAAACATTGATGTATATTCTAACTTTGCTTATATAAGCAATAGATATGACTATATAAAGCCAATAATATCTGCAGATAAAAATCTATCAATAGAAAACGGTAGACATCCTATAGTAGAGCAAAACGTAGATATATTTATAGATAATAATACTTTAATCGAGAGAGACAAGAATTTTATAATATTAACAGGACCTAATATGGCAGGAAAATCAACATATATGAGGCAGCTTGCCTTGATTTCGATAATGATGCAAATTGGATCTTTTGTACCTGCTTCTTATGCAAAACTCCCTGTCTTTGACCGTGTATTTACTAGAATTGGAGCCCATGATAACCTTTATATGGGTGAGTCTACTTTTATGGTTGAGATGAAAGAAATGGCTGATATAATTAATAATTCAACAGAAAATAGTTTAATTATATTAGACGAAGTGGGAAGAGGTACTTCCACTTATGACGGCTTATCTCTTGCTAAGGCTTTAATTGAATATATAATTACAGAAATAAAAGCTAAGACAATTTTTGCTACTCATTTCCATGAGCTAGTTTATCTTGAGGACAAGTATCCGTCTATAAAAAATCAAACTATGGAAGTCAGTGAAAAGGATGGAGAAATAAAATTTCTTCGTAAGGTAATTGATGGCTCTTCTGACAAATCTTATGGTATTCACGTTGCTACCTTGGCAGGAATAAAAAGGCCAATTATTTTTAAAGCAGAAAAATATTTAGACGATTATGAAAAGAATTTTGGACCAGTAAGACAACTTACTATAGCCATAGATGAAGAAGATTCTTATAAAGATAATATTTACCTTGAAAAACTTGAAGATAACTATAATTATTTAAAAGATGCTATTACATCCTTAGATGTTAATACGATGACACCTATAGATGCTATAAATAAACTTGTTGAAATAAAAAATATGGTTAAGGATTTAGATGACTAAAAAAATACAAGCATTATCAAATGATACAATTATAAAAATTGCAGCAGGAGAGATGATAGAAAATCCTGCTTCAATCATAAAGGAATTAGTAGAAAATTCTATAGATGCTAATGCAGATAAAATTTCTATTGAAATTAAAGACAATGGAGCCAGCTATATTAGAGTAACTGACAATGGCAGTGGCCTAAGTAGGGAAGATCTTAGTCTTGCCTTTAAAAGACATACTACATCAAAAATTAGGTCTATTGAAGAGCTAGATGAAACTCTAACACTAGGCTTTAGGGGAGAGGCTTTATCCAGTATTGCCTCTGCTTCTGATGTAACAATTATCTCAAAAACACCTGATGACAAGTTAGGTTTTATGGCAAAAATAAATCACAATGGCGATATTGTAGAAATAGATGAAATTGTTGCTAATATTGGGACAACTATTATTTGCGAAAATTTATTTGAAAATATACCTGTTAGGAAGAAATACTTGGCTAGCAAAAATTATGAAATAAAAAAGACAAACGATATTATTACTAGACTATCTCTTTCTAACCAAGATATTTCAATTGATTATATTAAAGATGACAAATTAATTTCTAAGACTAATAAAAATAATTCATATTTAAACAATATATTTTCTATTCTCGGAAAAGATGTATCAGAAAATCTTATTCCTATTGACTATCAAGGAGGAAGCTTTTCTCTAAGAGGCTATGTTAGTAATAATAGATTATATAGGTCTAATAGGTCTAATCAATTTATTTTTGTCAACAATAGGTCCATTAACGATATAAATTTATCAAAGTTAATTGAAAAAGAATATACGTCTTTAATACCTTTAAATAGGTATCCAGTATATATTTTATTTTTAGATATTGATCCAAGGCTTATTGATGTAAATATTCATCCTAAAAAAGATATAGTTAAATTTTTAAATCTAGAAGAAATAGAAGACCAACTAGAAGAAATAATAAAAAGGACCTTAAGGCCAAATTTAAAGATTTATGATTTTTCTGAAGATGTAAAAGAGAAAGAAAAATCAATTTTTGAAACTTATTCCAATTTGAATTTAAAAAACAGAAAAGACGAAGATCCAAACAACTCGTCAATTGTATTTAAAGACTATACCAGCACAGTTGCCGATAGTGGAAATTCTTATAAAGCTGATATTTCTACTGGCAATGGCCATGATAGATCTGTTGAAAACACTATCGAGCTAGAAAATAATAATCCAGAGCAGGTTTATTTACTTGAAGAATCAAATGATAATTATCCTAGCTTTCATTTATTTCCAAATGGATATAGGTATATAGGACAACTTTTTTTCCAATATTTACTTTTGGAAGATAATAAGGACAAGATATTATTTATAATAGACCAGCACGCTGCCCACGAGAGAATAAATTATGAAAGATTACTTAAAGCCTATGAAGATCACATGGTTCAAGTTCAACATTTAATTAGCGGCTATGTAGTTAATCTTACTGCAAATGACCATGAAATAATTATTGGACTTAAAGATACATTAATGGATATAGGCTTTGAAATAGAAGACTTTGGAGACAATAGTATAATTATAAGAACTATACCAGCATATTTAACTGACATTAATCCTGATAGGCTGATTAGAGAAATTCTAGATACACCTTCATCAATTAAAACAAATTATTATGATATAGATCCTTATGTTCTTATGAAAAAAGCCTGTGTGGCTTCAATAAAGTCTGGAGATAGAATGTCTTCTCATGATGTTAATGCACTAATTGAAAGATTGGAGCTTTGCAAGATGCCCTTGACTTGTCCTCATGGTAGACCTACCTTAATAAAATATAGCAAAAGTAGATTAGATAAGGAGTTTTTTAGAATACAAAATGATGGATAAAATTCTTATTATAACTGGACCTACTGGAGTAGGTAAAACTAAATGTTCACTTGATATTGCCAAAGAGTTTAATGGTGAGATAATTTCTTGTGACTCCTTTCAAATTTATAAGTATCTAAATATAGGAACAGATAAGATAAACAAAAAAGATATGGCTGGAGTTATCCATCATAACCTAGACTTTGTTGATCCAGCAGCAGACTACAACAGCTCCTTATTTAAAGAGAGAACAAAAAATCTAATTAAAGACATTCAGTCTAGAAATAAACTTCCAATTTTAGTTGGCGGCACTGGTTTATATATTCACTCTATAATTTATGGTTTAGATTTTTCTGGTGGAAAGCCTAATTATGAATTGAGAAAGAAACTAGACAATGAAATTGAAGAAAAAGGCCTTGAATACTTGTACAAGCAGCTTATAAAATTAGACGAAAACATTAAAGAAATAGTTGACAAAAACAACAAACATAGAATTATTAGGGCCTTTGAAATATATGAAAACACTGGTGATCTTCCATCTAAACATTTAGAAAGTTTTAGAGAGCAAAAGCCTGCCTATGATTTTTTGTATATAATTATTAACCAAGATAGACAAAAACTTTACGAAAACATCAATAAAAGGGTAGACCAAATGTTTGACCAAGGCTTGGTCCAAGAAGTTGAAGAACTATTAGACCAAGGGTATAATTTTGATCTAAAGTCTTTTAAAGCCATAGGGTATAAAGAATTTAAGGATTATTTTTATGGCGAATCTAGCCTTGATGATGTTAAGGAAAAAATAAAACAACATTCAAGAAATTATGCAAAAAGACAACTAACTTGGTTTAGAAGGGTAGAGGAAGCCAAATGGATGGACAAGAACCTTTATAATTCTGAAGAAGAATTTTATAAGGCCTTAAAAAGAGAAATAGGAGAGTTTCTAGAAAAATGAATATGATCAAAGAATATTTAAAAGAGAGCTATCATATTGATGAAAGAATTTATGATTTAGTTGCAGATACAGAAAAAACCCTAATAGATAAATATTTTAAACTTGATGAAATAAGGGCTATAAACCAATATAAGATTATGCAAGCTTTTAATAAAAACATGCTTAGCGCTGCTGATTTTTACTGGACAACAGGTTATGGCTATGGAGATATAGGGAGAGATAAGGTGGAAGACATTTATACTGATATTTTTAACACTGAAGACTCTCTAGTAAGACCTGCAATAGCTTCGGGGACTCATGCTATAAACTTAGCCTTATCAGGCCTATTAAAGTACGGAGATGAGCTTATAGAAATTTCTGGTACTCCATATGATACTTTAATGGATGTAATTGGCTGTGGAAATGAGGATAATGAAGGATCCTTAATTGCCAATGGAGTTAAATACTCTGAAGTTGACTTAGTCGATAATAAAATTGATGTAGAAAGTGTTTTAAAAAAAATTACTCCTAAGACAAAAGTTTTGGCTATTCAAAGATCAACTGGTTATAGTGACAGAAGAGCCCTTACAATTAATGACATGGAAGTAGCCATTAAGGAAATAAAAAAAGTTTATCCTGACATTATAATTTTTGTAGATAATTGCTATGGAGAGTTTACCGACACTAAAGAACCTACAGATGTTGGAGCGGATATAATTGCAGGTTCATTAATCAAAAATATTGGTGGGGGAATTGCGTATTCTGGAGGATATATAACAGGAAAAAAACGCCTTGTTCAACTTGTTTCTAGAAGACTTACTGCACCAGGTTTAGAAAAAGAAGTAGGACTATCCTTTGGAACAACTAGGTCAACCTTGCAAGGTTTATTTTTAGCTCCTTTAGTTGTTAATCAGGCTATGAAAGGTGCTACATTAATGGGTAAAGTTTTTTCTGATTTAGGCTTTAGAGTAGTCCCTCATTTTGATGATAAAAGATCCGATATAGTTCAAGCAATTCAACTAAACAAAGCAGAACTGGTAGAAATATTCTGTAAGTGCATTCAAGAAGCTTCTGCAGTAGATTCTCACGTAACGCCAGTTCCAAGTCCGATGCCAGGATATAACAATGATATAATTATGGCGGCTGGTGGCTTTGTAGACGGATCGTCAATAGAAATGAGTGCAGATGGTCCGTTAAGAGAACCTTACTTTGTTTATTATCAAGGAGGTCTCACAATAGATCAAATTAAGTTAGGAATTTATTTAACTTTAAATGAATTTTTAAATAAGGGATTCATTAATATTTAAATTAAACTTGTTAGTGGATTAAAATTAAATTTCTAGATTGTGAGTTAAATGCTATTTAATTATTTTAAAACACTAGGAAAGTAGTAGTAATAGTTATAAATGAAAAGCAAAATGCTTTATGCAATGTCGTATAATAATAATTATGCGACACGAACAGGAGGGAAATTGAGAAATTTAATAGTGACTGATTGGATCAAGTATTTGGAATCAATTAAAGAAAATTCTTCAAACACAATAAGATCCTATGAGTTAGATGTAATACAGTTTTTACAATTTCAAAAACACAGATATTTTTTATCAGACAAATCTCTAGATGATATTCCTAATATAGACATTACTGACGTTGATGAAGACTTCATAAAAAAAATTAATGTTAGAGATATTATTGCTTACATCAATTATACTGACAAGGTCCTTGAAAATTCAGCACCTACTAGGTCAAGAAAACTTTCATCTTTAAGGAGCTTTTATAACTATCTCCATAAGATTATTGCCTTAGTTGATGATAACCCTATGACATTAATTGATGGCCCTAAAATCCCAAAGAGACTTCCTCACTATTTAGAATTAGAAGAAGTTAAAAACTTATTAGAGGCAATTTTAAAAAATGAAGACCCTTACTATAGAGCCAGAGATTATGCTATAGTTATGTTGTTTTTAAATACAGGTCTTAGGCTTAGTGAGCTTGTTAACCTAACCTTAGGCCATATTAAAAGAGACGATTCTCTTATAAATGTAATTGGTAAAGGAAATAAAGAAAGATCAATTTATTTAAATGATTCTGTTAAAGAAGCTATTGATAATTATTTAAGTCTCAGACCAGAGTCAGACCTTGAAAATATATTTTTAAATAAATCTGGCAGTGATTATTTAGGTCAAAGAGGAATTCAGTACATGCTAAACAAATATTTAAAAGAATGTGGTTTGGCTCACAAGTATTCTCCTCACTCTTTGAGACATACAGCAGCAACTTTGCTCTACCAGTATGGTAACGTAGATATAAGGACTCTGCAGGTAATTTTAGGTCATGAAAGTGTATCTACAACTCAGATATACACTCATGTATCTAGTAAACAAGTTGAATCAGCTTTAAATTCAAATCCTATCAAGGATTTAGATTTAGACATATAATTCATTAACTTTTATTTTAAAGGCCTTAAAATCCATTTAAACGCGAAAAAATCCTGGTGAATTAAATTAATAATTCTATTTCCAGGATTTTTATTTATTTTATATATTTTTTGGGATTTTTATTACTTGGCCTGATTTAATTTCACTTCCACCATTTAAATCTACAACTATATCAACAACATCTCTAAAGTTTATATAATTAGGCTTAGAAATACGATCATAATTTTCTTCTACAATTTTCCAAATTGAATCTCCAGTTTTCACATAAACAATAATAAATTCTTCTTCTAAAATAGAATTTGCATTTGTATTTAACAGAGCTTGACTTTCTAGATTATAATATTTATTAATGTCTCTTTCTGATACGAGGTTTAATCCTAAGTTCATTGTTAACAAAAATAATATTAAGCCGACGATTCTTAGTTTATATTTGAATTTTAAGTTTTTCATTTTATCATCCTTTCGAATAAATGTTCGGAACGTTTGTTCAGATATAATAATATCAGAACACTCGTTCGCTGTCAACTGTTTTTTTAATAAAAAGGAACTAATGTTTGTTTTATTTTAATTTCTGTGGTAAAATAATTTTAAAGATAGGGTGATAAAAATGTATGAAGATTTAAATCAGAAAGAATTAGAAATTTTATTTTTTATAAAAAGAAAAATTGAAGAACAGGGCTACCCACCTTCAGTTAGAGAAATTGGAAATGGTGTTGGTTTAAAAAGTCCATCTTCTGTTCACGGATATATTGAAAGATTGGTTGCAAAAGATTACTTAGAAAAATCTCCTATGACTAATAGGACGATTTCTTTAAAAAACACCGATACTGATTGTTTGCTATCTAAAAAAACAACTGTTGATGTGCCTATACTTGGAAAAGTTACAGCTGGCCAACCTATTTTTGCAGCTGAGAATATCGAAGATACTTTTCCAATTTTAGCAAGTCTTTCAGAAAATAAAGACTTATTTATGCTAAAAGTATCTGGTGAGAGTATGATTAATGCTGGAATTCTTGATGGCGACTATGTTCTAATAGAAAAAAGAAATGATGCAAAAAATGGAGATATAGTCTTGGCCTTAATAGATGACTCTGCTACAATAAAAACTTATTATAGAGAGGCAAACAGGATAAGATTACAACCTGAAAATGATTTTATGGATCCTATTTACTCTGACAATGTTCAAATCTTAGGCCATTTAATAGGCTTGTATAGAAACTTAGAATAGAAATATTTTTTTAATTCTTAAAATTAAATTTAAATTTTAAATATAAAACTGACCTAAAAAACTTGCTTACTGCATGCTTTAAAGGTCAGTTATTTTTTTATTTTAAATTAAACTACTAAATCTTTTTTGTTGTAAATTAAAATTCCCAAGATAGAAAAAATTACTGCTGGCAATAACTTCCCTACTAGTAAAACTGTATAAATTAGATTTTGAGAATATTCATTCAATACTCTTATAGATCTTAGTGGAATCAAACCTTGGACAAATGGGCTTGTGTTAAATACACTAATTGTAACTAAAAGATTCAAAACCAATAGTATTATAAATACAAAGGAAGCTATATAACCTATGTTTGCAGTTCTTTTACATAAGCTAGAAATAAATGTTCCTAAGGCTAAAAACAATAATCCATCTGCAAATATAACTATAAAGGTAAATAGATAGTCCATAAGAGCATTAATGTAGTTAATTTCTGCAACATATGAGTATATATAAACACTAGTCAAAGCAGTTATTGCAACTAAGAAAAATAAGTTTATAGCATTTGCCAATAGTTTGTCGAAAAATATTTCGCTTCTACTAACAGGATTGATGTATAAGTAATCAATTGTACCGAAGCCTTGTTCTTTGGCCAAAGACATCAAGCCTATATTTAAGGAAAAAATACAAATCATAAACTGGGCAAATATTAATGTCGATGTAAAATATAATTCAACATTATCAAATATTTCAAGACCAAATGGAAGTATAATTTTATTTACTGACTCTGGCAGTTTTGTTAAAGAATCAATTATTATTGGCGAAACGCTATTGTCAGTAATAATAGGATAAGCCAACATAGTCATTACACTGATAATAATTAAAAATATTACCCAAGTAAATTGCTTGCCTAAATTAGAAGAAAATTCTCTACTAAAGATTGACATTTTCATCCTCCTTACTTTCCTTTTGCTTGTTAGCAGCTTCAATTAATTCGTCATAATTAGAGTTAGAAATAATGACTGTATTTTGGTCATCAAGATTTTTTTCAACTTGCTCTTCTTTATCAGCCTTTATAATTTCTATTTTATTCTCAACCTTTTCAATTATTTCAGTTTCCTCTAAAGTTTTTGAAGAAAGCTTGTCAAATTTTATATTAGAGCTAGGAAGAATTCTTTCTTTTTCTATAATTGAAATTTTCTCTTCAAGTGTCGAATCTTCTACTGTATAGTCTATTAGACCAGATTTATAAATAGCTTCAGCAAGTAAATCTAATGGGCCGTTATAATAAAATATACTTTCATTTCCTGCCTTAACTAACTTGCATCCAATTTTATAAAAAATTTCTTTATTGACATCCTTGTCATAAAATCTCAAAATTTTATCATTAGATAATTTATTTCTTTGGTCTTCAGTTTCAATGAGTTCCCCATCCATAAAATAAATGATCCTGTGACATATACTTTGGGCCTCTTTTAAATTAGATGTTAAAAGTATTACTGTTGCCCCTTCCCTGTTCTTTTCTTCTAAAATATCATATAGTTTTATTCTAGTAGAAGTATCTGGTATATTATCAGGTTCGTCAATTATAATTAGTTGTGGATTAGCTACTAGGGCATTAATTAAGGCTAGCTTTCTTTTGTCTAAGTAAGATAGGTCTCCAATCTTCCTTCCAAGTTTTAAATCAAAGTATTCAATTAAAAACTCAATTTCTTCAAAAGTTTTCTTCCCTCTGCTTTTAATAGTTTGCTTTAAAAAAGAAACTGGTCGCATATTATCAATATACCAGTTGCTTTGAGGTACTGCTCCTATTTCCATTTTTATTTCTTTAGATTCATTTTGGGCATCTAGTCCAAAAATTTCAATGTTTCCCTTAGTTGGCTTTAAAAAATTAAGCATAAGTTTATAAAGAGTGCTTTTACCTGCATCTTTTTTTCCTAATATGCCTAATATTTCCCTATCTTTTACATAAAAAGAAGTAGGCTGCAATTTAAAGTTAGATAGATTTTTACTCACATTGTTAAACTCTACTATATTCATAATAATTCTCCTTGTCTTTATATAATTATAGGAAATAAAAAATATTAATTCAATAATTAAGTATTTCAGAATAGTTACATTTGTATATAATAAGGCAAAAAATATTTATGGTGCACCCTAGAGGATTCGAACCTCCAACCTCTTGGTTCGGAACCAATTGCTCTATCCGATTAAGCTAAGGATGCTTTAGATATTATCATTTATAAAAAAACACAGTCCAACTATAAATGTTAGACTGTGTTCTTAATAATGGTGCGGGAAAGAGGACTTGAACCCCCACGTCATAGACACTAGATCCTAAGTCTAGCGCGTCTGCCAATTCCGCCACTCCCGCATGGGGTGAATAGTGGGATTCGAACCCACGGTCTCCAGAGCCACAATCTGGCGCCTTAACCAACTCGGCTATATCCACCATATGCTCTCTTAAGAGAACATTTATAATTATAGCAACTATTTCTATGAATGTCAAACACTAATTTTACTATTTTAACATTCTTTTAACACATAAAGATTTAATTTCTAGACATTAAATCTAAATAATACAATATCTCCATCCTTCATAACATAGTCCTTGCCTTCAGACCTTACAAGACCTTTTTCTTTGGCTGCGGTCATAGTTCCACAAGCAACTAGGTCATCAAATGATATTACTTCAGCTTTAATAAAGCCTCTTTCTATGTCAGAGTGGATCTCACCTGCTGCTTCTGGAGCTTTAGTTCCCTTTTTAATGGTCCAAGCCCTAGTTTCCATAGGTCCAGCTGTCAAGAATGATATAAGGCCTAAAAGAGAATATGAGGCCCTAATAAGCTTGTCTAAGCCAGATTCTTTTAAACCAAGTTCTTCTAAAAACAATTGCCCATCTTCTTTGCTAAGTTGGGAAATTTGTGATTCTATTTCAGCTGAGATTACAACTACATTTGAACCTTCTTTGGCTGCAACTTCTTTTACTTGGTCTACAAGATAATTACTTTCGGAGTTTATGTCGTTTTCTGAAACATTAGCTGCATAAATAACTTTCTTTAATGAAAGTAAATTATAGGACCTAAGTATTTTTTCTTCCTCTTCACTAAATTCTAAATTTTGAACAGGCTTATTAGCTTGTAAGTTTTCTATTAATGTATTAACTAAGTCTAATTCGACTTGTAAGGTCTTGTCACCTTTTACGCCTTTTACAAGTCTTTGTTTTCTCTTTTCTAATAATTCTAAATCAGAAAATATAAGTTCTAAGTTAATTGTTTCAATATCTCTCTTTGGATCGATGCTGCCATCAACATGGATTATGTTTTCGTCTTCAAAGCATCTTACAACGTGAACAATTGCATCAACTTCTCTAATGTTAGATAAAAACTTATTACCAAGTCCTTCTCCTTCGCTAGCACCTTTTACAAGGCCAGCAATATCATAGAACTCAATTGTTGCAGGTAAGATATTTTTTGATTCATTAATCTTTGCAAGCACTTCAAGTCTATCATCTGGAACAGTTACAACTCCAATATTTGGATCTATAGTTGCAAATGGATAGTTTGCAGCTTCTACTTGTGCGTGTGTTATTGCATTAAATAAAGTACTTTTGCCAACATTTGGCAAACCGACTATTCCTAATTTCATTTATATATTACTCCTAAAATTAATTGTTTCTTACATTAAAAAAGCACATAAAGTGCTTTATTTAAATTAGTTTTTTAATTGTTGTCTATTGTCATTAATAATTCTTATAACTTCAGATAGATTTTCTTGAGTATTTTGAAGAACTTCATCAGCATAGTCTCTAGCTCCTTGCCTAATTTGAGCAGCTTCTTCATTGGCCTCACTTACAACTTTTTCAGCTTTTTCATAAGCTAATTTCATTATATAGTTTTCATCTAAAAGATTTTTTGATTTCTCTTCTGCTTCTGAAACTTTTTGATTGGCTTCTGTTTCTGCTTCAGATAGAATCTTGTCTCTTTCGTCTTTTACCCAAGTCGCTTCTTTAATTTCATTAGGAAGTTCTAATCTTAATTTTTGAATTAAATCAAGAAGCTGGGATTTATCTACAGCAACCTTGCCTGTTAAAGGAATAGATCCTGCTGTTTCAATAATTTCTTCTAAGTCATCAATGCTCTTTAAGATATCCATAAATTCTCCTCCATTATTTATATTTTTCTTTTAATTGTCTACATACAACTTCAGGAACCATGTTTTTTACGTCCCCATTAAAGCTAGCAATTTCTTTTACTACACTTGAGCTTAAAAATGTATACTCAGATTTAGAAACCATAAATATAGTTTCAACATCATTATTTAAAGAATTATTAGCCAAGGCATTTCTCATTTCATTTTCATAATCAGAAATGGCCCTAAGTCCTCTTAATACTGTATTTGTATTTGATCTTGCAACATAGTCTACTAAAAGTCCTGAAAAGCTATCTATATTAACATTATCAAGTGTCTTTGTAGCTTCTTTTAACATTGCTATACGTTCATCTATTGTAAAAAGTGGGCTTTTAGATTTATTGTCTAATATTGCCACTGTAACTTCATCAAAGTTTTTTGCCGCTCTTTGTATAATATCTAAATGTCCATTAGTTACAGGATCAAAGCTCCCTGGATAAATTACTTTCAACTTCTTCCTCCTTAAGAAAATATATAACAGTTGACCTATAAGTTCTCTGGTCTAAGATCTTAAAGAGACTTAAATTATCTAAATTCATATTTTTATCAGCTTCTACAATTACTAAAGCATTCTTAAAGCTTTTGATATTAGAAATATTTTTTAAAGTAGCTTCATAGATATTCTTTTCTTGGTATGGTGGATCAACATATATATAATTAAATTCTATATTGGAAAGATCTCTTAAGGCTTGAATATAATCGGCTTTTATAATGTTACACCCTGGAAGATTTACTTTTTCAACATTTTTCTTGATTACATTAATTGCTTCTTTATTGTTGTCAACCAAGTAAACTTCCTTTGCTCCTCTACTTAAAAACTCTAAAGCAATATTTCCAGTTCCAGCAAACAAATCTAAAACTAAAGATTCAGATACGTTTCCTAAAATATTAAAAATTGACTCTTTAATTCTATCTTCTGTAGGTCTAGTATCAAAATTTTTATTACTATTTAATTTTAATCCCTTGCGTTTGCCTGTTATAATTCTCATAGTTCTCCTAATAAGATATTAGCACAATTATAGGACTTTAACAAGTTAATTTTCGATCTCAAACCTATCATTTATCATGTCTGTAATATAAAAGTCCAATTGGGTAAATTGTTTTTTATTCTCTTTGATTTTTTCATATATATCTCTGTAGTTTTTCTTTACAAACTCTATTAGGTCCAAGTCATTGTTAAAGTTTATAAATTGAAAATCAGATATGCCATGTTGTTTTCTTCCCATTAATTCGCCTTGACCTCTTAATTCAAGGTCTTTTTCTGAGATATAGAAGCCATCAGTAGATTGTTTCATAACTTTCATTCTTCTATAAGCTAACTCAGTTTTATTATTATTTACTAAAACGCAATAGGATTTTTCCTGGCCTCTTCCTACCCTGCCCCTAAGTTGGTGGAGTTGAGATAAACCAAATCTATCAGCATCATATATAATTATTAAGTTTGCATTTGGTACATTTATTCCAACTTCAATAACAGTAGTTGAGACAATAATATCAATTTGACCTTTGGCAAAGTCATTCATAATTTCATCTTTCTCAGAATTTTTCATTTTGCCATGTAGGAATACTGTCTTTATATGGTTTTTCTTAAAATCATCAGATACATATCTATTAAAAACTTTTTCTACAGAATTTAAATTCATAGTCTCGCTATCTTCAATTAAAGGACAAACGACAAAAGCCTGCCTACCTGCTTGAATTTGCTTTATAACAAAGCTATCAAGTCTTGTTAAATATGAGTCGTCAATGACAATAGTGTCAATTGGCTGCCTGCCAGGTGGAAGCTCATCAATTGAAGAAATATCCATATCTCCATAGATAATTAAAGCCAAAGTTCTAGGTATTGGTGTTGCAGTCATAGAAAGATTATGAGGGTTATTTCCCTTTAGGTATAAAGCCTTTCTTTGATCAACTCCAAACCTATGTTGTTCGTCAATAATAGTTAGGCCCAGATTATTAAATTCTACTCCTTCTTGGATTAGAGAATGAGTTCCAATTATAATATCAATTTCTTTGTTTTTTAATTTATCTAATATTAGATTTTTATCGCTTTCAGATGTTGATCCTGTTAAAAGCTCTATTTTAGGACCAAAGGCTGAAAGATCCTTATAAAAACTTTTAAAATGTTGTTTAGCAAGTATTTCCGTTGGAACCATTAGGGCAGTTTGATATCCATTTAAATAAGTTAAATAAGCTGCCAGAGAAGCTACAATAGTCTTTCCAGATCCTACATCTCCTTGTAATAGTCTATTCATACTTTTAGATTCTAAGTCTGTAAAAATTTCTTCAGTAACTTTTTTTTGGGCACTAGTTAATGAAAAAGGAAAAGAACTAATATATTTATCAATTTTATTTTTATATTTTATATAAGAAATATTTGGCCCACGTTTTATTGCCGACCTATAGTTAGTCCTATCTAAACTTGCTTGTAATATAAATATTTCATCAAAGGCAAGTCTTTTTCTTGCACTTTCCAGGTCTTTATAAGATTTTGGATAGTGAATGTTTTTTATTGCAGTTTTTAAATCCACAAGTTTTAATTCTTTTAACAGCTCATTGGATAGATAATCTTCAATAGAGTTGCAATGTTCATCTATTGCTAATTTTAATAATTTTCTCATAAAATTATTAGTTAGACCTGCAGTTAAATTATAAATAGGATTAAAAACTCCAATGTCAGCTTTCTTTATGATTTGACCTTGGACAATTTGTAAGCCGTTTATATTATTTTTTATCTGACCATAAATATATTTTTTGTATCCTGCTTTAAAATAATTTTTTAAAAAAGAGCTATTAAAAAAAACTAGCTCTGCTGTGTCTACTCCATCTGAAACTAAAACTGACATAATATCTAAATTAGACCTAGTCCTTCTTATTGTTGGATTAGATAAAATTTCAACATAAAAAAGGCCTTTTTCGGCAATTTTATCCTTAAACTTATATGTAGTTGATAAGTCTTCATAGGCTCTAGGATAATATCTAAGGCAATCATAGACCGTATAAATATTTATTTTATTAAGGAGCTGGTTCATTTTTGGACCAACTCCTTTTAATTCAGATATTTTTATATTTTTTAAATCTCTCATTATTCTATTGAAATTATATAATAGTATAGTGGTTGACCACCATAATTAAGCTCAACGTCCATGTCTGGATAAAGTTCTTCGATTTTTTCTAAAAATTCTTCTGCTTCTTCTTCACTAGTGTCTTCACCATAATAGATGGAAATCAAACTTAAATCTTCATCATAAAGTTTTTTTACTAAGTCTACAGACACATCATTTATATTCTTGCCTTTTTGAACAATATCTTTGCCAGTAATAGCTATAATATCTCCTTCTTTAATATCTGAGCCATTAAACTTAGTTTCTCTTACAGCATAGGTAACTTCTCCTACTTTCATGTGTTCAATTGCATCTTTTGCAGCTGCCATTATATCTTCAGGATTTTCTTCGCTAATACCACTGAATATTGCAGTTACACCCTCTGGCATTGACCTACTTGGGATAACATAAACATTTTTATCTGAAAGTGATTTTACCTGTTCTGCAGCTAAAATTATGTTTGAATTATTTGGTAAAATAAATATATTTTCAGCTTTTAGATCATTTACAGCTGACAACAAGTCTTCTGTAGAAGGATTCATTGTTTGGCCACCTGCAATAATTTTAGCTACACCTAAGCTTTCAAAAACTTCTGAGAAGCCATCACCTGCAGAAACAGCAATAAAGGCATTTTTATATACTTTATCATCCTCAACTTTTACTTGCTTTTTGTCTTCAATTTTTAATTTAGTATTGGCAACTTCTATTTCATATAGCTTACCATAAGCAAGGCCTTTTTCTAAAACCTTTCCAGGGTTATTAGTATTTAATGATAAAAACAAAGAGTCTTCATTACTACTTACTTCTACATTGCTTGCAAAGTCATTTAAAAATATTTTAAATTCCGCCACAGCTATTTTAACCATTTTAGGATCATTTAATTTTATACTAAATGATGTAGAATAATCATAGTCACTTGTGCTTGTAGCTTCAACTTTTATAGGTTGGGCTTCATCAGAATCTAAAATGCTTTTGTCGCCCATTAGATAAATTAAAGCTCCTTCCACTAAGCATAGAAGTCCTTTACCTCCAGCATCTACTACGCCAGATTCTTTTAATATTGGCAATAAGTCAGGTGTCCTGTCAAGAGACTTTACTCCTTCATTATAGACAAATTCAACAAATTCAACTACATTGTTCTTATTTTTAGGATACTTCTTTGCGGCCTTAGCCATATCCTTAGAAACTGTAAGTATGGTTCCTTCTGTTGGCTTCATAACAGCATTATAAGCAACTTCAGACGCCCTATTAAAGGCCTTAATTAAATCTGAAACTTCTAAAAAATTCTTATCTTCAGGAATTGTTTCAACAAAGCCTCTAATTAACTGAGAAAGTATAACTCCTGAGTTACCTCTAGCTCCAAGTAAGGATCCCTTGCTAAAGCTAGATAAAAAACCTTTTATTGTATTTGCGTTTGAATCATTAGCTACTTTTACAGCAGACTTAATTGTCATATTCATATTTGTTCCTGTATCTCCATCTGGAACAGGAAAAACATTTAGGTCATTAACAATATTTTTATTTATGGAAAGATTGTTTGAAGCAGCTAAAACGCAATCTTTTATAATATTTAATTCTAATTGGTTCAAATCCATCCTCCACTCTAGTCTACTCTAACACCTTGAACAATAACATTGACATGGTCAACATCAAGTCCAGTAAATTGTTTTATATTATACTTTACATTATCTACAATATTTTGTGCAACGACTTCAATTTTCATGCCATATTCTAAAATTACATTTAAATCAATACTTACGTCATTATCATCGATATTGACTAAAATGCCTTTGGTTATATAGTCAAGTTTTAGAAGTTCAAAAATTCCTTCTTTTGTATTTTTTGAAGCCATTCCCACTATACCATAACTTTGTAGAGCAGAATGTCCAGCTATAGTAGCTATAACATCAGATTCTAATACTATAGTACCTAATTCATTTTCAAATTTTATAGACATAACTACCTCCATAATTTAATCTTATTATTATTTTATCACATTTAAGCCATTTTTTAAATTAAAAAAGGTTACATAAGTATTATACCCTAATACCTATATAACCCTCAAATCTTATTTCTTATCTTTTTATTCGTTTTTATCAGATTTTTCTAATAAGGCTTTTCTAGAAAGATTAATTCTTCCCATTTTATCTATTTCGATAACTTTAACGTCTATTAGGTCTCCAACTTTTACAACATCTTCAACCTTATTAACTCTTTCATTTGAAAGTTTAGAAATATGAACCATACCTTCTTTGCCCTTTACTAATTCTACAAAGGCGCCAAAGTTAGTTATTCTTACTACCTTACCGCGATAGATTTCGCCAACTTCTACTTCTTTTACAATTGACTCTATTATTTCCATAGCCTTCTTTGCATCATCAGGATTTTCACAAATAATAAAGATTTTTCCATCGTCTTCAATATCAATTTTTACTTCTGTATCTTCTATAATCTTATTTATAGTCTTTCCACCAGAGCCTATAACTTCACCAATCTTTTCAGGGTCAATAGTCATAGTAAATATCTTTGGAGCATACTTAGAAAGTTCTTTTCTTGGATCTGCAATTGTATTTGCCATGCTGTCTAAAATAAACAATCTAGCTTTTTTTGCCTTTTCTAAGGCTTGTCTTAATATGTTCTCATCTATACCATCAATTTTAATGTCCATTTGAATTGCAGTTATACCTTCAGCAGTACCTGCAACCTTAAAGTCCATGTCTCCAAGATGGTCTTCTAGACCTTGAATATCAGTTAATATTGTTACATCTTCACCATCTTTAATAAGACCCATAGCTATACCTGCAACAGGTGCACTAATAGGAACTCCACCATCCATTAAGGCTAAAGTTGAACCACAAACAGATGCCTGTGATGACGAACCGTTGGAAGATAATACTTCAGAAACAACTCTTATAGCATAAGGAAAATCTTCAACACTTGGCAAAACTGGAAGTAGTGCTTTTTCAGCCAAGGCTCCGTGGCCAATTTCTCTTCTACCAGGGCTTCTAAGCGGTTTAGTATCCCCCACTGAGAAAGGCGGGAAGTTATAATGGTGCATATATCTTTTTCCTTCGCTTTCATCTAGGCCATCTAAAGTTTGTCCTTCTGCAATAGAGCCTAGGGTTAAAATTGAAAGTACTTGAGTTTGACCTCTTGTAAACAAACCAGATCCATGAGTTCTTGGTAATAAAGAAACTTCAGAACTTAGTTTTCTTATTTCGTCAAACTTTCTTCCGTCTGGTCTCTCACCGTCTTTTATAATCTGCTCTCTAAAAACGCTAGCAATTATATTTTCTATATATTCACTAATTTTACCTATTTCTTCTTCATAGTCAGAATCGAACTTTTCATGAATTTCTTTTTTAGCTGCTTCAGTTAGTTTTACTCTTGCTATTTTGTCAGAATTTTTCATAGCAGCAGAAATTTTTTCTCTACCAAAGTCGTTGACTTTATCAAATAACTCTTGATTTATTTCTGGCTTAATAACTGGATCTTTAACTACATTAAGGTCTTTTTGAATTTCCTTAATAAATTTGCAAATCCTCTTTATTTCTTCATGGCCTTTGAGAATAGCTTGTAAAACAATTTCTTCAGAAAGAATGCCAACCTCAGCTTCAATCATCATAATTGCTTCTTCTGTACCTGAAATAACTAAGTACATTTGAGAGATTTCTCTTTGGTCAGTATTTGGGTTGATAATGTATTCGCCATCAATATATCCTACTGCAACTGATCCAATTGGACCCATAAAAGGTATTGGTGAAATTGATAAAGCAATAGATGCTCCATTCATTGCAGCAATTTCTGGGCTATTTTCTATATCAGTAGATAAAACTGTTGAGATAAGTTGAACATCATTTTTATATCCTTCTGGGAATAAAGGTCTTATTGGTCTATCAATTAGTCTAGAGGTTAGAACAGCATTTTCTGTAGGCCTACCCTCTCTTTTTATAAAACCACCTGGGATTTTTCCTGCAGCATATGATTTTTCAACATATTCTACAGTAAGTGGAAAGAAGTCAATTCCCTCTCTTGGTTCTTTAGAGGCAGTAGCAGTATTTAAAACTACTGTATCTCCATATCTTACTAAACAGGCTCCAGATGCTTGTTCAGCTACTTTTCCGATAGTAACTTCTAAGGTTCTACCTGCTAAATCATATGAATATTTTTTCTCCATATTTCCTCCAATATTATAACTAAAGAGTGGGAAACCCACTCTTTTTTTGTACCTATATTCCTCTAATACCTAATTTATCAATAAGTTCTCTGTACTCATCAATATCTTTTTCTTTTAGGTATTTTAGTAGTCCCCTTCTCATACCAACCATCTTTAAAAGTCCTCTTCTTGAGTGATGGTCATTTTTATGAGTCTTTAAATGTTCAGTTAGAGATTGAATTCTGTAAGTTAGAATTGCAATTTGAACATTTGCAGAACCTGTATCATTGTCGCTAATTTTGTACTCATCAATTATTCTTTGTTTTTCTTCTTTAGTAATCATTTTTTTCCTCCATAAATATTCTTAGCAATTACCTAGTGGACGCCGAGGTACGTTTCACAAAGTAATCGACTTATAAATAATACCATATAAGTTAGTATTTGTATAGTTTTTATACGATTTTTTTACTTTTATTTTAAAATAAAGTTAAATATTTTATACAAGCAAAGATTATACTTAGAGCTTTAAGTCTTTTAAAAAATCTTCCAACTTTTCCTCAGATATTATTGGTATATTTAATTCTTGGGCTTTATCGTACTTAGACCCAGGTTTGTCTCCGACTAAAACATAAGATGTGTTTTTAGTTACGCTTGATGAAACCTTGCCTGAGTTTTTTGTAATTATTTCTTCTAAATCCTTTCTTTTATATGAAGCAAAGGATCCTGTAATTACAAAGCTTTGTCCTTCTAATTTTTTACTCTTGTCATCTTTGTTTGGATAGATAATTTGAACTCCAAGGTCAAATAGGTCTTCAATAACTTCTAAAACTTGAGGATTAGAAAAATATGCATATATATTGTGGGCAGTTATTGGTCCAATATCATCTAATGATGCAAGATACTCTTCACTAGCAGCCTTTAATTCTTCAAAATTATTAAAGTGACTTGCTAAGTCTAAGGCAGTTTTTTCTCCAACATTTTGTATGCCTAGGGAATTTATAAAGTTATTAAAGGGAACTTTTTTGCTAGCTTCAATTGCATTTAGCATATTATTAATTTTTTTGTCTCTAAAACCTTCAAGTTTTTCAAAGTCTTCTCTTGTTAGTGTATAGAAGTCTGATATTTTTTTAATGTCATGGATGTCAATAAGTTGTTGAATAGTTTTTTCACTTAGGCCATCTATGTTCATAGCGTTTTTTGAAACAAAGTATGTTAGCCTAGCTAAAAGCTGTGGCTGACAAGACAAGGTGTTGTTACAAAATAAATGGGCGCCTATTTCTTCTAACTTTGTATGACAGGCTGGACAATATTCTGGCTTTTTTATTTCAATAGTATCTCCATAAGAATTATCAGCTGATAAAATCTCTGGTATAACATCATTAGATCTTCTAACAAGTACTTCTGAATTAATTCTTATGTCTTTTGATGCAATGAAATTATAATTGTTTAAAGTAGCCCTTGATATGGTTACCCCATCTATCTCAATTGGCTCAAGGATAGCAGAGGGAGTTACCTTTGAAGTTCTTCCTACATTCCAAACTACATCAAGTAACTTAGTGTATCTTTCTTCTGCTTCAAATTTATAGGCAATGGCCCATCTAGGAAACTTATTGGTATAGCCTAATTTTTGTCTATAGGATAGGTCATTTACCTTAATAACAACTCCATCAATTAAAAAGTCTAAGTCATTTCTAATATTCTCAATAAATTTAATTTTTTCAATCACTTGGTCTATGTTTTTACAGACAAAATAATTTTGATTTACTGGAAATCCATTTTCTTCTAAAAAATCTTTAGCATCTGTATCCTTTTTTATGCCTGGCCAATTTGTATTTATATTGTAAAAATAAGCAGAAATATTTCTCTTAGTTATTACTGAAGTATCTAAGTTCCTAATTGCTCCTGCAGCTGCATTCCTCGCATTTTTTAAAATATCTTCGTCATCTAATGAGTTTAGATAATTAAATGTTGAAAGGGGCATATAAGCTTCTCCAACTATTTCAAAAAATTCTTTTTCCTTTATTGAGAATGGAATGTTTTTCATTCTTCTAACTTGTTCAGTAATATTTTCTCCAACAAAACCATTGCCTCTAGTAGCAGCAGATTTAAAAATTCCATCTTCATAAGTCAAGGCTATAGTTAAACCGTCAAACTTTAACTCAACAACATAATCCAGCTCATTAACTGACAAAAGATTTTTTATTCTATTATCAAAGTCATAAAGGCCTTGGTAGCTTTGAGATTTGTCTAAACTATATAGCCTAAAAACATGGTTGTGTTTTTCAAATTTAGTTAGTATTAAATCCCCTACCCTTTGGGTTGGTGAATTAGAAAAAATTATTCCAGTTTCTGCTTCTAGCTTTTCTAACTTTTCATAATTTCTATCATATTCAGAATCTGAAACCATTGGTTCATCTAAGGTATAATAATGATAAGACCAGGTATTTAACTGGTCAATTAAATTTTTAATTTCTTCTAACTTAGTCATTAATAACCTCCATAGGAGCAAGATCAACTAACAAGGTTTTCTTTTGTCCATTGTCAAATAATACTGTTACAAGCTGGTCACCAGTTGATTGATCTACTTTTTCCACTATGCCTTTTCCCCACTTTTTGTGGTTGACTTGGTCTCCTTCTTTAAATTTATTTGTGTTTATAGAAATCGAATCATTTTCTCTTTCTTTTTTGTTTGTATATTTGTTGCCTGTATAATTATAAGATTCAAAACCTGTAAAGAATTTACTTTCTTTAGGGACAAAAGACTTTCTACTTAAGTCTTCTTGGTCTATAGAGTCTTGAATTTCATCTAAAAATGTAGACCTTAGTTGGTATTCGTTTTTTCCAAACCTATTCCTAGCTTTTGCACAAGTTAGATATAGATCTTTTTTAGCCCTAGTTATAGCAACATACATAAGTCTTCTTTCTTCTTCTAGGTCGTCATCTTCTAAGGCATAGGCTGATGGAAATATTCCTTGTTCAAGGGCCACTAAAAATACTTTTTCAAATTCAAGTCCCTTGGCTGAATGGACAGTAATTAGTGAAACAGAATTTTTAAGGTCTTCAGTTTTGTCGTTGTCAGAAAGCAAGGCTACTCCAGTTAAATATTCATGAAGGTCTCCCTCTCCTCTTTTTTCAAAGTCTTCTATAGATGACCTAAACTCTTCAATGTTTTCTATTTTTGCCCTAGCTTCTACTGTGTTTTGCTCTTCTAAAATTTTTATATATTCAATTCTGTCTAATATAAAATCTAACAAGTCAGTGATAGACATTGAGCTAGCCTTTACTTGCAAGTTGCTTATTAAATTTTTAAAATCTTCTAATTTTTTTTGGGCATTGGCATTAAATAACTTATCATATTCTTCTAAATATGATAGTGACCTAAATAGGGAAATTTGCTTTTCAATAGCAATTTGATTTAGTTTTTCAACTGTAACATCTCCAATACCACGCTTAGGAGAATTAATTATCCTTCTAAATGATACGTCATCATCTGTATTTACAATTAGTTTTAAATAAGCCATTAAATCTTTGATTTCAGTCCTATCATAGAACTTAATTCCGCCAATTACCTTGTAAGGAATTTTTCTCTTCATTAGTTCTTCTTCAAATGATCTACTTAAAGAATTTGACCTATAGAGTATAGCAATTTCTTCAGCCTTACAGTTTTCATTAATAAGCTTTTCTATCTCATCAGCTACAAAGGCTCCTTCTTCTTGGTTATTAGCGGCAATAAAGAGTTTTGGTTTATTGCCATCTTCATTATCAGTCCAAAGGTCTTTTTTTATTCTTTGACTATTATTTTTAATTACTTCATTGGCAGTATTTAATATATTTTTTGTCGACCTATAATTTTGAGAGAGAATAATTTTTTTTGCTCCCGCAAAATCTTTTTCGAAATTCAAAATATTATTAATATTGGCTCCTCTCCACTTATAAATTGATTGGTCAGAGTCACCAACTACACAAATATTGTTGTGAATGCCAGTTAATAATTTTATTAACTCATATTGAATATTATTGGTGTCTTGATATTCATCGACAAAAACATATCTAAATCTTTCTTGATAGTATTTTCTTGCCATCTTATCTGAATTTAGTAATTCAATTGTCTTTATTATTAGATCATCAAAATCAAAGGCATTATTTTCTACAAGCTTTCTTTGATAGGCCTTGTATAGAGTTAAAATAGCCTTGTCTATTGGGTTACTAGCAAATTTTTCAAACTCAGCTGGTGAAATTCCTTCATTTTTCATAGATGATATTTTTTCTTGGACAAATTTAGGAGAAAATATCTTTTCGTCAAGATTCGCTTCTTTGATACATTCTTTAATTAATGTTTTTTGATCACTTGTATCATATATAGAAAAGTTTTTGTTATAACCTGGAAGGTTTAAATCTCTTCTTAAAATTCTTACACAAATAGAATGAAAGGTTCCAATCCACATAGCAGAAACGTTAAAGTCTAGTAGCTTTGAAACTCTATCTTTCATTTCACTAGCTGCCTTGTTAGTAAAGGTAAAGGCAAGGATTTCTTGTGGGTGAACATTTTTTTCTTCTATTAAATAGGCGATTTTTGTTGTAACAACTCTAGTTTTTCCACTTCCAGCGCCTGCTAAAATTAAAATAGGTCCTTCAATATTTTCAACTGCAGCCCTTTGTACATCATTTAATTCATTTAAAATACTTTCCATAAGGCCTCCTTTTTATAAATATATTATCATAAAACTTTACAAGAAACTAACTAAATCACAAAAAAAGGACAGACTTAAATCTGTCCATATGATATATTATTTAAGCTAGTTCTAAAGCAATTTCCATCATCTTAGTAAAAGTAGTTTCTCTTTCTTTTGGAGTAGTTGCTTCTTGTGAAACTAGTGAATCTGAAACTGTTAAAATTGTTAAAGCATTTACTCCTGCCTTTGCAGCATTGGCATAAAGGGCATAGGCTTCCATTTCAACTCCTAAGACACCAATATCAGCCCATTTTTTCCATACTTCTGGGTGGTCATTATAGAAAATATCAGATGATAAAATATTTCCAACTCTTACCTTATAATTTTTATCATCAGCAATTTTTTTAGCCTTTTCTAAAAGTTCAAAGGACGCAATAGCTGAAAATGTTCCTGGCAGTTCATACTGGCTTGCAAAATTAGAATTTGTACAGGCTCCTTGGGCCAAAATAATATCATGAATTTTTACATCTTCTTGATAAGACCCACAAGATCCAACTCTAATTAAGTTTTTAACTCCATAAAAGTGAATTAATTCATAAGAATATATTCCCATAGAAGGCATACCCATTCCTGTTCCCATAACAGAAACTTCTTTTCCCTTGTACTTTCCTGTGTAGCCTAGCATATTTCTAACTGAATTAAATTCTACTACATCTTCTAAAAAATTCTCTGCAATAAACTTAGCCCTAAGTGGGTCTCCTGGTAATAAAACTGTTTCTGCAATTTGTCCTTTTTTAGCTTGATTGTGAGCTGTTGTCATAATGTTCTCCTTTCGATGCTTTAAATTTTATAATAAATCTTCATTTATTCTATTGGTTGTTTCAATAAATTTTGGGTCAAAGTAATAACTGTTTTCCTTAGCAAAAACAAGTAGACTTTTTAAAAGATCGCTGGCGATGCCTTGACCTTTTAAATGGCTAACCACCTCTATATTATTTATAATAACTTTTTCATTTTCAATTTCATAAGAAAGCTGAGCTAAAGGTTCTTTGGGATTACCAATAAAAAACCTATTTTCTTCTTGGACAATATCCATAAATCTATCCTCAATTATATCAGTTTATTCTAATTCAAATTTACCATTCTTTATTAAGTCTATGTCTCTTAAAATATTTTTGGTCATTTCTTCAGTTGAAGAAAATTTGAGCATAGGCCTTATTTTCTTTATAAAGCGAATTTCTATATCTTTGTTATAAATATTTTCTTTAAAGTTTATTATATGGGCTTCTACCTTCAATTCTTTTTCATCTAAGGTATAATTTTTACCAAGGCTTGTTGCTGCAATATATTTTTTATTGTCTATAAAAACCTCACTTGCATAAACTCCTTCACTTGGAAGAACATAGTCAGTAGCCAGTTGAATATTAGCTGTTGGAAAACCTAAAGTAGACCCAAGTTTTTTCCCTGGAACAACTTTTCCATCAAGGATATAGGGTCTATTTAATAGGGCTTCTGCCTTTGCAAGTTTGTTATCTTTTATATAGGACTTTATAATAGTCGAAGATACAACTTCATTATCAAATTTCTCTGCCTCACTAATATTAACTGAAAAATTATCGCTTGCAAAGGATTTTAATAAATCTGTATCTCCCCTTGCCTCTTTCCCAAAACTATAATCATAGCCAACAAAAACTCCACATACATTTAAATTATCTTTGAGAAAGTATATAAACTCTTCAGCTTGAAAATTTTTTATCTCGTCAAAGTTTATTATAAAAACTAGGTCAACTTCACTTGCCTCTAATATTTTTATCTTTTGATCTAAGGTTGTCAGTTGCTTTTGTTTTGAAAGATAAATACTGTTATTAGTATGACTTTCAAATAATAAGACAGCTGAATTTACCTTGAATTTTTTACTTTGGCCTACTAGATTATCAATTATTTTCATGTGGCCTCTATGAAGGCCGTCAAAGTTTCCAAGGGCAATATAGGATTTTTCAATTTTTAATTTTGCATTTTTATCAATATTAATTACTTTCATCTTATACATATAGGTGCTTAGTTAATTTAAGCATAGTCCCCTTTGCTGTTGTAAATATATTAGCGATTCCCAATATTTTATTTTGTTCATAAATGAGATAAGTTCCATTTTTGTATTGACTTTTTAAAGGCTCAGTCATTCCGTTTTTTAACCTCTGTATAAGGGCTTCATCGGAAAGAGTTATTTTTTCTATATCTAAATGGATATCGTCTATATCAATTATCCTTGATCTAATAAAATCTTCATCTTCATTGATAAGATCGACTGCTTGGTCTATAGAAAATCCACTACAATGAACTCTCTCTAAGTCAGACATATAAGCATAATTGCCAAGAGCCCTTCCAATATCATCTACTAAAGTTCTGATATAAGTGCCTGCTGAAACCTGGGTTTTTATTTTAGCTTCTTGATTTTCAAAAGAAAAATCTAAAAGCTCAATTGAATAGATAGTTGTTTGTCTTTCTTTTCGCTCTATACTTATACCCTGTCTGGCCAAATCATAAAGCCTTTGTCCCTTATATTTTAAAGCTGAATACATTGGTGGAATTTGTGTAATTTCCCCAACAAAATCATTTAAAATCATATTTAGGTCATCAATTGACACTTTTTCATCAGTCGACTCAGTTACCTTGCCTTCGGCGTCTAAAGTATCTGTAGCCTTTCCAAATATAATACTAGCTATATAAGTTTTTTTCTCTTTTTGTAAATATTCAATCGTCTTTGTTGCTCTGCCTAAGCAGACAACTAAAACGCCTGAAGCTAAAAGGTCTAGGGTCCCTGAATGGCCAACTTTTTTTTGATTGAAAATCTTTTTTACCATACGGACATAATCAGTAGACCCAATGCCCTTTCTTTTATTTACTACTAAAAATCCATTATAATCTGTCATAATTATTTAAAATCTCTTCAATAGCTTTGTCTAAGTTCTTTTCTAAAATTGTAAAACCAGCGGCCTTTATATGGCCTCCTCCAGAAAACTTTTGAGCCAGTTCAGCTACGTTTTTATCAAACTTACTTCTCAAACTTCCCTTAAAGCCACCATCAATTTCTTTTAATACCATGGCAACTTCAATTCCATCAATGTCTCTAATAAATTCAACACTTCCGTCAGCATCTGATTCAACTGCTCCAAGTTTCTTTAAGTCTTCTTTTAAAATATAGGAATAAGCAAAGGCTCTTTTTTTATCTATTACAAGTCTATTTAAAATAGTAGATAAAACCTTTACTTTTTCTAGACTATTTTTTGAATATAAATTTGTGTTTATTTTATTTAGATCAATTCCAAATTCAAGTAACTCTGCAGCAATTTTGAAAGTCCGTGTTGTACACGAATCATACTTAAAAGAACCAGTGTCAGAAGATATTGCTGTATATATTGATTCTGCAATATTTATATCTATAGGTAAGTCATAGGCCTTAATTAGCTCGTATAACACTTCTCCAGTAGATGAATAATCTGCTTTAACAATGTTTAGATCAAAGTCTAAGTTGTTTGAGATGTGATGGTCAATATTAATTTTATATTTGGCCTTGTTTACTATATCTTGTCCTGGACCAAATCTATCTATGCTTGAAGAGTCTAAGGTAATTAATAAGTCAAAATCTTTTTCCCATTCCTTACTTAGTTTATCAATCCCATATAAAAATTTTAAGTTATATGGGATTTCATCTAAACAAATAGCTCTTACATCTTTTCCTAACTGCCTTAAGGATTCAGCTAGGCCTGTAAGACAGCCTAAGTTGTCTCCATCTGGACTAACATGTGAAATTAATGCAATAGTAGTAGCTTGATCAATATAGGCTCTAAAATCCATTGTTAGTGGTCCTCATTTGCCTTTTCAATTTTTTCAAAAAGTTCAAAAGATTTTTCTATTGAATCATCTTCTACAAAAATTAATTCTGGCATTATTCTAAGTTTTAAGTCCTTAGAAATCTCTCTTTTTATAAAACCTTTTGCTGATTCTAATCCTTTAACTGTATCAGCTCTCTTGCTGTCATCTATAGTTGAGATATAAATTTTTGCTATAGAATAGTCATTAGTTAAGTCTACATGAGTTACACTAGCTAAAGAATCAATTCTTGGATCTTTTAAGCCGTCTAAAATAAGCTTAGATACAGTTTTTTTAATTTCTTCTGCAATTCTTCTTACTCTTTTTTCACTCATCTTTTAACTTCCTCCATTATTGATGCTTCAATAATATCGCCTACCTTAAGATCATTAAAGTCGTCAATACCAATTCCACATTCATAGCCTGTTGCTACTTCTCTAACATCATCTTTAAATCTCTTTAGGGAAGAAACATTTCCTTGGTGGATTATAATATCATCTCTTAAAATTTGTACTAAAGAATCTCTAGTAATCTTCCCTGAGATTACATAGCCACCTGCAATAATGCTGCCATTTGGTAATTTGAAGGTGTCTCTAACCTCACATCTACCAATGAAGTTCTCTACAAACTCAGGAGCATGCATACCCTTTACAGCATTTTCTAGGTCTTCTATTGCCTTGTAAATTACTGTATAAGTCCTTATATCAACTTCTTCTTTTTTAGCAAGTTCTAGAGAGTTGTTATTAGGTCTAACATTGAAGCCAATAATTATAGCATCAGATGCTTTGGCTAAAGTTATATCAGACTCTGTAATTCCTCCAACTGCTGAGTGAATTATGTTGATTTTAACTTCATCTGTAGATAATTTTAGTATTGATTGGCAAACTGCTTCAACACTTCCCTTGACGTCTCCTTTAACAACTAAGTTTAAGTCTTTAAGTGATCCTTCCTTAATCTTAGAGAATATATCATCTAAGGATACTTTAGTTGCTCTAAATTGCTCTTCTTTTTCTCTTTCGTGAACTGTTTCAGCAAAAGTACGAGCTGATTTTTCATCTTTAAAGACATATAGAAGATCACCAGCATTTGGAACTTCAGATAATCCCTGAATTTCTACAGCCATTGAAGGACCAGCTTTTTTAACATTTTTACCCTTGTCATTTGTCATTGCCCTAATTCTACCTGATGAAGAGCCAGACGCAACATTGTCTCCAACTTTTAAAGTACCATTTTGGACTAAAACAGTTGCAACTGGGCCACGTCCAACATCAAGTTGAGCTTCTATTACTGAGCATACAGCTTCTCTATTAGGATTAGCTTTAAGTTCTAAAACTTCAGCTACTAATAAAACCATTTCTAATAGTTCATCAATACCTTCGCCTGTCTTTGCAGAAACTGGAACCATAATCGTATCTCCGCCCCAGTCTTCAGCTAGAATATTTTGTTCTGCTAATTCTTGCTTAACTCTTTCAGGATTAGCTGTAGGTTTATCAATTTTATTTATAGCAACAATTATTGGAACACCAGCAGATTTAGAGTGAGAAATAGCTTCTA
Source organism: uncultured Peptoniphilaceae bacterium (assembly GCA_964346535.1). Taxonomy (GTDB): domain Bacteria; phylum Bacillota; class Clostridia; order Tissierellales; family Peptoniphilaceae; genus Neofamilia. Next base: position 150,259 of record CAYFUN010000001.1, read on the forward strand.
TAGTTTGAGGCATAACTCCATCGTCTGCTGCAACAACTAAGATGGCTATATCTGTTACTTGAGCGCCTCTCATTCTCATTGTTGTAAAGGCTTCGTGTCCAGGTGTGTCTAAAAATGTTATTTTTTCGTCTCCAGACCTTACTGTGTATGCTCCTATGTGTTGGGTAATTCCACCTGCTTCACCTGCAGTAACTTTTGTAGATTTGATTTTATCAAGTAGGGATGTCTTTCCATGGTCAACATGGCCCATTACTGTAACAACAGGTGCTCTTTTAACTAAATCTTCTTCTTTATCTTCATGATCTAGATCAAACAATTCTTCAACTGGAACTTCTACTTCAGGTTCAGGTTTTTCAATTTCTATTCCCATTTCTAAAGCAAGTAAGTCTACTACATCTTCGTCTAAATTTTGGTTAATAGTCGCCATAACTCCTAGACCCATTAATTTAGTAATAACTTCAGATGTTGTTGATTCTATAGCCTCACTAAATTCTTTAACACTAATTGGGAAAGTAACCTTGTAGACCTTATCTTTCTCGACTTTATCTTCTTTTTTTGCAGCTTTCTTTTGCTTGCTAACAGTATTTCCTGTCTTCTTTGTAAGGTCTCTTTTAAAGTGTTTTATTTCATTTTCATCACTATAAAACTTATTTTCTCTTTTAGATTGTTTTTGCTTTTGCTTAGACTTAGAAAGTTTTTTATTGCTTTTATCCTTGTTTGGTTCTAAGTCTTCTATAGGACTTTCCTCTTGTTGGAATCTATTGTTAGACTTTTTATGGTTTTTGTCCTTGCTAAAAGAAGAGTTGTCGTTAGGTTTTTGTGAAAATTTCTTTCCTTTACGGTCTCTATTTTCTATATTTGATTTTTCTTTATCTTGTTTACTCTTAGCTTGTTTGTCTGGAGTTTTTTCTACTGTTTTATTTTTATCTTTCTTTTCTTCCATAGCAGCTTTGCTCTTTGATTCTTCTTTAAGCTTTTCTTCTCTTTTTATTTCTTCTAATTTTTGTTTTTCTTCAGCTTCTTTTGTAAGCTTCTTTTCAATTTCTTCAATATTTACCCTAGGATTTGCCTTCTTTTTAGACTTTGTGTCTTTAGGGCTATTGTTGGCGTTAATAGCATCTTTAATTTTTTTGGCTTCATCATCAGTTAGGGTTGACATAGAGTTGGCTATATCAATATCTAATTCTTTTCCTATTCTAACAACCTCTCTGTTGTCTAATTTTAAATTTCTTGCAAGCTCATGTACTCTCAAATACAACACCTCCAAAGTGTTATTCTTCTATAACTTTATTTAATTCATCATAAATTTCCTTATTAATTTTACATTTTAAACTACGTTCTAATTCTTTGTTAGTAAAAGCTTTTTCTAGGCAGCTAGAATCTTTATGAATGTAGACTCCCCTGCCATTTGCCTTACCACTTTCATCAATAAAAATATTGTCGGTTTTATCCTTAACAATGCGAATAAGGTCATTTTTTTCAGCGCTTTCTTTACAACCAACACATTTTCTAATTGGAATCTTTTTAGCTTTCATAGATCACCTAAATTTGGTCCTCTTCTTTGTCTAAAGAACTATCATTTTCTACAAGTTCACGACCATTATCTGTATCTAAATTAATTCCTTCAAGATCAATTTCAGATTCTAAAGCTAAGTTATCTTCATTGACAATATCAGAAGAATCACTTTCACTTGAGTACATGCTATCTAGACTATCTAAATCTTCAATAGAGACACCTGTAGGATGATTGTCATCGTACTTAATTTCTTCTTCATAAGTCATGTTCATAAGATTATTTAGCTCTTCTTGTTCTTCTTCAGATAAGCTTTCATAGTATTCATCAAACTGACTTTCTGATTTTATATCTATTTTCCAATTTGTAAGTTTAGCTGCTAGTCTAGCGTTTTGTCCTTCCTTACCAATAGCTAATGAAAGTTGATAGTCAGGAACAATTACTAAAGCTGATTTTTCTTTTTCATTTACAACTACTTCAACAACCTTTGAAGGTGAAAGAGCATTTGCAATAAAGTATCTAATTCTCTTGTCATAAATAACTATGTCGATTTTTTCATCATCTATCTCATCTACTATAGCTTTTACCCTTGAACCCTTATATCCAACACAAGCACCAAGTGGGTCTACTTCTTCATTTTTTGAATAAACTGCAATTTTTGTCCTAGAGCCTGCTTCTCTTGCAATAGAATAAATTTCTACAGTTCCCTCTTGAATTTCTGGTATTTCTAGTTCAAATAATCTTTTTATTAAAGATGGATGAGACCTAGATAATATTATTTGCGGTCCCTTGGTTGTCTTCTTAACCTCTAAAACATAAAGTTTTATCCTATCTCCAGGCTGATAATTAACTCCTTCAATTTGTTCTGATGGAGGTAAAATTGCCTCGGTTTGCCCAAGATCAAAGTAAATTACATTTCTATTTATTCTTTGAATTACTCCGGTAATTAGTTCATTTTCCTTGTCAATATAATTATTATAAATTACATCTCTTTCAGCATCTTTAATTCTTTGAATAACAACTTGTTTGGCTGTTTGAGCTGCTATTCTACCAAATTTTGAAGGGGTAATTTCTTTTAAATAAGTATCTCCTACGTTATAAACTTGGTCAATTTCCTTGGCTGTTTTAATGTCAATTTCTTTACTAGCATCTACTACTTCTTCTACAATATCAAATTCAGCAAATACTTTTATATCGCCATTTTCTTTATTAATTTTTACAATAGCATTTTGGCTGGTTCCATAATTTTTCTTATAACTTGATACTAAGGCAGCTTCAAGAGCTTCAAAAATTACATCTGGTGAAATTCCTTTTTCCTTAGTAATTTGGTCTAAAGCCAACAGAAAATCTTTGTTCAATTTTATTTACCTCCGAAATCTATATATTGTCTCATTAAAGAAATATCTTCTATAGGTATTCCTATGGTATCTTCTTCAATTTGTAAAAATATTTCTTTTTCGTTGTAGTCAGTTAATTTTCCAATAAATTCTTTCTTGTTATTCATTTTTTTGTATAAACGAACCTCTACATCATTATCTATATTTCTTCTATAATCATCTGCAGTTTTAAGCTTTCGATCTAAACCTGGCGAAGCAACTTCAATTCGATAATCATTTTCGAAATATTCATCTAAATTTATTTCATTGTCAACTGCTCTTGAAATTAAAGTACAGTCCTCTAGGTTGATGCCTTCTTTCTTGTAAATTATTATTTCAAATAAAGCTGGATTTTTCTCTTTTATATTAAGTTCAACTAATTCAAAATCATATGACTCTACAAGATTTTTTATTTTTTCTTCTAATTTTCTCTTGTCCATTTCTACCTCCTTTAATTTCAAAAAATTGAGAGTGGCTTTCACCACTCTCAACAATAACTCTCTCTTTAATATACTTATATATTACCATTTTTCATTTGAAATATCAAGGATTTCCAGTATTTAAAGCAATTAAAATAATGATATTTGATTTGTGTCATCTAATTTAGATAGAACACCAGTTTCCTTTAAATACTCAACTACTTTTTTAGACAATTTTGTTTTCTTAATAAGATCTTCAATTGACAAAAATTCTTCTTTTTCTCTAGCTTCAACTATTGAATTTGCTACTCCTTCTCCTAAACTTGGAACTGTAACAAATGGAGGAATAATTTCATTGTCAATTAAAGTAAATTTTGTAGCTTGAGACTTATACAAATCTAACTTTCCTAATTTGCAAGACCTGGCATACATTTCTAAAGCAATATCATAGATTGGTAAATCTCCTTCTTCTTTTTTAGAAATTTTTTCAGCTGATTTTAAGCTTTGGATTTTCTTCTTAATTGCATCTGGACCTTTTGCTATTGTTTCTAGGTCAAAATTAGAAAGTTTCATACTTAAAAATGTTGCATAGAAGGCTTCTGGATAATAAACCTTATAATAAGCAAGTCTAACTGACATTGTTACATACGCAACAGCGTGGGCCTTTGGAAACATGTATTTGATTTTTTTCAAAGAATCAATATACCAATCAGGTAAAGGAAGTTTTGAAATTATTTCTTCCTCTTCTTCTGTTAGGCCTTTTCCCTTTCTAACTTTTTCCATTGTAAAGAAAGAGAATTTTTTATCAGCTCCAGCCCTTATTAGGTCCTGCATTATATCTTCTCTAGTTGAAATTACGTCTTTTAATTCTGCTCTTCCAGAATTTACTAACTCTTCAGCATTATTAGTCCAAACATCAGTGCCATGTGAAAGTCCTGAAATTCTAACTAATTCTGCAAAAGTTGTTGGCTTAGTTGACTTTAACATCTTTTGGACAAAATTTGTTCCAAATTCTGGAATCCCAAGTGTACCCATATCAATGTCAAAAATATTTCTATCTAGATTTAGTGCATCAGCATTAGAAAACAAAGATATAACCTTTGCGTCATTTAAAGGAACTTTTAAAAAATCTGTATCTGTTAAACTTTCAATCATCTTTATCATAGTTGGAACATCATGGCCTAGGATATCAAGTTTTAAAATAGTAGAAGATATGGCATTGTAATCATAGTGGGTAGTTGTAACATCACTATTTTTGTCATTGGCAGGTCTTTGAATTGGAGAAAAGTCATGGATGTCCTTATAGTCAGGAACGATCATTATCCCTCCAGCATGTTGACCTGTAGTTCTTTTTATTCCAACCAAAGATTTAGCATATCTTTCTGTTTCAGCTTTTGAAAAATTTGTATTAGTTTCCTCAATAAATTTTAAAACATAACCATAAGCAGTTTTTTCTGCAATTGTTCCAATTGTTCCAGCTCTAAAAACTTTTCCCTTCCCGAAAAGTTCTTCTGTATACTTGTGGGCCTGGCTTTGATATTCTCCTGCAAAGTTTAAGTCAATATCAGGTTCCTTATCTCCGTCAAAGCCTAAGAATACTTCAAAAGGAATTTCATCTCCATATCTATTTAATTGCTCACCACACTTAGGGCAAGTTTTTTCAGGCAAGTCATTACCTGAATAAACTTTCATTTTTTCTGTATCAATAAATTCTGAGTACTGACACTTTGGACAAGAATAATGAGGAGGAAGTGGATTTACTTCAGTTATTCCACACATTGTTGCTACTAAACTTGAACCAACTGATCCTCTTGAACCTACCTGATATCCGTCTTCGTTGGCCTTTTTTACTAATTTTTGGGCTATAATATATAAAACTGAATATCCATTTTTTATTATTGAATTTAGTTCAACTTCAAGACGATTTGCTATAAGTTCTGGCAAGTCTTCTCCATAAACTTCGTGGGCTTTTTTATAGGTTATTTCCCTTAACATTTTATCTGAGCCTTCAATTATTGGAGGATAGGTTCCATCTGGTATAGGTTTCATATCTTCACAAAGGTCAGCTATCTTCTTAGGGTTTTTTATAACTACTTCAACTGCTCTTGCATTTAAATAAGAAAATTCTTCTAACATCTCATCAGTTGTTAAAAATGAGTAGTCATTATCGTACTCGTCTCTATTTAAACTTAGGCCGTGTTTTAAAATCTTCCTAGACATTCTACTTTCCTTGTCTAAGTAATGAACGTCTCCAGTTGCTACGACTAATTTATTAAGTTTATCTCCTAGGGAAATAATTTTTTTATTTAATTTTATTAAGTCTTCTTCATCAGAAAAATATTCTGGTATTAAATTAAGATTATTTTTATTTGGTTGAATTTCTAAATAATCATAGTAACTAGCAATATCTTCAATCCTATCGTCAGAAAAGTCCTTTAAAATTGCTTGTTGGACTTCTCCATCTTGGCAGGCTGGTGATACTAAAAGGCCATCCCTATGTTTGTCTAAAACAGATTTAGGAACTCTTGGCATGTAATTAAAATATTCTATGTGAGATTTTGAAACGACTTGGTAAATGTTTTTTAATCCTTCTAAGTTTTTTGCTAACAAAATAGCATGAAAACTTTGCCCTGTTTCCTTTTTCCTCTTCTTGATTAAGCCTTGTATGTTATCAATAGATGAAGAAAAAGAATTTGAATCTAGGTTTTCATCTAAAAGTCTTATAAAGACTTCACCTGTTGCTCTAGCATCATCAACTGCCCTGTGGGCATTTTCTAAAGATACTCCTAATCTCTTTGCAACATTTCCTAGACTGTGACTTCTAACATTCGGATAAAAAATTCTAGAAAGTTCTAAGGTGTCAATATAAGGTTTTTCAAAATCAATGCCTATTTTTTTAAAGTTGTTCTTTAAAAAAGCCATGTCAAAGTTAGCATTATGGGCGACCATAATAGAATCTTCTATAAAAGAATAAAAGTCTGGCAAAACCTCTTCTATTGTCGGTTTATCTACTAACATTGAGTCTGTTATATTAGTTAATTCAATTATCTCTTGAGAAAGTTTTCTTTTTGGATTAATTAATACATTGAAACTGTCTATGATTTCTCCCTCTTTAATTTTCACAGCACCAATTTCAATTACATTGTCATGCCTAGCTGAAAATCCAGTTGTCTCTACGTCAAATACAACAAAGTTATTTAAGTTATCAGTTAATTTATTTGAGTTTTTGATTATCTTTTCATAGTCGTCAACAAGATAAACCTCAAGGCCGTAGAGAATTTTTATATTATTGTCTTTTCCAGCCCTAGCTGCTTCAGGATATGCTTGGACAACACTATGGTCTGTTATAGCTATGGCTTCATGGCCCCAGGCTGCAGCCCTTTTTATAAGACTAGTTGGATCTGTCATTCCATCTTGAGCACTCATATTAGTGTGAGCATGAAGTTCAATTCTCTTTTCCTCACCTAGGTCCTTTCTTGGACTTAGCTTGTAAAATTCAAAGTATTTTGCTTCAACTAGGGGTGAATTATCAAAGTTATCAAAGGTATATTTTCCATATACTTTTATTCCCATTCCTTCTTTAACATTGTCTTTAAAATATTGAGCCTTGTCTTTTTCTAAGAATTTTTTTAAATAAGTTGATTCAGTATAATCAGAAAAATAGATATAAATAATTTCCTTGTTTTTTTTTGCTATTTCTTTAAAGTCAACTTTGAAAACTTCTCCTTCTATATATACATCTCCATATTGATTTGCTAAGTCACAAATTTTGCAGGTTTCAACTTCTTTTTTTGGTGCTTTTCCAAAGCTTAAATCTAAATTTTCAACTTTGTTTTCTGTTTTGTCAAAGGACTTTTTGGCTTTTGGTATTTGACTAATTTGTTTGATGCCTATATGGTTTTCTTCTTGTTTGATTTTTTCTAAATAATTGTCAACGTCAGAATCCTTATTTACTACTTTATATTCAAATTCGTAAGAAAATTTTTGACAGAGACTTCTTATTTTTTTTTCATCTTCAGCTTCTATTGGCTTATAAAAGTTTCCAATTATTTTATTCTCTTGCTCTTTTAAAAAATAATTTAATTTTTCTATTTTTAAAAAAGATGTAATATAATTACTTACTTCTTCAATTATATTTACATCTTCCTCATCAATAATTTCTAATTGTATGTCTAAAATTCCTAAGTTTTCAGAAAAACAGCCTTTAATTAATTCCTTCTCATCGCCAGTTAAAACTAGGCCTTTGTCTAAAAATAAAACTACTACTGATTTAGCTTCTTCTTTAAATATTTTAAGCTCTTTAAAATAAACCCCTTCCCATTTTTTTTCTAAAGTAGGAAAGATTTTATTTAAAGATAATAGATTTGTTTTTTGCATTATATTACACACCTATAATCAATCCTCTAAATTAATAATTTCTATTAGCCTGTTAATTAAGTCTTCCTCAGAGACTCTGTCAATTATTTTTCCTTTTTTAAAGATTATTCCCTCTTTGTTTTTTCCAGTAATGCCAAAATCAGCTTCTCTAGCTTCTCCTGGACCATTTACTACACAGCCCATAACAGCAATCTTGTAGTTTCCCTTAATTTCATCTATTCTATCTTCTAACTCATTAACCATTTGGATTAAATCAATATCAGTTCTTGCACAAGTTGGACAAGAAACTATTTCAACGCCGAAGGTCCTTAAGTTTAATGATTGGAGAATTTGTTTGGCTACTTTAATTTCTTCAAGAGGATTGTCGCTTAAAGAAACTCTAATTGTATCGCCTATACCCATATAAAGAAGGCTGCCTATGCCAATAGCTGATTTAATTGATCCTCTTAATAGCCCTCCAGCTTCAGTAACTCCTAAATGAAGAGGATAGTCGCATTTTTCCCTAAATAAAATGTTGCTATCAATATTCATCCTAGGATCACTGGCTTTAATGGATACTTTGGTATTATAAAAATTATTTTTTTCTAAGGTTTCTATTTCTTCCAGGGCAGATTCTACAAGAGAATTTTTATTTACGCCAGCATACTTATCGATAATCTTTTTTGAAATTGAGCCAGAGTTGACACCTATTCTAATAGGGATATTGTAAAATTTACAAGCTTCTACAACTTCTTTAACTTTAAGCTCACTTCCAATATTTCCAGGGTTTATTCTAATACAGTCTGCTCCATTTTTTGCAGCCATTAAGGCAAGCTTATAATCAAATTGAATATCAACAATTAGTGGAATAGTAATATTTGCTTTAATTTTTTTTAAGGCCAAGGCGTCTTCATAATCAGATACTGCAACTCTAATAAGTTCACAGCCTACTTCTTCTAAATCTTTTATTTGCTTAATAGTTCCTTTGAAATCTTTAGTCTTTGTGTTGGTCATTGATTGAATTGTAATTGGATTATCTCCGCCAATTTTTACATCGCCAACAGTAATAACTTTGCTTTTTTTCATTTTAACCTACTTTATAAAATATCATTGAAAATCGTTACATATCCAATTAATCCAAATAGGAAAATTAATCCTAGAGAATTAATAGCAATTCTAGCTTTTTCTGGTAATTTTTTACCAGCAATCCATTCTATTAAAGTTATAACAATTGTTCCTCCATCTAGGGCTGGAAAAGGAAATAGATTAAAGGCTCCTAGATTTGCACTAATCATACAAGCAAACATTAATACATTTATAAAGCCTTGTTCAGCAGATTCACCAATCATTCTTACAATACCAACAGGTCCACTAAGACCCTCAATTTTCGCCCTTCCAGTGAGAAGTTGGCCCATAAAAATATAAACCTGCTTTATTATATCTTTGGTAAATTCAAAGCTTGCCCCTAGAGAACTAGTAAAATTTTTTTCTAGGGTTGGATATATACCTATTAAGTGATGGCCATTTTCTTCTTTAGTAGGAACTTGAAAAACTAACTCTTCCTTATCTCTTTGAACTTTAATTGTAACTTGACCCTTTTTTAAGCTATTAAGAGTTTGAGATATCTCAGGCCAGGTTTTTATTTCCTGATCATCAATATAAAGGATCTTATCTCCCGCTTCTAAACCAGCTGCTTGGGCAGTGGAATTTTCTACAAAAGAATCAATAGTTGTTGTTTGTTGGCCTAATGTAGAAAATACAACAACTCCTAGAACTAAAGCCAAAATAAAATTCATTACAGCTCCAGCAACTAGGACAGATATTTTCTTTAAAGGGTGGGCATTTGAAAAAGACCTCGGATCAACTGAATCATCTTCCTCTCCTTCTAAAGCTACATATCCACCAACAGGCAAAGCCCTAATAGCATACAGGGTTTCTTTGCCTTGTTTTTTGAAAATTGCTGGCCCCATGCCTATTGAAAACTCATTTACTTTAATATTGTTTAACTTTGCAACAATAAAATGTCCAAACTCATGGACCATTATTACAAGTAGAAAAACAAGTAATGCATATATTATAGTCATAAAAACTCCTTAAATTTTATATAAAAACCTAACTCCATGCATGACAATTGGAGCAACAAGTAAAACAGAATCAAATCTGTCAAGAACTCCACCATGACCTGGTATAAGTTTCCCAAAATCTTTGATGCCAGTATCCCTTTTAATTCTTGAAGCTACTAAATCGCCAGCTTGGGCAAAAATTGATGCAAAAACTCCTACTATAATATCATAGCCTATAGAGGAAAAATTAAAGTAAGATAAATAAAGGATTGTCATAATACAAGTTCCTATTATTCCACCAATAGCTCCTTCAATTGACTTATTAGGGCTTACATCTGGTATTAATTTATGCTTGCCTATAGTTACTCCAACTAGGTAAGCAAAAGTATCAGAAGAAAATGCCAATAAAAAAACTAAGCCAATAAAAATTGGATTTTCAATTAACACTAAAGAAGAAAATCCTAAAATTATATAAAGTGAAGAAAAAGCAAAGGCAGCTGTATTTAATACATGGTCTCTTTTAACCAATAAGTCAAATAAAGCAAGTAGTAAAATTGCGTAAAAAGTATAAGTGATTGTCTTTGTATAATATATTTCTAAAAATGAAAATACACTTATTATAACTCCAAAACTTTTTCTAATGTTAATATCAATATTTTTAAAGGCCTTTGATATTTCTAAAAATGCAATTATAGATAAAAGTAAGGCAAATAAATTTATCCAAATTCCATTGAAATATAAAATTACAATTAATAAAATTACCCCTACAATTCCAGACATTAGTCTTACTGCAAACTCAGACAATTTTATAATCCTCCAAATCTTCTATTTCTATTTTGAAATTCATAAATGGCCTTATACAACTCGTTAGCTGTAAAATCTGGCCACAAAACATTTGAAAAGTATAGTTCAGCATAGGCTGCTTGAAATAATAAAAAGTTACTTAGCCTTAATTCACCACTTGGTCTGATCATTAAGTCAACATTGTAATACTTTTCAGAGTATAAATGTTTAGAAAAATCTTCAACAGTTAAAGAGTCAATATCTTCCTCAGAAGAATTTTTATACTCTTTTATCATTTCTTTGCAGGCATCTAATATTTCTATTTGAGAGCCATAGTTTAGACAAATATTGAGGATCATACCTGTATTATTTTCTGTTTTATTAATGGCATAATCAAGTTTTTCTTTTACATTTTTTGGAAGTTCATCCCTATGGCCTAAAACTTTTAAAACAACATTATTTGCGGCAAGCTCATCGATATATTTGTCAATAAAGGCAACAATTAAAAACATTATCTTGTTTACTTCCTCTAAGGGTCTCTTCCAATTCTCTGTTGAGAAAGCAAATAAAGATAAAACTTTAATACCTAGATCAGATGATGCTCTAACTATATCTACAACTCTATTGGCGCCTTCCTTATGACCAAAGCTTCTATTTAATTTTCTATTTTTTGCCCACCTACCATTGCCATCCATAATAATGGCAATATGCTTAGGGAGCTTTTCCTGATTTATTAAGTCTAAATAATTTTTTTCCATAATAAAATTATAAGCCATAAGCATAAAAATATCCATTAAAATCCCCCTGGAATTTATAAGTATCCAGAGGAAAATTACTACATATTATTTACTAATTAATTCAACGTGTTTTATAAATGCCTTAACTGCCTTATCAATAAAATCCTTAGTATCAGCAGAAATGTTTCCCTGTGCATCAAAAGAATCTTGAATATTACTTAAATAAACTTCTGGCCTTTGCAATGGCATAATATTTACATTTACAAAGTTTTGTCTTAGAGCAAGATTTCCAGCAATTCCTCCATAACCACCAATAGACGCTGAGAAAACTGCAACTGGTTTTTTAGACCAAATATTTCCATCTGGACTTTTTGATCCAATGTCAATAATATTTTTAATAGCTGGTGCAAAACTTCTATTATATTCTGGTGTAAAGAATATAAAACCATCGTAATTTTTAATTGCAGATCTTATTTCTTTATATTCTGCTATTTCATTTTCTCCATCTAAGTCTTCGTTATAAAATGGTATGTGTCCAATTTCTACAAAGTCTACCTGAATATTTTCAGGAAATAAAGTTTTAGCAACTTCAGCTACCTTCCTGTTCCAAGATTCTTTTCTAAGTGAACCTACTATTAATCCTATTTTCATAAAAATCTCCTCGCTTTTTTTAATTTTCAATTATCTTCTTTTAAAATATTACCCTATTAGTCTTCTTTTTAAAAATTTTTATAAAAAGAAAAAAATAAGGCTAAAACTAGCCTTATTTTCATAGAATTTTACATTGAAAAGATTATAGATATCTATTAGATCTCCATTATTTCTTCTTCTTTATTTTTAGTGATCTTATCTATTTCTTCAATATATTTATCAGTAAGTTTTTGAATCTCGTCTTCTATTGTTCTTTTTTCATCTTCAGAGATGTCTCCTGATTTTTCATCTTTTTTAACTTGGTCCATGGCATCTCTTCTAATGTTTCTAATAGCAACCTTTGTGTTTTCACCCATACCACTTACTTGTTTTGTTAAATCTTTTCTTCTTTCAGTAGTAAGTGCTGGAATCGTAAGTCTAATAATTTTTCCATCATTAGATGGGTTTAGACCAATATCTGCTTTAATAATAGCTTTTTCAATTTCATCTAAAACACTTGCATCCCAAGGTTGAATTGCAATTAATCTAGCCTCAGGAACAGATATCCCCGCTACTTGATTTAAAGGTGTTTGTTGACCATAATAATCAACAGTAATCTTATCTAAAATTGCAGGATTAGCCCTGCCAGCCCTTACTGTTTTTAAGTCATCAACATAAACAGCAATTGAAGTCTTCATTTTTTCTTCATAAGGTTGTAAAAAAGCCTTCATAATTAGTCTCCTTTTCTGACAATAGTTCCTATATCTTTTCCTACAACTACATCAAAAATATTTTTAGGATCATCAATTCCAAATACAATTAAAGGAATATCATTATCCATACATAAGGATGTTGCTGTAGCATCCATTATCTTTAAATTTTGATTTAAAATTTCTCTATAAGATAATTGGTCATATTTTTTTGAGTCTGGATTTTTATTTGGATCAGATGTATAAATTCCATCTGTTCCTTTTTTTGCAAGCAGGATTACATCTGCGTCTATTTCAGCAGCTCTTAATGCAGCAGTAGTATCTGTTGAGAAGAATGGATTTCCTGATCCTGCTGCAAAGATGACAACCCTTTTCTTTTCAAGGTGTCTAATTGCTCTTCTTCTAATATAAGGTTCTGCAACTGCTCTCATTTCTATGGCAGTTTGAACTCTAGTAACAACTCCATTACTTTCAAGAGCGTCTTGTAGAGATATGGCATTCATTACTGTTCCTAACATTCCAACATAATCAGATGCAGCTCTGTCGTTAAGCTTTGCATCTCTTCCTCTCCAGAAGTTTCCACCACCAACAACAATTGCAACCTCTACACCAAGGTCTATAATCTTTTTAATTTCCTTAGCCATAGTATCCATGGTATCCATGTCGATACCCATTTGTTTATTTCCAGCTAAGGCTTCGCCACTTAATTTTAGAACAACTCTTTTAAAAACAGGTCTCATAATTAAATACCTAACTAATTACCTATTTGTTTTGCTACTTCTTCTGCGAAATCCTCATTTCTCTTTTCTAGACCTTCACCTAGTTCATATCTAGTGAATCTTCTGATTCTAATGTTTTCACCAATTTTTGCTGCAAGATCTGTTAGTAATTCATTAATTGTCTTGTCTCCATCTTTAATGAATTTTTGATCCATTAAGCAAATTTCTTCGTAAAATTTATCAAGTCTTCCTTCAACCATTTTTTCAACAATGTGTTCTGGTTTTCCTTCATTTAAAGCTTGAGTTTTTAGAACTTCTTTTTCATGTTCTACTTCATCTGCTGGAACTTCTTCTCTTGAAAGATATTTTGGGTTTGCTGCAGCAATTTGCATAGCTATGTCTTTGCAGAATGCTTTAAAGTCATCATTTTTTGCTACAAAGTCTGTTTCTGAATTTACTTCAACAATTACACCTATTCTTCCACCATGAACATAGCTTTCAATAATTCCTTCTGAAGCAATTCTATCAGCTTTTTTAGCTACACTTGCTACACCTTTTTCTCTTAACCAATCAATTGCTTTTTCAAGGTCTCCATTATTTTCTTGTAGTGCTTTTTTACAATCCATCATACCAGCACCAGTTTTTTCTCTAAGTTCTTTTACTAAAGCAGCAGTAATTTGCATAATTTTTCCTCCTTTTAACTATAAAATAAGAGTCCTTAATTAAGAACTCTCTTTTAATTATTTATTGAGCATCCTCTTCAGATTCTTCTTCAGAAATAACAACTTCTTCTACAACAACTTCTTCAGCTGTTTCTTCTTCTGCTTCGTCGTCAAAGTTAATTTCTCCGTCTTTTCCTTCGATAACAGCATCAGCTATAGTTTTTGTAATAAGTTTTACAGCTCTTATAGCATCATCGTTTCCAGGAATTGGATAATCTATTTCATCTGGGTCACAGTTTGTATCAAGAATTGCAATAGTAGGTATTCCTAAAATTTGCGCTTCTTTAACAGCTATTGCTTCTTTTTTAGGGTCAACAATATATAGAACATCTGGAATTCTTTCCATATCTTTTATTCCGCCTAAGAATTTTTCTAGCTTGTCTCTTTCAGCAAGCATTTTTAAAACTTCTTTCTTAGGGAATAAGTTAATGCTTCCATCAGCTTCCATGCGATTTAATTCGTGTAGTCTGTCTATTCTCTTCTTAATAGTTTCGAAGTTAGTTAAAAGACCACCTAACCATCTTTGGTTAATGTAGTGCATTCCACATCTTTTAGCTTCGCTTTCAATAGACTCTTGAGCTTGTTTTTTTGTACCAACAAATAAAACTTCTCCACCTTGAGCTACAACTTCTCTCATAAAAGCATAAGCTTTTTCAATTTCTACAACTGTTTTTTGTAAATCTATAATATAGATTCCATTTCTTTCGGTAAAAATGTACCTTGACATTTTTGGGTTCCATCTTCTAGTTTGATGGCCAAAGTGTACACCTGCTTCAAGCAGGGATTTCATTGATATTACTGACATAAGTCCTCCTGTTTTTTTCTTCCATAAATATCAACTGTTTAGGGACCAAATAGGCAACTCCTAAGACATCAATTTATGTGTTTTTTCAAAAATTATTATAGCATATATTTATATGCACTTCAATTTAAATAATTTAAAAAGATTTCTTTTCTTTAACTCTAGCGCTCTTACCTACTCTATCTCTTAGGTAATAGAGTTTTGCTCTTCTAACTTTACCGCTTCTTACTTTATCAATACCAGCAATTCTTGGTGAGTGTAGTTGGAAAGTTCTTTCTACTCCAACACCATAAGATATTCTTCTTACTGTAAAAGTAGTTTTAATACCTGTGTTTTGTATTTTTATTACAATACCTTCAAAGGTTTGAATTCTTTCTCTGGAGCCTTCAACTATTCTATAGTGAACTTTAATTGTGTCCCCAACATTAAATTCAGGTAATTCTTTTTTTAATTGCTCTTCTTCAAGCATTTTTATTATATCCATTAGTAACCTCCTAATTTATTTTTTGTTTTTTAATAGATCTGGTCTATTTTCTAAAGTCCTCTGAAAAGAAGACTCTTTTCTATATTCTTCAATTTTTTTATGATTGCCAGATAATAAAACACTTGGAACTTTCATTCCTCTAAATTCTTCTGGCCTAGTATATTGGTCATATTCTAATAGGTTATCTTCAAAACTTTCAATACCTGCTGACTGTTCATTTCCTAAAACTCCAGGAATCATTCTTGATACAGAGTCAATAAGAACCATGGCTGCAAGTTCTCCACCTGTAAGAACATAGTCCCCTATAGAAATTTCTTGTTCTACATAGAGATCAATTATTCTTTGGTCTATGCCTTCATAGTGGCCACAAAGTAATATTAAATGTTCATAACTTGCAAGACTTTTTGATATTTTTGCTGTTAGCTTTTTTCCTCTGGGACTAAGATAAACTAAAAAAGAGTTTTCTGTCTTTACAGATTCAATACAATCTGCAAGTGGTTGAGGAGTCATTACCATACCTGGTCCTCCACCATAAGAGTAGTCGTCTACTTTTTTGTGTTTGTTTTTAGAAAAATCTCTAATATTAATAGTATTAAGAGTAAATTTTTCTTCATCAATAGCCCTTTTTATTATGCTATATTCTTTAATAGAATCTACAAATTCAGGAAAAAGTGTCAATACATCAATTCTCATTCAAACAGCCCTTTAATTGCTTTGATAATAATCTTTTTATTTGTTGTATCAATATTCAAAATAATATCTTTTACCGCTGGAATATCCCCGCTTTTTTCTGGACCTTCTACATGATAAACATCATTAGCTATACCAGTGTAAACTTCAGTTAGGTCTCCATAGTAAATCCCTTCTTCATCATAAACCTTACAACCGACTAAATCAGCTATATAGTATTTATCGTCTTCTAGGGCTTTTCTATCTTCATCCTTTATATATATTTCAGCATCTTTATACTTTAAGACTTGGTTTATATTATCAAATTCTTTAAAAGTTAATATTACTAGGTTCTTATAAGTAGAAACATTTTCTATATGAATAACTTCTTTGTCTTCACCAATATAAACTTCTTTGTATTCCCTAAATCTATTTATGTCATAGGTATAAGGATAAACTTTAAGTCCACCTTTTATTCCATGAGTGTTTGTTACAATTCCAACTAAAGTGAACATTCATCTGTTTCCATTATTTTTAAATTATAATTAACACTTTCCTTAATGGAAATAGCCCTAAGAATATTTCTAATATTCTTTGCAACCTTTCCTCTTTTGCCTATGACTCTTCCTAGGTCTTCTTCTGCTACATACAGCTCTAATTGTATTTCATAGTCACTTATTTTATTTTCTAAAACTTTAACCTCTTCAGGCTTAGTAACTATTGATTTTGCAATATATTCTACTAAATCCTTCATCTAAATCACATCAATTTAAGCTTCTGCTTCTTCAGTCGTTTCAACTTCTGGCTTTATTTCTTCAGTTGAAGAATAAACACCGTGGTTGTTAAATAATCTGTTAACAGTATCAGTTGGTTTAGCACCTTTAGAAATCCAGTCGTTAGCTTTTTCATTGTCAACCTTAAATGTAATTGGTTCAGTTAGTGGATTGTAAATTCCAATTTCTTCAATGAACTTTCCATCTCTAGGAGCTCTTGAATCTGCTACAACTATTCTGTAGAAAGGATTTTTTTTGCTTCCCATTCTTCTTAATCTTATTTTAACTGCCATCTTGCACCTCCAAATTATATTGAAAAAGGAAATCTCATTTTCCCTTTTTTCATAGATTTACTTAAATTTCCAAACTGCTTCATCATCTTCTTTAATTCTTTAAATTGTTTAAGCAGTTTATTAACATCTGTCAAGTTTGTACCGCTACCCTTTGCAATTCTTTCTCTTCTAGACTTGTCTACAATTTCTGGCTTTTCTCTTTCTTCTTTTGTCATAGACTTTATTATTGCTTCGATTCTATCGAACTCTTTTTCGTCTACGTTTATGCCCTTTAAGGCAGACTTGTTCATTCCAGGTATCATAGAAATTATGTCCTCTAGGGGCCCCATATTTCTAACTTGTTGTAGCTGGTCTAAATAATCATCAAGGGTAAAACTTTGGTCTCTTAGTTTCTTTTCTAATTCTCTTGCGCTTTCTTCATTAATTGCCGATTCAGCTTTTTCTATTAGACTTAAAACATCTCCCATACCTAAAATTCTTGATGCCATTCTATCAGGATGGAATACTTCTAGGTCTGTAAGCTTTTCACCTAAACCAACAAATTTTATAGGTTTGTCCACTACTCCTCTAATTGAAAGAGCTGCTCCTCCTCTGGCGTCACCGTCTAATTTAGTTAAGACGACTCCAGTTATTTCTAAGTTGTCATTAAAGCTCTTAGCAACATTAACAGCGTCTTGGCCAGTCATAGCATCTACTACTAATAGTATTTCATTGGGATCAGTAGCTTCCTTAATGCTTTTAATTTCTTCCATCATAGATTCGTCTATGTGAAGTCTACCTGCAGTATCAATTATTACTGTATCAAAGCCATTTTTCTTAGCATACTCTATAGATGCCTTGGCAATGTCAACAGGACTAATTTTATCTCCCATTGTAAATACAGGAACATCTACTTGCTTGCCTACAGTTTCTAGCTGCTTAATAGCTGCCGGTCTATAAACGTCAGCTGCTACTAATAAGGGTCTTCTATTCATCCCCTTAATTTTTAAGGCCAATTTTCCAGTTGTTGTGGTTTTGCCTGCACCTTGAAGACCACTCATTAATATTACTGCTGGAGATTTCCCTGAAAAATCTAATTTTTCAGCTTGGCCTCCCATCATTTGAGTTAGCTCTTCATTTACAATTTTAATAACTTGTTGTCCAGGAGTTAAGCTTTCCATTACTTCTGAGCCAATAGCTCTTGCTTTTATTCTTTTTACAAAATCCTTAACAACCTTGTAGTTAACATCAGCTTCTAGTAAGGCAAGTCTTACTTCGCGCATAGCTTCATCTACGTTGGCTTCAGTAAGTTTTCCCTTGCCAGTTAACTTTGAAAGGGCGTTTTGAAGTCTGTCAGATAAGTTTTCAAACATTAGTCTTCCAACTCCTTTTCTATTTTCTCTACTAAATTTGATATTTCTATATTGTTTTTATTGTCTTCCTTGGAAGTTACAGACTCTATCTGATCTAAAAAGCCTTTAATCTTTGTAGATTTTTTTAGTAGCTTTAAATTTTCTTCATAGAATTCTAATTCCTTAGTAGCTCTCTTTAGATTATCGGAAACACCTTGTTTGCTGATGCCAATCAACTCTGCTATTTCTGAAAGAGAATAATCCATTCTATAGTAGTAATAGAAGGATTGTTTTTGGTTATCAGTAAGAAGTTTTCCATAATAATCATAAAGTGAATTTAATCTAATAATATCTTCAATCAAATTTATACTCCTTGTTAACTTTACGACCATCAAGTTTTTTACTTGACGAAGTCAATTATAATAGGTCCAAATAAAAAAGTCAAGCTTTTTACTTGACTTTTTTTAACTCGATTAAATCTCTTATAACTTCGCTTGAAATAGCCATTCCACAACTTATTGGAACGAAGGAAATACTTGGCATTTGAGCAAAGTTTCCATCTATTGGTTTCTCATCTGAATAAACGACCTTTAAACTTTTTATACCAAGGTCTTTTAGCTCTTTTCTCATTTTTCTAGCCAAAGGACAAACAGAAGTTTTATAAATATCTGAAATTTTTATTTGGGTAGGATCTAATCTCTTCCCTGCTCCCATTGATGCTATGATATTTATATTTCTATCCTTACAATACTTTATTAGGGCAACTTTTCCTTTAATGTCGTCTATTGCATCAATTACATAGTCATAGTCATCTAAAGAAAATTTTTCTATATTTTCAAAAGATAATCTATCATTAAATTTTTCTATTTGACAAGCTGGATTAATGGATAAAATTCTTTTTTCCCACTCATCAACCTTATATGAACCGATATTATTAGTTGTAGCAATTAGCTGTCTATTTAAGTTGGTCACATCGATTTTGTCATAATCGACTAAGGTAATTTTTCCAATTCCAGATCGTGCTAGGGCTTCGACTACTCCTCCGCCAACTCCTCCTAGACCAAAAACAATAACCCTAGATGTTTGTAATTTTTTAATATTTTCATCACCTAATAGAAGCTTACTTCTTTGTAAAAAATCCTTAGTCATTAGTCGTATTTTAATAGAGATTCAACTTCATAGCCTTCTAAAAGTTTTCTTCCATTTAGGTCTGAAAGCTCAATCATAAATAAAAAGGATAAAACTTCTCCACCAAGTCTTTCTACTAAATCAGCTGCTGCCTTACTAGTTCCTCCTGTTGCTAAAAGGTCGTCTACAATTAAAACTTTTTCACCTTTTTTTATTGCATCAACATGAACTTCTATAACGTCTTGTCCGTATTCAAGACCATAAGACTCACTAATTTTATCATAAGGAAGCTTGCCAGGTTTTCTAACTGGAACAAAGCCACAACCTAGTTTATAGGCTAGGGCTGCGCCAATAATAAATCCTCTAGCTTCAACGCCAACTATTTGGTCAGGTTTATATTTTTCTGCAAGTTCAGTTAAGCTATCAATAGCTTCTTGAAAGGCATCTTTTTCCCTAAGTAAGGTGGTAATGTCTCTAAATATAACTCCTTTAACAGGATAATCCTCAATACTTCTAATTGAATTTTTTAATTCCATAATTCTACCTCCATCATAGATATAATATATCATATTTAATAGCATCTTACTATAAAATATAATCTTTTTAATGTGGTATAATTACACTGAGGTGATTATATTGGAAAAGTGTCCTTTTTCTGTTGAAAAACTTAAATATTTAAACTTATTGGCAAAGTCCTATAAAAATATTAATGCAGTTCAATCAAAGATAATTGACTTGCAAAGTGTTTTATATCTTCCAAAGGCTACTGAACATTTTTTATCAGACATCCATGGAGAATTTGATGCCTTTTATCATGTTATAAATAACGCATCAGGTGTAATTAAGAATTATATTATTGAACTCTTTGATGGCGAGATGAGTGAAGAAGAAAAAAAAGAACTTGCAACTTTAATTTATTATCCCAAAGAAAAACTTTATTATCTTGAAAGCCAAGGAAGAGTTAATAAAAAATGGCTAGAAAGCACTTTGAAAAGACTTATTGAACTAACTAGAAGAGTTGGATCAAAGTACAATACCGAAAAAGTTAAAGAGGCCTTCCCAAAAGATATATCTTATATCCTACAAGAATTAATTTTTGAAAGCCCAGAAAATCGTCACAAGGACTTGTACTATAAGAAGATTTTTTCTGAAATAATAAATATGGGTGCTTATGAAGTTTATATAATTGAACTTTCTAAATTGATAAAGAGATTTGCTGTTGAACACTTGCATATTCTTGGAGATGTTTATGACAGGGGAGAAAATGCAGAAAAGGTTATGGACTTTTTAATTAATCACCATGATGCTGATATTCAATTAGGCAATCACGATATAGTTTGGTACGGTGCTTTTACTGGCTGTGAAGCCTTAATAGCAAATGCAATTAGAATTGCTGTTAGATATAATAATCTGTCCACTCTTGAAGATGGCTATGGTATTAATTTACTTCCCTTAGTTAGGTTCGCCTTAGATGAGTACAAGGACGATCCGTGCGCTCAATTTATTCCAAAAGGCGACCACCTAGAGTCTGAAAGAGATATGCTAGCCAAAGTTCATAAGGCAATAACTGTAATTCAATTTAAGGCTGAATCTAAAATTATAAGAAGAAGACCTGAGTTTAAAATGGACCATAGGGACCTACTTGCATCTATGTTCGATGATTTTTCAAAAGTCAAAATTTATGGCAAAGAATATCCAATGGAAGATTCTTACTTTCCTACTCTTACCAATGGACTAGACTTTACTCCAGAAGAAAGAGCTATTCTTGATAAGCTAGTCGACTCCTTTAAAAATTCAGCTAAAATGAAAGAGCACATGAAGTTTTTAGTAGAAAAGGGTAATATTTATTCCATCTATAATGACAACCTACTCTTTCACGGCTGTATT
The DNA here is from genome assembly GCA_964346535.1 of uncultured Peptoniphilaceae bacterium. Taxonomy (GTDB): domain Bacteria; phylum Bacillota; class Clostridia; order Tissierellales; family Peptoniphilaceae; genus Neofamilia. The sequence goes on from CAYFUN010000001.1 coordinate 171,654, forward strand.
CCTTTAAATGAAGACGGATCTTTTACTGTAACAGATTTCATGGGAACTTGGCTTAAGGGCAAGGAATTATTAGATCTTTTAAACGAAACTGTCAAAAAAGCCTTTTATACCAATGAAAATAAAGAATACTACAATGATATTTTATGGTACTTGTGGTGTGGTGAGGACTCTCCTCTTTTTGGCAAGACAAAAATGACTACTTTTGAAAGATATTTTATAAAGGATAAAGAAACTCACAAGGAACCTAAAAATCCATATTACTATTTTAGAGATGATGAGAAGATAATCGATAATATTTTAAAAGAGTTTGGAGTAACTAGCGAAATTGGAAAAATTATTAACGGCCATGTTCCCGTCAAGGCAACTCATGGTGAAAATCCTGTAAAGGCCAATGGAAAATTACTGGCTATTGATGGCGGATTTTCAGAAGCCTACCAAAAAACAACAGGAATTGCTGGTTATACTTTAATTTCAAATTCTTATGGTTTGGTTTTAGCCACTCATGAACCTTTAAAAGGAATTGATGAAGTTGTAGAGAATAATTTTGATATTACCAGTGAAACACATTTTGTTCTCAAGTACGAAAATAGAAGAAGAGTAAATGAAACTGACCTTGGTAGAGCTTTAAGAGACAGGATAAGTGACCTAAACGATTTGCTCGAAGCCTATAAGAAAGGTTATTTAGCTGAAGAAAAATAAAAGCTTTTTAAATTTTAGCATAGAAAAAGTGTTGATGAATTTTGATTTGTAGATCATTTTCACCAACACTTTTTGTTTGTATATTTTTTATTTTACAAAAATTGAATCTATAAACTTGTCACTATCAAAGTCTTGAAGGTCATCAACTTGTTCTCCAACACCAATATAGGTGACTGGAACCTTTAGTTCATTAATTAGAGGAAGGATTATTCCGCCCTTAGCTGTGCCATCAAGTTTTGTAATAACTATTCCAGAAACTTTTGCAACTTCTTTAAATTGTTTGGCTTGTAACAAGGCATTTTGGCCTGTAGTTGCATCGAGAACTATTAAAGATTCTTTATTAGCTTCTGGGAAATTCTTGTCTATAATTCTATAAATTTTCTCAAGCTCATTCATTAAATTGGCCTTGTTGTGAAGTCTACCTGCAGTATCACATAGAATTATATCTGAGTTTCTAGCCTTGGCAGCTTGGATGGCATCGTAAACAACTGCTGCAGGATCTGAACCTTCTGCATGGTGGACAATATCAACTCCAGTTCTTCTTGCCCATTCTTGAAGCTGTTCTGTTGCTGCTGCCCTAAAAGTATCAGCTGCAACTAGTAGAACTTTCTTTCCTTCTGCCTTGTATTTTGCAGCTAGTTTGCCAACTGTTGTTGTCTTTCCAACTCCATTGACACCAACAACTAAAACAATTGTTGGGCTAATATTTGGATTAAAGCTTTTATTATTTTCACTTAAGTCAATTAATTTTTTAGCCTCTTGACCAAGTAGACCTATTACAAGTGATGGGTCAGTAATTTTTTCTCTCTTTATTGTCTCCCTTAAGTTATCAATAAGTTTAAGAGTTGTATCTACGCCAACATCTGCTGTGATTAGAATATCTTCTAGGTCTTCATAAAGGTCATCATCTATAGTTAGATAATTACCTAGAACTTGATTAATCTTATCTGTAAAGTTGTCTCTAGTTTTTGTTAGGCCAGAAAACATTTTTTGAAAAAAACCTTGCTTTTGATTTTCTTCTTTGTTTTCTTTTCCTACTTCTTCTAGATTCTCTTTAGCATCTATGATATTCTCTTCTAAATTCTCTTTTGTTGCTTCAATCTTTTCTGCTAGATTTTCTTTAGCCTCTTCAATTTTTTCTTCTGCATTCTCATTTGTCTCTTCAACTTTTTCTTCTAAATCTTCTTTGATATCTGATAATTCTTCTTCTAAATTTTCTAAATCTTCTTTTATATCATCTTTAATTTCTTCAAAATCCTGCTTAAGGTCTGATGAATCATCTGCA
>CAYFUN010000001.1:173737-198755 GCA_964346535.1 uncultured Peptoniphilaceae bacterium
TATATCATCTTTAATTTCTTCAAAATCCTGCTTAAGGTCTGATGAATCATCTGCAGTATCAAAACTTTCTTCCTTTACTGCAAGATCTTTTTCATCTTTTTTATCAAATTTATCTTTAAACCATTTAAACATCTACTTACCTCCATTAAATTTTAAGGATATTACTTTACTTACCCCAGTTTCTTCCATTGTCACACCATAAATATAATCTGCAGCTGCCATAGTTGTCTTCCTGTGAGTAACTATAGCAAATTGTATGTTGTTTAAATTTTTTAAATAAGATAGAAATCTTTTAATATTTGCATCGTCTAAGGCTGCATCAACTTCATCAAGGAGACAAAAAGGTGCCGGTCTAGTTTCTAAGAGAGCAAAAAGCAAGGCTACAGTTGTAAGTGATCTTTCTCCACCTGACATGGCTGATAGAAGCTGCTTTTTCTTTCCTGGCAATTGAGCTTCTATATCTACTCCTGCTTCAATTGGATTGTCGTCATCAACTAAGATTAAGTTTGAGCTTCCACCTTCAAATAAATAATTAAATATCCTATTAAAGTTTTTATTTATTTCTTTAAAAGACTGGCTAAACTTTTCTTCCATAGTCTTTTCAATTTCTCTTAGAAGTTTTTTTAGTTTTTCCTCACTAGTTGCAAGGTCTTCATATTGTTTTTTTGTAAAGTCAAATCTTTCTTTGACTTCCCTATAAGACTTTATTGCCCCTAGATTTATATCACCAAGGGCTGTAAGATCTTGCTTTAGTTTTTTTACAGCAGACTTGGACATAATTTTTTCTATATAAACTTCTTCAAGAGAGAAATCAAAAAGAGATAGATTATAATTTTCTCCTACATAGTCAGCTATATAAGATTTTTTCTCATAAGAGTTTTCCAAGTTGTTATCAATGACATAAATATCTTTTTCTAGTTCTAGAACTGTTTCCTTGTTGTCATTAATCTTTTTTAAGTCTCTGTCTAAAAGTTCATTTTGACTTTTTCTTTGGTCATTTAAAGCTTTGAAATTATCAGTAAAAGATCCATTTATTTGAGAAATCTCTTCTAATTCTTCTTCCCAATTTTTTATATCATTTGCAAGGGCAGATAAAAATTTCAAATTTTCTTCATTAGAATCTTCAGCAAATTTAATATCCTCTTCTAACTTACTTTTCTCTAAAAGAAGTCTTTGGAAGTTTTTACTAATAAACATTTTTTCATTTCTAATGTTGTTAAGACTAATATTTAATTTGTTTTTCTCATCTGTAATATTTGTTTTTTCTTGGTCTAAGTCTTCAAGGGCTGTTAGCAATCTATTCTTTTCTTCTGCAAGTCTTATTAAATCTTCATCACTTGTTTTTTTGTTTTCTAAAAGTCTTTTTATTTCCTCTTTAGCTTCATCAATAAGCTGGTCCAGATTTTCTAAGCTAGTATTTATGTCTAAAATATTATTATCATAGCTGTCTAATTTTAGCTGACCTTCAAAGTATTCTTTTTCAAGAGCTTTTAGCTGGCTTTCTAAGTTAGAGTTTTCTAAGCTTAAGTCTTTTATTTCTTCATCCTGCCTTGTTAAATCTTCTAATAAGGACTTGCCTTCTCTATCTAAAGTCAATAAGCTCTTTTTATTGGCTTCTAAATCAATTTTTATCTGGTCTAATTCATTTTTCCTATTGAAAATATTTCCACCCCAGTTATTAGACCCACCTGAAACAGAACCTCCTGGATTTAATACATCTCCATCTAGGGTTACAATTTTCATATTTGTTGTCCCAGAAGAATAAATTTTTTTAGCATAAGATAAATCTTTTACAACAATAACATTTTCTAGTAAAAATCTCACTATCCTGTCATAAAGAGGGTCATAAGAAACTAAATTAGAGGCCAAATCTATATATAAGTCAGAACTTGTCTTAAACTTTTTCTTATAGTCCTTAATTGTGTCCATAGGAAGAAAAGTTATTCGACCTAAATTATTTTTTCTGAGAATTTCAATTATAGCTTGGGCTTGGTCGTATTTTTCTACAACTAAATTTTGTGAAGCTCCGCCTAAGGCTGTCGATATAGCTTTTTCATATTCTTTTGGAACGCTAATTAGGTTAGCAACGCTATCATGAAGACCATCTATTTGAAGGTTTCTATTTTTTATAAAACTAAAGAAATCTCTTATAGACTTATTATAGCCTTCATAGTTTTCTTCCATGTTTTTAAGAGTGTTTAATCTTAGTTCTTGATTATTAATTAATCCTTGTAACTTAGTATAGTCACTTCTTTTGCTTTCAATAAGCCTACTAAGCTCTTGTTTTTTTATTTTAATTTCATTAAGTTCTTTGTTGTTAGCTGAAAAAGAATTTTTAAGGTCTTCTAGCTTGTTATTTATTCCATCAATGGAATTTTTTAATATTAACCTATCAGCATCTGACTTATTAAAACTTTCCTTTATTTTTTCTTTATTGGCTAGCCTTTCAGTATTTAAATTACTTAAAGTGTCTATTCTAATTGTACTTAGTGAAATATTTTCATTGAGCTTTTGAATTTTTTGATCTATTTCTTCTAAGAGAGTATTTTTTTCTAAAGTATTATTAGACCTACTTTCAAGACTACTAATCAAAGTATTTTCTTCTTCTTCTAAGGTTTTTATTTTCTCTTCAATAGACTTAAGCTCTGTATTAAGACTGTCTATTTCTTCATCTAATTTGCCTAGGTCTTCAATTTTTATTTTTTTTCTTAAAAGTAGCTCTTCGTTTTCTTTTTCTTTGTTGGTTTTTCTTTCCTTTGCTAAAGATATTTGATTGTAAAGATCTTTTTCCTTTCTTACGTTTTCGATGTTTTCTAATTGTAAGAAGTTTATTTTTTCTTCAAGTTCTTCAGCATAGCTTCTGTTTTTGCTATAAGTATCTTTAAGAGTTTCAAGATTTTGAGAAATTTTTTCCTTGTAGGCTACTTGTTTTATTTTTCTATCGTTAAGGTCTTTAATTGACTTATCAATTTCTAATAAATCTAAGGCAAGGTTGTTTATATCGGCTTTAAGAATTTTATAATAGAGATCGTTATACTTTTCAGCCTTGGCTGCTTGAATTTTTAAATTATCTTTTTGACTTTCTATTTCTGACAAAAGATCTTGAAGTCTGAAGAGATTTTCTCTAGTTTTTTCAAGTTTTCTTTCAGTATCTTGTTTTTGAAATTTAAATTTGCTTATTCCAGCAGCTTCTTCGAAAATTGACCTTCTTTCACTAGGCCTAGAATTTAATATTGCATCAATTCTCCCTTGGCCAATTATTGAATAGCCATCTCGACCAATACCTGTGTCCATAAATAGCTCTCTAACATCTTTGAGCCTGCACTGGTTATTGTTAATATAGTATTCGCTGTCGCCATTTTTATAAAATCTTCTCTTAACTTCTACAATATTATAATCTAGGTCCAAAGTCCTTGACTCGTTGTCAAAAGTTATAATAACCTCAGCCATACCCAGTGACCTTCTGTGGTCTGTTCCAGAAAATATAACATCAGACATTTTGCTTCCTCTTAGGGTCAAGGTGCTTTGTTCCCCTAAGACCCAACGGATTGCATCTGTTATATTACTTTTCCCTGACCCATTTGGTCCAACTATACAGGTAATATTTTCATTAAATTCAATTTTTGTTCTTTCAGCAAATGATTTAAAACCATATAGCTCTATACTTTTTAAATACATGCTACCAACCTTTAACGATTTTTTTAATATGTTCTCTTATATCAACAAAATAAATTTTATCTGCAATAATTTTTATTTGGTCTTCTAAAGTGGAGTCCACTTTAAACTTAACTTGATCTGTTTTAAATAACTTTTTTATGTTTTCCTTGTTAGAGCCTTTTTGTCCTACTAAAAGTGCATTGTTTCTACCATTTGAGCAAAGGATAATATTTTCATTTTCTCTAATATTTAGCTTTGCTGCCTCTAAGACCATATAAAGTTTTTTCGATTCACAAAGTTCTCTAAAGGCATCATGCAAGGGACCTGCTACAACATCCTTTTCAAATTGTAGGTTGTCTGTTGCCTGTAGGCCTACTCTTATTATTTCAATATTAGAACTTTCATAAAGCATAATTAATTTACTAGCCAGATCTACTGCCTCATATAAAGTTAAGGGTTTATATTTTCCTTCTAAATACATTAGTTCAAGTTCTGTATTTTTAATAATTAGAGTTGGATAAATTCTTACAAAATCAGGTTTTAATCCAATTATCTCTTTACAAGTTTCAATGGAATATTCTTGACAGTCTCCTGGTAGGCCTAGCATTTGTTGGAGACCTAATTTAAAGCCAGCTTCTTTAATTAATTTACTGGCATAAAAAATACTGGCCCTGTTATGGCCTCTTTTAGAAAGATCTAAGACATCTGTGTTAGTGCTTTGAATGCCTAATTCTATTGTATCAACACTATTAGCTTTAAGATAAGTGAGGACATGGTCATCTATACAATCTGGCCTTGTGGATAGTCTTATTCCATCAACTAGCCCTTTATCCTTATAGGACTTTGCTATAGACAGTAATTCCTTTTGCAGATCTTCTTCTATAGCAGTAAAAGACCCTCCGTAAAAAGCAATTTCTCTAGGACTTGAAGGAGAAAAATAAGACAAATGAGTTTCTATTATTTCTGAAACACTATTTATATCAAAGTTACTTACGCCGGTTATTCTCTTTTGGTTACAAAATACACAGTCATTTGGACAACCTAAGTGTGGTACAAAAATTGGAATAATATTAATTTTCGCCATATTTTTTACCCTCTAGTATTTCTAGTGCAAGTCTTGCTGCTTCTTGTTGGCTGTCTTTTATAGTTGTCCCTTTGCCTTTGGCTAAGACTTCTTCTGAGATTTTTATTGAACTAATAAAAAACCTACTGTGGTCTGGTCCATAGCTTTCAACAAGTTGGTATTGAGGCATTTCCAGTTGATTCTTTCCTATAAATTCATTTAAAAGTGATTTATAGTCATTAGTTTTATACTTTAAAACTTGTAAAAAATCATCTTTAAAATTTTTGATTATAATTTTTTCAACTGTGTCATAAGAAGAATCTAGGAAAATTCCACCTACCAAGGCTTCAAAAGCATCTGCCAAAATACTATCCTTGTCTTCAATATTTATTTTTCTAGCAGCTTTTGAAAAAAGTAAAAATTCATTTAAACTAATTTTTCTCGCTAGACTTGCTAGTGATTGTTCTTTTACTAACTTGGCCCTATTTTTTGTTAGGCAGCCTTCATCTAGAGAGTAGTCTTTTTCAAATAATAAAAAATTAGAGACAATTAGATCTAAAACTGAATCTCCAATAAACTCTAATTTTTCATTATCATAATCAATAAGGGGCAAACAATCATTTTTTAAAGAGCTATGAGTTATGGCATGTAAAAGTAACAAGTCATTTTTAAACTCATAGCCCAATTTATTTTTTATATTAATTTTTGCTTTTTTTATTTCACTTGTAAAATTATAGGTTTTCGATGTAGTCAATTACATCACCAACAGTTTCAATAGACTCAATATCTTCTTCATCTATTTCTGTATCAAATTCATCTTCTAAAGTCATTATAAGCTCCATTAATTGGATAGAATCGGCTTCAAGATCTTCTTTAAAAGATAAATCCTCATTTAATTCATCTACATCAAGGCCAAATTGATCGGCAATAACTTCTAATACTTTTTCTTTCATTTTTTTCTCCTAAAAATTATTTTTTATAATATTTATAACATCTCTTTCAACAAATAATTTGGCTTGCTTTGAAGCACCTAAAATAGAATTAGCATCTGATATTCCATGGGCTTTAATTATTGGTTTAGCTAGTCCTAAAAGTGGAGCCCCACCTAAATTATCAATGTTAAATTTATTAAAACTAGCCCCTAAAAGCTGTTTTACTTTTAAAAGGATTTCTGGATCATTTTCTTCTGCTAGTTGACTTTTTATTAGGTCCTTAATCATAGATGCAGTTCCTTCGTAGGTTTTTATAAAAATATTTCCTACTAGGCCGTCTGCAACCACTACATCTGTAACCCCATAAGGAAGTTCTCGAGGCTCAATATTACCTGTAAAGTTAATCGTCTTATTTTCTTTTAAAAGCTTATAGGTCTCTTTAAGTGTTTCAGTGCCTTTTCCTTCCTCAGCCCCAATATTCATTAGGCTAACTTCAGGATTGGCTATGCCTAAAACTTCTTTTGCATAAACGCTGCCCATAAGACCGTATTGGCTAAGAACTTTTGGACTAACTTCTAGATTAGAACCTGAATCTAATAATAAAAATGATTTTGTCATTGTAGGAATTAAGGTAGCAATTGGGCTTCTTTCTATGCCTTCAATTCTCTTTACAATAAAAATCCCTGCAGCTAATAAGGCACCTGTTGATCCTGCTGAAATTAAAGAGTCTCCGTAACCTTGGGCCAAGGCGCTTGCAGCAACAACTATTGAGGAATCTTTTTTCTTTCTAATAGCCATTACAGGTTCTTCATCATTTTCTATTTTACTAGCTGCTTCTAGAATATCGATAGATGAAGGATTTTCTCCTAAATCATTTAAAACAGAAGTAATTTCATCTCTTCTTCCACAAAGTATAGGTTCAATTGAAAGCTCGTTCTTTGCAAGAATTGCACCCTTTATAATTTCAACTGGGGCCTTGTCGCCACCATGTACATCATAAATAATTTTCATATATACCTACCTTTCAAAATTATATTATAGTAAGTCATAAAAAAAATCAATAGAAAAAAAAGTTGATAACCACCAGTGGTGGTCGTCAACTTATTTCATTAAGCTTCTGTATTTATTACTTGTTTTCCATCATAATATCCACAAGCTCTACATACTCTATGTGGTAATTTTGGTTCTGAGCAGTTTGGACATAAGGTTACAGTAGGTTTGTTAAATCTATAAGATGAAGCTCTTCTCTTATTCTTTCTTTGTTTTGATGTTTTTCTCTTTGGTACTGCCATTTCCTACACCTCCTCATCAAATTTAAAATCTTTTAATACAGCAAATCTAAGGTCTGTATTTTCATTATTGCAATTGCAAGTTCCTTCATTAAGATTTTTGCCACATTGTGGGCATATACCCTGACAAGAATCTTTACATAGGTTTTTTGTGGGAATAGATAGAATAACAAGTTCTCTTACTAAGTTACATATATCTAGCTTATAAGAATCTACAAATACAAGATCCTCATTTTCAGATAGCTCTTCTTCATTAAAGTCAGAAGAGTTTATTATCTTAGCACTATAAGAAAAAGACTGGTCATTTTCTACCCTTGTTAAGCACCTGTCACAAGGACAGGCATAGCTATAATCTAGGTCAATGTTTAGAATTAATTCACTATCGACCTTGCTAATCATAAGATTGTACTTAACCTCATCTAGAAGTTCAATTTGCGAATCAAAGTTATCTATATTACATGAACCTGATTTTTGAAATATGAGTTCATTTGCATTTTGAACAAATTCTAAAATATCTATATACATAACTCCCCTTTTATAACTTCCTAATTATATATTCAAACAATAGCTTTGTCAAGATATAATATTATTTAGTTAGTTCAACTGTGTCTTGAGCAATCATAAGCTCTTCGTTAGTTGGTACAACAAGTAGTTTAATTGTTGAGTCATCAGCAGAAACTATAGTGTCTTTTCCTCTAACGTTGTTTCTTTCTTGGTCTATTTTTACACCGAAAATCTTTAAGCCTTCTGCAATTTGTTCTCTCATTTCAATTGAGTTTTCTCCAACACCAGCTGTGAAGCAGATTCCATCAATAGAATCAAATTCTGTCATGTAGGCACCAATGTATTTAATTACTCTTGAAACAAACATATCTAATGCAAGCTGAGCTCTTTCATTTCCTTCTTCTGCTGCTGTTTCTAGGTCTCTAAAGTCAGATGAAACTCCTGAAACTCCAAGAACTCCTGATTTTTTGTTCATCATAGTATCTATATCTTGGTAGCTTAGGTTTTCTTTTTCACCAATAAATGGAATTATAGCTGGGTCGATGTCTCCACATCTAGTTCCCATTACAAGACCTTCAAGTGGTGTTAGTCCCATTGATGTGTCTATACACTTTCCTTCTTTTACTGCTGAAAGAGATGAACCATTACCTAAGTGACAAATAATTAAATTTGGTTTGTCTTTGCCTAGAATTTCAGCCGCTCTTCTAGAAACATACTTGTGAGAGGTTCCGTGGAATCCGTATCTTCTAACTCTGTATTTTTCATAGTATTCATAAGGTAGAGCATACATATAATTTACTGGTTCCATTGTTTGGTGGAAGGCAGTGTCAAATACAGCTACATTTTTCTTACCTGGCATTAGTTCTTCACAAGCTTCTATACCAAGTAAGTTTGCTGGGTTGTGAAGAGGTCCAAGAACAAAGCAGTCTCTGATAACTTTTTTAACGTCTTCGTCAACTACAATTGAAGCGCTGTACTTTTCGCCACCATGAAGTACCCTGTGACCAATAGCTGTAATTTCGTCAAGACTTGATAGTATTCCGTGTTTTTCATCTACTAAAGTCTTTAAAACTAATTCTATTGCTTCTTTGTGAGAAGGGATATCTTGGTCGATTACGATTTTTTCTTTGTCAGCTGGTTCGTACTTTAATCTAGAATTTTCAATCCCAATTCTTTCAACTAAACCCTTTGCTAGTATTTCTTCATTTGCCATATTTATTACTTGGAACTTTAATGAAGAAGATCCACTGTTAATAACTAAAATATTCATATTCATCCTCCGATTTGAAAATTTCCATACAATATTATATTATTATATCTAGCAAAATTAGTCAAATACAATAGGTGAAAAATGAGCACAATTGGTATAATCGGAGAATTTAATCCCTTTCATAATGGACACAAATATTTTATAAAAAAAATAAGAGACGAAATTGAAAGTACGCCTACTATAATAAGTGTTATTTCTTCTTCATTTGTTCAAAGAGGTCAAGGGGCTGTTTTAACAAAATGGGATCGTGCAAGTCTTGCTTTAGATAATGGCATAGACTTAGTAATCGAACTTCCCTTTGTTTTTGCCTGTCAAAATGCAGAGGTCTTTGCTAAAGGAGCTGTAAAAACTTTGTCTATAGCTGGAATTGATACTCTTTACTTTGGTAGCGAAATTAATAATAGTTCAAAGCTTGTAGAAATTTCAAAAAAAATATCTTCTAATAAAGATATAATTGATGAACATTTAAGAATGAATTTAGCAAATGGTTATAGTTTTATTGTCTCAAGGAATTTAGCCTATATTCAAAGTAAAATTTTAAATGAAGCTGAAGTTGAAATAATAAGTAAACCTAATAATATTTTAGGCCTAGAATATATTAAAGCAATTGACTATTACAAAAAAAATATAAATGTTAAAACAATTCAAAGGACTGTTGACCACGATAGCAACTTTACTAACGATAATTTTGCATCAGCTAGTAAAATAAGAGAAGATTATTTTTGTAAGATTAATATTGAAAACTTCATCCCTTTTACAAGCAATGAATATAAGTTTTTAAAAACAGATGATGGCCTTCTTTTAAAACTTTTGAAATATTTGTTTTTAATTGAAGGTGTAGACATTAGTTCTAACATTGAATATGAAAATGGTTTAGAAAATAGGATTAAAGAATTTTTACCAAAAGCAAGTAACTTCGAAGATTTAGTCAACAAAATTTCTAATAAGAGAATTACTAAAGCCAGAGTTAGACGACTTCTTATAAATGCTCTCTTGCATTTAGACAAGGAATTAATTTTTTCTGCCTTAGATTCTTCTAATTATTTAAGAGTCCTTGGTATGAATGAAAAAGGAATGGCTCATTTAAAAAATTTACAAATTCCTTATGTCCAAAAATTTAAAGACTTTGAAAGCTTTGATCCTCTTACCAAAGAAATTTTTCAAACAGAAAAAAAAGCAAGTAAGTTATATGCCCTACTTACATCAACTCCATATGACCTAGACTTTATTACAAGTCCAATTATAAAAAAAGAGTAGCCATAGTAGCTACTCTTTAATCGTTTGCTTGGATAATAAAACAAGCCTTGTCCACTGTAATTTTTCCAAAGTCTTCTTGAATTTCATTGCTCATTGTAAGTGTACTTGGAAAATCTAAGTCTGCATTTTCTAATTGATATTTAAAACCTGCCAGAGAAATTTTACAAGGCTCTAAGGGAATAATTGACAAATAGGTAAAATTATTTTTTTCTACTTCAATCTCACCTTGGTCCATAAATATTAGATTGTTATCATTTATTATATAGGCTCTTATGCCATTTGCAAAAAGTTTTTTTAATAGTAGTATGTTTATTAAACTATGGTCAAGTCTAGATCCAGTCGCCGCTAGTATATAGACTTCATCTACTCCAAGGTCTATTAACTTTTCAATTGCTATCTCTAAATCTGTCATAGACTTTTCTTTGGGATATTTTAAAATCTTTCCCCCAGGGAAATCTTCTTGGCTAATGCTAACTGAATCAAAGTCTCCAATTATAAAATCTGCAGCAATATTTTTTGCAAGCAGGTATTCAAGTCCCCTGTCTACAGCTAAAACATAATCAAAATCTTTTTCTTTAAAATTCTTTGGAAAGTCTCCGCCTGCAACAACTAGAGCCTTAGTCATTTAGTAGCTCCAAAAATGTTTTTGCATTTCCTTCAATATCTTTGCCATTAAAGATTCCAGATCCAACAACAACTGCATTGGCTCCAGCAGTTAGAACATATTTAACATTATCTGTCTTTACTCCACCATCAACTTCTAAAATAATATCTCTTGATCCAATTAGCTTTCTGGTCTCTTTAATTTTTTCGTAAATAGCTGGTATAAATGATTGGCCACCAAAACCTGGATTTACACTCATAATTAAAATTAAATCTAAGTCATCGATAATATAGTCTAAAACAGAAAGTGGAGTTGATGGATTTAATGAAACTCCAGCCTTTTTCCCAAAGGACTTTATAAGCTGAATTTGTCTATGCAAGTGGATAGTAGATTCAGGATGAATTGTAATATAGTCAGACCCTGCCTTGGCAAATTCTTCTATCATATGTTCTGGACTGTTTATCATTAAATGAGTATCAAAGGTAAAGTCATATTTTTTTCTAAGGTCAGCAATTATCTTAGGTCCAAAAGAAATATTTGGAACATAAGATCCATCCATTACGTCTAGGTGTAAAAAGTTAACTCCAGCCCTTTCTAACTTGTCTAAATCTTCTGATAAATTTGCAAAATCCGCTGTCAAAATCGATGGTGATAGTATATTCATTGTTATCTCCTGTTTTTTATCTCCTCATTAAAATACAGATAATTGTCATATCTAAATTTTTCAATTTCTCTATTAGCAACCTTGTCCTTTACTAGGCAGCCAGGCTCATTAATGTGTAAGCAGTCTCTAAACTTGCAGTGAAAATCATTATGAAATTCTCTGTATAAGTCTTCTAATTGATAGACATCTTCTACAAAGTCAATTGCTAAGGAAGAAAACCCTGGCGTATCTACAATATATGAATCGTGATCATAGTGCATTAGTTCAACATGCCTAGTTGTATGTTTGCCTCTTAATGTTTTTTGACTTATATCTCCTGTCTCCAGGTCCATACCTGTTAGCTCACTAATTAGAGTTGACTTGCCAACTCCACTAACTCCCATAAGCATTATTGTCTTTTCACTGGTAATATTTTTTATTTCAGCTATTGTTTCTGGATCTTTAGTTGAAGTTTTTATAACTTTAAAGCCAGCTCTTTCATAGTCTGCTTTAATTTCATCTGCCAAAGCCTGGTCTAAGTCAGTTTTTGTAATAATTATTTTGGGGTTAATGCCATTATACCTAGATAGTAGTATCATCCTGTCAATTAGCTGGTAGTTACACTTAGGTTCTTTTGTTGAAACTACAAGTAAAACCTCTTCTACATTAGATACTGGAGGCCTAATAAAAAGATTTTTTCTTGGTCTTATATCTTTAATATATAGGGTCCCGTCATCGTTTCTAGTAAATTCAACATAATCTCCAACTGCTAGCTTTATATTATTTTTTCTAAAAAGAGCTGTGGCCTTTGATTCGTAAACTTTTCCGTCACAGTAAACGTAATAAAAGCCACCTACTCCCTTTAAAATTCTACCTATTTCCATATTAGTACTCTGGTGTATCTTGTAGAACGCCATCTACATATACATGGAAAATAGTATCTTCACTTCCTTGAACTGGAATTGAAACAGTGCCTTCGCTTGAATAGTGGGTTCCACTATAGACTTGAACTTCTTGGTTGTTTTCTATTTTCTTAATTACAATATTAACTGCTTCTTTGTCTTCAGGAAGAATTAGTCTGACATTATAAGTTAGCTCAGACTTTGGACTAGTATTTTCTCCTTCTTCTGGAGATTTTGGCTTGTCAGATTCAGAATTTTCTTTTTCTTCAGGTTTTTCCTCAGTGTCTTTTTCTGTATCCTTGTCTTTTTCTTCTAAAGACCTGTCATTTTCAAATAATTCAACTTCTGATCCAACTTCAACTTCATCTCCTGCTTCTACACTTTGTCCAATAACGTCTCCATTGTCAAAGTTATTAGAAAATGATTTTGTTACTTTTACTTTAATACCCTTGTCTTCTAATGATTTTCTAGCTAAGTCAATACTTTGTCCTAGGAAGTTTGGCATAGGAATAGTCTTTACATCAGCTGACTTTCCAACAGTTAAAATAATTGTAGTTCCTTCTTTTACCTTCTCTCCTGAATCAAGGTCTTGTTTAATTACTTGGTCAACATCTTCCTCGTCTTCTACTTCTTCATACTCAACCTTGTAAAACAATTTATCGTCTTTAATTTGACCTATTGCTTCATCGAGGCTTAGACCTAAATATGAACCCACTTCAACTTCGCCTAAGTCATCTTCATTAATTTGGACTCTAATAGTGTAGCCCTCTTTAACCTTGGTTCCACTATTAACACTTTGATAAATAACTTCACCTGGTCCATAATCATGGTTAATGGCTTTATCACTTACTTCAAATTTTAGATTTAAGCTTTCAATTTCCTTTCTAGCGTCTTCTTCGAGCATACCTAAAATCATAGGAACTTCAACTTCATTTTTTGCACTTGGTTTGCTTAAAACTGAAAACTTAATGAAGAAGAAAAATCCTGCAGTTGCAACTATTAGAGCTAGCAAAATACCAGCTATAATTGGTAAAACTCCACCAGATTTTTTCTTTTCTTTGCCTTCATTTTGTCTCTTGTATTCGTTTTTATTATTAGAATCTGATTCAATAGAAGTCCTTCTAATTCTTCTTTGTTCTTCTGGATCTATATTTTTATCTTTAAGTCTATTTATATTTGGTAAAATTAGTGTGTCAGACATTTCAAGGTCGTTTTTACTTTCTAAGGCCTTTAGGTCTATAATTACTTCATTTAAATTATTGTATCTTTTTTCTATGTCCTTACTGGTCATTTTTAAAATTATTTGATCTAAAAGCTGTGGAACATCAGAGTTTAAAGATGATGGAAGCTTTATTTGTTCGTGAACTTGTTTTAAGGCGACACTAATAGGATTGTCTCCTTCAAATGGAAGTGTACCTGTTATCATTTCAAACATAACTATGCCCAGAGAGTATATATCTGATCTTTGGTCAGTTTTTATTCCCCTAGCTTGTTCAGGAGAAAAATAATGAACTGAGCCCATTATATCTTTTTCTACACTTGTATTTTTATTTGTAGCTTGGGCTATACCAAAGTCAGTAACCTTTGGAATATTTTCTTTATTTATAATAATATTTTGTGGCTTTATATCCCTATGAATAATTCCATTTTCGTGGGCACCAAGTAGAGCTTCACAAATTTGTATAGAATAGTTAATTGTTTCAGAAACTGAAAGTTTTCCTTTTTCTTCAATTATGTCTTTTAGAGTTCTGCCATTTACAATTTCCATTACAATATAGTAATATTTTGTATCATCTACTTGGTCCATGCCGACATCAAAGACACCTACTATATTAGGATGATTGAGTTTTGCTGCAGAGTATGACTCTCTTCTAAAGTTTTCAACAAATTCATTGTCATTAGCAAATTCATCTTTTAAAATTTTTATTGCTACATCTCTGCCAAGACGGTTGTCATGGGCCTTATAAACATTGGCCATCCCTCCGCCACCGATGCGCTCTAAAATTTCATATCTATCGTTTAATGTAATACCTATCATCTTAGTCACCTATAATTTTATTATAATAAATGTAATATTATCTCTTCCGCCAGCTTCTAAGGCTTTTTCTAGTAGAGTTTCTGAAATTTCTTCTAAATTATTTGATGATGAAAAAATTGAAAGTATATTTTCATCTCTTACCATATCAGAAAGGCCATCGGTACATAATAATATGTATTCTCCTGGCTTGTAGTTATATTGAATCAAATTAATGTCAATAGTTAAGTCTGTTCCAACTGCATTTGTAATCATATTTCTCTTTGGATGATTAATTGCTTCGTCCTTGGTTATTTTTCCTAATTTATATAAACTATTAACCAAGGTGTCATCTTCTGTAAGTTGGCGGATTTCTGTAGATGTAATTGAATAAGCCCTACTATCACCAACATTTCCAATTAAAACAGAGTTTTCGAATTTATATAAGACTGTTAAAGTTGAACCCATGTTTAACATTTCAGGGTTCTCTTTGGCCTTATTAAATACCAGTCTATTTGCATCTGAAATTGCTTTTACAAAGTCCTTTTCCAGGTCTTCTAGACTATTGTATTCGTTTATTGCCTTCAAGGAAGAACTTATAGACTCTACTGTCATTTTACTAGCAACTTCGCCAGAGTTATGACCTCCAATTCCATCTGCAATTATAAATAGAGGAAAGTTTTCATTGTCAGAGGCAAAATAATAATCTTCATTATTATCTCTTTTTTTACCAATGTCTGATTTAGCTATGAATTTCATTTTCTTTCACCTTCTTCAAGATACGATTTCTTTAATTGACCACATGAGGCAGAAATATCACTGCCTAATTCTCTTCTAAGAGTAACATTAATATTGTTGGCTTTTAATTTTTCCATAAATATTTTTGCCTCTTCTTTATATTCTTTATTATTATATGCATTTATAGGATTTAAAGCAATTAAGTTAACTATATAATTTGTATTTTTTAGATATTTTCTAAATAAATTCACATCTTCGTCATTATTGTTTTCCCCTGGAATAACTGTGTATTCTATAGAGATCCTATTATTAGTTAATGAAAGATAGTCTCTAATAGCAGAAAAAAGCGTATCTATAGGATACTTATAATTAACTGGCATAACCTTATTTCTAATTTCATTATTAAAGCTATGGACTGAAACTGCTAGATTTGCTTGAGGCAGGTCTTTTCCAAATGCTATTATTTTATCAGCTACCCCACAAGTTGATACAGTCATGTTTCTAAGACTTAGGTTTCTTCCTTTTTTATCATTTAATAATTTTAAAGCCCTAATTACATTGTCATAATTATCAAAAGGTTCTCCACTTCCCATTAAGACAATTGAAGATAAGTTTATTGAAAAATATTTTTCAACTAGGTATATTTGTGAGGCTATTTCAAAGGCTTCTAAATTTCTTTCTAAACCCTTTTTAGTTGAAGCACAAAAATCACAACCCATCCTACAACCGACTTGAGTTGAAACACAAAGGCTGTAGCCGTGTTTGTACTTCATTAAAACTCCCTCAATAATATTATTATCTTCTAAAAGATATAAAAGTTTTATTGTCTCATCTTGTTTGGAGTGAAAATCCTTTAAAATCTTCATAGAGTTTATAGTAAATTCTTTTTTTAAAAGCTCTATATCGGTTTTTGAAACTTGATTTAACTCATCAAAAGACATGACTCCTTGTTTGTGGATGGCTCTGAAAATTTGATCAGCTCTATAGGATTTTATGCCTAAATCAGCTATTTTATTTTTTATTTCATCTTCAAATAAGTTATTTAAAATAATAATCTTAATCAATCCTCTTTAAAATATTTATAGAAAATCCATCAGAATCAAAATCTAAAGGAGAAATTTTTTGCCTATAAATAAGTTTAAAGTTAGAATTATTTGCTAAAAACTCATCTATAAGGTCTTCATTTTCTCTTTTTGTAAAAGTGCAAGTTGAATGTGCTATAAGACCTGAAACTTTTACATAGTCTTTGGCGTTGTTTAATATTTTTTTCTGAATCTCTACTAGGCTATTAATAGACTCTATAGACTTGTTGTATTTTACCTCTGGAAGCTTTCTCATTAGTCCCAAGGCAGAACATGGAAGGTCTGCAATAACTAGGTCGAAAGCATCTACAAAGTCATTTCTAAAAATTGTAGCATCGTTTTGTTCTATTTTTAGATCTTCAAGGCCTAGTCTTTTTCTATTGTCCTCTATTAATTTTAATTTATCAGCAGAAATATCACAAGCTAAAAATTTCCCTTGGGGCATTTGAGAATTCATAAGGTGAAATGATTTTCCACCAGGAGCAGCGCAAAGGTCCAAAACACTTTCATAAGGCCCAAATTTAATTAATTGGTAGCCAAGTTCTTGAGAAGATAAGGACTGGGTATAAAAGTTTCCTTGGTAGTAGTCCTTTGTTGAAAAAATTCCCTGTGGGTTTTTTATGGTAAAGGAATACTCGCCTTGAGGACTGGCTAGTAAATCAAATCCTAAGTCAGTTAAGGATGCTTTTGTTTGGTCTAAGTTTTTTGTAATTCTAATTGCAAGGTCTTGTTCTTCATTAAACTTCTTTAAAGTTTCTTCTAAATTCGTCTCTCCATAAGCACTTGTAACTTCTTTTACCAGCCAAATTGGCATAGAATATTTTATAGATAAAATTTTCCAAGGATCTTTTTCATTTATTTTTAAATATCTCTCTTTATTTCTCAAAAAATTTCTCAAGGACCCATTTACAAAACCTTGGGCCTTTTTATTTGAAGAATTTTTTACTAGGTTTACTGCTTCATTGACAACAGCACTTTGGGGAATATGGTCCATGTAAATTAACTGATATAGAGATATTCTAAGTATATTTACAATCTCTCCATCAAGGTCTGAGAATTTTATTTTTGATAGGTTCTTAATAATATAATCAAGTCTTAGTTCATACCTAACGACTCCGTAAACTAGGGTTTTAATAAATCCGTACTCTTGTTTGTTTAAGGAATTTATTTCTTCCATTAGATCTTCTATACTTGAATTTTGATTTTTATATTTATTTAGCAAGTCTAAAGCTATTTTTCTTTGATTTTTCATAAAAGAAGGATGCTAGTTTTGCATCCTTAATCTCTCCTTTTTCCAAAAATATTTATAAGTCTTAATAATTCTACTAAAGAATTAACAGTTGCAGCAATATAAGTTAATGCTGCAGCTTTTAGCATTTTTTGTGAATCTTTTAGGTCTATAGAGTTAGCGCCTATTTTAGATAATTCATCTAAAGCCCTAGAGCTTGCATTAAATTCAACAGGTAGGGTTACTAGTTGAAAAATAAAAATAATAAGATAAGCAAGTATTCCAACTCTACCAAAACTAGGTGCAACAAAGAATCCTAATAGTATTAAAGCAAAAGAAATATTTGTTGCAAACTGTGTTAGTCCTACTAGCCTATGCCTAATAATAAGTGGCAGATAACCTTCAGCTAGCTGTACAGCGTGGCCAGCTTCATGGGCAGCTATTGCTATTGAAGCTATTGAATTTCCAGAATAAACTTCATCTGAAAGTGCTATAATCTTTTTAGAAGAATCATAATGGTCTGTTAGAGTTCCTTTAGCTCTTATTACTTTAATATCGGATATATAATTATTTCTTAGTATTAAATTTGCAACTTCGTAGCCAGAAATTCCTAAATTTGATCTTTTTCTTCTGTAGTCTCTATAGGCTTTTTGTATTAAAAAGTTTGAATATAGGGCTAGGGCTAACGGTAATATAAAATATAGCATATAATTGTTAGCATAATAGTTTTGTCCATACATATTATCACCTTAAATCTGTATTTCTTTCTAATTTATTTCCCTTTAAATAATCTTCAACTGACATTTCTTTTTTTCCCGGAAACTGAATTCTCTTTATTTTAAGAATTCCATTTGAACAATTTACTAAAATCCCATCTTCTAAAACATCAGTGATGTGACCTATTTCATAGGCTGTATTACTTTCGTTGGAAAATATTTCTCCATCAAGAGCTTTTACATTTTCATTTTTATAAGAAAAACTTGCCCCTGGTCTTGGATAAAGTCCCTTGATTTTTCCCAGTTCCTTATTAATATCTACAAAGTCCAACTTTCCTGAATATTTGCTAACTTTTTTTGCATAAGTTGCCTCAGCTTCATCTTGCTCAAGGCCCATTATTTCTTCTCTTTCATTTTCTTCTATATATTGTAAAATTAAACTTGCTCCCATATCTGCAAGCTCATCGTGAAGATCTACTAGGTTTTTATCTGCAATTTTAGTGGAAGCCTTTAAAAACATTTGACCCTTATCTAATCCTGGTCCAACTTCCATAATTGTTACTCCGGTTTCTTCATCTCTATTCATAATAGCCCTATGGATTGGAGCTGCTCCCCTATATTTAGGAAGCAAGGAAGCGTGGATATTAACTATTTTTTTCTTAGCTAAAGCTCTGATTTCTTTTTTTATAATTTGTCCATAAGCAACTACAACAATATAGTCTATGTCAAAATTTTTTAATAAATCTATACTTTCAGCTGAGTTAATATCAACAGGTTGATAGATTTCTAAATTATTTTCTAAGGTGTATTTTTTTACAGGACAATAAGTTATTTTATTGCCCCTTTTATTTACTCTATCTGGTTGACTTATTACTAAAACTACATTGTGGTTTTTATTTAAAGAATCTAGGGCCTTAACAGCAAAGTCAGGTGTTCCCATAAATACAATATTTTTTCTAGGCATTTTCTTCCTCAATTTTGTACATAGTTTCTGCCTTGTCTGTATAGAGGATTCCATCTAAATGATCAAGCTCATGACAAATAGCTCTGGCTAAAAAACCTTCAGCTTCTAGTTCAATATTTTCATTGTTTTCATTAGTATATTTACAAATTAGTTTCTCTGGTCTTTTTACAAGTCCATTATATCCAGGAACTGATAGGCAGCCTTCTAGGTCCTCTTCTTCTCCTTCTTTAAAGGTAATTTCAGGATTAATAAGTTTCATAGGACCTTCCCCTATGTCAATTACTACAATCCTTCTTAAAATTCCAATTTGTGGAGCTGCTAGGCCTACTCCATTTGCATCGTACATTGTTTCTACCATGTCATCTAAAAGGACAAGGATTTTGTCATCTATTTTATCAACTTTTCTTGATTTTTTTCTCAAAATTGGATCTTCATCTGTTCTAATAATTCTTTTTGCCATACTTTCCCTCCTTTATAGCTTAAAATACCCAAATTATTCTTATATAAATCATCGACTT
Organism: uncultured Peptoniphilaceae bacterium; assembly: GCA_964346535.1. Lineage (GTDB taxonomy): Bacteria > Bacillota > Clostridia > Tissierellales > Peptoniphilaceae > Neofamilia. Next base: position 193,119 of record CAYFUN010000001.1, read on the forward strand.
AAGACATCAATATGGCAGCCTTTTAAATTAATATTATGAGAATTATTTATAGTAATTTCATAAATACAATTTTTTACTTGTTTTTCATATCTAATCTTTGAAGACAAGTAAAGGCTAATGTGATAGCGGTTGTTAAATTTAACTATATAAGGTCTATCAATATTTGTTACTAGATTTACTTGATCAAGTAATTTATTCCTTTTTAATTCATCAATTAGCGCCAAATACACTTGTCTTGCTTGACTAAGTCCTAGTTTAAGGTCTTTGTTTAAAAGTAAGATTTCAAAATGTCTTGTAAAAGGCGGATAAGAAAAAAGTTCCCGCATTTTTAATTCTTCTTTATAAAAAGAATCATAGTCATAGGTTGAGACATTTTTTATCGAATAATGGTCAGGATTATATGTTTGTATAATAACTTCTCCATTGGACTTTGCCCTGCCAGCCCTACCTGAAACTTGCATCAACAGCTGGAAAGTTTTTTCAGCTGAATCATAAGTTGGAACATTTAAAGACATATCAGCTGAAATAACTCCAACAATTTGAATCGACGGATAATCAAAACCCTTTGTAATCATTTGGGTCCCAATAATAATATTTGCATCTTTGGCTAGTATTTTCTCCATATTTTTAATATAGTCTTGGTGACTAGAAGTTGTATCAGAGTCTATTCGCAAAACATTTAAGTCCGGAAATAAATCCTTAGTAAATTCTTCTAATTTTTCTGTACCTAGGCCAAATTGCTTAATATTTTTAGATCCACATGCCGGGCACCTACTTGGCATATGAGAGGTTTTACCGCAGTAGTGACACTTTAAAAAGTTATTGTGCTTATGGTAGACCATTGATACGTCACAGCGATCACAGTTTAAAGTATAACCACAATCTGAGCAACTAACAAATGAAGAATAGCCTCGTCTATTGAGAAATAGAAGACTTTGATTGTTTTTAAATAGTGAATTTTTTATAGCGACCATTAAGTCCATTGACATTGGTGTTGTGTTGCCAGACTTAACCTCTTCTTTTAAGTCAACTATATTTACCTTTGGCAAGGAAATATTATTAGGTCTTGAAAGAATTTTATGCAAGTCATAAACACCATGTAAGGCCTTATAATAACTTTCAATAGAAGGTGTTGCAGAGGCTAATACAAGTTTTGCTCCCTTGGTGTTTTCTATTAAAAACCTAGCAACCTCCCTAACATCATATTTATTGTACCTATCTAGCTTATAGGAGTCATCGTGTTCTTCGTCGATGATTATAAGGTCCAAGTCCTTTAAATTAAAAAATATAGCAGACCTTGTTCCTAAAAGTATTTTTGCTTTTGAAGAATTAATTTTTTCTATTTCGCTAAGCCTTTTAGACTTAGATAACTTAGAGTGAATTATGGCAACTTGGTCACCAAACCTCTCCTTGGTTCTCTTTTCCATCTGTGGTGTTAGACCAATTTCTGGAACTAAGAACATTGCAGTTTTATTTCTTTTTATAACATCTTCAATTAAAGAAAAATATATTTCAGTTTTTCCTGACCCAGTTACTCCGTATATTAGATGTTTATTATTTTCTGAATCTAGAATATCCTTATAAATTTTTTCCTGCTCATCAGTTAAAACTATTGTATTTTCAGTAAAAGAAGTTTCTTCAATTTCGTCAACCTCTTCAAATAATTCTTTATTTAATAAGTCATCGAAAACTAACTTAGAATAATTTTCTAAACTTCTAACAGCAAATAAATCAAAGTATTTGTTGTCATAGAAAATTTCATAAATTTCTTTTAAAAATTTTCTCTGTCTGCTTGCATTTTTTCTTAAAAGACTTAAAGCTTGGTCTTTATCAAATAAAAACTTGTAGTAGATATTTTCTTCAACTTTAGCAATTTCATAGTTAACTTGCCTTATAACCTTGCCTTCTTTAATTAAAGTATTAAACTTTTTAACTAGGTTTTTGTCGTGCTTGGATAAATAGTTTTCGAAAATTTCTTTTTCTTGATCACTTACGCTATCTCCTAGAACATACTTATAATCCAAGTTAGAAATCTTTGTAAAGTCACAAATAATAGAAAAAGCCTTAGCATAAGTTAGAATATAGAATTCCTTCATCCACATTCCAAGGTTTATTTGTAATTTTGTTAAAGGTTCAAGTTCTTCTACAACTTTTAGAACTTTCTTGGTCTTAAATCTTACCTCGTCTTTATAAGAAAATAAAACCAGGCCTATTTCTAAACTGTCATTAAAATCAACTATAACAAAAGATCCTGGTTTAATATCCTCATCAACTTCATAAGTATAAAGTTTATCTAAGTTTATTAAGTTTTTAAAAATTACTATATCAACTAACTTTTTCATAAACATATAAAATAAAGCTAGAAAAATCTAGCTTAATTTTTACCTACTATATATCCGCCTACAATTTCTTTCATGGCAGTTGTAACCTTATTAGAATCATCGTCTTCTATATAAGCTTCTGCCCCATCATTTAGCTGTCTGGCTCTTTTTGCAACCATTAAAGCTAATTTATATTTACTGTCATCAATTTCCTTAATTTCATTATATGAAGGTATATACATTTAGTCCCACCCCTTTGAAACATTTTCTTTTATATTTTTATGTCTTTTAACTCTCAATCTTTCAGCAGCAATAATATTTTGAATATCCTTCACTGCCTGGTCTACAGTGTTGTTAACAACAAAGTAGTCGTATTCTCCTACAAAGTCTAATTCTTTATAGGCATTGTTAAATCTTGTGTCTATATCTTCTTCAGTTTCAGTACCTCTGTTTACAAGCCTTGTCCTAAGTTCTGACATAGAAGGAGGTAGAAGAAATATAAAGACAACATTTTTATATCTCTCTTTTATTTGCAAGGCCCCTTGAACATCAATTTCAAGTAAGACAATTTCTCCATCTTCAATTTTATCATAAACAAACTTTTTTGGTGTAGCATAATAATTATTGTGAACCTGTGCATATTCTAAAAGTTCATCATTTTCTACCATTTCAAAAAACTTTTCTTTTGAAACAAAAAAGTAATTTTCACCATCAACTTCATTTGGTCTTGGTTGTCTAGTTGTTAATGATGTTGAAAAAACTATGTCATCTTGACTTTTCATTAATGCTTCACTAACAGTTCCCTTGCCTGCACCACTTGGGCCAGAAAGGACTAATAAAAATCCCTGTGCCATTTTTTGCCACCACCTTAAATTGCTTTTGTTTTTCATATCATTCAATATTTTGAACTTGCTCTCTTATTTTTTCTAAAATCGACTTAAGTTCAATTACTTCCTTAGTAACATTAATACTATTTGTTTTCGAACCAATAGTATTAGTTTCTCTATTCATCTCTTGGATTAAAAAATCAATCTTTTTCCCATTAGAGGCTTCATCACTAATCATAGAATTAAATAAATCCAAGTGACTTTTTAACCTTACAAGTTCTTCATCTATGGCTAACTTATCGCTATAAAAAACTATTTCATTTAAAAGTCTATCTTCATCTAAAGCAATATTATCTTCAGCTAAAATTCCACTAATTCTCTCTTTTAACGCTTGAACTTTTATACTTACTAAGTCTTTTGAAAAAGCTTCGATTTTATTTACCAGCTCTTCAACACTTGCTAATTTATTTTTTAAGTCGCATTCTATATTATAACCTTCTTGGATCTTCATTTCAAGAAGATTTGAACAAGCCTTATCGACACAAGCTAAGCACAAGTCAACAAAAGTTTTATTATCATTAAGATCTTTTCTTTCTAATAACAAAATATTAGAATCAAACCTTAAAATATCTAAAACAGAAAAGCTTTTTTCCAAACTACTCAACCTTGAAAGTTCAGTTAGACTGTCGTTATATTTTTTTAAGAGACTGTAATCAATATTAAAATCAATATTTGAAGAATCTAAGAAATGAATATCAATAAAAACATCAATCTTTCCTCTATTAATTTTAGAAGAAATAATATTTTTAATATCCTCTTCCATAAAGGCTAAAGACTTTGGGCCCTTAACTTGTATATCCAGATACCTATTGTTAACTGATTTAATATCTACTTTTATTTCAAACTCATCATCTTTTATTTTATAGCTTCCAAAGCCAGTCATACTTTTTAACATATTTATTACCTCATAAATCTTTGTAATCTTATTTTAGCACAAAATAAATAAAAAAGGAGTAAAACCACAAGATCTTACTCCCTAAATAATATAATTTACTTCTTTATTCTTATAGATAAAATTTGATTTAAAATAATGCCAACTAAAGCAGCGAAGCTTAAACCTGAAATTACAATTGTATCTGTAAGTTTAATGCCTATTGTAAAGCCTAGTAACTTTGATAAATAGTCAGATCCCAGGCCTAAGATTAAAATACTAGCCATTACAAAAATATTTTTAAAATTAAAGTTAACTTTAGAATTCTTAATAGTTTGAGCTCCAACTAAGGCTATCATTGTAAATAACATTAAAGAAATGCCTCCCATTACAGCTGTAGGAATTGAAGATAAAACTCCACCAATTTTTCCAACAAAAGACAAGATTATAGCAAAAACTGCAGCCAATCTTAAAATTGAAGGATCATAATTCTTTGTAATAGCTAAAACACCAGTATTTTCACCATAAGTTGTATTAGCAGGTCCACCTAATAGTCCAGCAGCCATAGTTGCTAGGCCATCACCTAAAAGCGTTCTGTGTAGGCCTGGATCTTCAATAAAATTCTTACCAACGACTTGGCCATTAGTAGTAATATCACCTAAATGTTCCATAAAAACTGCTAAAACAACTGGGGCAATCATTGCTATAGCTCCAAAATCAAACTTTGGAAATCTAAAACTTGGAGCAGAAATTAAACTTGCATCTCTTATAATAGAAAAATCAACTTCTTTCATTAATATAGACAAAATATAGCCAACAAAGACAGCAATTATAATAGATAATTGTCCGACAAATCCCTTAGTCCTAAATCTAATGAAAATAGCTGTCGCTAAAGTTACTCCAGCTAATATAAAATTAGTTTGAGCCATAGAAAAAGCTGTAGGAATTAAATTCATTCCGATTACTATAATCATAGGTCCAATAACTTGAGCAGGAAGTAAAGTCTGAATTTTTCTTATTCCAATTCTTGAAACCACTAAAGAAAATAAGCAGTATATTAAGCCAGCAACAATAATTCCACCTTGAGCATAAGCTAAGTCTCCACCATAGCTTTCAGATACAGCTAGAATTACAGGTATAAAAGCAAAAGATGAACCTAAAAACACTGGAACCTTACCCTTAGTTACAAAATGAAAAATTAGAGTACCTAAACCTGCAGAAAAAATAGCAACTGATGTATCAAAGCCAGTTAAAATAGGGACTAAAACTGTAGCGCCAAACATTGCTATAAGATGCTGTAAGGCTAAAACTACCCTTGAAAAACTTGCTAATTCACCACTTGCTATAACTTTACCGTAAGTATTATCTGTCATATTATTCTCCTTTCCAGCCTCTCTGGACTGATTTAAAGTATTTTTTTATCTCTAATAAGATACCACATAAAATTAATATTTTCAAGACTAAATATAAAAAAAGAAGCCTGTTTTAAAACAGACTTCTTGAACTGGCAACTTCCTATCCTCCCAGTTCGTCTCCAAACTAGTACTTTCAGCGTTAA
>CAYFUN010000002.1:0-16011 GCA_964346535.1 uncultured Peptoniphilaceae bacterium
CTGCCATTCAGCTGTGTTGAAGCCCTAGTCCAAATCTCTGATTTGGCTAACAGGTCTTATGCAAAAGATTCCCAAGAGACCAACCGTAGGGCAGGTCGATTGGTTGAATCTGACTGCCAGCTCCCTTAGCCTCCTCCTGAGGTGGCAACTAATTAAGTTAATGAGAAAGATTATGCGTCAGAACATCTTTCGTATTCGGCGAAGCAAACCACAACTCACTAAAAAGAAAGAGAAACTATTTTTCTAAACTCTTTTAGCAATTGGCGAAGCCTTTCAAAAACCCACAAAAAACCCCTATGTAACATCAACTTTACATAAATTCCTAGAAGATTTGCTAGAAAAATCCCCAAATACAAGTATAATAAAATAAAAAGGAGGCAAAAAATGACCCTAGGAGAAAAAATTCAAAAACTAAGAAAAGAAAAACAAATGAGCCAAGAAGACCTAGCAGAAAAACTAAAAGTTTCCAGACAAACTATATCACGCTGGGAACAAGACCAGGCCCTTCCTGACCTTTCAAACATAATCGCCTTAGGAAAAATATTTTCCGTATCCATAGACGACCTGGTCCAAACAGACCTAGAAAACTTAAAAGACAACAAAGACACAATAGGCCTTGCCAAAGACCTTTACTCCTACAAAATGAAAGTAACCTTTGGCATTATCCTAATAACCATAGGCATAATAATGGCTATCGGCCTAAGTATCTACGGCTCAATAGATGGTGGACATGTATACTCCGATAACGGCCCGAGCCTCAACGGCCTGCCAGCATTTTTATATATACACGAGCTCTACTGGGTATACTTCCTAGCAGCTGCCCTTGCTTTAATAGGCCTAGGTCTAACAGGAATTTTAAATAAACTAGGAGTTTTTGGCAAAGAAGATAAAGAAGAAAAATAAACAAAATAATTTTTAGGGTTTATCTCGTGAAGATAGACCCTTTTTCCAATTCAAAAATCCATTTTTCATTTGAGTGACAAATTGGGTGACATTTCAAAAAACTTTGTCCCAAATACCACATCATATTTGGGACAAATCTATTTACATAATTTTGACCGTCATTTTGACCGACATAAAATTTTTGTTTCATTGTTCTTGTCTTGGCAACGGCAAAGTCACTTAATGTTTTTTTATCAAGTACATAAGCTTCGCTATTAAATACAAAGTTATAAGTAAAAACTCTTTTTCATCTTCAAAACAATTCTCAGCTCTTGGGGAAGGGACCGAAGGGAAGTTTGATTGGCTAGAATCTGATTGCTAAAGCCCTAGTTCAAATCTTTCTCCTAGCCCCACACAATGTGGGGACATTCCTTTAGGTGTGTCCCCTTATCCCAAACAAAAAAAGACGCCTCTTAGACGTCTTAACTTACTTTCTTATTAAATACCTAATCAAGCTATAAAAATTTCTAAAAACTGCCAAATACAAAACTACAGTTAAAAGATAAGTTCCGTACTTTAGAAGTTTAGAAGAAAGATCTGGTCCCTCACTGTGAATGTCGGCGAAAGACTCAAGACCTTCAAGCTCAGGATTTTCTTTTTCCTCTTCAACTCTAACACCATTGACAAGTAACCTGTCAGGTCTAGGCGGTCTCAGTGGATGACAGGCCATTAGTGAAACCATGTCCCTGTCGCCCTTGGCCTTTAACAAATCCCAATCATAAGGCCCAATAACTTCCTTGTCAACAACCTCGTACTCTAAAAGACCAGTAGGCCCATCAAGATAAAACTTGTCACCAGCAACAAGGTCGTCGATTTTAAAAAACATCAAGTCCCCCCACCAGCCTCTGTGGCCAGCAATAATGGACCTTTGTCCCTTGCCGCCAATAGGAAGGGCCGACTCTTAAAGTTGGGCCACTCCCCAATCAAGATGGTCATAAGTCGCATCAAGATAAACAGGTTTTATAATATCAAGTTTGGGAATATAAAGAAAAGAAAAAGCCTGGTCCTTATCAAAATCAAGATCATAACTGGCCTCAAGCTCGCCCTCTTGGTCATCTCTAAAAGAATCCACCAAAAGATTAAAAGTCTGGTCCATCAGCCTTTGATTATAAGCAACAAACTGCCTAGCATCAAGATCTTCCTTGGCCTTAAAATCCTCATAAGTATTAGAAGCAGAAAGCTCCCTAAAAGAAATCCTAGTCAGCCCCCAAAGCGGCAAAGCCAAACCAAAAATCACCAAAACATATCCAATTACAACCCATGGAGATTTTTTTCTCATTTCTCCCTCCTTTATATAAATATGTTATTTTTTATGCAGATATTGTGGTTTCACCGAGGACAGGCCCCTTTTGTTTGGCCAATCAAAATTTCTTGTGATTTCACTGGGGACAGACAGCTTTGTTTAAAAGGGGACACACCTAAAGGAATGTCCCCTGACGCAGAAGCAAAACTTAATCAAAAAAATCGAAGATTTTGGCTAGGGCTTCGAATGTCCCCTTACACACTTCCCGCAAACACAGCTTACAAAAATAAAAAAACGGGAACAGATTTGAATGTCTGTTCCCGTTTTAATTTTATTCTTACTTGCTCATTGAGTCTAGTAGTCTTTTTTCTAAAATTTGGTTGATGTCGAAGTTTTCGATTTGAAGGTAGTATTCTGCTGCGTCTAGCATTGACTTCATTGGTACTGTTCCAATTACTTCTGATCCTACTACATTTACGCCATATCTTCTGGCTTCCATTTTCACCATTTCAAAGGCTTGGTATACTCTAGTTTTTTCGTAGTTTACTAGGTTCATTGATACTTGGGTAATGTTTCTTTCTTCTACTTTTAGGCCGATTCCTTTAACGTATCTTAGGCCGCCACCAATGTGTCTAACTTTTTTTGCAATTGCGTTTGCGATTTCTACGTCTGGTGTGTCTAGGTTAATGTTAAAGGCTACTAGTGGAACTCTAGCTCCTACTGCTGTTGCTCCGCTTTTCTTGTTCATTTCTCTTGGGCCGTAATCTGGTTCCCATCCTTCTTCGTGGATTTTGTCAAAGAAAGCTTCGTATTGGCCTTTTCTAACTTTTGCCAGGTTTTGTCTTTCTGGTTTTGTTGCTGCGTCTTCGTATAGGTAAACTGGAATGCCCATGTCTCCCATTACTTTTCCTACTTCGTTAGCTAAGGCTATACATTCGTCCATTGTCACTTCTGATACTGGTGTAAATGGTACTACATCTGTTGCTCCCATTCTTGGGTGGGCGCCTTCGTGAGTTGACATGTCTATTAGTTCTGTTGCAACTTTAATGGCGTTTATTACTGCTTCTTTTACTTTTTCTGGTTCGCCTATTACTGTTACTACTGACCTGTTGTGGTCTGGGTCTGATGAGTAGTCTAATAAAGTTACGTCTTCTATTTTTCTAATTTCGTCAACAATTTTTTCTACTTTTTCAAGGTCTCTACCTTCTGAAAAATTTGGTACACATTCAACTAATCTTGCCATTTTAATATTCTCCTTAAGATATCTTTTAGAATAATCCTACTATTTCTCCGTTTGCTAGTATATCAATTTTGTTTGCTGCTGGAACTTTTGGTAGTCCTGGCATGGTCATTATATCTCCAGTTAGGGCTACTATAAAGCCTGCTCCTCTTGATAGTTTAAAGTTTCTTACTGTGATCCTAAAGCCTTCAGGTCTTGCTAGTAGGCTTGGGTCATCTGAGAATGAGTATTGGGTCTTTGCCATACAAATTGGTAATTTGTCGTAGCCAAGTTTTTCGTAGTCTCTGATTGCTTTTTGGGCTGCTTTTGTAAAGTCTACTCCGTCTGCTCCATAGATTTCTCTGGCTATGGTTTCGATTTTTTCTGGGATGCTTTGGTTTACATCATATAGGAATTTAAAGTTTGCATCTCCTCTGTCTACTACTTCTACTACTTTTTTAGCTAGGTCGATGGCTCCGTCTCCACCCTTTGCCCAAACTTCTATTGGCACTGCTTCTACTCCCATTAGTTTACATTTTTCAACGATTAGGTCGATTTCTGCTTGGGTGTCTGTTGGGAATTTGTTTATTGCAACTATTGGTTCGATGCCGAATTTTCTAACATTTTCTATGTGTTTTTCAAGGTTTGGCATGCCTAGGGCAAGTTTTTCTAAGTCTTCGTTGCCTAATTCTTCTTTAGCTGCTCCACCGTGGTGTTTTAAAGCTCTTACTGTTGCTACTAGTACTGTTGCGTCTGGTTCGAAGCCGCCGTATCTAGCTGTAATGTTAAAGAATTTTTCTGCTCCTAGGTCAGCACCGAATCCTGCTTCTGTTACTACATAGTCGCCAAGTTTTAGGCCCATGTTTAGAGCTGTTACTGAGTTACTTCCGTGGGCAATGTTGGCAAATGGTCCACCGTGAATAATTGCTGGTGTGTTTTCTAGAGTTTGAACTAGGTTTGGATTTATTGCATCTTTTAATATAAGGGCACAAGCGCCTTGGGCTTCTATGTCTCTGGCATAGATTGGCTCGTTCTTTCTATTGTAGGCAATTACTATGTCGCCTATTCTTCTCTTTAGGTCTTCTAGGTCTGTTGCTAGACAGAAGATGGCCATTATTTCTGATGCTACTGTTATATCGAAGCCGTCTTCTCTTGGTACTCCGTTTGGTTTCCCGCCTAGGCCTACTACTATATTTCTTAGGGCCCTGTCGTTCATGTCTAAAACTCTTTTCCAAACTACTCTTCTTGTATCAATGTCAAGAAGGTTGCCTTGTTGGATGTGGTTGTCTAGTAGGGCTGAAATTAAGTTGTTGGCTGTTGTAATTGCGTGGAAGTCTCCTGTAAAGTGTAGGTTAATGTCTTCCATTGGCACAACTTGTGAGTAGCCTCCACCTGCTGCTCCACCTTTTACTCCAAATGATGGTCCAAGTGATGGTTCTCTAAGGGTTGTTATTGTCTTTTTGCCAATTTTGTTTAGGGCCATTGATAGACCAATGTTTACTGTAGTCTTTCCTTCTCCTGCTGGAGTTGGGTTAATGGCTGATACTAAAATTAGTTTTCCGTCTTCCTTGTCTTTTAATTCTTCTAAAAGTTTAAGGTCGATTTTTGCCTTATATTTTCCGTAGTGGATAAGGTAGTCTTCGCTAATGCCAATTTGTTTTGCTACTTCTGAGATTGGTAGCATTGTAGCTTCTTGTGCTATTTGTACGTCTGTTTTGAATTCTTGTGTCATAAGTTACTCCTTTGTATTAGTTTATTTTATAGTCGTTTATTACGCTATTAAATTCGTCAATTTTTTCTTGGTCTTTTACTAGTGGAAGGTTGGCTTCTATATTCATAATGCAGCCGTTTGTTCCAATTTTTGCTAGTTCTAGGCCAATTTCTAGGTCTGATTGGCAGTTTGGATTTGTTTTGCCGTTGACTTCGTTTGCTATTTCATAGACTCTGTGACAAAGTTTTGCGTTGTTCATTGGGCTTGTTGCTCCAACTATTCCTGCGTGGGCGATAGCTTTTTTTCTCGCTTCTTTTTCTTCGTCTGTTTCTTTTGGAAGTTTGTAGGCGTCTCTAATTACTCCGTAGGCATTGGCGTCTTCAACTACGCCTTTTAATAGCTTGTCTCTTAGATCTTCTAGCTCTTTGGCATATTCAAGTTGTTTTTCTGCTGGAAGGCCAAAGTCTTTTTTTGTTGATAGCTTGCATACCATGCCTATTAGGCCACAGGCTTTTGCTCCTGCTAGGGCTGATGCTGATCCGCCTCCTACTGTTACGTCATCAGTATCAAGAATTAGGTCTAATACGTGTTTGAAATCCATTTTTTTCTCCTTACAAATTTTAATAAACTAACTTTCTGTCTTGTACAACAACTTTTCCGTGTTTGATTACTGTTTCTACAAAGTTGGATCCGTGTCTATAAACTACGTTTCTGTAGTCGTCTGTGTCCCAAATTTGTAGGTCTGCATATTTTCCTTCTTCTAAGGATCCGTAATCTCTATCTAATCTTAAAGCCTTGGCGGCATTTAAGGTTGCTGCCCTAAGGGCTTCTGCTGGTGTTAGTCCATGTCTTTTACAAACTAGGTCCATGCAGATGGTCATTGAAACTGTATAGTCTCCTGGGTTTATATTTGTTGCTATGGCTACGTCCATACCCCTGTCAACTAGGTGTCTAGCGTCAGCAAGGTTGTCGTCATATTTTTTTACATAGTCAGTTGTTGGTAGGACAATTCCAACTGTCTTGTTTGCTATCATGGTGTCAATGGCATCTTCTGTAATGTAGTTTAGGTGAGCTACACAGTAGGCTCCTTCTTCTGCTGCCATTTTTGATGCGCCAATTGAGGATAATTCGTCGCCGTGAATTGTTGCTGCTAGGCCTAGGTCCTTGGCTTTTTGTAAATATCTTCTGCCTTGGTCGATGGAAAAGATTGAATCTTCTACCCAAATGTCAACCATGGACGCCAATTTTTCTTCTGCAACTACAGGCATAACTTCTTTGAGCATAAAGTCTAGGTAGGCTTCCTTGCCCATTTCCTTGTCCCAGTCGTGGCCACCAAGATATGTTGCAACTAGAGTTTGTGGAACTTTGTCCCTTAATGCTTTTATTACCCTAAGTTGGGTAAGTTCAACATCTTTATCTATGCCATAGCCAGATTTTATTTCAATTGTTGTTGTTCCGTTAAGAAGAAGGGTCTTTAATTTTTCCTCTCCTTCTTTTAAAAGGCCGTCAAAGCCTGCCTCTCTTGTTTGAACTATTGATGATTCTAATCCTGTTAGGCCGATTTTTACGTTTTTCTTAATTTCGTCTGGGTCTGTCATTGTAAGTTTTGCTACATATTCGTCTAGCCTGTCGCCACCAAATACTAGGTGGGTGTGGGGGTCTACAAAACCAGGAAGAACTGTTTTTTCTGTACAGTCTATAATTTCAGTTTGGTCATCGATCTCCCCTTTTAAGTTTTCAAAAAGGTCAATCTTCTTTATTTTTTCTCCTTCAATTAATAGACTATAGCCTTCTAAAGCCCCTGTTATGTCCTCATTTTTTTCTTTTAAGGTGAGTAGGGATTTACAATTCTTTAAAAGTATTTTCTTCACAGCTTGTCCTCCTTAGTTTTTATCTATATTTAAATTTACTTATTTACGATTTAATCGCCCTGCTATGAGGGCGAAATAAACTTGAGCTTCATCTAACATATCTAGGTTCTTTTAATTTTACCAGAATTAAATTTCCCTAGATCTCCAGGTCTTTAGGACCGACAATAACTTTCTTCCAAAATATTGGATTGCTAACACTTATATATATCGCAAGAACCGTGCCAAGTTTTTTTATGGACTTGTCAAGCTTTGACAATGGGGTTTTCAATTTTGTGTTTAGATTTTGTGCCTAGTTTTTAAACGATTTTTGTATTTTTGTTTAGTTTCTAGTCATTTTCTAGGCCCAGTCTTTTTATTTTGTAGAGGAGGCTGTTGCGATTAAGGTCTAAAACTCTGGCAGTTTTTGAATAATTCCAAGAATTTTCTTCTAAATATTTTCTTAAAAGTTCTCTTTCAAAATCGTCGACCATATCGTTGAAGCTTAGTCGTTCAACTTGTTTTTTCTTCTCCGGTTTTATTTCTTCGCCTAAAAATCTTTCTTTGAGATAGGCTGGAATATTTTCTACTGTCAAATAGCGAGAGTCGCCTGAGGAATTTACTAGCATATTTTCTACTAGGTTTTCTAGCTCTCTAATATTTCCTGGCCAAGGATAGGAGTCTAGAATTTTTTTCAGCCTTGAGTCGATACCTATGTGAGGTTTGCCAAGGGGCTTGTTGTACCTTCTTATAAAGTATTCGATTAGGATGATTATGTCCTTCTTCCTATCTCTAAGGGGTGGAATGTTTATTGTAAAGCCAGCGATTCTATAGTAAAGGTCTTCTCTGAGTTTTCCCTTTTGAATTAGGTCAAAGGGGTCTTCGTTAGTTGCTGAAACTATTCGGCAGTGAATTGGATAGGCCTTGGAGTCGCCAAGACGAGTGACTCGTTTTTCTTGCAGGGCCCTTAGAAGTTTTGCTTGGAGGCCCATAGGCATGGTGTTAATGTCGTCAAGAAAAAGTGTTCCGCCTTTGGCTTTTTCAAAAAGTCCTTTGGAGTCAACTGCTCCAGTGTAGGCTCCCCTTACTGTTCCAAAAAGCATAGACTCTAAAAGATTTTCTGGAATGGCTGAACAGTTTATGCCAATAAAGGGCTCCTTGGACCTGTCGCCAAAGTTGTGGATGGACTGAGATAGAACTTCTTTGCCTGTGCCTGTTTCTCCTATTATTAAAATTGAATTGTCTAGGAAGGCAACGTTTTGGGCAATGTTAATTACGTTTTTAATTTCTTCTGAGTCTCCAACAATATTGGCAAAAGTATATCTGGTTCCATTTTCTGCATAGACTGGCAGGTCTTTTTCTAAACTTGCGTTGTGCTTTCTCTTTTTTTCAATGGTATCTACTAAAACCTGGTGGAGAGAGTCTTCACTTCTACCAACTGTATAGACGGCAACGGTCTTTCCGTCTAAGATTATTGGATAGGTTGAGTAGGAGATATATCTTTCAACTCCTCCTAGTTTTGAGTGGGCAGAGTACTTGTTTAAAATTGGTTTTTGTGATTTTAAAACCTTGTAGTGCTCTGAGTTTTCTGGTCCTGAATAGCCATAGGCCTCCCAGGTGTATTTGCCAAGCATATCTTTTCTATCTCGATTTTCTTGGATCTCCTTGGCCCTGTTGTAGATAATTATTTTCCCATTGGAATCGGTTATTAAAATGCCATCTGCCAGGCTGTCAAAAAAGTCCATTAGGTCCTGGTGGAGTTTTGGATTTTCTTCTAGTTTTTCGCTGTTAAATATGTCTATAAATTTTATTTCTTTCATCTTATTCCTCTCTTATATTCTATCTTAAATTGGGGCTTTTTTAAAGGTGGCCAAGTATATAAATTTAGATTAAAGATTTTTAAGATTCTTTAGGCTTTTTATGGTATAATGGTTTTTGATAAAAAGAGAGGTAAAGATGTTTCGTTTTGATATAGATAAAAATAAGGGTAAAAAAATCCACTTTATCGGCATAGGTGGAGTTAGTATGAGTGCACTTGCTGAATATATGTACAGCAAGGGCTATAGGGTTTCTGGTTCTGATGCAAAAGTTTCAGAGCTGACAGAAAGACTAAAGGCAGATGGCATAGAAGTTTTTTATGAACACAAGGCAGAAAATGTAAATGGAGCTGACCTTGTTGTTTATACTGACGCAATTTCTATGGACAATGAAGATTTAAAGGCTGCCATTAGAGAAAAAATTGATATTGTCGACCGAGCAGAGTTTTTAGGAAATCTTATGAGAGACTTTGATTTTTCTATTGCTGTTTCTGGAACTCACGGCAAAACTTCTACAACATCTATGATCACTGAAGTGATTTTCGATTTAGAAGAAGATCCTACTATTATGCTAGGAGGCATGTTAGATAAAATCCACGGCAATATTAAACTGGGATCTAACAAGTTATTCCTAACTGAAGCTTGTGAGTACAAGGCCAACATAAAAAAATATTTTCCAAGGCTGGCTATAATTTTAAATATTGACGAAGACCACTTGGACTACTTTGACAATATTGACCACATTATTAAAACCTTTGAAGACTACTGCGAAAACCTAGGACCAGATGATTATATTTTAGTTAACGCCGACGATGAAAATTCTCATACTTTAAAAGACCACTGCTCTTGTAAGTATATAAGTTTTGGCGTCGACAAAATGGCAGACTATACTGCTAAGAACATTGACTTTAGAGAATCTGGACTTCCAAAGTTTGACGTCTACTTTAAGCACAAAAAAATTGCCCACTTGGATTTGAGCGTTATGGGCAAGCACAATATTTATAACGCCTTGGCTGCTTTTGCTGCCTGCCATATTTATGGCTTGGACTCTGATCTGATTGCTAGAAAAATTTCTGCCTACACAGGAGTTCACAGGAGGTTAGAATTTAAGGGAACCTTTGATGGCATTGACGTCCTAGACGACTACGCCCACCACCCTACTGAAATAAAGTCTGCCCTAGCTGCAATTAGAAATAGCTATGCCAACGACATTTATTGTATTTTCCAACCTCATACCTATACAAGGACCAAGCTACTATTAAATTCCTTTGCCCAGTCCTTTGACAATGCTGACAAAATTATTATTCCAGATATTTATGCTGCCAGAGAAAAAAACTATGGCGACATCCACTCAAAGATGTTAGTTAAGTCTATAAACTCCAACGGCAAGGACGCTATTTATTTGGGGTCCTTTGAAGAAGTTGAAGAGTATTTATTAGACCATGCCAAGCCTGGCGACTGTATTGTCACTATGGGTGCAGGAGATGTTTATAAAATTGGAGAAAATCTTTTAAAGAAATAAATTTATGCTCGAAGTTTTTTTGACTTCGAGTTTTTTATTGAAGAAAAATTAAAAACTTTGCAGCTGATTTTTATGTTATAATTTAGAGAAGTATACGATGACGAAAATTTTTAACTTTAGGGAGGATAGATTTTGATAGATTTTAAAGGTGAAATAATAAAACTTATAGAAGGAAAAATTTCTGACATAGATGAAAGTGTACTAGAAAAGCTTATTGAAGTTCCACCAAATCCTGCCATGGGCGACTTTGCCCTACCAGCCTTTTCCTTTGCAAAAGCAATGAAGAAGGCGCCAAATTTAATTGCAGGAGAATTAGCTGAGACTTTAGAGTCTCCATACTTTGAAAAAATCGAAGCCAAGGGACCTTATCTAAACTTTTTTATAAAGAAGTCCATGTTAGTTGCAGATGTTTTAAAGGATGTCTACGAAAAGAAAGATCGCTTTGGTTCAAGTGACCTAGGCCAAAATAGAAATTTAATTGTAGAATTTTCTAGCCCAAATATTGCCAAGGCCTTTCACATTGGCCACCTAAGGTCAACTGTTATTGGAAATTCGCTGAGAAATATTTTTGACTTTTTAGGTTTTAAAACCATTGCCATTAACCACTTAGGCGACTATGGAACTCAGTTTGGACTTTTAATTACTGCCTATAAGCTTTGGGGCGATCCTGAAGCCATTGACAAAAATCCAATTCCAGAACTTTTAAAGCTTTACGTTAGAGTCAACCAAGAAGCTGAAGAAGATCCAAGTCTAAGGGACCAAGCTAGAGATTGGTTTAGAAGACTAGAGGCTGGCGAAGACGAAGCTGTTAGGCTGTGGACTTATTTTAGAGAAGTTTCTCTGTCTGAGTTTAACAGAGTTTATAAGATGCTAGACATTGACTTTGATTCTTGGAACGGCGAGGCCTTTTATTCTGACAAGATGGACGAAGTCGTCAAGGACTTAGAGGATGCTAAGCTTTTAGTTCCATCTGATAATGCAATGATTGTAGACCTTGAAAAATATTCTATGCCGCCAATGTTAGTTAAAAAGTCTGACGGCTCTACCCTTTATGCAACTAGAGACTTGGCCGCTGCCTACTACAGGCACAAGACCTATGATTTTTATAAGAACATTTACGTTGTAGGCTCTCAACAAAACCTACACTTTAGACAGCTCTTTACTGTTCTAGAACTTTTAGGAAAAGACTGGGCAAAAGATTGTGTTCACGTTCCTTTCGGCATGGTGTCATTGCCTGAAGGAACTATGTCTACTAGACGTGGCAATGTTGTCTATTTAGAAGATGTGCTACTAACTGCCATTGACAAGACAAAAAATATTATTGCCGATCGTGACATTGAAGACAAGGAAAGACTCGCTTCTGACATTGGTATTGGGGCTGTAATTTTCCAAGAGTTATTTAACGACAGAAACAAGGATTATGTCTTTGATTGGGACAAGCTTTTATCCTTTGAAGGAGAAACTGGACCTTATGTTCAATACACCCACGCAAGAATCTCTTCTCTACTAGAAAAGGGAAACTTTAATGTAGAGGATAAGGTTGATTATTCTCTTCTTAATTTAGATGAAGAGTTTGAAATTTTGAAAAATATTTATGGCTTTAAGGACACTGTTGTAGATGCTGGAGACAAGTACCAACCTTTCTTTATTTCCAGACACTTGGTAGCCCTTTGCCAGGCCTATAATTCCTACTACGCCAACACTTCCATTTTAGTTGATGACGAAGACTTAAAAAAGGCAAGGCTGGCCCTGTCTTTTGCAGTGAAAACTGTAATTAAAAATGGCTTGGGACTTTTGGGAATGAAGGCACCTGAGAAGATGTAAAATCGCGAAGAACGGGGATAGTCCTTTAGGTCAGTCCCCGTTTTATTTGGAATTTGTGGTGAAAAGACTTGTAAGAAATGGGGACACAGCTAAAGCAATTTCCCCAAAAATAGCTTCAATATATAATTTGTTTCTTAAACTAAAAATTAAAAAAATTAGCTAGGATTTTACTCCTAGCTTTTTTTCACGGTCTTAAGTTTTTTAAAATTTTCTATGGTTTCTAAAATATTTTCTTGTTTAACTTTTTTTGGATCAAATTTTAAAAGGCTAATAAATATTTGTAAAAATATTCCAGCAAAAATTGCATTAATTACAGTTCCAAAGCCTACCATGCCGCCAAATAAATAAGCAAGGCCAACTACAAGGAGTTCGCAAATTAATTTTGTTGTTCCAACTTGGATGCCAAATTTTTTTGAAAGGCCCAAGTACATTGAGTCTCTTGGCCCTGCTCCAAAGCCTGAAGATATATAGAGTAAGGCACCTAGTGCAGTTATTGCCATGCCTATGGTCATGTAGACCAAAGACGGAACTAGGTCAGTTTGCATATGGAAAAAACCTGAATCGATTATAAGTTGAAAAACTGGCCCAACTACAAGGCTGTCTGCAATTGTTCCTAGACCAAACTTCTCCCCTAAAAGTATTGCAATTAATAAAACGCCTCCTGCAACAATAACAGAAACATAGCCTATGGGAATTCCTGTAGCCTTAGTAATAGCTGAATGAAAGGAATTCCAAGAGTCTAAGCCAATATTTGCAAAATAAACAAAACTAAGACCTAGGCCAAACATGATAAGGCCTAAAAATAATCTTATTAACCTTTTGGTCATAAAGTCACCTACGATTTTAATTTTAAGCAAAAATTTTTTTCGCTCTTTTTCTATCTTATCATATTTAGATTTTTTTCTCAGAAAAAATTTTATAGTTAAATGCTCGTAGTAGCTATCGCCATTTTCAAAATCTACTTAGGACAAAAATTATATTTCTTAACTTACATATCGTAGTTGCTTCGCCGTTAGCAAAATTTATTTAAAAACACAATCTATTTCTTTAGCTAAAAAATAAAATAAAACCAAAAAAATTAGCTAGGATTTTACTCCTAGCTTTTTTCACATTTAAATTTATATGTCTCCACTAAAGGTGTCGCCGTGGTCTAGGTCGCCGTACTTGTAACCGAGATTAAACCATTTCATTCTCTGCTCGCTGGTTCCGTGGGTAAATTTGTCTGGCACAACTTGGCCCCAGGCTTTTTCTTGGATCCTGTCGTCTCCTACTCCTGCTGCTGCGTCCATGGCCTCTTGGAAGTCGCCTTCTTCAAGGTAGCCATTTTCTTGGGTGTAGTGGGCAAAGACTCCTGCATAGTAGTCGGCTTGAAGCTCAAGTCTGACCATATACTTGTTAAAGTCTGCCTCTGACAGCTGGTCTTTAAGCTGGTAGACTTTTTGTAGGGTTCCCAGCTGTTTTTGGACATGGTGGCCAACTTCATGGGCAAGGACATAGGCCAAGGCAAAGTCGCCTTCTGCCTCGTATTCGGTTTTTAAGTCATGATAAAAGGACAAATCGATATAAATCTTTTCGTCATTTGGACAATAAAAGGGACCAACGTTTGAACTTGCAAGACCACAACCTGTGTTTATTGAATCTGAGTAGATGTTTAAAGTTGGTTCTCTATAGGTCATGTCATATTGGGCAAAGATTTCCTTCCAATAGTCTTCTGTGTCTGCAAGGACCACTGACAAAAAGGCATCTAATTCTTTTTCTTCAGCAGTTTGGGTGTATTCTTGGTTAACTTGGGTTCCTTGAGTGTCTTGGTTAGGTAATATATCTGCTGGAACTTTGCCAAAAAGCAGGTACATTATTAGGAGAATTATTATTCCGCCACCACCAAGGGCAACGCCTCCCCCTTTTGGCCCGCCTCTTTTTACATTAGAACTTTGTCGTCTGCCTTCCCATTTCATAAGCTTCTCCTTTGTATAAATTATTTTTCTTATGAGTATTTTACCCTCTTTGGATTTGTTGACACAAAAATGTTTATGTTAAAGGGGACAGACCTAAAGGACTGTCCCCAAAACACTTTTCAACAAAACAAATTTAATTTTTCTTGCTTGCAATATATTCTTCTTGCAGGTCCTTGTAGCCTTGGACTAGATTTTTTATTAGGTCGTTGTTTTTTACGTCAAAGTCTATGGACTCAATGGATTTTATTGGAAGTATTCCAACTGTTGTGCCTGATAAAAAGGCTCCGTCTACGTCTACTAGGTCTACATCTCTTATTACTTTTTCTTCTAATTCAATTCCAAGTCTGTCAAAGATTTTTTCTAGTCTGGACCTGGTTATGCCTCTAAGGACTCGATCAGCTGGGGCAGATATTACCTTGCCGTTTTTCGTAAAATAAAGATTTGTCCTTGAGCCTTCTAGAAGTTCTCCGTCTGCTGTTCTTAAAAGGGCTTCAAAACTTTCTGTGTCTAGCATAAATTTTGCAACTTCTCTTTTAAATTCGTGGCGGAGGATTTTTAGGTTTGGATCTTGTCTTTCGTAGTCAAAGATTGCAACCTTTATTCCTTCTTCTAGATCTTCTTCGCTTACCTGTCTGTCATAAAATTCATAAGCCAAATATGAATCCTTGTAGACTATTAGTTTTAAAAGTGAGTCTTTAAGCTCATTTTTTTCTATTACTGTGTATAGGTCTTTTTCAATTTGGTCCCTGGTCCTTGAAAGTTTTAGGCCAAGTTTTTTTGCTGTTGCTTCTAGCCTGTCCATGTGGTCTTCAAAAAACATAACCACTGAGTCTTTGACTACAAAAACTTCGTATTGAGGCTCTTCTTTTATAGCTTCAAAATAAGTTGAGTCTTCAACTTCGCTAACTTGTCCATTGTAGACTAAATATTTTCCTTGGGCTTCGTTTATCATCTTATAACCTCCTAAAGAATTGGGGATAGGAGTCTGGATATTGACTCTGCCATCCTTGAATATATTTTTCTCTTATTGTATTTTTCCATAGAATATTTTTCACTTTCTTCCATGTCCTCTTCAAATTGCTTGGCCAAGTTATTGTTAATGCCGTAGTCGTACATAAAGGCGTTGACTTCAAAGTTTAGGGCAAAGGACCTGATGTCAAAGTTTGCTGTCCCAACTGTTGAGACGAAGTTGTCTATTAGTACCATCTTTGAGTGTAAAAAGCCGTGGTTTTCGTAGTAGTAAACTTCTGCCCCATACTTCATTAGCTCTGCCAGGTAGGACCTAGAGGCTGATTTTACAAAGGGGTGGTCTGGTTTTTTTGGAACCATTATTTTTACATCTACTCCTGAATAAGCTGCCATTCGCAAGGACTTAAAAAGGCCTTCGTCTGGAATGAAGTAAGGGGTTTGGATATAAATTCTCGATGTGGCTGACTCAATCATTTTGCTAAAGCCGTCTCTGATTTGTTCTAACTCGTTGTCTGGGCCTGATGATATTATATTCATGGCCACATTGTAATCTTCTTCGCCGTTATAAATGTAGGATTGGTAGCAGCCACAATCATCTCCTGTAGCAAATTTATAGTCTAAGTAAAATCTATTTGTCAGGTCGTTAACTGCTTCTCCTTGGACCTTGAGATGGGTGTCTCTCCACTTGCCAAATCTTTTTGACCTGTCTATATATTCGTCGCCAATGTTAAAGCCCCCTACATAGCCGACCTTCGAGTCAATAACTATAACCTTTCTGTGGTTTCTAAAGTTCATTCGTATGTTTAGGTGGCCTAAAATTGCTGGGAAAAATATGCCTAACTTGACGCCATTTTCTTTTAGTTCTTTTCTATCTCTTCTGCTTAAATTTCTGCCGCCCATGCCGTCGACTAAAACTTTTACATCTAGACCTGCTTGGGCTTTTGCTATTAGTACTTCTTTAA
>CAYFUN010000002.1:16111-25325 GCA_964346535.1 uncultured Peptoniphilaceae bacterium
ACTAAAACTTTTACATCTAGACCTGCTTGGGCTTTTGCTATTAGTACTTCTTTAATCTGATCAAAAAAGTCTCCTGACTTTATTATATAGGCCTGGATATAAATTGAGCTTTTGGCTTTTTTTAGTTCACTTATTAGGTCGTCTTTGAGACTAAGGCCGTCATAAAATATGTCTACTTTATTGTGTTCGTTGTATCTAGAATAAGAGTTGTTTGATAGAAGTTTTATTAGACCTTGGTAGTCATAGGACTTTATGTCTTGGTACTTGTAGGCTCCCTTGTTAATGGCCTCTATTCTCTCTAGGTCTTGGTGATAAATTTTTCCAAAGGAAATATCTTTTTCTCTAAAGGACCTGGAATTGGTCATGTCAATGCCAAAAAGGAGATAGAGAATGGATCCGACTCCTGGGAACAACAAAATTACCATGACCCAAAGGATGGTTGATGTCGGCGGCTTTTTTTCTTTAAATATTACAATCAAAGCAAATATTATGTCTATCCAAAATAATAAACCAAAGGTGGATAGATAAATTCTAATAAATTCAGTCATTGTTATTCTCTCCGTGTTGTCAATTGTGACAGACCACAAGGGTCAGTCCCCAAATGTATTGTGGGCAAACGGTTTATGTCGAAGGGATGTTGTGGTGAAGGGGACGTTCCTTTAGCTGCGTCCCCATTATTTTTACCAAAACTAACCCAACTTTACTCCCTTTTTATTTTCTCCTTGCTGCCTTGTATCTCAAGGTTGAGTCTAGGATCTTCTTTCTGATTCTCATTTTGTGAGGGGTTACTTCTATTAGCTCGTCGTCTTCTATAAATTCAAGTGCGTTTTCCAGTGACATTTGTCTAACTGGAGAAAGTTTTAAGGCTTCGTCTGAGCCTGAAGCTCTAACGTTTGATTGCTTTTTCCTTTTTGTTACAGAAACTTCAACTTCAATACCCTTTGGACTCATTCCAACAACCATGCCTTCATAAACCTCTTCACCTGGTTCAATAAAAAGTTCTCCCCTTGATTGGGCGTTGTTAAGGCCATAGGCTGTTGCATCTCCTGTATCAAAGGAAACTAGAGACGCTACTTGTCTAGTTGGAATTTCTCCCTTGAAGCTTTCATAGCCTTCAAAGTTGGTATTTAAAACTCCAGTGCCCTTGGTGTCAGTTAAAAATTCTTGGCGGTAGCCAATTAGGCCCCTGGCTGGAATTTTAAATTCTGCCCTGGAAGTTCCTGGACTGGTTTCTTCTAGGGTTATCATCTCTCCCTTTCTCTTGCCAAGTTTTTCTATAACTGTGCCTAGGTATTCTGTATTGACATCAATAGTCGCCATTTCCATTGGCTCTAATTTTTTTCCATTTTCGTCTTCCTTGTAAAGGACTTCTGGTTTTGAAACTTGGAACTCATAGCCTTCTCTTCTCATATTTTCAATTAAAATTGAAAGATGAAGCTCGCCTCTGCCTGAAACTTTAAAAGTGTCAGCTGAATCTGTTTCTTCAACTCTAAGTCCAACGTCTGATTGAAGTTCTTTAAAAAGTCTGGCCCTAATTTCTCTGGATGTTAAAAACTTGCCATCTCTACCTGCAAAAGGCGAGTTGTTTACTGAAAAGTTCATGGCTATTGTCGGCTCAGAAATTTTTACAAAGTCTAGGGCCTCAGGTTGGCTTGGATCAGTTAAGGTGTCGCCAATGTTTATGTCTTCAATACCTGCTATGGCAACAATTGATCCAACGCTGGCTGATTTTACTTCAACTCTTTCTAGACCTTGAAATTCAAAAAGTTGAACTATTCTTACCTTTTCTTTTTGGCTAGGGTCTTGGGCGTTGAGCCTGTAGACATCTGAATTTATTTTTATAGTTCCTCTTTCAATTTTTCCTACGCCAATTTTTCCTAAATAGTCATTGTAGTCAATAGTAGAAATTAGTACTTGGACTGGGGCGTCCTTGTCTCCTTCAGGAGCTGGAATGTAGTCTACTATTGTATCAAGTAGGGGCTCCATATTTCCCTCTCTAACATCTGGGTCCAAACTTGCAAAGCCCGACCTTGCTGATGCATAGACGAAAGGACATTCTAAGGCAGACTCATCTGCGCCTAGCTCTATAAATAAATCTAAGACTTCATCTACAACTGCTTCTGGTCTGGCATCTGGTCTGTCAATTTTGTTTATACAAACTACTACTGGTAAATTTAATTCAAAGGCCTTGCGAAGAACAAATTTTGTCTGTGGCATTGGCCCTTCAAAGGCATCAACAAGGAGGACAACTCCCGACACCATTTTAAGGACACGTTCAACTTCGCCTCCAAAGTCTGCGTGGCCTGGGGTGTCAATTATATTTATCTTTCTGCCCTTGTAATTTACTGCTGTGTTTTTGGAAAGGATGGTTATTCCCCTTTCCTTTTCTATATCATCTGAATCCATAACCCTGTCTTGAACTTGTTGGTTCTCATGGAAAATTCCAGACTGCCTAAGTAGGGAATCTACTAGGGTGGTTTTTCCGTGATCAACGTGGGCGATTATGGCGATGTTTCTTATATTATCAATTTTCATAACAATCATCTCCCGAACATTTATTATATCATAAAGCTTTAAATACAGTGAAAAGTTTTTACTAAAGTTTAAATACTTTTACCCATCTTGGTCTTGTTGACACAAAATCATGAAAAGGGGACGCACCTAAAGGAACATCCCCAATCAAAAGTTTTTACTAAAGTTTAAATACTTTTAACCTGAGTTAGCAAAAAATAAAACAGCCGAGAAAACTTGTGAGATAAGTTTTCTCTGGCTGTCTTTTTTAATTTTCTTTTATGGTCTTTACTGTCCAAATAGTTAAAGTTTCATTTGGTCCCTCTAAGTCAACTTTTTCTAAGCTCAAATTGACATTAAAGTCCCCATCTTTTTCCTTAAAATTTATGTTAGCTGTGTCACTTGTAGTTTTTGCTCCAGCTATATCAAATTCTTTATCTGGATAAACTTTTTCCAAGTATTCATAGGCCAGGTCTTCTTTGTTAAAGTAAGATGTGTGATGACCGTTTTCTAAATCAGTTAGAACTTGGTCGTCGATTTCCGGATAGAGAAAGTCATA
This sequence comes from uncultured Peptoniphilaceae bacterium, assembly GCA_964346535.1. Lineage (GTDB taxonomy): Bacteria > Bacillota > Clostridia > Tissierellales > Peptoniphilaceae > Neofamilia. The sequence goes on from CAYFUN010000002.1 coordinate 19,182, forward strand.
GTCAACAACTTTTTCATTATCTTTACATGACACTAAAAGACCCAGGGTAATAAGGACAAGTAAAATTTTAAATAACCTTTTCATATAAATACTTCCTTCACTTCTTCTTGACTTTAATTATAGGTCTTAAAGATAAAAAAGTGTTTACTAAAAAGTTACAAAGACTCTTTTACAAAAGATTAAAAAGGGTTTGGGCTTTTATTTCCTCAGCCTTGTCCTTGCCTAAAAGTTCTTCTATTAAAGCAAAAGAAAGTTGCGCTGCGGCTGCTGGGCCCTTGCCTGTAAAAATATTTCCATCTTTAACAACAAGGTCATCTACAAAAGACCCTGACTTTATTTCCTTTTCAAAACCTGGATAGCAGGTAAAGTTTTTGTCCTTTAAAATTCCTCCTGCCTCTAAGACTATAGGTCCTGCACAAATTGCTGCTAGAATTTTTCCTTGGGCATCAGCTTCTTTTATCAGTTCAATAACTTTTTCGTTGTCTCTAATGTTTGTAGCTCCTGGCAGACCACCTGGTATATAAAAGGCATCGTAGTTTTCGCCATTAACTTCGTCAATGGTCTTGTCTGCTCCTGCATAAACCTTGTGGGCTAGACGAACTTTTCTCGTGTCCTTAACTGCAACTAGGTCAACTTCAAGCCCTGCCCTTCTAAAAAAGTCTACTGGGGTCATAACTTCTATTTCTTCTGTTCCGTCTGCTATAAAAACTAAGGCTTTTTTCATCGCCGTCCTCCTATAATTTTATTTTCTTATTGGTCGCTGAGTCAACTGCCTTGATGATTGCATTTCTAAAACCTGCCTCTTCTAGGGCCAAGACTCCTTCAATTGTAGTTCCACCTGGCGAACAAACTTGGTCCTTGAGTTTGCCTGGATGGTCTTTTGTCTCTAAAAGAATTTTCGCCGATCCTAGTAAAGCTTGGGCTACATATTCGTAGGCGTCTGCTCTTTTTATGCCGTTTTTTACTCCAGCATCAGCTGCTGCCTCTATAAAGATAAAGGCAAAGGCAGGCATACAACCAGCAAGGCCAGAGAAGGCGTCAATTTTTTCTTCGTCTATTAATGTTATCTTGCCTACTGATCCAAAAAGGTCCTTGGCAAAGTCAATGTCTGCTAAATAACTTTCTTCAACTGATAAAGATGTCATGCCTTCGTTTACTAAGGCTGGAGTATTTGGCATGGCCCTTAGAACTTTTTCGTGGCCAAAGTCATTTTTAATTTTTTCTATAGAGACTCCTGCTGCTATAGAAATTAAAAGTGTCTGAGCTGGAATTTTTCCCTTTAAGTCTTTAGCCAAATTTTTAAAAGACTGGGGCTTGACTGCCAGTAACAAATTTTCAGCTTGACCTACTAGATCAACTTCTGACCTTGCAAGACTTGCTCCTTGGTCCACAAGGTCTTGAATCTTATCAAGGTTGTGGTCGTAGATTATAAGGTCGGCTCCACTAATTACTTCTGCCTTTAGGGCTCCGCGAATTATGGCGCCGCCCATAGATCCACAACCGATTATTCCTAACTTATACATATATGCTCCTAGTAAAAAAGCGTGAGGCTGTCCCACGCTTTAAATTTTTCTTAAATTATTGATGCTGCATAAATTGAATCTACTGATTTTTTCATTTCAGCTTCAAATTCTTCATCACTTTGGTCTGCTCTAACTTCTGAGACTAAAGCCCTTGAAAATGATGCTATTAGGCCAGGATTTTTTTCTAGCATTTTGTTGGCCTCATCTCTTGAATAGCCACCTGATAGGGCAACAACTCTAACAACTCTGTCGTGATCAATTAATTCTCTGAAGAAGTCGTCTTCAGTTGGAATAGTAAGCTTTAGCATAACCTTAGTGTCTCCCTTTAGGGCGTCTAGGTGCTTTAAAATTTCTTCTTTCATTATAGCTTCAGCTTCTTTTTTTGTTTTAGAGTTAATAGAAACTTCTGGCTCAAGAATTGGCATTATGCCGCCGTCAAAAATTCTTTGGCCAATTTCAAATTGTTGGTCAACAACTTCTTTGATACCTGCTTCGTTGGCTTCTTGAATTACAGAACGCATTTTTGTTCCAAAGATATGTCTTTCGTTGGCTCTTTTTATAAGTTCGTCTAAGTTGTCAATTTCTTTCATTAGTTGAACGCCATTTGCTACTTCTGCTAGGCCCTTGTCTACTTTTAAGAAAGGAACAATGCCCTTTTCTTCCCAAAGGTAGTCGCCTGTGTACTTGCCATCAATTTTTCTGTCCATGGTTTGTTCAAATAAAATTGCTCCAATAATTTTTTCAGAGTCAAAGGCTTGAGATTTAATTATTCTAGTTCTCATTTCATGAACTAGGTCAAACATTTCCTCTGTAGTCTTGTAGGCATCTTCTGAAATTCCATAGGCAGCTAAGGCTTTTGGAGTTGATCCACCACTTTGGTCAAGGGCGGCAATAAAACCTTTTTTCTTCGTAATAATGTCTAATTGTTCTTTGTTCATTTGTCCCTCCTAGGCTAAATTTATTTTTTCTTCCTGCTTCTATTATAGTACATTTTTTAAGAATATTACAGACCAATCTTTTAGACTAAAATTTTAAGATGAATTTTTTATAATTTGTCATAGCTTTTTCAAATAAAGAAGCAAATCTTATAGTATAATTTTTATATGAAAGGAGAATTTTAATGGCAAATGATGTTTCACGATTTTTTAAAAGATTTTTTGGCATAAGGACTATAAAAACTGCCTTGGCAACTGCCTTGGCCCTTTATATTTCCATGGCCTTTGACTTGCGTATGCCTGTTATGTCAGGCCTGGCTGCAATTGTAACAATTAAAACATCTATTTCCCACTCCTTTAGGGTTTCAGTTGATAGGTTGGTTTCAACCTTTGTTGGAGTGGTAATTGGATCTATTTTCAACTATATAAATTTTTTAGGCTTCTTCCCGCTAATTTTATCCATTGTCATAGTTATTAATATTTGTAACTATTTTAAATGGGAAGACTCTACAACTCTTGCAGTTATGATATGTATGATGATTATGGTTTACACCCCATCTGAGCCTGACTTTATGCCCTACTGGCTTTATGGCATCCACAGGTTTTTAGATACCTTTGTTGGCCTAGTAATTGGCTTTTTAGTAAATTACTTTTTACTAAGACCAGACCAAAGTGAATTTATTTTAAAGACCTATGAAAGGTCTCTTCTTGAATGTGACCAGGCCCTAATAAATATTTTATCAGGCCAAGGCATTGCCATTGATTGGTTTATAGAAGAAGTTCAGCTTTTAAACGAAGACTTAAAAAATATTAAAAACGACGGCAAGTACGGGTCCAAGTATTATTTAAAACTAAACAAACTTTCGAAAATTAATTCTAGCTTCTTTACAGCCTTTGGATTTTTGTCTCAGTTATCAGAAGACGGCCAAGTGCCTCTCATCTCTGAAGGCAACAAGGAAAAATTAAAAAAATATTTTGGCAGAGATATAGAAGTTGCATCTGAAATAACTCCACCAGACTATGAAGAAAACTACAACTACTATCTATCTGACCTGCTAAGTCTAATGGAAGACTTGGAAGAGGAAGTCCAAGAATTAAAAAAGACAGCAAAGAAAAATTCCCCTGAAAAATAATTTCAAGGGAATTTTTTATTGGAAATTTTTTAGTTGGGCTTTTAAAATTTTTTCTTATCTGTCTATAATATCAAGGACGACTTCGTCAACTTGAGTAAAGGCTTCTTTAGAAAGTTTGCCTACATTTAAAATTGTCTCTTCAATTGATCCGCCTACTACTCCAACATTGGCATCTGTTATCATGCCATTTAAAGCCAGGTAGGCTGCTACTACTGATTCTTCGGCACAGGTTGATAGCTTCATGGAACATGATTCTTTGGCTCCGTCGCAAATCATTCCTGTTAAGTTGCCGTAGAGATTTGAACAGGCTCCTGCTATTTGGTCAACACTTCCACCTAGCATATAGACTATGCCAGCTGCTGCTCCAACTCCTGCTCCAATGGCACAGCCGCAAATTCCTGAAAGTTTGCCTGAATATTCTTTTACATATTTATTTAATACGTGGGCAAAGAACAAGGCCTTGGCTAAATTTTCATCTGAAATATTTTCGTGGGCACCAACAACTGAAATTGGAAGGATAACTCCTATGCCTTGGTTGCCTGAGCCACCTGATGTAAAGACTTCACATTGGCCACCGCCCATTCTCATGTCAGCTGCTGCAGCTGTTAGAATCCTAGTTTCAGTTAAGACATTGTCTGAAATTATGTTTTTATCTCTCAGACCTTGAAGGGTCTTGCCTAGTTTTGATCCATATCCCTTTAGACCTTCTTCAGCTGCTGCCTTGTTGACTTCAATTCCCTCTAAAGTAAACATCAGGTCCTTAGGGTCAGCTTGGTCAACTAGGTTTTTTAATTTTTCTATAGACAGGTCTCTAAAGTTAAAAGTTTCAACTTTTCCTTCAGTTTCTTTTTCTTCTTCAGCTGAGTAGACAACTTTTCCGTCTACAAAAACTTCTTTTAATTTTGTATGGCCATTTTCAACTATGGCTTCTACATTTGAATTTTCTGTCTCAACTTTGATACTAATGTAGATGTTTGGAGTATTTTCTAAATATTTTACTTCAACTAGACCGTCATCAACTAGCTTTAAACTTTTTTCTAAGTTTTCTTCAGTTAGACTTTCAAAAATCAAGCTTGGAGCTATGTCTAAGTCTTTTGAGAAAAGGCCAATGGCTCCTGCTAGGCCTATGCCATGTCTGCCATTTGTATTTGGTATCTTTACTGACTTGGCATTTTTGTAAATGCTTTTTGATGTGCTTACTGTAAGTTTTTTAATTTTGTCATCTTTTATTCTTCTGCCTGCCTCATAGGCTGTGTAGGCAATGGCCACTGGCTCCGTACAGCCTAGGGCCCTAATTGCATCTTCCTTTACACTTAAAATTAGTTTGTTTAAAATTGTTTTGTCATCCATTTATTTCACCTCGCCTATATATGTTGCAAGTTTCGTGCCAAGTTTATTTTTGATTAAATAAGGTGAATTTTTCTGCTTTTTCTCAAGACCACAAACTTTTGCAAATAAAAAAAGTATCAAGATTGAGATTTTTAGTCTCAATCTTGATACTTCATCTTTCTATATAAGGTTGCCCTAGATATTTTTAGCTCCTTGGCAACTTGTTCCTTGCCTGCTTCATCTGATCCGTATTTATTTAAAAGGTCTTGGATTAATTTTTCTTCGTAAATTTTTACTCTTTCATTTAAAGACAAGTTTGTCGGGTCTGAAATATTTATTCTAGTCCTAACATGGTCCACGTCAATGTAGCCAGAGGAGATAAAGTTAGAAATGTATTCAATTACATTTTCTAATTCACGAATATTTCCTGGCCAAGAATAGGCTTCTAAAAGATCCATGGCTTCTTTAGTAAAACCTTTTATGTCCTTATTAAATCTCTGGTTGTTTAGGCCTACAAAATAGTTGGCAATTAATTCTATGTCAGACTTTCTGTCCTTTAAGGCTGGAATTTTTATTGGCACTACGTTGAGCCTGTAGTAAAGGTCTTCCCTAAAGAGACCGTCCTTAACCATTTGTTCCAGGTCCTTATTTGTCGCTGCAATAATTCTCAAGTCTAACTTTATTGGACTTAGGCCGCCAACTCTGGTTATGGTCATGTCCTGTAGGACCCTAAGCATTTTCGATTGGAGGTAGAGGTTCATGTCTGCAATTTCGTCTAGGAAAAAAGTTCCCTTGTTGGCAATTTCCATTTTTCCAATTTTTCCTCCCTGTCTGGCTCCAGTAAAGGCGCCACCTTCGTAGCCAAAAAGTTCGCTTTCAAGAAGGGCTTCTGGAATTGCTGAACAGTTTATTGAGACGAAAGGGTTGGACCTTCTTGGCGAATGTTCGTGAATGGCCCTGGCAAAAAGTTCTTTTCCCGTTCCACTTTCTCCTGTAATTAAAATGTTTGAATCAAAGGTTGCTGCAATTGCTGCCTTTTCTTTTACTTCAACATAATTTGCCGCCTGGCCTAAGAGGTTGTCAAAGGATGTATCAGATGACGACTCTCTAATTTTTGCTGCTGTTTTTTGAATGGCATCAGAGTCAGTGAAGGTTCCAACTATTGACGAAAGTTTTCCGCCTTCGTAAATTTTTATTATATGGCTAGAGACTAGTCTTTCTTTG
>CAYFUN010000002.1:25425-65583 GCA_964346535.1 uncultured Peptoniphilaceae bacterium
ACTTCCATCATATGGCTGGCTAAAAGCGAGGCCATTTTTTCAATGTACTTAATAAAGGAGTCTTCTTTTTCCATGAGGAAGTCTCTTTGGTCATCTGTTGTTGCAATTAGGCCTAGGACTCCAATGACTTGGTCTTCAAAAATTATTGGACTGCAAATTTCAAATTTTTCCTGGCAAAGGCCTCTCTTGTCACAGTAGAGACATTCATTATCTGCCTTGGGATCTCTAACTATAATAGTTTTTTTCTTTTCTCTGGCAGACTTAAAGGCAGAAAATTCTGGAATCTTTTTGCCTATGGTCTTTTTAAAGTCTCCAGTTCCTGCTATTCGAATATTGTCTGTATTTGAAATTGTTACATGGCAGCCAGTTGTTTCAAAAATTGCATCTGAAATTCCCTGGGCAAAGTCGTATAGTTTTTTGTCGATCATAATAAATCCTTTTCTCTATTCTTTTCTGCTTGCAAGTTCATTATATAATATGGATCATCTTTCTCCAAATAAAATTTCCCTAGGTCTTAAGTTCGCCTTTAAAAATAAAAAGCTAAGACCTAGGGAATTTTTGTTTTTATAAAATCTAGTGAATTATTTTTTCATATTTTAACTTATAACCTGACCTTAAGATACACTCTCTAGCTAGAACTGACAAGGCGTCAACTACCTGGTCTTCTATGGCCGGGTCCAGATCAATAGTTGAAAGTTCTGTGCAGGCTAAAATTGGCACTGACCCCTGGTCTAAAAAGTATTTGCAAATTTCATTAAAGTCTTTAGACTTTGTATCATTAGTTGCTTTAATGTGATAAATTATTTCCATAACCTTTTTGGCCATTTCTTCATCGACTTTAAAATGGTCTAGGCCATACTTTTCTAGATACTTGTCATAGATTTTAGTTTTTAAAGTTCCTTCAGTTCCTAGGACAGTAACCTTGGTCCCATATTTTTTTGCATCACGACTTGCTAGGTCAACCATATTAATAAGGGGAATATTTGTAAGCTCTGCAAGTTCTTCTATAAAATAATGGAAGGTGTTACAGGTTACAGCAATATTTGCAACTCCATAGGCTTCAAAGGCCCTTATGTCTCCTCTTACTGGATCTATAATTTCACTGTGATCTCTATTTTCTAAAATTACCTTGGTCCTGTCTGGTATGCTTGCATGGGACAAAAGCATTATATTTATGTGGTCATTGTCACAGCTTGCTTGGGTGTTATTTATAATTCTTTCGTAAAAAACTTTACTTGCTAGCGGGCCCATGCCTCCTAATATTCCTAATTTCTTTTGCATCTTACCTCCAAAAAATAAAAGCCACCTAAGTGGCTCCTATTATTTACTTTGTTTTTATTTACTTAGCTTTTGTCTTCTATAAACTGCTTCGTCAAATTTTCCTTCTGATTTTGCAACGATTACTGAACAAGAAATATCTCCAAGGACATTTAATGATGTTCTAATCATGTCGAAAATCCTATCAATTCCTGCTACTAGAGCTATACCTTCAACTGGAATTCCAACACCTTGTAGAACCATTGCTAGCATAATCATTCCAGCTCCTGGAACTCCTGCTGTTCCTACTGATGCCAATACAGTTGTAAGTACAATAGTAAGTTGTTGGCCTAGGCCCATATCAATTCCATAAACCTTGGCAATAAATAAGGCACAAACTCCTTGATAAATTGCTGTTCCGTCCATGTTAATAGTTGCACCAAGTGGAAGGACGAAAGATGCAATTGGTTTAGAAACTCCTAGCTCATTTTCACAAGTGTCTAAAGAAATAGGTAGGGTTCCTGCTGATGATGATGTAGTAAAGGAAACTGCCCATGGAGTAAAGGCCTTCTTGAAAAATATTCCAACTGGAAGTTTTGCAATAAACTTTATTGATGATCCATATACTAAAAATGCATGTAGGATACAACCTAAGTAAACTATGCCTACTACCTTTATAAGTGGTAGTAATACTTGAGGTCCATTAGCTGCTATTACTGGAGCCATTAGTCCAAATACACCAAAAGGAGCAAATTTCATTATTCCATTTGTTATATGTATCATAGCTTCTTGTAGACCATCAAAGAAACTAAATACTGCTGTTCCCTTTTCTCCTGCATATAAAAGACCAGCACCAAGAATAAGGGCAAAGACAATTATTTGAAGCATTTGACCTTCAACTAAAGCCTTAAGTGGATTAGCTGGCACAATATTAATAAGGGTGTCAATAAAGCTTGGGGCTTCTTTGGCTTCAAATTGTAATTGGTCTGCAGGTAAAACAAAACCTGAAGATACATCTAGTAGGTTTGCAAGAAGTAAACCTATTATAATTGCAAAAGTTGTAGTTACAAAGAAGTAGACAAAGGTTTTCATTCCAATTTTGCCTATTTGTTTTGCATCTTTTAAGTCTGCAACTCCTACTACTAGAGAAGCAAATACTAATGGTACAATTACAAGTTTAATTAGATTTAAAAATAGTGTACCAAGAGGTTTGATAAAGGTATCTGCTAATTGAGCATTACTTTGTAGGAAAAAACCTACCACTACACCTGCTATCAGTCCTATTAAAATTTGAATAGGAAGGGACATCTTTTTCTTTTCTTTCATTTTTCTACCTCCATATTTATTTGTTGACTACATTGTATCATAGAATTAAAAATTTTAGAATTAATTAATAAATTAACGTTTTCCTGCAGAATAAATTTATATTTTTCAAAATTTTTCTTATAGAAAAACCCCGCCATCTTTAAAAGATTTTGGGGCTTTTGTAAAAATATTCTTTTATAGGTTTGTATCTTTTAATAAGGCGATAAAGGCTCTAATGCCTTCTTTAATTATTTCTTCGTCTATTAGTAGATTTTTATTGTGAATAGTTGTCCTTCCCTTGTTAAAGTCTGATTCCATTCCCAGCCACATAAAGAGACTTGGAACTTTTTTGCCATAGGCTGAAAAGTCTTCGCCACCTGTGTTAGGATTTTTTGGAACTAGGACCTTGTCTTTGCCAAATTCTTCGCTTAGTCTTTCCTTGGCCATTAAGAATAGGTCGTGGTCGTTTTTAGTCATGGCATAACCATCTACATAAGATACTATAGCTTCACAACCAAAGCCTGCTGCTACATTTGTAACTACTCTTTCAATTAATGGCTTGGTGTTTTTAATTACCTCATCTGAAAGTAGTCTAACTGTTCCTTCAATTTGAACTTCGTCGCAAAGAACATTGTATTTCTTTCCACCTGAAATTGTACCTAGGGTTATAACTGCACTTTCAAGGGGATCTGTGTTTCTAGAAATTACTGTTTGCAAGGCAGAAATTACTGCAGCTGCTGCAACAATTGCATCGTTACCCTTTTGTGGTTGGGCAGCGTGAGAAGACTTGCCTTTAATTGTAAGGGACAGTCTATCAGATTGAGCCATCATAGCTCCATCTCTTATGGCAACTGTGCCAAGTGGATTGTTCCAAACATGAAGGGCGTAGGCTCTAGAAACTTTTGGATTTTCTAAAACTCCATCGTCAATCATCATTTGGGCTCCACCTGTTGGAGCAATTTCTTCTGCAGGTTGGAAGCAAAACTTAATGTTGCCTCTAATTTTGTCCTTGTGTTTGGCTAAAATTTTTGCAAGACCAAGAACTATTGTAGTATGAATGTCATGACCGCAGCCGTGCATCAGTCCACTTTCTTTTGAGCAATAAGGCAGGTCGTTTTCTTCTTGAATTGGAAGGGCGTCAATGTCTGCCCTAATTAAAATAGTCTCGCCTTCACCTGCTTCCCCATAAAGGGTGGCAAGAACTCCTGTCTTTCCATAGTCTCTTGAAACTTCTAGACCAGTTTTTTCTAGTTCAGAATAAATTTTCCCTTGGGTCCTGTACTCTTCATAGCCAAGTTCAGGATGCATGTGCAGGTCTCTTCTAAATTCTACTAACTCGTCAAATATCTGATCTATTTCTTTTATATAATCCATTTATTTCCTTTCTTAGTAAATGCTTAAGTTTAGTTTTTCTGAAAGATACTTAAGCATTTCTATACCGACAACAGAATTTCCTCTAGAGTCTAACTTTGGTCCGTAAGTTGCTATGCCAAGTCCTGCCTTTGTCGATGTCATAATGCCACCGCCAACTCCTGATTTTGCTCCTAGGCCAACGTCTATTGCAAAGTCTCCAGAATAATCATAAGTGCCACAAGTAGCCATTAGTGTTCTAGAAATTCTTGCATGGTCTGGATCAATAAGTTGGTCGCCCTTTCTATTTTTCCCATCGTTAGATAGGACAAAGGACAACTTGGCCAGGTCTCTAGTGCTGACCATTATTGAACAGGCCTTGTTGTAGACATCTAGCACTTTAAAAACGTCGACGTCTTTTGTAATTGGTCCTTGATTTTGTAGTGAGAAGATCATTGCCTTGTTAGCATAGCCTGCGTGTTCACTTGTCTTTACAACTTCTTCATTGACTTCAATTTCTGGATTTTCTGCTAGGACTCTAATTTTTTCTAAGACCTTATCAAGGGCCTTGTCTCCATATTTTTTATAAAGCAGATAACTAACTGTTAGGGCTCCAGCGTTTACATAAGGATTTACTGGCTTGTTGTCTTCTAATTGCAAGTCTAAAAGTGAATTAAAGGCCTTGGACGATGGCTTGACGCCAACATATTTTCTAACTTCTTCAAGACCATAGGCTTCTAAGGCTAGGATGTATAAAAACACCTTAGTTATTGACATAATTGTGTATCTAGTGTCAATTGCCCCTGCTTCATAAAAATTTCCATCTTTATCAATAATAGCTAGGCCATAGGCCTTAGGGTCTACTCCTTCAAGGCCTGGAATATAGTCTACAAGTTTTCCCTGGTCTAAAAATTTTTCTCCATAGGCATAGGTCTCTTGAACAACTTTTTTTAAATCCATATTCATCTCCAGTTTTTATTTTTCAGTCTTGTGCATTTTTAAAATATTAGTTTTGTATAAAAGAATTGCTAGGGCTATAGAAAATACTAGCATGATGATCATGGCTATACCTGTATTTTTTATTGGTCCAACTATCATAATAAAGGCAAAAACTAAGGCTAAATTGATTATAGCAATTATAGGTTTTCTTGGTACAGAATAAGATCCTGCACTTCTACCTATAAAAGCTGAAATACCCATTGAACCATAAAGGGCTGGTAGGATATAGGATGTTGCTGTCTTAACTGTATCTGATGTTAAAAGTGGTTCTAGGGGAACTAAAAGTAAAACTCCTAGGGCAATTACGATCATAGTTACCATACCTGAAATTGTAATTGCAATCATACCCATAACGTCAGCGAGTTCTGTTCCTGGTTGGGCATCTACTTTTTCTAGGGCTGATAGGTAACATGGGAACTTAATGTTCATAATATTACCAGTTATAGAGTTTAGATAAGCAGTTGTTCCAGTAATTGGAATTAGTGATAATTGTTCTGAAACTGCAATTGGTACATATAAGGCCAATAGTGAGCCTGCAACTGTTAGAACACTATTAATATCTGGCCAAATGCCAAAGTAGGTGCAAATTATAGCAGGTATTCCAAGCATAACTGCCATGGATATTATTGTAGCTATAGTTCCGTACCTATAAGAATTCTTCATATATTTACTCATAATTATAATCCTCCTAGTCTTACATTATTCCTGTTAAAAATACAGCTGAAGCCATACCTATAACAAGGGCAAAACTCATAACATAGTCTCCCAACCACTTCATGCCATCTTTTCTTGCTAGCCTAGATAGTACAAAAGTTACTGCTGCGCTTATAAGTAGTACAATAGCTGAAATTTTTGATTGCATAAAATATGTTGGAACGAAAACTGACATCATTCCTACAATTAGTACTGATAGGGCAAGATCAACTGCTGGAGTTTCTTTAGTTCCAGCCTTCATAACTCCTGTGTGAAGTGGCTTTAAGAAGAAGATGTTGAAAATCATTCCGCCCATAATGGCTATACTCATAACAAACAAAACTGCTCCAAGGGCATTGCCGTCTGTAGAAACTGCAAAGTCTGCAAGTTCTTCATAGCCTGCTGCTTTAGCTGAAAGGTCTGCTGCAACAAGTTCATAAGGTAGAGAACCTACAACAGATAATCTAAACCATGGCCATGGTGTTCCTAATAGTGGAGTTAGTGAAATAAGTCCAATAATAATTGACAAAGAAGGAATAATAGAAAATACTATTGACCCCCTAATAACTGAACTGATTTTTTCTTTGGAAACTCCCATTTCAATAGCTCTTTTTCTTGCTCTAATGAAGAAAAATAAAACTATACCAAAAATAATTGCTAGTCCAATTATTACACAAATATAAAAAATAGGACTATTTAAAATTTCTTTCAAATTCATAATAAATCTCCTCTCTCTATTATCTTTTATATTTACCCTATTTTCATCTTTGTAAAATTTTTATTCTCTTATTTGTCACAAAATTTACAAAAATAAAAACCAGCTAGAAAAATCTAACTGGTTAAAAAAATCTATTTGGTCTTTATAGATGAAAAGTCTAAATACGGATAAGGATAGACTAAAGGTTCTGTAAAGCCTTCTGCCATTTTATAAGACTTGCCAGGGTCAATTATAAAAGTTTCTGGGCAGGCTTCCTTTATTAAATTCATCATTTGAGGAATATTTTTTATTCCGCCTTTAGTAAGTTCATTGTAGTCAGTGCTGTAGTAATTGGAAATATTTCTCGCCGCCCTAGTTGTAAACCTGTCGAAAATTTTTATAGGATCAATGTCTCCACTGTATCTAAAAATTGCAAGTTGATAGGCCTTGTCTGGTTGGCTAGATGTCCTTTGGATAAAATCCTTGTAGGCTACTGGTTCAAGATTAACTGTAAAACCAAAAGATTTCATATAGCCCTCAATATATTCTCCAAGTGAGTGAGAAAGAAAGTCTTCTTGGACATAGGAAATTGTAAGAGGCTTTTCTAAAAGCTCAGGTCTATTTGCTAAAATATCCTTGCTGGCTTCAGGATTATAAGAATTTGTAAGTTCTAAATTCTCAAGGCTAGCTGCAAGTCTTGGAGAAAGTGGTCCTTCTACCACCTGGCCTGCTTGGCCAAATAATTGTTGTTGAATCATATCTTTATTAATAAGACTATTAATTGCCTTTCTTAAATCAGGATCCTTAAGGCTTTCATCGTTGACATTATAAACTAGAGAATAAATATCTCCAGATGTTTTGTTAAAGCCTTCGGCCTTGTCTTGGGCTGGATAGGAATCAACCATGTCTAAGCCGCCATTTACAAAAAGTTCACTTCTGCTGGCCTTGTCAGCTGACTTCATAAGAGAAATTTCTTTGACAGCTGGCTGGTCGCCATAGTAGCCATCAAAGGAAGCAAGTTTAAGAGTTCCATCTGCTTCAAGGGATTCAAACTTATAAGGTCCTGCCCCAATTGGATTTGTAGCTTGGTCAGCTTCGCTATAGTCTTTAGGAATAATATAAGTGTTGGCTATTAAAGACGAAGTTGTTTCTTCTCCATAAAAACTGTCGACAAATAAAATTATCCTATTTGAGCCTAGGATTTCTACCCTGCCTTTTTTATAGGCAGACCCTGGTTGGCCATCTAAAAGGTTGACCCAGTATTTAAAGTTTTCAAGCCTTGTGTTGTCAACTTCTGGAACTAGGCCAGCGTATCTAAAGAAAGAATATTGAACGTCTTCTGGTTTAATGTCCTCTCCGTTGTGGAATTTTATTTTGTCTTTAAGGACAATGTCATACATTAAATAGCCTTCTACTTCTGTAATTTCAATTGAATCAGCCAGGCCCATAGTCAAGTTGCCTTGGGAATCAATTTTGTAAAGGCCTTCATTTATATTTCTAAGAATTGAAGCTGTCTCATAGTTGGAAAGTAAATTAGGAGTAAAGTCATCTATAGGCAGGGTGTAAAAGGACCTAAAGGCCTCTGACTTTTCTTCCTTGGTTTCCTCTTTTACTTCTTTTTCTTCTTCTTTGTTTTCAGAAGCTTCTTTTATTTCTTCTTGCTTGGTCTCTTGAGTCTTTTCTTTTTGGCCTGCTTTAAAATTTTCGCAGCCAACAAGAATTAGACCTAAGCAAAGGATTAGTAAAATTTTTCTTTTCATCTTAACCTCCATTTACAATCTATGCTCATATTATATTACAATACTAGCTATAAAAAAAGCTACTATCACTGCACATGGCTAGTGATAATAGCTTTTTATGGTGCGGGAAAGAGGACTTGAACCCCCACGTCATAGACACTAGATCCTAAGTCTAGCGCGTCTGCCAATTCCGCCACTCCCGCAAGGAACTTATTTATAATAACAAGCTTTTCAATCTTTGTCAATAGAAATTTACAAAAATTTTACTTTTTTAATTTTGCCAGCTAAAGTCTTGTAAACTTTAGATTTTACTTAGAAAAAATACTTATTTGTTCCAATCTTTGTTATAATAATTTTAGAGGTGACTTATGCTTATTAGGATTTTAAATATACTTGCCTTTGTCCTTGGAGTTTTTATTATTATTGCAAATTCAAGGAGAATTAAAAAGGGCCAGGTTACAAAAATAGAAGAAAATTTACTGCCTGTAGAGAAAAATTATCTTTACAAGGACATGACCTATCTCAACCGAGGAATTTTAGTTACTCTTTTAGACCTCTTTAGACGTGAAAAAATTTCCATTGAAGAATATAAAAGAGATTCTAGAAATAAAAAAAGGGCCGACTTTGTTATTGAATACAAGTTTACCCTTTTAGATAAAAGTGATTTAAAGCCCCATGAAGAAATTTTTTTAAAAAATATTTTTGAGGGCAAAAACGAAGTAACAACTGACGACCTGACCCAAAGGGCCATTAATGGTGACAGTTTTTTAAAAGATCAGGGCAAATGGGCCTTGGCTGTTGAAAATGACCTTAAGGCTAAAAAGATTTTATCTATTGGCGACAAAAAGGCCACCAGGCGCATGAAGGCCTTGGGACTTTTGATTTTCCTTTTAGGCATGGTCTCAATTTTTAAGCACGAAATAACTGGCATTATTTCCCTTATCTTTTCGATTTTTATTTTATTAATTGGCATTAATATGGGCATGGAAAAATCCAAGTACGGCCAAGACCTAATTGTAAACATGGCCCAAGTTGAAAAAGCTGCCAAGGAAGGAAAATTAATTGGAGTTTCTGAAGACATGCTTTTAGAACTTTTAGCCCTGGCCCTGCCTATGAAGTATTTTCTTCCTGTCTACAAGACCTGCAAGCCATCAAAGGCCATTGACCTTGTGGCCAAGTCTTTAAATGACCAAGGCGGTTCTTATTTTGACGACGGAGTTTTAAGGGCCTTTATGGGCTACTCTGTCCCAACAAGGGCCGACTCCCTTGATACCAATAGAATCGATATTAGACTTTTTAAATAAACTTAGGAGAATTTATGAAGCTTGAAAAGATAAAGGAAGACATTTTAGAAAGACAAGCTGATTTTATAAATATTCGCAGACACCTGCACCAAAATCCAGAACTTGGCATGAAGGAATATAAGACCACTGACTTTATTGTCGAAACTTTAAAGTCCTTTGGCATAGACAATGTAGAAAAAATTAAGGACACTGGCGTTGTTGCAGTAATTGGAGAAGACTATAACAACTGTGTAGCTATTAGGGCTGACATTGATGCCCTGCCTATTAATGAAGACAATGACTTGGACTTTAAGTCAGTAAATGAAAATATTATGCACGCCTGTGGCCATGACTTGCATACTACTTGCCTACTGGGAGCTGCCTATATTTTTCAAAAGTACAAGGCTGACTTAAAGGGCTCTGTTAAATTAATTTTTCAACCTGGCGAAGAAGTAGCCCAAGGAGCCAAGTATATGATCGAAAACGGCGTCTTAGAAAATGAGCCAAGGCCCAAGTGTATTTTTGGTCTCCACGCCTGGCCTTTAGAAAATGCAGGGACAGTCTTTCACAGACATGGAAAGATGGGCGCCTCATCTGACCGCTTTACTATAAAAATTTATGGCAAATCTGGCCACGCTGCCCATCCAAACAAGGCAGTTGATCCAATTTTAATTGCTGGCCATGTTATTGTAGCTGTTCAGGCAATTATCTCCAGAGAAATTTCTGCCTTGGACCAAGGTGTTGTAACTATAGCTTCAATCCATTCTGGCCAGGCTACTAATGTCATTCCAGGTGAAGTTGAATTAAAGGGAGCCATTAGGTGCCTAGATGAAGATGTAAGGTCTTTTATCCACCAAAGGCTAGAAGAGATAGTTCAGTCAACTGCAAAAACTTTTAGAGGCCAGGCTGAGGTAAATATTACTAAAGGCATTCCAGTTTCTTATAATGAAGAAAGACTGTCTGAAGAAATTGAAAGATCTTTAATTAAGGCTTTAGGTCAAGACGCTTATATTTATAATCCTCATCCATCTATGGGATCAGAAGACTTTGCCTACTATGGCCAGCACATTCCTGCTGCCATGTACAGGCTGGGAACAGGTTTTGCAAATGAAGTCAACCCTCCCCTTCACTCAAAGGACCTTATGATAAATGAAGCTGCTATAAAAACTGGAATCCTGTCTATGGTAGCTGTTGCCTTTGATCTTTTAGAAAACTTCGAAAAATAAATTTTACAAAGAAAAAAGTCCTGGACCAAGTGATTTTGGTCTAGGACTTATTTTATTTAAAGGGCAAGTTCTCCGTTTATTATAACTTTTTCTGGACTTGCATAAAGGTCAAGGGGATCTCCGTCCCAAATTAAGATGTCGGCGTCTTTGCCAACTTCTATGCTTCCAATTTTGTCTTCTAAGCCAACAGCTTTTGCTGCATTTATTGTTAGGGCCTTTAAAAGTTCTAGGCCGTCTAACTTTTTCCTATACATCATAAGGGCATTAACCATTGTTAGGTCAATGGCAGTTTCAGGATGGTTGGTAGATGCTGCAAAAGAAATTCCTGCGTCTGCTAAAATTTTTCCACCAACTGCTTCTCTTTTTGAAACTTCGTGATTTCTCTTGCCACCATAAACTGGGCCATAAACTAGGCTGACCTTGTGGTCTTTTATAAAGTCAGGAATTAAATAGGCCTCATCTGCCCTGTCTACAGTGTAGTTTAGAGAAAATTCTTCTCCAATTCTAACAGCAGTTACAATGTCTTGGACTTGTCTGGCTTCAAATTTTACTAACATGCCATCAAAAACTCTGCTAAGGGCTTCTAAGTTCATATCAAAATCTTTTTTGTCAGATTCCTTGTAGTCTTTGGCTTGGATTAGGGCCTGTCTTATTAAGGCAGCTGATCCCATTCTAGTTACTGGGCTTTTGCCTTTTGATCCAAAGGCAGACTTTGGTCCCATGCCTAGGGTGAACTTGTAGGCAATTTCATCTTTAATTAGTCTAGAGTCTAAGTCTTTGCCAAAGGTCTTTAAGGCTGCACAAGTTCCGCCAATTAAATTTTTTGATCCTGGGCCTGTAACTACAGTTGTTACTCCAGTTCTAAGAGCATCTTCAAAGGCTTCGTCTGCTGTACTAATTCCATCTAAGGCCCTTAGTTTTGGATTTATTGGATCTACTCCTTCGTCCATGTCGTTGCCGTCTGGATAAATTGCCTCTTTTAGGCCAAGGGAAGATGAAGGTTCAATTAAACCTGGGGTTACAATTTTTCCCTCAGCGTCAATGACGTCAAAGTCTCCATCAATTTTTTCGTCTATATCTTTTATGGCAGAAATTTTTCCATTTTCAATGAAAATATTTTTTGGACTGCCAAAGTTTTCTACCATGTCATATACTTTAGCATTTTTTATAATCAAAGTCATAGCCTTCCTCCTTGTGGTCGTAGGCAAGTTTGCCGTTTATAAAAACTTTTCCTGCTTGGTGTAGGGTATCAAATGGTGGCACGTCCCAAATTACTAGGTCTGCATCTTTGCCAACTTCTAATGATCCAACTGTCTCAGCAATGTCAGTAATTTTAGCTGCATTTATTGTCAGAGCCTCTAAAACTTTCTTTTCAGATGCTCCTTCTTTAATGTATAAAATCGCCTGACTAAGCATGGCTTCAATTGGAATTACTGGATGGTCTGTTGTTATGGAAAAGTCCATGCCCTTTTCTTCCATTAGGCCGCCAATTTCTGCTCCCTTGTACTTAAGTTCGTACTTGCCCTTAAAGCCTAAAGATGGACCGACAATGCAGTCGACCTTGTGGTCTTTTAAATAATCTAAAATCATCTTTCCAGATGTTGTGTGTTCAATTGAATAGTTGATAGAAAATTCTTCTGCTATTCTTATGGCAGTTATAATGTCATCTGCTTCATGGGCGTGAATTTTTACTCTCATGCCGTCAAAGGCTCTAGCAAGTGATGCTAGGTGGATGTCATACTTTGGTTTGTCTGCTGGGTCCTTGGTCTCCTCGTATTTTTTTAATTTTTCGTGGTAGGCCTTGGCCTTGAAAAATTCTTCTCTCATTAAGGCAGCTGATCCCATTCTAGTTACTGGAGATTTGCCCTTAGAGCCGTAAACTCTTTTTGGATTTTCTCCTAGGGCCATTTTTAAGGCCACTTCTTCTTTAATAATTCTTTGGTCCAAGTCTTCTTCAGATGTTTTTAGAGCGATAAAGGTTCCGCCCATAAGGTTGGCAGAACCTGGTCCTGTAACTATAGTTGTTACTCCATGTTTTCTCGCTGCATAAAAACCTGAGTCAAAGGGATTAATTGCATCTAGGCCTCTTAGACCTGGTAGAAGTGGATCAGATGTTTCGTTGCCGTCAATGCCTGATTCTACTCCAGTGTCATAGACTCCCATGTGACAGTGGGATTCAATTAGACCTGGAGTTACTAATTTCATTTCAGCATCTACAATGTCATAATTGTCTTTTGCTTCAATTTCTTCAGCAATTTCCACAATTTTCTTTCCGTCAATTAATATGTCTCTCTTTTCCTTATAGACCTTGTCCATGTCTATAAGCTTACAATTTTTTATAAGTAACATAAGTCCTCCATTTTAAAAAAGCTCTATTGAGCCTGAGTTTTCTCTAAGCAAAGTTTAACTTTCTTTGCAAGTCAAACTTCCTATAAAATTATTATAGCACAAGTTTTAAAGGTCCAAAATTTTTGCCAGGAATTTTATCTTAGACAAAAATACAAATTCAAAAAAACAAATTGCATTTTTCTATTTTAAAATTGCAAATAAAAAAGAAGCCACCTACAAAAATTTGCAAGTGAGCTTCTCATTTTAAATTCGATTTACGTATGAGATCCTTTGGTAGTCGCCATTTTTTATTAGGCTAAAGGACCCGTTGGCTACATCGAAGCGAGTGTAGGCTTCAATGTCTCCTATAACTGCTGCCAACATCAAGGCGATAAAGCCTCCATGGCTAACGAGAAGAATGTTGCCGCTATAGGACTTGGCTTCTTTTAAAACCTTTTGGGCCCTGGCATAGGCTTCTTCTACACTTTCTCCATGAGGCAGAGGCTTTTTTATTGGATCTTTAAGATAGGCTTGGACTTGGTCTGGATAAAGACTTAGGCCTTGGTCAAAGGTTAGGCCTCTTAGGTCTCCTGCATTTATTTCCTGAATATTTTCTTTTATTTCAAAGGGATAGGCGTGGTAGTTATTTATTATTTCAAAGGTCTCTCTCGTTCTGGCTAGGGGAGAAACCCAGGCCCTGTCTA
Organism: uncultured Peptoniphilaceae bacterium; assembly: GCA_964346535.1. GTDB lineage: Bacteria > Bacillota > Clostridia > Tissierellales > Peptoniphilaceae > Neofamilia. Next base: position 39,007 of record CAYFUN010000002.1, read on the forward strand.
TAATCATTTTTTGCAACCTGTCTGCTGCCTTTTCAATTTGGTAGACTCCCTTGTCAGAAAGTGGACAGTCGTCTGTTGAATATTTGCCCTGGGTATTGTGCACTGTCTCTCCATGTCTAAGTAATATTAAATCCATGTTAACCCCCAAAATACTAATAAGGCTACAAGTTCATTTATTTCTATTGTAGCTCCATAAAGGTCTCCTGTTAGGCCACCAATTTTTTTGCTGGCCAGTCTAATAAGAAGTTGGCCAACAATTAAGCTTATAAGGGCCACTGGTAAAATTTTCCAGTCAAAGTAGGCCAAGACTCCTAAGAGAATTAAGTTAAAGAAAAAGGCCTTGTAGTCACTTAAGGCTTCTTTCATCGCCGCCCCAAAACCACCTGGCCTAGCTAGGCCACCTTTTTTTATAACATAAAGGGCAGACAGCCTAGATACAAATGAAACTTGTGCCAAAGTGAGAACTAAGTCATCTGTAAAAGATGCATAAAAAGCAAACTTAAAGAGACAGTAAATAATTAAAGTCAAAGAGCCAAAGGACCCAATTAATGAGTCTTTCATTATATCTAAAATCTTAGCTGGGTCTGCATTTGACAAAAATCCATCTGCTGTATCTGCAAGGCCGTCTAAGTGAAGGCCGCCAGTTAAAAGAATATAAAGGGTCAAGGCCAAGACTGCCCCAACTAGTGGAGCCTTTGGGTTTACCCATTGTAAAAGCAGGCCAAGAAGGCTGCCAATTAAAAGTCCAAGGATTGGCAAAAAGCCTAAGGCGATTTTTAAATTCTTTTTTGAAAAGTCTACTGGCTTTTTTAGGGGAATCCTAGAAAAAACCTGGAAGGATAAAATTATTCCGTCTATCATTTTAACTTCAGCTCAATTCCACAAACTACTAAATAAACTTCATCACAAAGCTTGGCCACCCTTTGAGAAATTCTGCCAAGACAGTCTGTATAAACTCTGCTTATGTGGTTCATAGGAGTTAGACTTAGGCCAACTTCGTTGGTGATTATAATTAGGTCCTTGTCCTTTTCTCTTACATAAGTAATTAGGTCAAGGACATTTTTATAAACTTCATCTTCAATTTCCTGGGCAAGGTCTGGAGAAATTCTCTCTAGGTCCTTGGTCTTGTCGTACATAATATTTGATGTCATTGTCCCCAGGCACTCAAGAAGAAAATAATCTTCATCGCCAATATGAGAAAGAAAGTCCTTGTAACATTCATAAGTTGACCAAGTTTCTGGCCTGGTCTCTTTATGCTTCCTTACTCTCTCTTCCATTTCAGCTCCGTCAACACTTGCTGTTGCTATATAGGCTACATTTTTCTTGTCTTTTAATAATCCTTCTGCAAAGGAGGACTTGCCTGAGCGCTGGCCTCCTGTAACTAATCTTATCATTTATTTTTTGTCCCTAATGTTTACCAGGCAGTTAATAATATCTGTTTGGTCAAACTTAACCATATTGTTCATACAATATAGGGAGTCATCTAAAAGTCTAAATAAAAGTGGACAACCTGCCCCTTCGCCTAGTCTCATTTCAAGATCAAAGTAGCCCCTTAGTCCCATTTGGTCCAAGGCAAATTTTGATCCAGCTTCTTTGGCTATATGAGATGCAAAGAGATAGTCTTTTACATTTTCGTTGAGCTTGTAGGCCACCAAGGCTCCTGCTGAAGAAATAAGGCCGTCAATTACTCCTGCAACCTTGTGCTTGGCGCAGGCCAAATAAACTCCAGCCATGGCTCCAATATCATAGCCGCCAACTTTAGCTAAAACTCCTAGAGGATCTGCTGGGTCAATATTTCTAAGATCAAGGCAGTCTCTTACAACTCTTAACTTGTTTGCAAGTTGCTCATCTGTTACTCCTGATCCAAGGCCAACAACTTCCTCTTCTGAAATTCCTGTTAGGCCTCTAATAACTGCTGCCGAAGTTGTAGTGTTTCCCATACCTAGTTCGCCAGTTCCTAAGACCTTGTAGCCTTTTTCTATATATTCGCAAGCTAGATCATAGCCAATGGAAATAGCCTCTAAGGCCTCTTCCCTAGTCATGGCATCTTCCTTCATAAAGTTTTTTGTGCCGTTGGAAATTCTCCTATTTAAAACTTTTTCATTTCCCTTAAAGTCTTCAATTCCCAAGTCGACAACTAAAACATCTGCTCCAGCATTTTCTGCTAGGGCAACAACTCCTGTTTTGTTTTCGCCCATTTGCACAGCTAAAAGGTCAGTTAAAATTCTTGGCGAAGAAGAAATGTTTTCTTCGTAGATACCATTGTCATTGCAAAAAACTAAAACTGCCTTCTTAGAAACTTTTTCTGGAAGTTCCCCTAAGATTCCACAAAGCTTTATGCCAACTTCTTCTACTTGGCCTAGAGATCCTGTTGGATGAACTAGGCTGTCCCAATAGTCTCTATATTTTTTTAAGTCTGCTTCTGGAATTGGATCAATGCCAGCCCTTAGCTCTTCGATTTTATAAGTCATTTTCTAGTCTCTTTATAGTCATTTCTGTTATATACTCTCCAAGCTTTTGGTTTATGTAGTCATAACCTCTTGGCTTGTGGGGAATCATACAATTTGTACAATCTTTAACTCCGTCTTTGATTTCAAAATTTCCACCACATTTTTCCTCTAACATATAAAGAGGGCAGTAGCAAAATAGGCAGTTGAAGTTTTCTACATCATCTGTCTTGTGGCAGGGTAAGTACTTACAGTCGTGGTTGGTATAAAACCTATAAGAAAATTCCATTTTATTCCTCCATAATTTCCTTAATTGCTTGCAAAAATTTGTCGTTGTCGCTTTTGGTCTTAATGGCTATTCGAATAAAGGTCCCTTCTAAGAAATTGTAGTTAGAACACCTTCTCACCAAAATATTTTTCTCTAAAAGCCTAGAGAAAATTTCTTCTTCGCTTTTTTCTTTAAACTCTAATAAAAAGTAATTTGAGTTAGACTTATAGGGCTTAAGGTTTTTTATTTCACTTAAAAGGCCAAAAAATCTTTCCCTCTCCTTAAAGATATAGGCCCTGGACTTAGAAATAAAATCTTCATCGAATATACATTCACCTGCAAGATTTGCAAATGAATTTATAGACCAAGGAAGCTCTGCTCCCTTTAATAAGTTTATCATATCTAGGTCAAATACTCCATAACCTAGGCGGATTCCTGGCAGGCCAAAAAACTTTGTCGCCGCCCTAATTATTCCAATGTTTGCAAAGCCAAGGGGCCTAAATAAATCGATTGTGTCATAGTCAAGATCTGCAAATTCAAAAAAGGCCTCATCTAAAAGCAAGTAGGCGTTTTTTTCAACAACATGAAGATAAAGATCTAGTAGTTCATCTGAACTTAAAGTTCTCCCTGTTGGGTTGTTGGGATTAGTAAGTATAACTAAGTCTCCTTCGCGAATACTTTCCTTTAAGGCCGCCATAGGAATTTTAAATTCTTCTCCTAGGGGCAGGGATAAAACTTCTAGCTTGTGGACCTTGGCTCTAAGTCTGTATTCAGAAAAACAAGGCTCAACAAGAACCATTCTCTTAAAGTTAGAAATTATCATATCTAATATTTCCACCGACCCGTTGCCAAGAAAAACATGAGCTGGGTCTGCCTTTAAATATGCTCCAACTGAATTTTTTAAGTTCACATAGTCTATGTCTGGATAGACTAAAAGGTCAGCAAAGTTTTTTGAAATTTTATCTTCTAAGATTTTTGGATAGCCTAGGGGATTTATATTTGATGAAAAATCTAAAATCCCCTGAGGATATTCATAGATATTGCCTCCATGATTTGGAATTGTCATAGTATTTCCTTTGTTTAAGCTAAAATTTAAAACTGACTGCTATAAAGGTCCTTGTAAAAACCATTTTGCTTTAGTAGGTCTTCGTGATTTCCCTTTTCTATAATGCGACCGTCTTTTAAAACTAAAATCATATCTGCCTTAATTATAGTTGAAAGTCTGTGGGCAATTATAAAGGACGTCCTGCCAAGGACAAGTTGATCCATGGCCTTTTGGATCAGCCTTTCTGTTCTGGTATCTATTGATGAAGTGGCCTCGTCTAAAATTAAAATCCTTGGATTTTTTAAAAGGGCCCTGGCTATGGTTATTAATTGCTTTTGACCTTCAGAAATATTTGAGCCGTTTTCTTCTAAAATTGTATCATAGCCCTGAGGAAGTTTGGAAATAAAGTCGTGGGCGTAGGCAGACTTGGCTGCCTTTATTACATGATCCCTGCTGGCTCCCTTAGTTCCGTATGAAATATTTTCTAAAACAGTCCCTTGGAAGAGCCAGGTGTCTTGAAGGACCATGGAAATATTTTCTCTCAGGTCTGAGCGTTTTATATTTTCAATATTGACTCCATCTAAAAGAATTTCTCCAGAGTCTACGTCATAAAATCTCATTAGCAAATTTACTAAAGTTGTCTTTCCTGATCCTGTTGGACCGACAATGGCAATTTTCGATCCAGCTTGGGCAGAAAAACTTATGCCCTTAATAACTTCCTTGTCTCCGTAAGAAAATCTCACGTCATTAAAGTCTAATTTTGCCTTTAAGTCATTTACGTCAACAGCTGCTAGGGCTTTTTGGACTTCCTCTTCCCCATCTAAAAGTTCAAAGACTCTTTCTGCTGCTGCTATTCCCGATTGAAGGATGCTTAGCATTTCTGTTATTAGCTGGATAGGCCTATTAAACTTTCTAGAGTATTCGTAAAAGGATTGAAAGCTACCAATGTCTAAGGATCCATTTATAATTTCAAAGGCTCCTACCATTGCAGTTGCAACTAGGCCAAGGTTGTTAATGAAAAATGAAATTGGCATAGTTATTCCAGATAGAAAGTCACTTTTTGCAGCTGATTCTCTTAGTCTTTCGTTTTTTTCTTCAAAGTCTTTTAGGGCCTGGTCTTGGTAGTTATAGGCCTTGACTAACTTGTTAGATGAAAAAATTTCTTCTATGTGGGTGTTTATGTCTCCTAGGTCCTTGTACTGGATGGAATAAAGTGCTTGGGCCTTTTTTATTATAGAAACTGAAGCCAAAATTGTCGCAGGAATTATTAGCACCGTTATTAATGTCAACATCGGACTGATCCTCAGCATTATAATTAGAATTCCAAGGACCACAACTAGGGAATTAAAAACCTGGTTTAAAACTTGGTTAAGGGAGTCGCCTATGGTTTGGATATCGTTAGTCATCCTAGACAAAAGATCGCCTAGGGGATTTTTGTCATAAAAGGCCACTGGCAGGTCCTTTAATTTTTTTGAAACATCTGCTCGCATGGTGTAGATTATAGAAACTTTAACCTTGTTGGCAATTTTCAGACGCAAAAATTCTGCCAGAGCTGAAAGGCCGTAGAGAATTAAAAGCAGATAGATTATTTTTATAAAGCTTGCCCAAAGAAAATTTTTTTCTTTAAAGCCTGCAACAATTATATTAGTTGCTTTTCCCATTAAAAGTGGGCCAAGGATTTCAAAAACTGTGCCTAGGAGGCCAAAAACTATGATAAAAAATATACCCAGCTTAAAAGGACTAAGGTAGGTAAAAAGTCTCTTTAGGATTTTAAAAGATTCCTTGTCTAGTTTTCTTTGGTCTTTGGGATTTACTTTTCTTCTAGCCATTTAGATCACCTGCCTTAAAGTCTTGGGACTCTAAAATTTCTCTGTACTCAGGACTGGTTGCTTGTAACTCATTATGGCTGCCAGCTACTAGCATTTTGCCATTGTCTAAAAGGACAATTAGGTCGGCATCAAAAACTACACTGGCCCTTTGGGTTATTAAAACCATAAGGGAGTCTTTAGAATTTTCGTAAAGGTCCTTTCTCAAGGCCTTGTCTGTTTTGTAGTCAAGAGCCGAAAAAGAGTCGTCAATTAAATAAAGGTCTGGCTTTTTATAAACTCCACGGGCTATGGAAATTCTCTGCTGCTGGCCACCAGAAAAATTTCTGCCTCTTTGGGCAACTTCAGAACAAATTCCATCTTCTCTCTTAATTACAAAGTCAGCTTGAGCAATATTTAAGGCTTCAATAATATCTTCTTTAAAGTCCAAGTCGTCGCCCATTAGTATATTGTCAGCAACTGTGCCTGCAATTAGGCTAGGCTTTTGTTCTGTATAGGAAATTTTATCTCTTAGGGATTTGATTTCGTATTCTTTAATGTTTTTGCCATTTATTAAAATTTCTCCAGAGTCTGGATCGTAAAAGCGCACTAAAAGATTGGCCAGGGTTGTCTTGCCTGATCCAGTTGAACCAATTATTCCCAGCCTCATGCCCTTCTCTATTTTAAAGGAAATATTTTGTAGGGCCGGAGCTTGTGAACCTGGATAGGTAAAGGTCAGATTTTTAAATTCTAAACTTTCAATTGAGTCTAAAATTTCACTTCCTGCACTTAGTCTATCTGCTTCAAGATCTAAGACTTCGTTGATTCTGTCTAGAGATGCTTGGGCCCTTGGCAGTTGGGAAATTATCATTGAGAAAAATAAAAACGACATCATAATACTAGTTGCATATTGGATAAAGCCAACTAGGTCACCAACTTGCATGGCCTGAGATAAAATTAATTTTGATCCAAAGTAGACAATGGCAACTAGGGTCAAATTCATAATTAGGCCAATCATTGGACTGAAAACAGCTGTATAGTCACCAGCTTTTTTAAAAAGATCTGTGTAGGCAGAATTTATCTCAGCAAAGTTTTCTTCTTCATAGCCTTCCATGTTAAAGGCCTTAATAACTCTAATGCCAGCTAGTCTTTGGCGAAAAGCCTGGGTGATTTTGTCTAGTGCCAGTCTCAAGTCCTTAGAAACTGGCAGCATCTTTTTAGCAAAAATTATAATTACCAACATAGTCAGTGGCAGGGTGACAATAAAAACTGTAGATAATTTTATATTTGTAGACAGGGCCATAAAAATTGCGCCAATAAACATTAGTGGCGACCTTAACAAAACCCTTAGGCCAATTCTAACAAAGCCTTGAAGTTGGTTGACGTCATCTGTGGCCCTAACTATAAGAGACGAAGACGAAAAACTTTCAAATTGGTTTATAGATAGGTCCTGAACTTTTTTAAAAAGCTCTAGCCTCAAGTCTGCTGCAAAAGATGTTGCAACTTTTGTGGCATATTTTACAGATATAATCATAAAAATAGAAGCCATAAGGGCTATGGCCACCATTGTCAGTCCTTGGGTCTTAATATAAGAAAGGTCTCCTTCAAGGACTCCAATATTAATTATATCAACTGTCATTCTAGGAATTAAAAGGGTTCCTAGAACATTTAAAAATAAGGTAATTGTTACAAAAAGAATATCCTTCCAATAGGGAAGAAGTTTTTTAAAAATTTTCATAATTACTCTCCATTAGCTAGAATATTCCCTATTATAAGAAAAAATAATCAATTTGTCCACAATTTCCCTGCTTAAAAACTGATCTTTAGAGTATAATGGTTAGGGGAGGAATTTATGTTTAGTTCACTGTATAAATTAAGAGGTTTTTTAAAAAAATATAAGAGAAATCAATTTTTAGCTATTTTTTTCTTGCTTATTTCATATTTCGTAACTTTTACAAAACCATATTTAATTGGAAAAGTTGCAGATGCAATTGTGTCTGCTTCTTATACTCGAGAAGACCTATTAACTTGGTTGGGGATCTTTGCCTTTTTAATTGTTTCAAATTATTTTATAAATGTCGTTTGGTCCTTTAACCTTTTTAAAAATATTTATTTAATTTCTAGGGACACGAGAAATGACCTGATGAAAAAATACCTGGGCCAGTTTCCTAGATTTTTTGAAAAGAATTCAACTGGGTCTCTAATGGGCAAGGCCACCAACGACATTGAGTCAATGGCAGAAGTTGTCGGCTACGGGATCATGTGTATTTTTGATGCCATTTTATATCCAATAGCTCTTTTACTTTTTATGGCAAATATTTCCTGGCAGCTAACTCTTTTTTGCCTGCTAGTTTTTATTCCCTTTATGTTTTTGCTTTTGAAAATCAATTTAAAACTAGAAGATAAGTTTACAAGGCTTCAAGAGTCCTTTGACCAAATGAACGAGTTTACCCTTGAGTCTATTTCATCTATAAAGGTCATTAGGGCCTTTAATGTTGAGGATGTCTTTATGAAAAATTTCTCCAAGGAAATTCATAACAACATGGACAAGGACATGGACAAAAATAAAATTTTGCAACTTTATATGCCCCTGTCTTCTGCCTTTAATACAATTTTAATGACTGCCTCAATTTTTGGTGGAGTGGCCTTAATTAACAAGGGCGCCATGACTTTAGGGTCATTAATAACCTTTACTCTTTATGTTTCTAATCTTTCTTGGCCAGCCTTTGCCCTATCGGACTTTTTATCTTTGGGCCAAGAAGGCAAGGCATCTATTAATAGGATTGAAGAAGTTCTGGCTTATAAGGAAGATATTGTCGATAGAGATGACGCAATCGCCTTAGACCATGCTTCGAGTTTTTCTTTTAAAAACTTAGACTTTAAGTATCCGTCTGCTGACCGCTTGGTCTTAGAAGACATTAACTTGGACTTTAAAGCTGGGTCAACTGTAATTTTAGTTGGCAAAACTGGGTCTGGAAAGACAACTTTATTAAAACAGTTTTTAAGACTTTATGACATTACAGACGGCGACCTTTATATAAACGACAAGGCTATTGAAGCCTACAAGCGCAAGTCCCTAATTGACAAAATTGCCTATGTGCCTCAAGAAAATTATCTTTTCTCTAGGTCTATAAAAGACAACATTGACCTTTACAGAGATTTTTCTTCAGATGAAATTCAAGAGGCAGTAAAGCTTGCTGACCTTAAAAAAGACTTAGACAACTTCCCTAAGGGCCTAGATACTTTAACTGGCGAAAAGGGAGTTGCTCTTTCTGGCGGCCAAAGACAGAGGATAGCCTTGGCCAGGGCCCTAATTAAAGATGCAGAAATTTTAATTTTAGACGATGTCTTTTCTGCAGTTGATACAAAAACTGAAGTTAACATCATTAGAAATTTAGAAAACTTAAGGGCAGGCAGGACAAATATTTTTGCCAGCCACAGACTTTCTGTTATAAAGCCTGACGACTATGTTGTAGTACTTGACGATGGAAAAATCGAAGCCCAAGGGTCTCACCTTGAAGTTTATAAAAGTTCTCCTTGGTACAGGGACCAATATGACAAGCAAATGATGGAGGGTGAAAATGACCAAGAATAAAAAATCAAAAGAAGTTTATTCCAGGCTTTTTGCCTATGGAAAAAGGGTTAAGAAGGATTTAATCAAAGCCTTTATACTTTTATTTATTTTAACTGGCCTGCAAATTATTATGCCTATGCTAATTGGAAATATAATTGACGACAAACTTGGCCATGACCACTTAATAGAACTAAGGTCAATTGGCCTTATACTTGTAGGCTATCTTCTTGTTGGCCTAGTCCAAGCTATAGTTAGGTACCTGTCAAGTATGTCCTTTATGAAGACTGCCAACTTAGTTGCCATAGAAATTCGCAGGGACTTGTACGACCACATTCAAAGGCTACCACAAAAGTATTTTGACAATATTTCTGCAGGCAAGGTTGTATCTAGGATTACCAATGACACCAACGCCCTCAAGTCTCTCTTTCAAACTCTACTGGGCCAAATGGTAACTTCAGCAGTTTATATAATAGCAATTTTCTTTGTCTTATTATTTAAACACAGCTGGGCCGTGCTCTTTGTTATCGTGCCTATGCCTATAATGTATTTTTTAGTCAAGTTTTATAACAAGTACTCAAGCCAGTACAACCACGACTTTAGAAGGTCCCTGTCCCAAATAAATTCTGACATAAACGAAAATATTAAGGGCATGGAAGTTATTAAAACTACCAACACTGAAGATGAAATTTATCAGGCCTTTGAAAAAGTTAGTGAAGAAAATTTCCAAACTGGATTAAAAATTGAGTGGCTAGACTCTTTCCTCTCCTTTAACGCCACCCAAACTTTGTCAAATATAAATGTCTTAGTTGTTCTTCTAGTCTTTGGACTGATGAATCTTAAGGGCAATCCAAACTTCTCCGTTGGCCTTATGTATATTCTTTTAGACTACACCCAAAGAATTTATTCAGCCCTCCAACAAGTTATAAATAGGCTGAGAGAAATTCAAAGGTCCCTAGCAGCTGCTGACCACATTTTTGAAATTTTCTCTATGGAAGCTGAAGAAGAAAAAGAAATAAAGGGCTTAAGCCTGGAAGGTAATGTTGTCTTTAAAGACGTGTCCTTTTATTATAAAAACAAAGACTATGTTCTAAAAAATATTTCCTTTGAGGTTCCTGCTGGAAAAACCTTAGCCCTAGTTGGCCAAACAGGATCTGGCAAGTCATCAATTATTAACTTGCTCTTTAGATTTTATAGGGAACAAAAGGGCCAAGTTCTCTTTGATGGCATAGATGCAAATGACTACAGCCTCGACGACCTTAGGTCTAACATGGCCATAGTCCTTCAAGAGCCCTTTATCTACCAGGGAACACTAAGAGAAAATATTACTCTAGGCAGGTCTTATGCTGATGACGAAGTTGTTGCCGCCTTAGAAGCAGTTGGCGGAAAACACCTCTTTGATAACTTAAATAGAAACTTAGACACAGTTTTTTCTGAAGGAGGATCAGGCCTGTCCCAAGGAGAAAAGCAAATTATAACCTTTGCCCGAGCTATAATTAAAGATCCAAAGATTTTGGTTTTAGATGAGGCGACTTCTTCAATAGACTCTGAAACTGAAAGCTTTATCCAAATTGGCTTGGAAAAATTAAAAGAAGGCAGGACGACCTTTGTAATAGCCCACAGGCTTTCTACTATTAAAGACGCAGATGAAATTTTAGTATTGTCCTATGGCAATATTGTAGAAAGAGGGTCCCACCAAGACCTAGTTGACCGTGGCGGCCTTTACTATGACATGTTAATGAAAGAAAGCAAATAAAAAATGACTGGAGGAAAATTATCTTTCCATCCAGTCTTTTTATTTTACTTGCCTATACCAAGATAGCCGTTGACCTTGTCAATTTCAATTAAGTCTCTGCCTGATCCTATGACTTCATCAATTGGGTCTCTTGATAAAAAATCTAGCATATTTTTTCCAGAGATCATACAGGCTCCATTGACCTTGCCAACTTTTATTCTGCAGTCAAGATCTTCCATCTTTAAAGAAACTTCTCCATTGACCTTGTCTATAGAAACATCAAAGGACTGGTCTGCCTTAACTTGGAGAGACCCGTTGACCTTGTCTACGTCTAAGGACTTAAGCCTGCTATTTATTTTTGTCGCCCCGTTAAGCTTGTCCATTTTAAAGGCTATTGCTTGAGGGTTTTTGCTATAGACTCTTACTGCCCTAGAGTCGTTAAAATTTTTTGCCATCTTATTGACATTTGAAGGATTTAAGGAATCAATAATTGTAAGCACGCCATTTGAATACTTATAAGAAATATTTTCTCTGGCATTTTCACTTATTTCAATAGCCTCCCTGTCTGCTTTTTCTAAGACCAAGTAGCCATTCAGTTTTTGAATTTCAATGGACTTTATTGGTCCAGATAGACCTTCTTCTGGGTCAAAGTCCAAGTCTGAATCAAAATCGAAGTCAAAATCAAAATCAAAATCGCTTTTGTCTAAAAAATTTTCGCCATTAATTTTAATGGCAAAGTCATCTGAGTCAATAATTCTTTCTGCTACTTCCTTTGGACCAACAACTACATTTACAGGCCTGTCTTCTAAAAAGTAATAAGAAAATCCAGTTCCAACAAGGGCTAAAATCCCAAGAACAAAAACTATAATTATAAACTTTTTCATTGTCTCACCCATTTCCATTTAATAGTAATCCAAGTCTTCTTTATTAGACTCCACATTAGTTGAACAAATTTTACTCCTAGATAAAGTAGCACTATGCCTAGGCAAATTAGGGCTATGGAAGTAAATAATTTCGTTATAGGATGGCTTATTGATAGAGAAACCAAATGACCAAGGCCTGGAATAAAGGATGCAATAATTGCAAGGCCTCCATGTAAAAAACCTACCCCCGTGCCAAAAAGTAATATAATAATAGTAACTATTATGCCAAAGACAGAAGCTACAAAAGATAAAATTAATGGCGACAAGATTATAAGCAAAATTATCCAACCCATTTTAGAATTTTTTTCCTTGTCTTGGTCTAGGTCTTCACCATCTAAGTCTTCAAAATCTTCTTCATAGGACTTTCTTTCTGGCCTCTTGTTAAAGTCGCCTTTTAAGTACTCCTTGGCCACGTCATCTGGATAGCCTAACTCTTTAGCTATTTCTTCTTCAGTTTTTCCCTTGGCTAGGCCTATGTTAAAGTGCTCTTCATAGTCGTAGACAATATCTTCTACAACAATATCTGGCAAGTCCCTAAGATAATACCTAAGCAGGTCTAAGTAATCTTTTTTATTCATCTTCATCCTCCCTTAAAAGGCTGTTAACCCCATTTACAAACTCATACCACTGGTCGATTTGGTCTTCGTATTGGCTGTAGCCACTTGCTGTTAACTTATAGTATTTTCTCGGCGGTCCTGACTGAGACTCTTCTAAGTAAGTTGAAACATAACCGTCCTTACTTAATCTTCTCAGCAAGGGATAAATGGTCCCTTCTGAAATATTTATATGGTTAGAAATTTTTTCTACCATTTCATAACCATAGTGGTCTCTGTCTTTTAAGAGGGAAAACACTAGAAGTTCTAAGACTCCTTTTTTAAATTGTATGTTCATAAGTCTACCTCTTTTCTTCTTGGCTATATAATACCACCAGCTACTAAATATTGCAAGGTATTATTTGAAATAAAATTGATTTATTTTAATTTTGTTTTTAAGTTTTGTAATTTATCTGCGATTTAAGTTTAATTTTCTTGATTTTGTTTTGAAGTTGCCTCTTGTTGATCTTGCTTTTTGTCGGCTTATGCTTATCGATTTATTTGTTTTTAAATAATTTTTCTTTTTAACTTAAACTTCTCGCCCACTTATTTTAATTTGTTGGCAAGTCAGTTAAATATATTTTTGAAAAATAAAAAACCACCATAAGCTAGGCTTACAGTGGTTGTCTTTCATTTTTACTTTTCTAATTTTTCAAAGAAAATATTTGTATTTAAATAATCTAAAAGTTCTTGGCCCTCATACTTAGACATGCCTAGGAGAACTTTAGCGTGAAGATTTTCCATGGCTGTGTCGTAAATATAGTGGACGTTAGATAATTTTTCTAAAGATGTTGCAGACTCATAAAGGTCAAAGTCTGATTCAACTTCAGAAATAAAAACTGGAATGTTTTTTTCTAGGGCCTTTTCAAAAATTGTATTTACACAAGTTTCTCTTTCGTTGACATCTGTATTTAAAGTTCCTGAATGGTAGACTCCTAAAATTATTCCGTCAATGTCATCTAGGCTAATTAGGTCATATCTAAGGCCAACATATGGAATTAGCATTAAAATATTTTTCTTGGCCAAGGACAAGTCGTCATAAAGAGGCCTTCTCTCATTTAATTCTTCAACTGGATGGGCCTGGTCTGAAAGGACAAACTTTCCATCGACAATTTGGCCAAACTCCCTATTTTTATATCTCTTATAGCCGTCAAGAGATTGGTCCATTTGTTTTACTCTTGAGCCTAGGTGGACTTGGATTTCTCCTCTTTCGTCCTTGTAGACTACAAAAACTCCTTGGACATCACAGGTGTATATAAAGTCTATGGCTGAAACAAAATTTATTGTTCCGTTGGAAATTTCCATATCAATTGGATGGTTAGATGAAACTAAAACTAAAGGCAGGCCCTTGGTTGCAAATAACATTGAAAGTACATTTGCTGAATAGGCCATGGTATCTGTTCCGTGAGTTATTATTACTCCCTTGTAGCCGTCTAAGTTCATGGTCCTTATTGATTCAATTAAGACATTTAGTTTTTTTATAGTCATATTTTCACTTAGGGTATAAATTGGTCTAATTATATCAAAGTCAAAACCGTATTCTTCTTTTTTTGCTAAGACTTCTTTTTTTGTATAAATATCTGCATCGCCAATTGCCAGTGACCTAATGCCATCTACACTTTTTGTAGCAAAGGTTCCACCAGTTTCAATTACTAATATTTTGTCCATAAGGCCTCCTTAAATTAATTAACTGGACTTGCGCCCATTGATTCCATATAAGCTTCCATACCTGGAGTGTGAACAGTTGACCCATCTTTTAAAATCCAAAAAGCTTCTACTCCGTCAAGAGAATTAATTAGGTCAAAGCCTGCTTCAACGTCCATACAAAATACTGCTGTTGACAAAAAGTCTGCCAGAGCTGAACTTTCTGTTACTATAGTTAAAGACCTAAAATGGTCTGCTGGATAAAGGGTGTCTACATCTATTATATGGTGGTAGTTTTTTCCGTCAACTGTAAAATATCTTTCATAGTCTCCTGAGGTTACTACACTTTTTCCATTTATATAGAGGATTTCTTTTATTGATTCAGCTGAGTCATTTCCATGGGCTTCTGGATTTTGAATGCCAACTGCCCAATTGGTTCTCTTGCCATCTGACGGACCGCCTATGGCCCTAACGTTTCCTCCTGCTGAAATTAAAACAGACTTGGCGCCCATGGCTTCAAGTTCTTGGGCCACTAGTTCAACTGCATAGCCTTTGGCAACTGCGCCTACATCTAGTTTTGTATTAGGATCAGTAATGAAAACTGTTTTGTTTTCCTTGTCTAAAACTATATTGTCTATATTTGTAAAAGAGTCAGCTGCCTTTAATTCTTCAAAGCTTGGCAAGTCCTTCTTGTCCTGGTCATGGCCTTCTTCTCCATAAATATCCATGGCCCTTCTCCAAATTTCTGTAACCCTGCCAAAGGAAATGTCGTTTTTGTAAGAATAATTTTTATAATCTTCTAAGGCAGATTCTATAAGGTCAAAAAGCACATCTGAAACTTGGACTGGCTCTTTACCAGCTTGAGTGTTTATAGTATAAACATTATTTACTCCCTCATAGGCATCAAAGGAAGAAAATTCCTTGTGAAGGTCGGCCATTCTGTCTTCTATATACTTGCTGTACTTGTAGCCCTCTTCATCTGTCTCTGCAAAAATTGCAGTTTGAGTAACTGTATCAAAACTATCAAAAAAATAATTGCTGTACTTGTTTAAGCCCTCAGTTGCTTCAACTTTAATTGTATCTTCTGTTTCTTGGTCTTGGTCTTCAACTTGCATCTGAGTTTCTTCTGTCTTTTCTCCAGAAGTTTTTTCCTGGCAGCCAGCTAAGCTCAATAAGGCTAGGCCTAGGAGAAAAACTCTCTTTAATTTTTTCATTTGCATATTTCCTCTTGCTTTAATATTTTAAATTTTGTCTCATTGCTCTGTCTATTGATCTTTTCGAATCTCTTTCTGCTATTGAGTCTCTCTTGTCATAAAGTTTTTTACCCTTGGCTAGGGCGATTTCAATTTTTACCCTGCCATTGACTAGGTAAAGTCTTAGAGGAATTATAGTCATGCCTTGTTTTTGAACTTCGCTTTCAAGTTTTCTAATTTCCCTTTTGTGTAAAAGGAGCTTTCTCCTTCTCATTGGGTCTTCGTTAAAAATATTTCCTTGTTCATAGGGACTAATGTGCATATTGTCAACAAAGGCCTCGCCGTTTTTAAAAGAAATATAGGCATCTTGAAGGTTGGCTGAGCCCTTTCTAATTGACTTTACTTCTGTCCCCTTTAAAACCAGGCCAGCCTCATAGGTACTTTCTATAAAATACTCGTGTCTGGCCTTTCTATTTGTAACTAAATTGTTGCCATCTAGTTTTTTCTTTTTTGCCATCTCATCTTCCTCTTCTAATTTATTATAATAAAGTCTATGGCATATTTTTCCACATCTACATTATATACTTTTATCCTAACCTTGTCTCCAAGGCTGTAGGTCTTTTGAGTTTTCTCGCCGACTGCTGTCATATTGTCTCTGTTGTAGACATAGTAGTCGTCTTCAAGGCTGTTATAGGGCACTAGGCCTTCAACTGTGTTTTCTAATTCTACAAAAATTCCAAAGGATGTTATGCCTGAAATTATTCCCTCATATTCACAGCCAATGTAGTCAACCATGTATTCAGCTTTTTTAATTTTTTCAACATCTCTTTCTGCTTCTTCTGCCAGCCTTTCCATTTTTGATGAATGGCTTGCAACTTCAGGAAGAATTTCTTCATAGTGGTCCAGCCTTCTTGAGTTTAGGCGGCCATTTATGTTTTCTTTAATAATCCTGTGGATTTGCAAGTCTGGATACCTTCTTATTGGCGCAGTAAAGTGGGAGTAGTACTTTGATGATAGGCCAAAGTGAATGTCATTTTCTTCAGAGTACTTGGCCTTTTTTAAAGACCTTAGCATCATTCTAGAAACTAACATTTCTTCTTTCTTCCCTTGGACTTCTTCTATAACTGCTTGGAGCTCTCTAGGGTGAATTTCGTTTTGCGAAGTTTTTACAGAATATCCTAGGCCTCTAACAAAGTTTAAAAAGATCATAAGTTTTTCGTCATCTGGTTGCTCGTGGATCCTGTATAAAAATGGAATCTCTTGCCAAAAATAACTTTCAGAAACAGTTTGGTTGCTAACTAGCATAAACTCTTCTATTAGCCTGTTGGCCACTCGCCTTTCTTCTTTAGAAATATTTACAACCTTGCCTCTGGCATCTAAGTCTATTTTACATTCAGCAAAGTTAAAGTCTATGGCTCCCTTGTCGTGACGTCTCTTGTTTAAAATTTCCATTAGGTCTTTCATGTGGTCAAGGGTCTGACAAATTTCTGGACCTAAAAGGTCCTTGGCAATTTTGTCGTCGTCTTCTAAATAATTTGAAACGTCAGTGTAAGTCAGTCTAGCCTTAGATTTAATTAATCCCTGACAAATTTCTGAATTTACAACCTTGCCTTGAGAATTAATTTCCATTAGGACACTAAGGGTCAGCCTGTCCTCACCTGGATTTAGGGAACAAATTCCATTTGACAATTCTTCAGGTAACATTGGCACTACCCTATCAATTAAATAAACTGAGTTGCCTCTGATTTTTGCTTCCTTGTCAATGGCTGAATATTCTCTAACATAGTGGGCCACATCTGCTATATGAACACCTAGAAGATAAGATCCGTTTTCTAAAATTTCTAGGCCAACTGCGTCATCTAAGTCCTTGGCATCTGCTCCATCTATGGTAAAGATCAGCTGGTCTCTAAAGTCCTTACGATTTTTTAAATCTTCATCTCTAACACTTGTAGGCATAGCATGGGCTTCGTCTAAAACACTTTTTGGAAAGTCCATTTTGATGCCGTGGTTGTAGGCTACAGCAAGAACGTCTATGCCATCTTCATCTGGAAAACCTAAAACTTCTACAACCTCTCCTTCAGGTTTTTTGTCATTTTCTGGATACTTGGTGATTTTTACGTAGACCTTTTGGCCGTCTACAGCTCCATTTAAGTTTTTGCCCTTGACAAAGACATCATAGTTAATTGACTTGCTGTCTGGGATAACAAAGGCAAAGTCGTCTTTTTTCTTTTTATAAAGAGTCCCTACAATGTTTTTTATATTTCTATTTATAATTTTTTTAATATAGCCTTCAGCTTTTCCTGAGTCAGTGGCCTGGGTTTTTAAGACAACTAAAACTTCATCCTTGTCCATGGCTGTGTTTAAATCATTTTTAGCCACAAAAATATCATCTCTGCCTTCAACTATGACAAAGGCAAAACCTCTTTGGGCCATGTCAACTTGGCCAACAAAGACATTGTCTTGGTCTAAGATTTTGTAGCGAGATTTTTTATCTTTAACTAGGAGATTTTCCTTTTCCATTTGTTTCAAGGTCTTATAGACAAGTTTTGCTTCCTTGCCTCTTACGCCAATAAGTTCTGCTAAGTCTTCTTGGGCAAGAGGTCTCTTTGCTTCTTTTATTATTTCAAGTATATTTTCCTTTAGTGCCATAAGCCCTCCATTTTATTTTTCTAAGTCTAAGGCCAGTCTTATAAAGTCTAGGTCCTTGGAAAAAATTCTATCTATGTGTAGGTCGTCTGCTTGAATTCTTAAAAATATCATTTGATCATTAATAGTAGTGTAGTAGTAAATAAGGTCTCCATCACTTATTGACTTTAAATCTTCTCTATCTATCCTTCCAATTCTTTCTACCAAGTCGCTAATAGTAACTAGGGCAAGAACTGAATCTTTGTTTATTAAATCGTTTTTTAAGGCGGCCAGGTCTTCTAAGGCCTTTAAAGAGTATTTAATCATATTAATAGAGCCCTAAAAACATTAGCACTTGGTCTTGGTTTATTTCAGGGCCAGAAAAAGATGCTCTTCCAAGATCTAATTCTTTAAAGAGAAAGTCCCTGGCATTTTTTTCTATGTTTGTATAAAAGTCTTGGGCCAGGGCCTCATCGTAAGTTAATTTTTGCTTGCTTACAGATGAGTAGAGAAATAAATTCACTGCCTGGTTTAAATCTAAATTATTTTCTTTTAAAATTAATTCAACTTCTCTAAGCATAGGTTCACTTAGATCAAGTTCTACTTGTACTTTTTTTCCAAACATAGGCCCTCCTAAATTTTCTACTTATTAATACCCAAAAGACTTTCTTCTATTAATTATCGCAATTTTTCCACCTATAAATATAACACAATTATTGTCTCCATGCAAAAACCGAGGCCTCTTTTGACCTCGGTTTAATACTATTCTAATACATATACTTTTACCATTCTTCTGCCAAATTTTTTTACAGTGTCTCTAGAGTGGAAGAATAAGTCAATTTTATTTCCCTTTATAGCTCCGCCTGTATCTTCGGCACTTGCCATTCCGTATGATGGCCATTCGTCCATAGACTCAATATAAAGTGTTGACCTTAGTGGAATAACACTTTTGTCTACTGCAACAACTCCATGTCTAAGGTCTGTTCCTATAGCTGTTATAGGACCCCAATGACCATTTGATTCAAATGAAGCATCATAGGCTGTTGCGTTCATGGTTAAAACCTTTAAGATTTTTCTACCATTGATGTAGCCAGATTTAATTTCTTCTGTGCTGGCTTTTACATTTTCAATTGTTTCTTTTACTTCTTTAGTTCCTACTTCTAAAATTCTCTTTACAGGTTTGTTTACAACTTCTTCTCCTACTATGTGAGATTCAACTTCAACCCCATTCATAACAGTTATTCCAGTTGTAACAATTTTTGATCCATCTTTTCCCTCTTGAACTACAAGGGCTTGGCCTTTAGTAAGTTCAGGGTTTTTTACTGTCTCTTCTTCAAAAGGAATTGAAACAACTTCTGTAACAGTTTTTTCATAAACTCTGTTTACTATAATTAATGGATCCTTGCCTGCTGAAAATTTAATATTTTCAGTTGCTTTTGGAATTGTATAGTCTTTTTCTTTTAATTCATAACCATACTCTTTAAGTATTTCAGATACTTGAAGGATTCCTGTTTGAACAGTCTTTTCTTCTCCATTATCTAGAATTATTACATTTTTTGGAGACCTTACTGTAATTTCCATGCCATTTTTTATGGCTGTATCTGCTGGGTGACTTAAGTATATATGATCAACTAATTCAATATTTCTTTCTGCTAATAAGTCTTCTACTGTATTCGAAGTAGTATTAATGACTGAGCTCTCTCCGTCATAAACAAGGGTTACTTCATTAGTTAACATAGTTGTAAAACCCATGCCTATAACTACAAAAGCGAGCAACATCAATATCAGACGGAGCTTCCCTCTGAATTGACTTTTGTTCTGATTCATAATTACCTCCTAATAAAAAACTGAATTGTAACTTTTTTGTAACTTTTCAGCTCTATTGAGATATTAATTTATTTGTATAAATTTGTCAACATTTTAAGCCTGTGGCTGTAAGCCTTTGTATATCTAGCTTACAGGCTTTTTGTAAATATAAAGCCATTTTTTCAAGTTCTAGGATCCAGTATTTACAAGGCTTTCAAAAAGTATTACAGAATTGTTACAAAAATATTACCCCAATTTTTCAATTTGATGATTTTTTTGTAATAATCCTTGTAAATTAGTTAAATACTAGTCTTTAGCTCTTTTAATTTTTAAGTTGTTTAAAAGAATTTTTCTTAACTTTTCTATCACAAGTAGATATTTTTTTACTGCCTGTGGTATAATAAAGGAAATTTTAATTTTAAAGGAGTGTTGATTTATGGGAATTGATCCACTACCCCAGATAATAGTCGCCTTGGTGGCCCTATTTCTTAGTGGTTTTTTTACCCTCTTAAAGTATTCTTACCAGGACTTAAATAAATTTAAAATCCAAGAGTTTATGGAAGAAGACTTAATTAGCAGTAAAAAGGAAGGCCAGCTTTTAGTACTTTTAGACATCCTATCAGACCTTCAAACTGCCTTTCTAATTTCAGATTACTTTTCCAATGCTTTTGCTGCTGCAGCAATTGCCTCTCTTGGCTTTTACTACTATCAACTAAGTGGAATGATTATAGCTGTAATTATAGCATCTATTTTGATTTTAGTTATAGGAGAAAGTGCTCCCTACTATATATCTTGGGCCATGGGCAACAAGGTTTGTATAAAGTTTGTAGGCTTTGCCCTAGCTTATACAAAATTTTCCCGTCCAATTTGTTCTTTTGTCAGTGCCTCTGCAAAGGCTCTAGGATCACTTTTTGGTCTAGAAAAAGATAGTAAGGAACCAAAAATAACTGAAGACCAACTTTTTAACGCCATGAATTTATCAAAGGAACAAGGTCTTTTAGATGTTAATGAGTATGGCATTATTGAAAAAGTTTTTGATTTTTCTGACACCTATGTTAAAGATGTAATGACTCCTAGAACAGATGTTGTTGCCATTGACATTGAAGACACTAGCATGGATGAAATTATTGCAACCTTTATGGAAGAAGGCTATTCTAGAATTCCCTTTTATGAAAATGACATAGACAACGTCCTTGGAATTCTCCACGTTAAAGACTTGCTTCCAATAATAAAAGAAAAAGACGTAGACATTAGAAAGTTTTTGAGAAAGCCTATTTATTCTTTTGAATACCAAAAGTCTGCCTATCTCTTTGCCCAAATGAGAAAAAATAATTCTACCATGGCCATAGTCTTAGATGAATATGGTGGAACTGACGGCATTGTAACTATGGAAGACTTAATAGAAGAAATTGTAGGAGAAATTGAAGACGAATATGACGAAGGCTCAATTGACGATGAAATTAGAGTCTTAAATAAAAATGCCTACCTTTTAGATGGGGCTTTAAGATTAGAAGACTTAGACGAAAGACTAAACTTGAAATTAGAATCAGATGAGGTAGACACAATAGCAGGTTTTATTTTTGAAAAGTTTGATAGGATTCCTGAACAAGGAGAAGTTTTAGAATATGAAAATCTAGTCTTTACTATCTTAGACTTAGACAAAAATAGAATTTCAAAAATTAAATTACAAGTCAAATAATAACCAGCCTCGAGCTGGTTTTTTTTATTTTCAATCTTAGCTATCTTGATTGAAAAAACTTTTAAAGGGGTAAATTTTTAATACACTTTGGAAGACTATTGAATAGATTGGTAGAAATGAAAATTTGTTTAAAGAATTTACAAAGGAGGTTTTTTATGAAATTAAAAAACAAGGTAGCCATAGTAACAGGAGCTAGTTCTGGAATCGGCAAGGCTGTTGCTACATTATTTGCCCAAGAAGGGGCCATAGTAGTTGCAGGAGCCAGACGTTTAGAAAAGCTAGATGATCTAAAGGCAAATGTTGAAAACAAAGGCTATGAAGGAAAAATTGTTCCTGTGGAAGTTGATGTTTCTAAGGATGAAGACTTAAAAAAATTAGTTGACACAACTATAGAAAATTTCAATACTATAGATATTCTAGTTAATAATGCTGGAATTTTAGATGAGTATAAGGCCCTAGAAAATATTGAAGACGACCTTTGGATGAAACTTTTTGATGTAAATGTTCACAGTGTCATGAAACTTTCTAGACTAGTAATTCCTATAATGAAAACCAACAAGGCTGGTTCAATTATTAATACAGCATCTGTTGGTGGCCTTCACGGTATGAGAGGTGGCCTAGGTTATATAGCTACTAAACACGCAGTAGTTGGCATGACAAAAAATATAGCCTACACTTACGCTGACCAAGGAATAAGATGTAATGCAGTTGCTCCTGGAACAATTTCAACAGAAATTGGCGCCAAGGTTGCAAACCCTGATATGTTAACTCTAAACAAACTTATGGACAGTGCAAAACTATTCCCATATTCAGCTACACCAGAAGACCTGGCTAAGACCTACTTGTATTTGGCTTCAGATGATTCTTCATTTACAAATGGAACAGTTGTAGTTGTTGATGGTGGCTGGACAGCCTTTTAAAAATTATTTTCCTGCTAGAAATTTCTGGCAGGAATTTTTTTAAATCTTTCCATAGAAAAAACTGGCAGCCAGGCTCCCAGTTTTTTTCTTTTTCTAACAATTTTTAATAAGAGGTAAATAATAGTAAGGTTTGGTTGATAACTATTATCAATTATTATTATAGCAGAGGATTTTTTCTTTTCTTTAAAAATTTACAGACCTTTTATAGACTTTTACATATTGTATTTTTATTTTTTCACTGACAGAATTTTTTCCGCCTGAGAAATTTTGTCTTGACCTTGTATTTTTGGGTATTAATTAAACACAGAGCTTTAGTTTTTAAAAAATAAATCTTAAAGTAAAAAACTTTTTTCTATTTAGAACATAATAGCTCGGTAATCTTTTACCGAAAAGCAATAAAGGAGGATTTTATGAAAAAAGGTGGAAGCAAATTTTTAATTATTTTAATTATTGTTGCAGTAATAGGATTTGGACTTTTTAATACCTACAACGGCCTAGTTGTAACAGAAGAAAAAGTCAACCAAGCCTATGCCGACTTACAAACTGCAGTCCAAAGAAGGGCTGACCTTATTCCTAACTTAGTTAACACAGTAAAGGGCTATGCGACTCACGAAGAAGAAACACTAACAAGAATAACTGAAGCCAGGTCCAAGGTTACTAGCGCATCAAACCCTGAGGAACTTTCTGAGGCAAATGCAGAACTAACTAGGGCCTTAGGTGACATCAACGTTGTTGTAGAAGCCTATCCTGAATTAAAGGCCAACCAAAACTTTATTCAACTTCAAGATGAACTTGCTGGAACAGAAAACAGAATTGCTGTAGCTAGAAAAGACTACAATGGAGTAGTTAATACTTATAACTCTCAAGTTAGAAGGTTCCCTACTTCTATTTTTGCAAAAATTTTAGGTTTCTCTCCTAAGGCTTACTTTGAAGCTGATCCAGGTTCTGAAAAAGCACCTACAGTTGACTTTGGTTATAGGCTTATAGAAAACTACCTAGGATAAGATCATGAAGGATAAAACTTTTAAAAAGTTTATTCCTCTCTTATTAATTCTAGTATTTATTTTATCTACCCTGCCAGCCCAAGTCTTTGCCATAGACTTGCCTGACCCATCAAGAGAATTTTTCTACTACGACCAAATGGGAGTTTTAAGTGAAGCTTCTAAGGAAGAAATGATGAAGACTAACATTGAACTTCAAGGAAAGACCAAGGCCCAAGTTGTTGTAGCAACTATTAATGACCTAGAAGGCTATCCAGTTGAAGACTATGCCTTAGAATTATTTAGAAAGTGGAAAATTGGAGATGGACAATTAAACAATGGCGCCCTTATTCTTTTAGCCAAGGAGCCAAGTACAGATAGGTATTCTATTTATATTACAACTGGCTATGGCCTTGAAGGAATATTAAACGATGGTAAGGTAGGTAGAATAATTGACGAGTATTTCTTGCCTCTAGTAGACAGAGACGACCTGGGAACTTTTGACCAGGCCTTAATGGAAACCTTTAGGGCCGTCATCTCTCAAGTCGCCTTAGAATACGATATAGAATTAGAGGGCAACTA
Source organism: uncultured Peptoniphilaceae bacterium (assembly GCA_964346535.1). GTDB lineage: Bacteria > Bacillota > Clostridia > Tissierellales > Peptoniphilaceae > Neofamilia. Next base: position 62,843 of record CAYFUN010000002.1, read on the forward strand.
CCAAGATTATATTAATACTTTAAATAATCAAAGTGATGGAATAGACCTTTTTACCATTTTAATATTGATAATACTAATAGCATTTTACCTAAACTTTTGGCGTGGACCTAGAGGTCCTAGAGGCAGAAGAAGGTATAAGAGAAGCTACTACGGAGGCTATAGGTCTCCAGGAAGTTTTGGCGGAGGATTTTCAGGTGGAGGTTCTTCATCTGGAGGCTTTGGCGGAGGATTTTCTGGCGGTGGCGGATCTTCTGGCGGCGGTGGAGCAGGTAGAAGTTTTTAAAGTCAAAGATTGGATGCAAAGTCCAATCTTTTTTTATTTTTAAATATCTATTAGAGAAAGTTTAGCTAGAAAAAATTTTCACAAAATTATTATCGATATTAATTATCACTTGTCTTATAATAGGCTTTAGGAGGAGTGAAATGATTACTATAATAGAAAGAAATTTTAAGCTCTTATTACAAGCAATTGAAGCTAAGGACCAAGACCAAATAGAAAAAATCTATAAGGCTCTAATAGAAAATAAAGACCAGGTCCAACAACTTACAATCATATCTAGTCTTAATACAATAACCTACTTACACTATAAAAAGTCTTTTGCCTTAAATGAAACTTGCATTGAAAAAGTCTACTCCACCAACCTAGCAAAAATTTCTAAGGGTCAAGTTGATCCACTGATTTTAGAAGACTACTACAGCTGTATTAGGACAAATAACCCAACTGAAAATGAATACATAAATACTGCTTTAGAATATATAAGGGAAAATCTGGACAAGGACCTTTCCCTAGACCTAGTAGCAGGCCAAGTTCATTTAAATAAAAATTATTTTTCCACTTTGTTTAAGAAGACAACAGGGTCTTGTTTTTGCAAGTATGTAAACTCTCTTAGGATAGAAAAGGCCAAAGACCTTTTAGGCACAAGCACCTACCCTCTTGATTATATTGCCCAAAAATGTGGCTACAAGTCCCAAAGTCATTTTTCAACTACATTTTTAACCTACCAAGGAACTAGTCCTGGAAATTTTAGAAGACAATCTAGGTTAATATAAAAAAGATGAGATCAAAAAAATCTCATCTTTTTTTATTTAAAGTTTTCTTTTTCCATTTGGGTGTACTTGTTTATAAAGTCAGATTTTCCTGCAATATAGTCTTCCCTGCTAGTTGGAAATTCTTCAGCCAGCTTTTCCTTTAAGGTCTCATAGTTTTTTGCCATTCTAGGATTTTTTCTAAGGGCATTGCGAAAATAAATTTCATCAATGTCTCCTGTCCTTCTAAGGTGGATGTGGAAAATTTGATCTTCGTCTCCGTCTTCTCTGTAACCTTTGTTTAAGGAAATCCTAGATTTTTCTGTTAGCATTTTCTTGTAGCCGCTTTTAACTAGGAGAAAGGCTAGGAAGTTCATGTCTTCGTCAGCTGGAACTTCAACTAGGATGTCAATTATGTCCCTGGCCTTTAAGTTTGGTACAGCAGTTGAGCCAATGTGGTGGATTTTATAAGACCTGGCTGCAAAAATATCTTTTAGTCTGTCCCTTTCTTCTTCATATAAGTTTGGCCAGTTGCCATTGGGATTTTTTATTTCAATGGGATAAGTCTTCCAAAGTTCATCAATTGTTAAGTCTTCTGTCATATTATCTCTTCCTTTTATTATGGTCTCCTTCTATTATAGTAAATATTTTACTTTATTTAAAGGTCTTTAGGCCCAAGGCTTTAAGAAGTTTTGTTGAAAGTTTTTTTATTGCCTGGCAAATAAAAATTTATAGTCTTATAATCAAAGGGTAGTACTTTATTATACAAGGAGGTAAGTATGTACGATTTAATTATTGTCGGCGGCGGACCAGCAGGAGTATCTACAGCAATTTATGCTCTTTCAAGAGGTCTCAAAACCCTATTAATAGAAAAAAATAAAATTGGTGGCATGATTGGAAATATTTCTACAGTCACCCACTACACAGGACTTATAGAAAATGAAACTGGCAAGTCCTTTGCCAAGAGAATGGCTGACCAAGTTTCATCCTATGGCCTAGAAGTTGTTTACGAAGAAGTTGTTGAAACTGACCTAAAGGCTTCCGAAAAAATTGTTAAGACTAAAGACAAAACTTATAAGGCCAAGGCCCTAGTTCTTGCCAACGGAACAAGTCCAAAAAAATTAGGCTTAAGTAATGAAGATAAATTTACTAAGAAGGGCCTATATCAAAACGCCCAAAATGACCATGATTATTACAAGGACAAGGTAGTCGTTGTAGTTGGAGGATCTGACGGAGCTTGTAAGGAAGCAATTTATCTTTCAAACTTTGCATCTGAGGTCCACCTAATCCACCACGGAGATTTTTTAGGCACAGTTAAAGAATTTAAAACTATAATCGAAAGCAAGGATAATATAAAGGTCCACCTATCCTCATCTGTAAAGGCAGTAGACGGAGACCAAAGGGTTAACAAGGTTATTTTAGCAAATTCTCAAACTGGTAAAGACGAAGAAATTTCTGCCGATGAAATCGGAGTCTTTGTCCATATTGGAGCAAATCCAAATGTCTCTATAGCCGACCAAGTTGAAAAAGAAAATGGATACTTTAAAACTGACGACTGGTGTCAAACTAATATTCCAGGAGTCTTTGCAGTAGGCGACGTTAGAAACACAAATGTCCGCCAAGTTTCTACAGCAGTTGCTGATGGAACTAGGGCTGCAATAAAGGCCACAGAATATATTAAATCTCTATAAAAAAATTAGGCTTTTAAGAATATT
>CAYFUN010000002.1:65683-93741 GCA_964346535.1 uncultured Peptoniphilaceae bacterium
TTCTTAAGAGCCTTTTTTTTGATAAAGAATTTTTTTGTTATTGTAGGCCTCAATGGCCTCATAGCGATTCTTTACTTGCATAGACTTGTAAATCCTAGACAAGTTATTTTTTATAGTCTTTTCACTTAGGTAAAGTTTTTTTCCAATTTCCTTGTTAGAAAGGCCCTGGGCCAGTAAAAATAAAATTGACCTGTCCCTGTCTTCTAAAAGTAAAGTCTCTTCAGCTTTTTCTTCTACTATAAAGAGCTTTTTTAAGTCTCTTACAGGAGAGTCTGCTCCAATGAGATTAATAAAATCAGGCAGCCTGCCTAGGTCTTTATTTTCTAAATCAAAAGTAATTAAAATTAAAAGCTTGTCTAAGGTCTTTAAGTTTCTAATTTTACTTCTATAGTCTAAATAATATTTATAGTCAAAGACCAAAATATCTAGGTCTTCGTAGAGGACATAGTCCATGTCATAGGAGCCTATTAGTAAGTGGCCACAGTCACTGTCTAAAAAACTTTGGCAGAGGCTGTACATGGCCTGGCCCCTAAGTTGAGATGACGATACTACAGCATATTTCATAGGTTAAAGTTTTTTGACACTTTCTCTTTCTATTATTTGATAAGGCAAAATTAATTTTTCCTTAGGCATTATACTTTCGCCTTTAATGGCCTTAATAATAGTTCTAACAGAAACTGCTCCGTAGTCGTAAAGAGGTTCTTTTACTGTTGTAAGCTTTGGCCTATAAAGGTCTGCCATGGTAATGTCTCCCATGCCTGTAACAGATACGTCTTCAGGAACTTGGATTCCATTGTCCTTGAGCATATTAATAACCCTAATGGCCCCTTCATCTGAGAAAACTGCAAGGGCAGTAGTTCCATTTTTTACACTTGCCAAAATTGAATCTTTTACATCTAAAAATCCTTCTTCAGAATCTTCACTTAGGGCTAGGATCTCTCCTTTAAGACCTGCTTCCTTCATGGCTTCCATATAGCCCTTTTCTCTAAAACGTTCAACTGTTGCCTCTAGGTCTTTTTTATTGCCTAAATAAGTTATCTTTTCGTGGCCCATAGAAATTAAATACTCAATTAGAGCCTTGGTAGATTCGATATTGTCTATAGTTGTTGTAGAAATTTCGTCGTTTCTATAATACCTATTTAAGTAGGCAACTGGTACCTTTAGGCTTTTTAAATACTGGATCCTTTCCTTGTTGTCAGATTCAGTAATTACAATTATTCCCTCAACTTGTTTTTGTAAAAATAGTTTCATGTATTTGTTTTCTATTTCAGGGTCGCCATAGGTAGAAGAAACTAAAATATCGTACTTGTACATTCTCGCAACTTCTTCTACTCCTCTTAAAACTTGGGACACAAAAGATAAGCCAAAGTCTTCAACTATAACTCCAATAATGTTTGACTTTCTAGTTACTAGACTTCTGGCTATTTCGTTTGGTTCATATTGTAATACTTCTATGGCATGTAAAACTCTTCTTCTCGCATCTGGACTTACTGGCTTCGAATCATTTACAACCCTAGAAACTGTAGATATAGAAACATTGGCCATTTTTGCAACGTCTTTAATTGTTGCTACCATTTTACCACCTCCAAGTGATTTATATTCATTCTTATGAATATGTTTTCCTATTATCATTATGAATGAAGAAAATATCTTTGTCAATTAATAAATAGAAGTTTTTTTAATTTTTAGGAAAATTTTTCCCAAAGTATTTCCTGAAATTTTTTTCAAGAAAAAAGCCTGAGAATTTTTTATCTCAGGCTTGATTTATTTTATTTTTCTTCCTTATAATACTTGTCTATATAGTCTTCGTAAGAAATTTCTTCGTCCCTATAAGTTCCATCTTCAAATATTTCTATTATCCTATTGGCAACTGTAAAGATAATTTGCGTGTCGTGAGAGGTGAAGAGAATATTTCCCTTGTAGGCTTCAAGTCCCTTGTTAACAGCTTCTATTGACTCAAGGTCCAAGTGGTTGGTAAGTTGGTCGAAGATTAAAAGATTTGACGGCTCAACCATCATCTTTAAAAACATCATCCTAACTCTTTCTCCCCCAGAAAGAACATTGGCCTTTTTTAGAGCCTCGTCACCTGAGAAAAGCATTTTGCCAAGATAGCCTCTCATTTCAATTTCAGATTGTTCTTCTGAATACTGTCTCATCCAGTCAATTAAATTTAAGTCCACGTCTTTGAAAAATTCGTTGTTGTCCTTAGGAAAGTAGTCCTTAGTAATAGTTTGACCAAATTTAAAGGACCCTTCATAGTCATTTGAGTGGCCAGTTATAACTTCAAAAAACTTTGTTATAGCTAGGTCGTTGCCTATAAAGGCGATCTTGTCGTTTTTATTTACTATAAAGGACATAGAGTCAATTAATTTTTTGTCTCCGTCTTTTAGGCTCAGGTTTTCTACAATTAAAATGTCGTTACCTGGCTCTCTTGAAAGTGGAAAGCCAACGAAAGGATACCTTCTAGTTGATGGCTTAATGTCATCTAGGGTAATTTTTTCAAGTAACTTTCTCCTTGAAGTTGCCTGTCTGGCCTTAGACTTGTTGGCTGAGAACCTGGCAATAAATTCTTTAAGTTCTTTGGCTTTTTCTTCATTTTTCTTGTTTTGTTCCTTGGCCATTTTTAAGGCTAGCTGAGAAGACTCGTACCAAAAGTCGTAGTTGCCAACGAAAAGAGAAATTTTTCCATAGTCAACGTCAACTGTCATTGTACAAACTTCATTTAAGAAATACCTGTCGTGGGAAACAACTATAACAATGCCAGGAAAGTCCATTAAAAAGTCCTGGAGCCAAAGAACTGCCTTAATGTCTAAGCCGTTAGTAGGCTCGTCTAAAAGTAAGACGTCAGGGTTGTCAAAAAGGGCTTGGGCTAGAAGGACTTTAATTTTGTCTGCCTCTTTTAAGTCTGCCATTAGCATATAGTGTTTGGAAATGTCAACGCCTAGGCCTTGAAGAAGGGTTGCTGCTTCTGCTTCTGCTTCGTAGCCACCCATTTCTGCAAAGTCTGCCTCTAGTTGGGCTGCCCTCATGCCGTCTTCATCTGAAAAGTCTGCCTTCATATAGATGGCTTCTTTTTCCTTGCTAATGTCATAAAGTTTTTTGTTGCCCATTATTACAACGTCTAAGACTACTTGGTCTTCAAAGGCGTAGTGGTCTTGGTTTAGCTTGGACATACGGGCGTTTTTGTCCATAGTTACTGATCCCTTGGTTGGTTCTTTTTCACCTGCAAGGATTTTTAAAAAAGTTGTCTTTCCTGCCCCATTGGCTCCTATAATTCCGTAGCAGTTGCCTGGAGTAAAAACTAAATCTACATCTTCAAATAGTTTTTTGTCTGGAAAGATCATTGAAACATTGTTTACTTGTAACATTTATTCCTCCAAATTATTAAGATCTCATTTTAACTTTTAACATTATATCAGATAATAATTAAAATAAGAAAGTTATTTAAATTTTTCTCTTTCTTAAATTTTATATGGGCATCTTGTGAAAAAATGGGTATAGTTATCTTATAAGTGTATTACATTTAAATTTATAGGAGGTTATGTATGAAAAGAAATCGTATCTTAGGTCTTTTAATGGCCCTAGTCTTAGTTTTAGGTCTAGTTTTACCTGGTCAAAAAGCTTTTGCTGCCGACCAAAAAGTTATTACTATCCTACACACTAATGACGTTCATGGTAATGCTGTTGAAGACGAAAAAGACGGAAAGCTTGGATATGCAAAATTAAAAACTTTTGCTGACTCTAAGGAAAATGCTATTTTAGTTGACGCAGGAGACGTTCTTCACGGAACAACTTTTGCAACTATTTCCCAAGGCCAATCAATTCTTGACCTAATGAACCTAGTAGGTTATAAGGCAATGGCTCCTGGTAACCACGACTTTAACTATGGATCAGCTAGATTAAAAGAACTATCCTCTATGGCTAAGTTTCCAATTTTAGCAGCAAATGTTGTTGATAATAGTGGAAAACTTTTCCTAAAAGATAGAACTATAATTGAAGTTGATGGCGTAAAAGTTGGTATCTTTGGTCTAGCTACTCCAGAAACTAGAACCAAGTCAAATCCTAAAAATACTGAAGGCCTAGGCTTTAATAACTACATTGAAGCAGCTAGAGTTCAAGTTGCTGAGCTTAAAGAAGACGGAGCAGATGTTGTTGTTGCCCTAGTTCACCTTGGCCTAGACAAGTCATCTGCAGAAAGATCTGACGTTTTAGCCAACGAAGTTCCTGGCATCGACCTAATTATTGACGGTCACTCTCACACCCTTCTTGAAAATGGCAAGCTAGAAAATGGAGTATTAATTGCTCAAACTGGCGACCATACTAAAAACATTGGTGAAGTTACTTTAGTTGTTGAAGATGGAAAGGTTAGCGCAAAATCAGCAAAACTTCATCCATACGAAGAACTAAAGGGCCTAGAAGCCAACAAAGAAGTCCTAGACAAAATTGAAGAAGTTGAAAATGCTAACAAACCTTATTTAGACAGAGTTATTGGCAAAACTGCAGCTGACTTAGACGGTCTTCGTGAACATGTAAGAACTGGCGAAACTAACCTTGGTAACCTAGTTACAGATGCAATGTTAAATCTAACTAAGGCAGATGTTGCTTTAACTAACGGCGGCGGCATTAGAGAATCTATAGGAAAAGGTGACATCACTATGGGCCAAATCCTACAAACCTTCCCATTTGCCAACTACCCAGTTGTTATTGAAGTTACTGGTCAAAATATTAAAGATGCCTTAGAATATGGTGTAGATTCTGCCCCAGAAGCTGTAGGAAAATTCCCTCACGTTGCTGGCATGACTTTCAAATATGACCAAAATCAAAAAGTTGGTTCAAGGGTATTTGACGTTCTTATTGGCAAGGACCCACTTGATTTAAATAAAACTTATAAGCTTGTAACTAATGACTTTATGGCTGGTGGTGGAGACGGCTATGAAATGTTTAAGGGAACTAAGGTAATTGCTGAATATCCACTTCTTTCAGAAGTTCTAGCAGCTTATATTGAAAAAGAAAAAGTAGTTGCCCCTAAGGTTGAAGGTAGAGTTGTACCAGAAGCTATGCCGATGGCAGAAGAAAAAACAGGCTTTACTGACATTAAAGGCCACTGGGCAGAAGAATATATTAACTCAGTTGTAGAAAACAAAATTTTCAACGGTACTTCAAAGACAACTTTTGAACCAAATGCAAACATTACTAGGGCTATGATTGTAACAACACTTTATAGACTAGAAGGTATGCCAAAGGTTGCAGGTCCAGCTGAATTTTCTGACGTTAAGACAAATACTTGGTACTCAGACCCAATAGCTTGGGCAGCTGCAAATGAAATTGTCAAAGGCTATGAAGATAAAACTTACAAGCCAGACCAAGAAGTAACTAGACAAGAAATGGCTGCAATCCTTTCTAGATATCTAGCCTACAAGGCTGTACCAGTAACTCCAATGGTACCAGAGGCCTTTGCAGACCAAGATAAAATTGGAACTTGGGCCCTTACAGATGTACAAACAGTCCAACTTGCAAAGATTATGTCAGGTAGACCAGGCAACATCTTTGACCCACAAGGCAAGGCAACAAGGGCAGAACTTGCAAAAGTTATGTACCAAATTAATTTATTAGTTAATGCTGAAGTAAAAAAAGCAGCTTAGACAAAAAAATAAAGAGTCAAGATTTATTTCTTGGCTCTTTTTTTGTGAGAATATTTATTTTGTTTTTAAAAGACAAAGGACAAGGCAATGCCTAGGACTGCCCCGAGGATAATTAACTTAGTTAAGTTTACCCTCTTGTGATAAAAGTAGAGGCCTATAAAAAATGTAATTAAGGGCACATAGTTTATAGTAAAAGATTCTGGACTTAGGTCATTGGTAAAAATCGCCTCTTGGATAAGATCAATAGCTGCAATTGCTATTAGGCCAACAACTGTAGGTCTCAAAGTCTTTAGCATCTTATCTAAAAAGTTTAGCTTTTTATTTCTAGCAAAGAGAAAGTAACCTAAAATTGACATTAGAATAAAGGACGGTGTAACTACTCCAAGAGTTGCTGCAAGTGATCCTGGCAGGCCTGCTATTTTTGTTCCAACAAAGGTTGCTGAGTTAATAGCTATTGGTCCAGGTGTCATATTAGAAATGGTAATTACATCTGTCATTTCTGCCATGGTGATCCAGCCCTTGTCTTCAACTATATAAGAATTAATCAGAGGCAAAACTGCATAGCCGCCACCAAAGGCAGTTGCTCCTATAATTAAAAACTGCAAATAAAGTTCAAGAAGAATTTTCATTTTACCTGGTCCTCCTTAACTATAGAAAATAGTATTAGGCCAAAGATAGCTGAAAGTAAAATTATTAGGCCAGTGTTTATATGGAAAATATATGAGGCTATAAAGGCCAGGACCATTAAAGTAAAGGAAAATGCCTTTCTTTCCTTGCTGGCGTTTTTGGCCATCCTGATTGTAGTTATAACTAGGACGCCAGAAATTATTCCTGCCATTCCCTTAAGGGCGGCGTTAATATAATAATTTTCTTTAAACTCCCTATAAAAATAAGAAATTATAGTAATTATAATTATACAAGGAAGCACTGAAGCTAGTAAACAAACCAAGGCTCCTGCTGGTCCCCTTAGCCTAAAGCCAGTTAAAACTGATGTATTAATTGCCATAGCGCCAGGTCCTGATTGGGCAATGGCCTGAAGGTCTAACATTTCTTCTTCTGTAATTATTTTTTTGTTGTTGGCTAGTTCATCTATGAGAACTGGCACAATTGTATATCCGCCTCCAAAGGTAATTGAGTTTATCTTAAAAAATGTAATAAATAAATTCAACAAGGATATTGGATGCTTGCTTTCTTTCAAAACTTCCCCCTAGTCTTCTTTCTTCTTACTTGTCTTGCTCTTAAATAATTCTACAGCCATTTTCACTTCGCCAACTCCAAGTAGATAGGATAGGCCCCCATAAGTTAGGACAGATAAAAATACTGCAAACAAAAGGCAAAGTAACTTTAAGATAACTCTCGATCCTAAAAATGGTACTAAATCTATTAGGCCAAAATATCCAAAGTAGGCAACAAAGCCCATTGGTATAGCAGCTGCAAAATTTTTAATTATGGCCCTTAAAAAAGACCAGGCAAAAATGTGGCCGAGTTTTTTCCTAAGGCCTACAAAGGAAATAAATACAGCAATATTTGTTCCAAGAGTCAAGGCAAGTGCCAGGCCTCTGTGGCCTAAAACTTTTACAAAGATAAAGTTTAAAAATACATTTAAGGCAACTGCAATTGCAGAAATAATTAGTGGCGTCGTCGTATCTTGGAGAGAATAATAAACCCTGTTTAACAAGGTATTTAGTGACAAAGCCGTTAGGGCCGGCGCATAAAATATCAAGGCCATAGAAGTCATTTCAGCATCATAGGCAGTGAACTTTCCCCTTTGGAAGGCAATTTCTACTATAGGTCTGGCTAAGACAATTAGGCCAATAGTTGCTGGTATAGTTATTAAAAATATTAACCTGGTTGCTAGGGCCATTGACTTTCTTCCTCCATCTATGTCTCCTTCTGAAAAGGCCTTAGACATTATTGGAAAAACTATAGAAGTAATAGCTGCAATAAAAATTCCTAAAATTAGAACATTTAACTTGTTGGCATAGTTTAGCCAAGAAACAGTTCCCTCTTCAAGGCCTGAAGCAAAGGCTGTGTTAATTGCAATGTTGACGTCATTTATAGCTACAGAAAGTAAAACTGGAATAGAAAGTTCAAGGGCGTGGATAACGTACTTGTCCTTGATGTTAAAGGCCCAAAAATACTTGTGGCCTGCCTTGACAGTTTCTGGTAGTAAAAATATAACTTGGGCAGCTATGGCTAAAACGCTGGCAATAGTTAACCCAAAGACGCCAAACTTATCTGATAATACTATAAGATAAAATATATAGACAATGTTAAGTGGAATTGGAATGGCTCCAGTTGCTGCAAACTTTCCTTGGGATTGTAAATAGCCTGTCATAACTCCAACTATGGCTGAGAAAATCATAACTGGCATGCCAATTTTTGTAAGTTGCAAAGTTAGGTTAAAGGTTTGTGGCTCAAAACCACGGCCAACAAAACCTACAATTAATGGAGCTGCTAAAATTCCTAAAATAGTTAGGATTATAGATGCAAAAACAGACATGAAGAGCATGTTGTTAGTGTGGTAGGCCACCCTCTCTTCACCTTCGTCTGCCCTTACCTTGGATAGCATGGGAATAAAGGTGTTGGATATAGCATTTGAAACTATAGCTGTTATTAAGTTTGTAGACTTTAAGGCGGCATTAAAGGCATCTGTTTCAACTCCTGCGCCAAAGTAATTTGCTATTAGGGTCTCTCTAGCAAAACCCATAAATTTTCCTATTAAGGCAAAGACAACTAAGGCAGTTGCCGACCTTGTAATTTTATCTACTTTATTAGTCATAGTATCTCCTATCTTCTCTAGCTTTATATAATACTTTAAAGACTTAATTTATTCAATATAGGTCTTTTTAAATTTTCAAGTTATTTATTGATAAACGATAAATCCACCTTTATTTTATCTCATAGGCTGCAATAATTAAAGCAAGATTTAAGTGAAATTAAAAAGAAAAAATGGAGCCTGATAAACTCCATTAAGTCCTTAAAATAATTTCTTTTCTGGGGCAGCTTGGCCAAGGGGATAAAAATCAACTTGGGCATTTTTACAAAGTCTTTCTATATTAGTTCCATAGCGAAACTCATAGTAGGAAGATCTTTTAAAGAGATTGCCTCTAACATGAACTGCAATTAAATTATTTTTATATCTCGACCTAATGTCTACAAACCAAAGGTCCTTTAGTTTTTTCTTAGACAAGAAAATATTATAGCCTGAAAAATAAATATACGCATCCTCAGTAAAGCCTGTTCCTGCATGAAGGGAATAAAATAAAAAGTCTAAGGCTATAGTAAAGGCCAGGCCATAAAGGCTAAGGTCTAAAGCATAGCTAATATATAGTAAAACTATAGGCAGTAAAACCAAGCCCACCTTCATCTTGTTGTCAAAAGACGAAGGCACTATCAGGTCTTTTTTTATTTGTAAATTTTTGTAGGCAGCAAGAGAAAAAATTATTGCTCCTACAAGTAAAAGTATTTTTCCTATCATAAGTCCATCCTTTCAAGTACTTCTATTATATGCAGACTTTCGAAAAAAGTAAACATCATAAAAAAAGCCAAACTAAAAGTCTGGCTTTTAAAATTAAAATATTAGGCTGGTTTTAAATAAATCTCCGTCTATTTCTATGTGGAAGGTCCCACCTTGAAGTTCAGTTAAGGACGAGGCTATTGAAAGTCCAAGGCCAGATCCTTCTGTATTTCTAGAGGCATCTCCCCTAGTAAATCTTTCAAGCAGTTCATCTGCAGAAATATTTAGAGGATACTTGGAAATATTTTTTAGAGTTAAAGTCGTCTTGTCGCCGCCTGTTAAATCTACATAAAGTCTGGTTCCCTCTAGGCCGTACTTGTAAATATTAGAAAGAAGATTTTCTAAAATCCTATAAGTTTGGTTGCCGTCTAATTTTAAAATTAGAGGTCCTGGATCAGAGCTAAAGTTCACAGAAATATTTTTTTCTTCTAACTTGTCTTCCCACTCGCCTAAGACCTGGTCAACTAGTTGGGCAAAGTCTAAGTCTTCCATGTGGAGGTCAATGGCCTTGGCAGTTGCCTTAGAAAGGTCAAAGAGATTTTCTATTAAGACCTTTAATTTGTGGGCCTTGTCGTTTATTACTTGGGCGTATTGGACTTTGGCTTCCATTTCTTGGTCCTCATCTATGAGAAGTTCAGAATAGTTAATTATAGATGTTAGGGGAGTCTTTAGGTCGTGGGAGACGTTGGTTATTAATTCTGTCTTCATTCTCTCAGACTTTAAGGCTTCTTCTATGGCCTGGTCCATATTTTGGCTGACAGTGTTTAAGTTGTGGGCCAAAGTTTTAAACCTGGTTTTTTCTTCATCTACCTTGCTGGTAAAGTCTCCGTCTTTGATTTTTGAAGAAAGTTCTTCAAGAGCTAAGATACTGTCATAGTAGCCCTTTAGAAAATATCCTAGGCCAAAAACTAAAATGCACCAAAGGAAAAATACAAAGCCTGGATGGCGGGTAAAAATATTAGCTCCAATAAAACCTATTAGAAGCATCAATCCTAAGGCCAAAAGGACATTTGATTTTTTTGTCCCTTCAAAATTTCCAGTAGCTTTTCTTAAAAAACTTAGAATTTGTCTCTTGAAAAAGCCAACAAATCTTAGGATTAAAGAATTTTTTACAAGATAGCTCTTTCCCTTATTTGCAAATAAGTCTTTAAATAAAAATACTAGATAGTATAGACTTAGGCCCATTAAAAAGATTATTGCAGTCAACATTAAAAAGCCAAGAATATATTCAACCCTTAAAGAAAAAATCCTAGACCTTAAAAATTCAGTTGAAAAGTAATAGCCTCCGTAGGTGAAAATTAAGGATCCAAAAATTATTGCCAGTTCTATAGGAAATTTCCCAAGGCCTTGATAAAATCTGCTGGCCCTTGCCTTGTCATAGGCTGTCACTAGACTTAGAATTAAGAAAATTCCTGTAGCTGCAGTTAAAAATATGGCTAGCTTTGGAAAAAATCCATCTTGAAACTCTGCCTTAAGTGAAAAGTTTCCATAGGCTGGGCTGGAAGTATCTAGGGCATAGGCAAAGTTTAGATTTTTAATTTTATTTGCACTGCTAATGTTTTTGTAGGTCCTTTCAACAGCATCTTCTAAATAAGATAAGGCTATGGTAGCTTTGCCATCCACACCAGCATTGGTCTTTAAAATCTTTGCTGTCTTGCCGTCATAATTTCCCACTACATAGACATAAGTGTCATCAAAGTCCATAGTCAGCGGATCAAATTTAAAGTCGCTGCCATAGGTCCTTAAAAATACATTGTCATTAGTTAAATATCTAAGACTGTAGGCTTCTCTGTCCTTGTAAAGAGGATTGTAGTAATAAAACTCTTCAGCTGGAACTTCTTGGGTATTAATATTGTCTTCATCATAGGTCGTTTCTTTTAAGAAAATATCTTTATCAGGTGAAGCCTTATAAAGTTTTACTATAAAGCCGTCAAAGGTCCTAATGCTAACTTGGTCTTCATCAAATTTTATAAGAGAATAGTCTTCATAGTAATCTTCTCCGTCATAGTCAAAGCTCGGGCTGTCTTTTTTTTCTGACCTTAAATAATAGGTGAAGATTCCATCTAAATCGGGATTAGTGTCGTCATAAAGAGAGCTAGAAACTCCATTCATTATTGACCAATAGGCTGCCGACTTATCACTTGTAAGATTTATTGGCAGAAAAAAACTTAAAGAGCTACAAACTAAGGCTATGACTAGTAGGCCTAGTAAAATATATTTTCCCTCATACAAAAATTTATTTCCATCTTTCATTGGTCTTATCTCCTTTTTGGGCTAACAAATTTATAGCCCAGTCCCCAGGCCACTTGGAGGTAAATTGGCTTGTTGGGATTTATTTCAATTTTTTCTCTTATTCGTCTAATGTGGACAGTTACAGTTTTGGTTTCAATGGCTGGCTCGTTCCAAACTCTTTCATAAATTTCATCTACAGAAAAAACCCTGTTTGGATTTGACATGAGAAGCTCTAGGATCTTGTATTCAATTGAGGTTAAAAAGATTTTTTCATCTTCAACTGAAACAGACTTGTCTAGGGTATTTAATTTAACTGTGCCAATTTCTATAATGTTGTCGTCCTTATTTTCCTTGTACTTGTAAAACCTTCTAATATTAGAATTTACCCTGGCTATTAGTTCAAGGGGATTAAAGGGCTTGGTTATATAATCGTCTGCTCCAATGTCTAGGCCCATAACCTTGTCATAGTCCTCGCTTTTGGCAGATAAAATAATTATTGGAACATAAGAATCCCTTCGAAGTTCCATTATTGCCTCTTCTCCTGTTAGATTTGGCATCATTAGGTCCATTATAACTAGGTCGATTTTTTCTCTATTAAATATGTCTAGGCACTCTCTGCCATCTGCTGCAAAAACTAGGTCATAGCCTGCGTTTTTTAAATATATGCCAATTGAGTCTCTAATGGCCTTGTCATCTTCAGCAACTAAAATTTTAAATTTGTCCATAATCTCTTCCTCCAAAGCTATAGTAACAAAAAACTTCAACTTATTTTTTGCATAATTCTTACAAAATTATTAAGAAATTTTCTCCTGTCCCTATTATAGAAGATATTGAAAAATTTTTCTCAAAAAAGACCTAGCTTTATTTTACTAGGTCTCTTTCATAAATATCTCTGTAAGGGTCTAAGTTTTCTAAGGCAAGGTCCTTGTAGACTTTTAGGTCTTCTTTTAAAAGGTCTTTAAAATATTTTTCTCCTTGGTCATTCTCAATTTTTTTATCAATTGTATACATGACAAAGTTTAAAACTCCCAAGGCCCTTGGGTCTTTTATTTGCTGATCTGCTTGCGTGGCCTCTTGTAAATATTTTTTTGCATTTACAAAATCATTTTCTTCAAAGGCTATTAGAGTCAGATAAGAATATAAAACTGACCTCTTCCAATAAAAGTCATAGGCTTCAAAAATTTCCCTAGCCTTGGTCAAATATTCTTTACTCTTTTCTAAATTTTTTTCATAGTAAAGGGCCTTGCCTATATTTATATAAAAAACTGCCAGTGACGACTGAACATTTTTTTCTTTACTCAGGTCTATGGCCCTTATAAATTCTTCTTGGGCCCTAGGATAGGCCTTTCTCGCCAAATAAATCTCTCCTATATAGGCATAGGCAGCTGCAATGTTAGTTGCATATTGGTTGGCGATTTCTTCTGTAACAGAAAGGGTGTTAATTGAATCCTTTAAAAGTTTTTCCGCCTGGTCAAGGTCTCCTTCCATTAAATAGTAAAGGCCTTTAAACCTTAGAAACATAGAAATTTCCTTGTGGTAGTTGGCCTGGGCTGATAGGCTTAAGCCTGCTTCGATGTAAGATAGCATAGAAGAAGAGTCGTTAACTTGAATCTTATAATAAATTAACTGCTTGTAGGCCTTTAGCATATAAGAAAGATCATCTGAAAACCTGGCCTTAGTTAGAACATAGTTAATGTCTGCTAGGCCTTCTTGGTAAGACCCTGTCCTAATTAAATACCTGCCTCTTATATAAAAATATTTTTTCTTTAAGTCTTCCAGGTCTTCATGGCCGTTTTTTTCTAGCTGGTCTAATTTTTCTTTTAAGCTAAGAAGTTTTTCGTCTATAAGCTGACTTTCTATATAAATTTTTCTATTTTCATTAAAGTCTACATTTTCTAAAACTGGATAAAGCTCGTGGCTATAAGTTAAATAGTAGTCTAGGATTTCAATTTCATAAAAGACTTCCTTGGCCTGGTCTTCTCCTTGGTTAAAGTGATAGGAAAGTTCTTCTAAATACTTTAGTTTGTTTTTATAGGCCTTGGGATTTTTTTCTAAAAGGTCGCCGATTTTTTTGTGGTAGAGCCTTCGTCTGGCCTTGTTAGAGTCTAAGTAGACAAAGTCCTTGATTTTCTTATAGACAAAGTCATAGTAGAGGCCGCCTTCATTTTCTCTTTCGTAGAGGATATTTCTCTTTTCTAACTTGTCTAAAAGGTTGACAGTTACTTCTTGGTCCAAGTCTGTCAGCTTAAAAATTATTTCTAGGGGCAAGGGCTCTTTAAAAAAAGATAAAAGATCTAGGAGCTTTTTTTCTTCTTGCTTAAAGGAAGTAAAGCGAGACCTTATGTCCCTAACTAGCCTTTCGTTAAGGACTCCGATTTCACTACCTTCCATGGCCTGGCTGGTAAAGACTTCCATAAAGAGAGGATTGCCTTGGGCCTGGTCATAAATTTTTTCAAAGGCAGCCTTGTTGAAATTTGCTCCCATAACTTTTCTTACGTATTTTTCGCCTTCTTCGTAGGTCAACGGCCTTAGGGAAATTTTTTCTAAAATCCCATACTTATCTAAGCTGGCAACCATGTCGTCAACATAGTCATTGGACCTAGACCTGGCTGAGAAAAAGTACATGGTTTGAGACTGGTCCTTTAAAATTAGCCTAGTTAAAATTTTTGCAGAGTACTTGTCTATCCAGTGGACGTCTTCAAAGTTAAAAATTCTGGAGACTCCATCGTCTAAAACTTTTATTAGGTCAAGTAGATTTTCTTCTAAAACTTTTAAATCCAAATCAATTTCCTGGTCTCTCCTACTTGCATCTTGGATTTCTCTTATTTTTATTAAAAGCTTTTCAACTCTAGCTCCTTTGATTTTCCTTAAGTTTTCTAAAAAAATTTTTATGGCATTTAGGACCTTACCTTCTTCAAATTCATAGCAAAGGATATTGTAAATTTCAATTTCTCTGGCAAAGTCTAAGTAGGCCCTTGTTAGCAAGGCAGATTTTCCAAGACCAGCCTCACCTTCCAGATAAAGTGATTTTATTTTGCCGCCCTTTTTAAAGGCAGAAATAATTTGATGGATTTGGGCCAGCTCATTTTCTCTAGCCATATAAAAATAAGAATCCTGGTTAGACTTTCTTAAATCTGAATTAATTTTTTCAAGGGCTTCTCCATAAAGGTCTTTGATTTCTTGGCGAGGATTGATTCCTAGTTCTCTTTTTAATAGGGAATCTAAGTCAGAATAAAGCTCTATGGTTTTTTTGTAGCGCTTGTTGACCAGATAATAAGTCATTAAGAGCCTATAATTTTCTTCGTCTAAGTTGTCAAGGTCAATAAGTTTTTGTAAGTCTAGTTCTACACTTGCAAAATTTCTCTTATCAATGTCCTCTCTAGCTTTTTCTTGGAGATTTTTATAGTAGTTGTCAAAGTATTGGCTCCTCTTGTTGTGGACCCAGTGTTCATATTCTTCTGAATCTCTAAGGTTAAAGCCTTGGAGAAAGTCACCTTGGTAGAGATAGGACTTGGCCTTGGGATCTTTTAAATATTCTTCAAGGTCGGTCTCTATGTCTAGGTCTTCGTTAAGTTGGAGGACGGTGTTGTTAGGGGTTAGAATAAAGTCCTTGCCCATAGCTTTTCTAGTGTGGTAGAGGACGTTTCTCAAATTTTTCTTGGCTGTCTTTTCACTATCTTCTGGCCAAAGAAGGCCTGCCATTTCTGATCTTGAAACTGTTTTTTGTATGAGCATGTAGTAAATAAAACCTTCGACTTTTGAATAGGAAAACTTTACTTTTTTTCCGTCTACATAAATTTCTCCCAGTCCAAATAATTTCGCCTTAATCTTCAAAAATTTGACACCTCTTCCCTGTAAAAATTTTTCTGCTATTAATGACTTTATTATAGTAGAATATAAAATTTTCGTCAAATTTGTAAGCATAAAGAAAAATTTTTTTGCAGACTTTTCATAAGTTTTTTCGACTCTATTTTTAAACTTTTATTTTTTATTAAACGTTTTTTCGACTTTAATTTTGCTGATTTACTTGTTTTTTAAGATTTTTGCTGTGAAAATCTTCGCGGGAAAATCTTTTCATAAAATCTTTTTTCATTTTTATATGATTTTTTTAAAAGTATTAAACATTCTTTTGATGTTCTAGTGGTATATTTACATTAGAATAGTTGTTATTAAGTTTTAATATTATTAGGAGGACAGTTATGTCAATTATTACTAACCCTGTAGTAGTATCGGTACTTATTTTATCGGCACTATGCTTATTAAAATTTAATATTCTTTTAGCCTTGATAGTAGCAGCTATTGTTGGAGGTCTTCTTGGTGGAATGCCTTTAGCTGTAGTTAAGCCAGCTTTTGCCTGGCTTCCAGGTATGGCTACTGAAGGCGAAGGCGTTGTAGACGTTCTTATTAATGGTATGGGTGGAAACTCTTCTACAGCCCTAGCTTATATCCTACTTGGTATTTTCGCTGTAGGTTTAGCTAGATCTGGTCTTGGAACTATTCTTTCCAAGAAATTATCAGGAACTCTAGGTAAAAGCAAATATGCAATGGTCTTTGTAATTGCAGCAGTTGGATGTTTATCTCAAAACTTAATTCCAATTCACATTGCTTATATGCCTATCGTTATTCCACCACTACTAATTTTAATGAACCACATGAAACTTGACAGAAGAGCTATGGCTATAGCCCTTACATTCTCAGTTAAGGCACCATACATTGTAATTCCAGCTGGATTCGGACTTATTTTCCAAGGTATAATCAGAGACCAAGTGAATGCCAATGGCCTTAACGTTACATTAGGTGATGTAACTTCTGTTAACTGGATTGGCGGTCTATCAATGCTTATTGGTCTTATTGTCATGGTATTTGTTTACACAAGCAAACCAAGAGAATATGAAGACCTACCAATTGTTGGCCAAGATGAAGAAGATGCTAACAAAGAAGTAACTATGAACAAGCAAGCTTGGGCTGCCTTAATTGGTGCCATCATAACTGCTATCACTTCTATTGCTACTGAATCACTTCCACTTTCTGCCCTATTTGGTGTATTAACAATGTTAATCCTAGGCGGAATTAAATTTAGTGAACTTGATGATGTAGTTAATGGCGGTATTGGCATGATGGGCTTTATAGCCTTTGTAATGTTAATTGCAGCAGGTTATGGAGACGTTCTTAAGGCTACTGGAGCTGTTGAACACTTAGTTCAAGCATCAGCAGCAGCTATGCAAGGTAGTAAAGCAGCTTCAGCTTTTGTAATGCTTCTAATTGGACTTTTAATTACAATGGGAATCGGTTCATCATTCTCAACTATTCCAATTATAGCTACAATCTTCGTTCCACTAGGACTTGAATTAGGATTCTCAGCAAAATCTATTATCCTATTAGTAGCCCTAGCAGGAGCTCTAGGAGATGCAGGATCACCAGCCTCTGACTCAACTCTTGGACCAACATCAGCTCTTAACGCTGACGGTCAACACGACCACATTTGGGACACTTGTGTTCCAACGTTTATAACATTCAATATCCCACTAATTATTGGTGGCGTTATTGGCACTATGATTTTAGGATAATAAAGTCATTGTAAGAGGAAAAAACTTAATAACACTATTAAATATCGGGAGGTAAATTAATTATGGAAAAAGTAATTTTAACTGGCGACAGCCTTACACTAGACCAAGTAATTGCTGTTGCTAGAGACTATGCACAAGTAGAAATCGACGAAAAAACTATGGCCCAAGTTGAGGCTTCAAGAAAAATAGTTGAAGACATTGTTGAATCTGAAAGAGTAGTATACGGTGTTAACACTGGATTTGGTTCTCTAGCTAGAGTATCAATTTCAAAAGAAGACACAGCCCAACTACAAGAAAACCTAATTAGGTCTCACGCTGTTGGCTACGGTGCTCCACTTGCTGACGACGAAGTTAGAGCAATTATTTTAATTAGAGTTAACTCTTTAATTAAAGGCGTATCTGCTATTAGAAGAGAAACAATCGAAACTTTACTTGCTATGTTAAACAAGGGCGTTGTTCCTTACATTCCAGAAAAAGGATCAATCGGTGCATCTGGTGACCTTTGTCCACTAAGCCACATGGTTCTTCCAATGTTAGGCCTTGGCTATGCCTTCTACGAAGACGAACTTCTAGATGGTAAAGACGCCATGGAAAAAGCTGGAATTCCAATAATTACTTTAGGAGCAAAAGAAGGACTTGCACTAAACAACGGTACAACTGTTATGACAGCTATCGGTGCCCTAGCAACTTATGATGCTTTAGAACTTGCAAAAATTGCAGATATTACTGGAGCTCTATCATTAGAAGCTCACAGAGGAATTATCGACGCCTTCTACGAAAAGCTTCACAACATTAGACCGCACCAAGGTAACCTAACAACTGCTGAAAACATTAGAAACCTAACTGAAGGTTCTACTTTAACAACTCACACAGCAGAAATTAGAGTTCAAGACGCTTATACTCTAAGATGTATGCCACAAGTTCATGGTACTTCAAAAGATACAATTAACTATGTTAAATCAAAAGTAGACATTGAACTTAACGCAGCAACTGACAACCCAATTGTATTCTCAGATGGCCAAGTTATTTCAGGTGGTAACTTCCACGGTGAACCAATGGCTCAACCATTTGACTTCTTATGTATTGGTGCAGCAGAACTTGCAAACATTTCAGAAAGAAGAATTGAAAGATTAGTTAACTCACAACTAAACGACTTCCCATCTTTCTTAGTTAAAAAACCAGGTCTAAACTCTGGTTTCATGATTGCTCAATATTCTGCAGCAGCTTTAGTATCTGAAAACAAAGTCCTAGCTCATCCTGCTTCTGTAGATTCAATAACATCTTGCGAAAACCAAGAAGACTTTGTATCTATGGGAACAATTGCATCTAGAAACGCTAGAGACATTGTTGAAAATCTAAAGAGAGTTATAGCAACTGAACTTATGGCAGCTTGCCAAGCTATAGACTTTAGAAAAGACTTAAACCCAGATCTAAAACTAGGTAAGGGAACTCAAGCAGCCTACGACTTTGTTAGAGAAAACATTCCATTTATCGACGACGACAAGAACTTTGAATTATTCGACGAACTTGAAATAGCAACTGCTTTAGTTGAAGATGGAAGCCTACTAGAAGCTGTTGAAGCTGTAGTAAAATTAAATAACTAATAAGTTATATTAAAACAAAACCCTCAAGTACAAAACTTGAGGGTTTTTCTTTGAAAATTTTTCTTTTAATATTTAATTTTCTTCTTTAGCTAAATATATTGAAGAAAGATAGCTTATCTTACAAAGCTCTGCCCTTCTAAAGGGTCTGTCTCCTTCAAAGTAGCCTTCAGATCCTTGGGCATCAAAGACTCCTATTTCAACAAGAGCTGAAAGATAGTCTGCAATGTCTAAGTCATTGCCAAGGGCCTTGCCAATTTGGTCCAAGTCCTTGTAAAGAAGCTTGCTGTGGTCATAAGAAGGAGCAACCTCTAAGGCTCTGGCAAAATAAACTGCCAGGTCTTTTCTTTTTGGATAGGCGTCATCTGAGCCTGGGTCGTTGACTAAATAGCCTTTTTTAAAAGCATCTTCTGCTTCTGACTGGTAAATAATATTTTTGTAAAGGCAGTAGGCAAAGGCCTCCTGGGCCCAAGAAGAAATTTTATATTTGTCTGCTAGGGGTCCATAAGACTTCATGGCCTTTGTAAGTTCAGCCTGGTCAGGATTTTTTATTTTTTTAATTATAGTTAGACTTTCTAAAAAAGATACATATCTTTCTGGCCTAAAGGTCCCATCTGGATAGCCACTGATAACTCCAAGCTTAGTCAAGTTGTCTATATATTCTTGGGCCCAGTGGTCGCTAGCCAGGTCAGTAAAGCCTGCTGCCTGAGCCTGAATTGGCATAAGCAGCACTATAAAAACTAAAATTATGCTAATAAACTTCTTCATAGGTCCTCCCCTCTTCTAAACAAAATCTTATTTTCCTAAAATAATTATTGAACCACGGTCTTCTTTAAAAAGTCCTAGGTCCTTAACTTCTTCTAGGCTTAAATAAATATTGCCGTCTTCTCTTTCCATTAGGTCTTTTAGTTCAAAAGTTTCATCTGCAATTTTTAAAGTAAAGTTTCCATCTTTTTCTTCAAGGTCAACTTGTGGAATTTCTTTAAGAACTCTTAGGTCCACATAGCCTCTTGAATCAGAACTTATCTTCAAGGTGCCTTGAGGATAAATTAAATCTTCTACCTTAAACCTTCTAATTATAGCTGGATAAAGGTGGAGGTCCTGTGGAATTAATAAATACTTAAAGAGATTTTCAAGGTCTAGCCTATAGGCATCTGGATACTTAGAGAAAGATACATCCTTGGCCTCTCCATCTGAGTAGAAGTAAATTTCACTGGCTCCAAAGAGCTGGTCTCTTAGGGCATTAAAAGTTTTTTCTGCATCAGAGTCATTTTCTTGGTCCTCGCTAGAGAAAGTATAAAGCAGGTCTGCTTCTTTAGAATTAGAAGATAAGGTCTTATAAACTTGTTGGTCTAGAGAAAATTCTCCATCTTCAATTTTATAAGTTCTTATACTTGTCCTACTTAGGTTGTCCTTGTAGTCTTCTAAGATAAAGAAGGTCTTGTCATCTCCTCCCAAGCCGTACTCAACTCTTTGATTAAGCCTTCTATTTATTGATTCAGAAAATATTCTACGAAGGTCTTCCTCTTCTGGGTCATAGCTGTAGGCCACAATTAAAATTTCATCGTCTAGGCTAAGTTTTAAAATAAATTCTTCTTGGCCATCTCCGTCTAGGTCATAAAGTAGGCCTGAATCAATGCTAAAGGCAGCTTCCTTGTCACCTTTACTTGCCTGAGCTTTTTCATAAAGGTCTAAAAGTTTTTTAAGGTAGGCTATGTTTGCTTCTTTTAAATCTGTATTTTCTTCTAAACTTTCGATAAATTCATCTAACTTGTCTAAGTCAGATAAAAAGTCTGTGGCTGGAGTCTCTAAGGCCTTTAGGGCTAAGGAATTTCCTGCTTCTCTATAAAATTCTTTAGCATAGTAGTAGGCCTTGTCGTGATTTTCTCCATAGTAGTATTTAATTCTCTCTGCCTTGTAGGAGAAATCATCTTCAAGAGTGGAAACTAACTCTAAGTCTCTAATAGACTTAATAGACTCACTTTCAAGTTCGCCATCTACTCTGGCCTTTATTTCTTCATAAGTTTCCCCTTGGATTTGCTGGCCTGAGTTTCCATCAAAGGATAGGTCAACTATATAGCCTTGGTCTTTGGCGATTATGCCCATTTCTTTAAAGGTTTCAAAAGGAATGTAGTAAGATCCTTCTTCGTCTATTAATGGTTTTTCAACTGTGTAGGTCTTGCCATCTTTTTCAATTATTAACTTGTCCCCATCTTTTCTTAAAGCCACTTGGTCTTGGTCTAAAAAAATAGCTGCGTTTATATGGCCAGTTGAGTCTGCCCTGATTTTTAAAATATCAGCAGGGAAAATTTGGTCTCCAATCCTAAACCTTCTTATAATTGGAAAGTCTACTGGCTGTTCAACAGGAATTAAAAGCAAGGACAATAATTGGTCTTCTGTAAGGTAGGAGTCATAGCCTTCATAAATCAAGTTTCCTCTTTTGTCTCTGGCTGGGTATTCAAAATTTTCTACACCAGTTTCCCCTTCAGCTAAGGTTTTAGGATCGACCTTGGCCTTGGCATCTGTAATAAAGAAGTTGGCTTCAGGTCCGAAAAGCTTGTCTCTTAATTTATAGTAGCCTTCTTCAGCTGACTTGTTAGAGTTTGGTTTTATAAAGGTTGAGTTTTCTACAAAGGTTGTCTCTTCATATTGGTTGCTTTTGCCTTCAGCAGACAGGTAGGTCATATAACCTACATTTGAATAGCCTACTTCTTGATAAATTGTATTTTCTCCCACGGCCTTTGATAAAAGTCCCAGGTTGGTAGTTACAAAGTAACCTGAGTCTGCTGTGTGAGCAAGGAAGACATAGGTCTTGCCATCTTCTTCATAGAGGCCAGCATCTAAATGGAAGTTGTAGGTTGAATTTTCTGTTATTGTATCTTCGTATTGGTAAATTTTTACAGCCTGGTTGTTGGTATAGGTGTAAATATAAAGGCCCTGGGTCTTTTTCGTCTCTGAAGAATTGCTAGTTAGCAAAACTAGGTCTAAGACTCCGTCCTTGTCTAGGTCAACTAAAAATCCTTTTTTCAAAAGACCTTGGCTTTTGCCATCTCCATTTGAATTTTTTGCATTTAAGTTTTTAATTTTAAAGACTTCTTCCATGTAGGCCTTGGCAAAAGGTGCCAGGTTTTCATAGCCTGTCCAATCTATATTTAAGGAATTGTGTTCTAAGTTATTTAAAATCTCCTGGTTTTCCTTGGAAATTTCTTCAGTTGACCCGCCAATAAAGGCAATTTCAGATTGTAAATTTATTATAGAGCTGGCTTGGTGGAATTCTAAGGTCTGACCCACCTTCCTATAAATTATTTCCCTATAGTCTTTTTCATCGTTGACAAATTTTTTAACTAGGTCAACTTGGCCGTCTTTGCTAATTTTATAAATTTCTGCTTCGTTGGCTGGAACTTTTTTGCCCTTGGAAATTGTCTCTTGGAAGGGAGTGGCTCCGTAGACTAAAACATAGAGATTGCCATCTGACCCATCCATTAACTCAACTTGGTTGGTATTTTTTAAATAATATGGGGCGTCTGAATTGTAGTAAGGACTTAAGAAGACGTCCTTCCAAGTTCCAAACATTCTGCTAGCAGTTTCTTCTGCCAGCTCTTTAATAACTTCAAACCTAGAGTCTTGAGAATATTTAAAGGTCTTTGAGGTCTTGGCAGATAAAAGTTTTAAAAGGTCCCTGTCTCCAGTTTCCATAAAGGCCTTGCCAGCATATTGGAGGCCCTTGTTAGGATCTTGGTCGTAATAAGCATTAAAAAGGGCCTTCTTGTAATCCTTGTTGGCTGGATAAAGTTTTTCCATTAACTCCAAATCTTCTAGGTCAGTAATTAATCCCCTGCCTACTTCTTTGTCTACCTTATTTTTTAAGTCTGCCTCACTGGCAGAACTTAGACGGTGTAGGCTTATTTCTGTGTCTACAGGCGAACTTGTATTTTCTTTTTTATATAAATAAATAATTCCCACTATGGCCACAATAAAGGCCATGGCTATGGCAATTTTTTTCTTCATTAAATCCTCCAAATATTTTCTTCCAAGGTATTTAGGAAGTATTTGTATTTCTAAAAAAAGTTTTTACTATATCTAGTATATTATACCAATAAAATGCCAATTTGTTTAGAGCAAATATAAATTTTATCAATCTTGGAAAAGTTTTTCTTGGCCTTGGAATTCTTTTAAGAATAAAAGCCAAATAAAAAACCAGGTCGCCTTAAACTTTCTTTAAGCTTCCTGGTTATATTTTTATTTTATTTTAAAATAGCCATGGTTGTTGAGCTTCAACTGCTTCAATAACTTTTTTTATCTCAGCTGGCATTTGATCAAGGCTGACTCTTATACCTTCTTCCTTGGCTTGGTCTAATTTTTTTAGCATGCCTGGAATGAACTTCCAGTTCTTTTTGCCACAAACTTTAAAGTGGGAGAAGTGAACTCTAACTCCTGATTGTCTACCTATTTCTAAAATTTCATCCATAGAATCTAAAATTGTATCAGCTTCACTTCTTTGGTGGGTAACAAATACTCCGTCGTATTCTGCTACTACCTTGCACATTTCAATTATTTCTTTGGCTTCACTGTAGGCACATGGAATATATACTAGGCCTGTAGAAAGACCGTAGGCTCCAGCTTCCATTTCCCTTCTTACGATGTCACACATTTTTTTAATTTCTTCGTCTGTTGGCAGTCTATCTTCTAGGCCCATAGCCTCCATTCTCACATTTCCGTGAGGAACTAGGTAGGCATAGTTTAGGCCTGGATTTGCATCTTCAATCATTTTTAGATAATTTTCTGTGTTTTCATATTCCCAGGAAATTTTACTTGATACCCCCATCAAGGCCTGCTATATTCTTTTTCCATGAATCAATATATTCAAGTGGAAGAGGTGCCATAGAAACTCCGTCTTGACCTAAAAATTCTGTAGTTATTCCCTGTGCAATTTTTGGCATAACTTCAGGATGTTCTAGTACATATAGGTCAGAGTGGGAGTGGGTGTCAATAAAGCCTGGGGCAACAATTAACCCTTGGCATCTATTACTTGGGTATCTGCACCTGGGTCAATAGCCTGAGCGATTTTTGTAATTTTTTCATCTTCTATTAAGATGTCTCCACAGTAGCGATCACTTCCTGATCCATCTACTATGGTCCCATTTTTAATTAATAATGACATTTAATCTCCTCTTTTTATAACAGTTATTAAAATTTCTTTTTATCTTTGAGATAATTCTTTAATTGTATCTAAAAGTACATTTGCGCCGTTTATAATATCTTCGTCTTTTGTATCTTCACCTGGGTTGTGGCTAATGCCTCCAATTGAAGGAACGAAAATCATAGCTGTCTTACAAACTCTTGCTAGCATTTGGGCGTCGTGGCCTGCTCCTGAAACCATTCTTCTATAGGAGAAACCTCTAGCTTTTGCTTTTTCTTCTATAAGCTCAATAACTTCATCGTCAAATAGTACTGGGTCAAATCTTACTAGTTGTTCAGATGTAATTTTTACATCGTCAAGTTTTTCTACTTCCTTAAAGTATTCTTTTAAGGCAGCCTCTTCTCTTAGTAAAATGTCGTTGTCTGGGTCTCTAAGGTCAATTGTAAATACAACCTTTGATGGAATTACATTTACAAGGTTTGGCTCAAACTTCATACAACCTGCCATTGCTACTGTTGTTGGAGAAGCTTCACATCTTTCTCTTAGGAAAGTTATAATTCTAGCTGCTGCTAGGCCTGCATCTTTTCTGTAGCTAGTTGGAGTTGTTCCTCCGTGGTTGGCTTGGCCTTCAATAGTTACTTCTTGCCAAGAAATTCCTTGAACTACTTCAACTCCGCCAACTGAATAGCCTTCTCTGTCTAAAACAGGTCCTTGCTCTACGTGCATTTCTACATAGTAGGCTGGCTTAATAAACATTGGGTCCTTGTCACCCTTGTAGCCAATTCTCTCTAGCTCTTCGCCATAAATTGTTCCGTCAATGCCTTCTATCTTTAAGGCCTCTTCAACATCAAGGTCTCCTACATAGACAATTGAACCAAACATGTCTGGTTGGTATCTAGATCCTTCTTCGTTTGAGAAAGCTCCAACTACTAGGGGTCTCTTTGACTTGTAGCCAGATTCTTTTAGGCTTTGAATAACTTCTAGGCCTGAAATAACTCCTGTACAGCCGTCATAAATTCCTGCATTGGCAACTGAGTCAATGTGAGAGCCCATCATTACTGGCGCCTCATTTTTGTTTTCTTCAGTTTCCCAAATTCCAAAAATATTTCCAACCTTGTCTATTTCAACTCTAAGGCCTGCATCTTCCATAAGGCCTTTTACAAAGTCTCTACCTTCTTTGTCTTGGTCTGAGCAAGCTAGACGAGATCTTTTCCCGTCTATAATTCCCTTTGTTCCAAGTCCTTTTAAATTATCTATAAGTCTTTGTCCCTTAATATTATCTGCCATAATTGTACTCTCCCTTGTTTTCATAAAGTCCTTCCCAAACTACTCTTCTGTAATGTTCAAAGTCTGTGTCTCCTTCAGTTGAGAATAGTAGGATTACTGAATTTTCGTCTAAGCCTAGTTTTTTTCTTTCAGCTTCTAGGTCTTTTCTTTGGCAAAGGTCAGCTACAACTCCAAGTGTTGCTGCTCCTGACTCTCCAGAAATTACTCTTTTGTCATCTCCTAGTGGGTTGCCTAAAACTCTCATTCCCCTAGCAGCTGCAGAATCTGGAGCTGAAATAAAGCCTTCAACAAAAGAATCTAAAACTGGCCAGCCAATTGTTACTGGTTCACCACAAGCAAGGCCTGCCATTATTGTCTCTAGCTTTCCTGTAACGTTGTGGATTTTTCCATCGTTGGCTTCTGCTGTTTTGTATAGGCAGTTAACAGTTGCTGGTTCAACAACGTTAATCATTGGTTGGTCGTCCTTGTAGGCTGAAGCGTAGTAGCCTGTAACTCCTGTTGCAAATGAACCTACTCCAGCTTGAACAAAGATGTGAGTTGGTCTTTCTCCTGCAGCTTCGATTTGGTCCTTGGCTTCTTTGGCAAGTGTTGCATAACCTTGTAGGATCCAAGTAGGAATTTTTTCATAACCTTCCCAAGCTGTATCTTGAACCATGATCCAACCTTTTTCTTCTGCATTTTTGTGAGCTAGTCTTACACAATCGTCATAGTTAAGACCTTCCATAATTTCACATTCTGCTCCGTGTGCTCTAATTGCGTCTCTTCTTTGAATTGAAGATCCATCAGGCATAACGATAACACACTTTTGGCCAAGTTGTTGGGCAGCCCAAGCAACTCCACGGCCGTGGTTACCATCTGTTGCAGAAACAAAAGTTACATCTCCAAGCTTGTCCTTAACTTCTTTAGAAAGCATTTTTTCTTGAGTTAAATCTGCTACGTCAATGTCAAGTAGGTCTGCTATATATCTTCCAATGGCAAAGGATCCGCCTAATACCTTAAAGGCGTTTAAGCCAAATCTATATGACTCGTCTTTAATAAAAATGTTTTTTACACCTAAAAGTTTTGCTAGGTTTTTAAGTTCTACTAGTGGTGTCTCTTCGTACTCGTCAAATGATTGGTGGAACTTTTGTACCTTGTTTACAATTTCTTCGTTAATAAATTCTAACTTACTTTGGTCCTTATCAATGTCTCTAACTAAAATTTTGTAATCTTGCAAATTCTTATCTCCTTTGTCTTTATTTTTTTCTAAGTCTTTTTCATCCAAGGCAATTTTCTTTTTTCATCTCAAGCCTTGTTAATTTAAAGACTAAACAATTTTCTCCCATAAGTGTTATGTGATATATCACTCTCATTGTATGATAATTTTTTATCATTTGTCAATATGTATGTGGACCTAAAAGAAAATATTTTTTCGCAGTTTTTTTTTAATTTTTAAGAGATTTTTATTTTTTGCTTTTTAGATTTAAGGGTCTTGTTTTTTTATTATCAAAAATTTTCCTTGACAAATAAAAATTTTTCGCCTTATAATTTTGTAAACGTGCTATAAAAAATTTTATTTTAAGGGAGGTGTGTTTAAAGTGACTAAGAAAAGTAAAAGTGCTGACAAAAAAATTCAAAGGACCTTTGTAACTGACGAGGCCTATAAAATCTTAGAAGAACAAATAGTTTTTGGAAAATTAGATCCAGGTACACAAATAAAAATAAAAGATATGTCTGAAGACCTAGGCATTAGTAGGACTCCAGTTAGGGAAGCTATTTTGCGTTTAGAAAACGAAGGCCTAGTTGTTAGTAAACCAAACCTTTGGACCCAAGTTGCTCCCATTGATATTGAATCAGTAAAGGACATCTATCCCCTAGTTGCCTACTTAGAAACTTTCGCCCTAAGAGATGGCTTTGACCAAGTTGACGATGACTTTGTTAGTGGCTTAAAAGAAATTAATCTTTCTATAAAAGAAGCCTACGAAGCCCACGACCTAAAAAGACTTTTAGAATTAGACAATGCCTTCCACGATAAAATAATTTCCCTGTCTGCTAACAAGGAAGTTCAAGCAATATTAAATGACTTAAAGAAAAAAATTATTAGAATTGAAGTTTATGTCTACAACAACATGGGCAGAGACTATAGAACTTCCAACCAACACGAAGACATAATCAAGGCCTTTGAAAAGAGAGACGAAAATCTTTGTGTAGAAGAACTCAACAACAACTGGATCAGCACCCTAAAGGATTTTAAAGACCTAATTGACAACTTTGAGGAATAAATACTTAAAAAATAGGAGCCTTAACTTTTACGTTAAAGACTCCTATTTTTTTCTATTTAATTATTTCTAAGACCTTATATTTAGCGTGGTCATTAACTTGAATAATATCGCCAATTTCTGATCTAGCAACTTCTACTGCCAAGGGCGAGTTGGCACAGATTTTGTTGTTTAAAAAATCCTCGTCTTTTTTGTTTACAATATGAAAAAACATCACTTCATTAGTTTTTCCCTCTTTTACTTTAATTATTGAGCCTAGGTCTAATCTTTTTTCTTCTTTAATAACAGTTACTTCATATTTTTGTTTTTCTTTGGTCCTTATAGATCTCGGTCTCTTCTCTAAATAAACATCACACCTGCTACTTCCACAGCATCGGTATTGGCCTTCATAAGAACACTCATTG
Organism: uncultured Peptoniphilaceae bacterium; assembly: GCA_964346535.1. Classification (GTDB taxonomy): domain Bacteria; phylum Bacillota; class Clostridia; order Tissierellales; family Peptoniphilaceae; genus Neofamilia. The sequence continues at coordinate 93,335 of CAYFUN010000002.1, forward strand.
TTATGTAAATAATACTTACACCTTTTTTTATGTCTTCTAGGTTCATTTTCTTCATGGTTTGCATAGGCATATTCTAAGTGCCAAGGTGATCCATTTAAGCGATTAACTCCCATAGCAACCTCCTAAAAATTAAAGTTAAAATACAAGTTAAGCGAATCATCTTATTTATACTATTATATATAATTTATCTTTAGATTTCAAATCCTGAGACCCTTTGTTTTTATAAGTTAATATTATTTACTAAGTCAATGACATTCTGATTTTTATTAATATTATATTTTTAATTTTTTTATTTTAAAAAAGATCTATCCACAAGGAATAGATCCATTTAAAAAAATCATTTGTAAACTAATTTTTATTTTTGTCCATAGCCTTTAAAGGCGTCGATTACTTGGTACATTTCTCTT
>CAYFUN010000002.1:93841-101847 GCA_964346535.1 uncultured Peptoniphilaceae bacterium
CCATAGCCTTTAAAGGCGTCGATTACTTGGTACATTTCTCTTTTATTTAAAACATAGGGCCTGCCAATGGCCATGGTTCTAACTTGAATTTCTGCTACATATTCTAGGGTCTTGGCTAGGTTAAAGGCTGACTTTATATTTTCGCCTAAGGTCACTAGGCCGTGGTTGGCTAGTAAAACTCCCTTGCCCTCTCCACAAGTTTCAACTGCTTTTCTTGCTAGCTCTTTGCTGCCGTATCTTTCATAGGGAGCACAAGGGACCCTGTTGGTATTTGCATCTGCAAGGACATAGTGGACAGCTAAAATTGGCATGCGCATTGCTGCCAGACAGGCGCAGTACATTGAATGAGTGTGGACTATGGCGCCAATATCAGGTCTCTCCTTGTAAAAACTTGTATGCAAAAACCATTCACTTGATGGCTTCTTGTCTCCTTCAATAACATTTCCATCTAAGTCTATAAGAACCAAGTCTTCTTCCCTTAGGTCGTCGTAGTCGATCCCTGATGGACTTATTAAAACAAGATTTTGATCTTTTATTAATATAGACAAGTTGCCTGAAGTTCCTGGAGCTAATCCTTGCTCGCTCATTTTCTTCCCATATGCAATTAGCTCTTGTCTCTCTTCTAAGTATTTCATAATAACTCCTAATAAAATTCTTCTTGGTCCATAGAAAAATATTCTTCTAGGTCTTCTGGCTTAAAAATTCCCTTGTCAGTAACTACTGCCTTAATTAAAGAACTTGGCGTTTTATCAAAAGATGGATAATAGCCCTTGACTCCAATTTGGCATTGTCTAACCCCATCAAAGGACAGAATTTCTTCTGGGTCTCTCATTTCAACTTTAACTGCATCTAGGTTTTTCTTGCCTCGGTCTGGAATTCCTGTTACATAGTAGGGAATGGAAAAGTGGTCTGCAAGCAAGGCGATTTGATAGGTTCCAACCTTGTTAACAACTGATCCGTCTTCTGTAATTGTATCTGCTGCAGAGGTAAATAGGTCTACCATGCCCCTCTCCATTATATCGGCAACCATGTTATCAGTTACAACTGTTGTGTCAAAGCCTTCTTCTGCAAAACAAGAAGCAGTTAGCCTGGCTCCTTGTAAAAATGGCCTGGTCTCTGCACAAATAACCTTGAATTTTTTATTGGTCTTTTTCGCTCCAGCAATTAGTGCGCCAATTATAGTTTCGCCAAAGCACTGGGTTAAAATTGTTCCCTTGTCTGGAATGACCTTTAATAGATTGTCTCCAACTTTTTGCATGGTCTTGTACCTGCGATTTAAAGAAGCCACAGTGTCTTCAAAAATTAGGGGCACTGGGTCCAGGTCGTTTTTTATTGCATCTTTGGCAATTTTTAAGGACCTAGAAGTTATTTTTCCATAGCGAAAGGCCGTCGTTGGCCTAGAATTTCTAAGGGCCTCTTCTGCCTCTTCTAAAAACCTAATGCGCTTTTCATTTGGTAGGTCTCTAGACTCATAGGCAGCCAAAGCCATGGCCATGCCTACTGCTGTGTAAGGGCCAGCTGATTGGGTCACCATGTTTTTAATGGCGTCTACAACTTCTTTATAGGACTTACAAATTACAAACTTTACCTCTCTAGGATATAGGCGTCTGTCTAAAATTGTAACCTTGCCATTTTCATACCAGGCAACATTTTCATATTTTAATAAAAAGGGCATATTTTGGTCGTATCTAATCATAGTTTTTTATTTCCTCATTTATAAAATCAAGGACTTGGCTTCCTGCTTCCAAGTCAAAGCTGTTTTCAATTAAATAAATTCCCGTTGCAATTAAAACTTTGTCTAGGGTCTGTCTGACTTCTCTATCCTTAACTTCTGTAAGGTCTTTAACCTTTGAGTCGCCAACAGTCCTTCGAATTATTTCAAGGCCTGCATAGGCAAAGGAGTCAGAGATAATTTCTTTAAGGTAGGCCTCTTTAAAGTCTTGGTTTTTAAAATAGGGAAAGGTCACAAGGATGTCGTAGGCTGAAAAAAGTTTTGCCGTGGTCTTGTCCACAGTTTCTACAAAAAGCCTTGCTAACTTAGATCTTATTTCCTTGTCAGACTTTCTTACGAGATGGTTGACAAGTGGAAAAATTAAATTTCCCCAAAGGTTGCCAATGTCGTAGCCAAAGGGGCCATAAAAGGCAAACTCTGGATCAATGACCTTAATGCCATTTTCATTTACAAAAACTGATCCTGTGTGAAGGTCGCCGTGAAGGAGGCCTTGGGAATAACTTTGAAAGCGGTCTTTTAGTTTTAAAACTTTTCCTTGCAAACTAAAATTCTTATAAAGTCTTTCCTCTACAAAGTCTTCTGTCCCTGGGCTTAGTATATTTCGATTTTTATAGTTGTAATAGGGCTCGGTAAAGACTAGGTCTTCAGAGATATCGCAAAGGTCTGGGTTTATAAAAAATCCCATGGCCTCTTTCTTGTCTTTTCTATCTGCAACTAAATCTGCAGTTGGCAAAAGAGACTGGACTAAAAATTCTGCTAGATCTTCGCTTAGCTTTGGATAAATTTTGCCTGCAAGAAGTTCATATCTTAAATTTTTGTAGGCAGAAATATCCTCCATAATAATTATAGACTCATCTTCGTCATAATAATAAACTTCTGGAACCATTCCTGGACAAAGGTCTCTTTTTATTTCTAAGGCTCGTGCTTCGATTTTAGATCTTTTTAGGTCCAAGGGCCTTTGAGATGACCTGAGCAGTGCATCAGAATATTTTACAACTAGTGACTTGCCACTTTCTTTCTCAACTAGTCTGTAAACATAATTAATATTGCCATCGCCAATTTCTTCAATGGAAATTTCATCCTTGGACGGGAAAAAATTCGTCCTTGCAAGGACCAAGTCAATTATTTGGTTTTCTCTTTTTTCTCTAGCAAAATCTTTGGTCATTGGGACCTACTTTCTATTTTTTCTTAAATTTATAAATCAAATTCTATTTTTTCTATGGCGCCAAAGGAAACTGGGCCGCCAATTGAATATGTTAAAGAGCCGTTAACTTTTTGGGCCTTGACTTCTAAACTTCCACCTGGTTGTTTTAAAGTCGCCTTAAAGTCTGGGGCTTTTTCTTTATTTAAAAAATATCCTGCTGAAAAAGTTCCTGACCCGCAAGATCCTTCTCTAATTAAAGTTTTAGTTTCTTCTACATAGACGTAAGGAACCATGGTAAGATTTTTTTCATCTAAGAACATAACCCCATAGGCGTCATCTGTATAGGAATTTTTTATCTGATTAATTATTTCTTCAGCCAGGGTCTTGTCTTCTGCCCTGTCATTTACAATAACGTGAATAATTCCATCTAGGAAAACTGTTGTATAAGTTCCTCCAGCAAGGTCTAAGTCTTTTACTTCCCTAGCTGGGCTTAAAATTATTTCAGCTGTCATTTGGTCCTTGTCGGCTTTAACTTGAACCTTGTCTTTAGAGCCAGACACTTCCGCCTCTACTAGATTTTCATTAGCAAGGTCTAGGGTCTTGGCTAAATAAAGGCCAAAGGACCTTGAGGCATTGGCACAAAATTCTCCGCCCATCATGTCCATGCGATAGGATCCGTCAGCTTTTTTAGAAATAAAGCCAACTTGTTCAACACTTGGGTCATAGTCATCTATAATCTTATTGGCAATTTTTGCCCTGTGGCTAGGGTCAACATCTCCAATTACAAAGGCTGTAATATTACCTGCTGGGTCTGCTCTTAAATAGTCTAAATTGTATTTCATAAGTCTGCCTCCTTGGTCTGCTGTTTTAATTAGATTGTACCATATAATCTTAAAATTTACTTTACTTAGCAGTCTACAAGTGAGCTTTTTTGTGCTAAAATTTTCTTGGTGATTAAAAATGGATTTTGAAATTTATGGAGATTCAATTAGGGCAGGCTATGGCCTTGAAGCGGAAGTTTATTGTGCTAATGTTCCAGGCTTTACAATGAAAAATTTTGCCTACAATGGTGCCACTGTCTTCGACCTAGTGGAAGATGTCTACACAAAAGTTCCCAGAAAAAATGCTTATGCCCTAGTTGGCATTGGAGTCAATGATCTAATTTATGGCAGGGACCCTGAAAGGGTTTTTGAAAGACTGGTTCAAGTTGTTTTAAGGTTAAAAGACCTAGATAGAAAAGTTATCGTCGAGGCTCTTCTACCTGTGAAGAAAAAATATTTTTTATCTCTCTACACCTTTTCAGAAGCTGAAATTAACGAAAAAATTAAAATTCTCAACGACCTAATAGAAAAAGGGGCGAAAACCTATGGATATTATTACCTGGCCTACGATTTTTCTCAGGAAGAGCTGTCAACTAAAGACGGCCTCCACCCAGATGAAAGAGGAAATAAGCAAATAAAAATTCAATTTAAAAACTTTATCAAGGGCATAAAAATAAGCTAGGATTTTTCTTCCTAGCTTTTGTTATCTTTATATATTATTCTTCAAAACCATTTGGATTGGATTTTTGCCATCTCCATGAGTCTTCACACATGTCGTCTATGCCAAGGCCCGCTTCCCAGCCTAAAACTTCTTTGGCCTTGTCCGCCTTAGCATAAGTTGTTGCTATGTCTCCCGGTCTTCTTTCTACAATTTTATAAGGAATTTCTTTGCCAACTGCTTTCTCAAAAGCTTTTAAAACTTCTAAAACTGAATAGCCCCTGCCTGTTCCTAAATTAATTATATCTAGGCCTGGATTTTTTTCTAAATACTCAACAGCCTTGACGTGACCCTTTGCTAAGTCTACAACGTGAATGTAGTCTCTAACTCCTGTGCCGTCAACTGTGTCGTAGTCGTCGCCGTAGATACTTAAGTATTCTAACTTGCCAACTGCAACTTGGGTTATATATGGCACTAAATTATTTGGAATGCCCTTAGGGTCTTCGCCAATTTTTCCTGACTTGTGGGCGCCAATTGGATTAAAGTATCTAAGCAAAATTATATTCCACTTTGGGTCAGCCTTGTAAAGGTCAACCATAATTTGTTCCATCATTGACTTTGACCAGCCGTAAGGATTTGTGCACTCGCCCTTTGGAAAGTCTTCTGATATTGGCATGTGGTCTGGGCTGCCATAAACTGTAGCTGATGAGGAGAAAATTATATTTTTTACATTTTCTTCTGCCATGGCCTCAAGTAAACTTAGGGTTCCTGTTAGGTTGTTTGAATAATATTCAAGAGGTTTTCTAACAGATTCGCCTACTGCCTTTAAGGCTGCACAGTGAATAACTGAATGGATTTTTTCTTCTCTTAAAATCTTTTTCATTAAGTTCGTGTCTAGAATGTCGCCGTCATAAAATTTTATTTTCTTGCCAGTAATTTCTTCAACCCTATCTAAGGCAATTTTTGATGAATTATAAAGATTGTCCACTACAACAACTTCATAGCCTGCTTCTAATAACTCTACTGCTATGTGACTGCCTATATAGCCAGCTCCTCCTGTAATTAGTACATTTGTCATTATTTTACTCCTTGTATTTGTTAACTATATCTAAAAGGACGTCCCAGTTTTTTTCCATGTCAGCAACTAATTTAAATTGGTTTCTGGCTCTGACTAAGTTGTGGTCAGGATAGGAAGTTTTAAAATACTGGTCCCCTTGTAAGTAGTCAGTTAGAAATCTTATTCCACTTTCTAAGGTCATCATCTTGGCCCCAGTTCTCAGATGATAAATTTCTAAGTCTTCTAAACTGTCTCCAGCTGCTTGTAAAAACCCTTTAGTAAAGGCTTCAAAGTATTCAAGATTTACAAAGACCTTGGATAAGTCTTCTTCATCTTCAAAGGCGCTTGAAGCTCCAGTCCTAATTGCATCTCCAAAGTCATTCATACTTAGGCCTGGCATAATTGTATCTAAATCAATTACACATAGGGCCTGGTGGGTCTTGGCATCTAAGAGAATATTGTTAAGTTTTGTGTCGTTGTGGGTTACCCTAAGAGGCACTAGCTTTTTTCTCTCTAGGTCCATAAAGGTCTTACAAAAATCAGCCCTTGCTAAAATAAAATCTGCCTCTTTTAAAACTCTCTCTCTTCTCTTTTCCGTATTCTCTTCCATGGCTTTAATAAAGTTTTCTAGTCTCAGCTCAGTGTTGTGAAAATCTTTTATAGATTGGTGTAGGCTTTCAGCTGGATAGTCAGCTAGCAGTCTTTGAAAGTTGCCAAAGGCCAGGCCTGTTTGATAAAGATCTTTTGGTCCACTGGCTTTTTCTAGGGCCAAAGAATTTTCTATAAACTTATAGGCCCGCCAAAAATCTCCCTTAGAATCTATAAAAAAAGGTTTTTGGTCCTTGGTTAATAAAACTTGGAGCACTTCTCGATCAAGGTCTCCCTTGGCTGCCTGAACTTTTTTTCTCAGATGATTTGTTACTCCAAGAATATTTTCCATTAGCTCCTCAGGCCTTTTAAAAACTCCTCGGTTGACCCTTTGAAAAATGTATTTTTGGACCTTGTCTTCATTTAAAAAACTTAGGACATAGGTGTCGTTAATGTGCCCTTGTTTGTTTATTTTTATATCAATTAGAGACCCAGGAAAATTAAAAACTCCAATGGCCTCTTGAAGGTCGTCTTTCTTAGTCGTTTCCATTTCATTTATCCCAAAGTCTATCAGGATAAACTCCTCTCTGCTTTAGATTTTTTATAGCCTCAACTATTAAAGGCTTGTCTTCCTTGTAGGTTACTCCATACCACTTTGATGGCGTTCTTAGAACTTGGACCCTGGCCCTTCCTTCTTTAATCATTTTAGCCAAAATCATAGTTGGATAGTACTCCCACTTTAGTGGATTTTCTTTTATACCTTTTTCTAAAAATTCTGGAAATTCTTTGTTGAGCTCGTCCATAAAAGTCTTTTGAAAGCCCCACAGGTTCATAGAGACAACTGTGTCCTCGGGAAGCTCTTCCCAAGTTTTCCCTGAGTCTTCTGTAAATAAAATTTTGCCGTCTTTTTTTATAATTTCTTTTATTTCAACAATATCCACAAGTTTTGACTCTTCATCTAGGCTACAAACTCCTCTGGATACGTCGCCGTTGTCAGAAACAGTTTTTGACAGTTCATAGCCAACCATGGCATAGTCGTAGGAGCCTTCTCTAGAGTTTTCCATTAAATAGTCGTAGATTTTTATAAAAGACTCTTGGCCATAAAAGTCGTCTGCATTTATTACAACAAAGGGACCGTCAACTAAGTCCTTGGCAGAAAGAATTGCGTGGGCTGTGCCCCAAGGTTTTACTCTGCCATCTGGAACTTCAAAGCCTGAAGGCAGATTGTTTATATCTTGGAAGACATAGGCCACTTCAATGTGGTCTTTAATTTTTTCGCCAACATTTTTCTCAAAGCTGTCTTTCATTTCTTCTTTGATTATAAAGATAACTTTTTCAAAGCCTGCTTGTTTGGCATCATAAATTGAAAAGTCCATAATTATGTGACCTTGGTCGTCTATTGGTTCAATTTGTTTTAGACCTCCAAAACGTGACCCCATGCCAGCTGCCATAATAATTAAAACTGGTTTTTTCATTTTCACTCTCTTTCTTCATTTTGCCTATACAAAATATTTACTTCACTTTCCTTGTCAAAGAAGTGCATATTTTCTTGATCAAAGTACAAGTCTAGGTCATCTGTTTTTTCAACTTCTTTAGCAGAAGGAATTCTCACAACTAGGTCTTGGTCCACTATTTTTACATACAAGTATTTTTCTGCCCCAAGCATTTCTACAAAGTCAACTTGACCTTGAATTTGGCTAGTCTTTTCTCCTGCTTGTAAAGTTTTTTTGCATAAGCACTTTAATTAATTATAACATATAGGCCCTATATGATAAATAAATTTAACTTCTTTAAAAAATTCTCCCTTGCAATTTTACTTAGCAAGTACACTTCCTTTGCCGACTTAGAAGGAGCAAAGATTGGAACCCAGTTAGGATCAACCCAACAAGACCTGGCAGAAGAAAAATTTGGAGCTAATGTCTTTGGCTATGACCTAAACAATGTACTTATTGAACAGCTAAAAAATAAATCTGTAGACGCAGCATTTTTATCTGAAGTGCCTGCCA
>CAYFUN010000002.1:101947-107903 GCA_964346535.1 uncultured Peptoniphilaceae bacterium
CCTTAGCCTTGGCATAGTCCTAGCCCTAATGAAAATTTCAAAGAAGAAGGCCTTAAATTTTATTTCCTCTGCCTATATAGAAATAGTTAGGGGAACGCCAATGCTTGTACAAATTATGATTGTCTACTTTGGCCTTAAGCAAATTATTCCAGACTCGCTAGGATTTTTAAAGGCGCCAATGTTTCTCTGCTCCCTGTCAATATCCTTAAACTCTGCAGCCTATATAGCAGAAATTATTAGGTCTGGAATTAACTCTGTTGACAAGGGCCAAATGGAAGCAGCTAGGTCCTTGGGCCTTAGCCATAAGCTGGCTATGAAAAAGATAATCCTTCCCCAGGCAATAAAAAATATTTTGCCAGCCTTAGTTAACGAGTTTATAACCTTAATAAAAGAATCATCTATTACTTATACAGTAGGAGTAGCTGAGTTAATGTATGTAGGAAAAAATATTTCTACATCAACTTTTGAATTTACCAAACCCTTTGTCTATGCAGCCTTAATTTATTTTATAATGACCTTTTCCCTATCAAAGGCAATGGGTCTTTTAGAAAGGAGACTGGCCAATGATTAAAATTGAAAATTTAAAAAAATCCTTTGGACCAAACGAAGTTTTAAAGGGAATTAATGAAGAAGTTACTCAAGGTGAAGTCCTAGTAATAATTGGCCCATCAGGATCAGGCAAGTCTACATTTTTAAGGTGCCTAAACCTTCTAGAGGAACCTAGCTCTGGAAAAATAATTTTTGACGGCCAAGACATTACAGAAAAAAATATAAATATAGACAAGGTCAGAGAAAAAATGGGCATGGTCTTCCAGTCCTTTAATCTCTTTAATAACTTAAATGTCATCGACAATATTACCCTGGCCCTAAGAGAAGTTAAAAAAATGCCTAGGGACCAAGCTGAAGAAAAAGCTATGAGACTTTTAGAAAAAGTTGGCCTGGCAGATAAAAAACACGCCTTCCCTTCTTCACTTTCAGGTGGGCAAAAACAGAGAATTGCCATAGCCAGAGCCTTGGCCATGGAACCTGAAGTAATGCTTTTTGACGAGCCAACATCTGCCCTGGACCCAGAAATGGTTGGAGAAGTTCTGGACCTTATGAAGGACCTAGCCAAGGAAGGCATGACCATGGTTATAGTCACCCACGAAATGGCCTTTGCTAAAGAAGTTGGCAATAGACTTTTGTTTATGGACTCAGGCCAAGTTTTAGAAGCTGGCAGCCCAGAAGAAATTTTTTCAAATCCTAAGTGCCATAGGACCAAGGATTTTTTATCCAAGGTCTTGTAGGTCTTGGTGTTTTTAGAGACTTTTTTTTAATATATGCTATAATCTAATTACTATAAGAAGATGAGGTGAATTTATGAGCGACTTTATAGCTAGCTTTGAAATGTATTTTTCTGACTTTGTTCTCTTGTTTGCTCTTTTAGTTGAGTTAGTTGGGGCTCTTGTCATAATAGTATCTGTAATTAGAGCAGTAAAAAATATATTTGCCCAAGGCTTTAACTTTGAAAATGCAAAAAGTGATCCTAACCTAAATAATGGTTTGACCAAGGCCTTGGAAATATTTTTAGCTGGTGAAATTTTAATGACCCTGCTAGCTGAAGACTTAAAAATGCTAGCCCATGTTGGAGCCTTAGTTGTTATCCGTGTTGCCATAGCCATGGTTATCCACTGGGAGGCCAAGCAAGAAGAAAAACAAAATCTTTCTTAAAGAAAAAATAGGAGCCGAGAAATTTTATCTTAACTCCTATTTTTTTATACGCCAATTTTTATATTAAAGAAAATCTTGTAAAGCTTGTAGAAGATAAAGCCAATGACTGCATATATTGGCAGCATTATTAGTCCCCTAGTGTTTACAAAGGTATTAAAAATCTGTCCAAAGAAAGCTACACTTGTAACCACTGCCATAAAAAAGGCAAAGTGTGATACAGATTTTTTTAAAAGTACCATGCCAGACCTTTCAGCTTTTGCAGTGCTGGTCCAGTAAAGGCCAAGGGCAAAAATTATTAGACTGAAAATGGCAAAGCCTACAAGCATTTGGTCCTTGTTATAAAAAAGTCCTTCTATTGGAGCATAAAGTGGATAGTAAAACTTGTTTTCTATTAAGTCTTCAAACTTAAAAATTGGATCCATCTTGTCAAGGCCAAGGCCAAGCATGTCTTTTAAAATCTTATAATCAGTTGTTAAAAGCACTGGTCCGCCAAGGCCAATTACCATCATTCCTAAATGGCCAAAAATATTTCCTGCAACTGTTCCCAAGCCTACAACAACTGTGAAGAATAAAATATTCTTTCCTAGGCCCAAGGCCAAGGTCTTTAATAGGCCTCCTGTATACAATAAATTTGATACATAAGATGTCTGCCAAAGAAGAACTGAAAATCCAACTAAAACTACATAGGCCAAGGTCACTAAAAGTGTTCCTAGGCCAAGTTTTGAAAAATAAGTTTTTGTCTTTGACCAAGGTAGCATTCTAGTAAATTCATAGTAGGGAGTAAAGTGCTCCATAGAAGTAAATAAAAATCCTAGAATTAGACCAAAGAATAAAACTAAATTTATAACTGCATATTCTTGTCTGGCCAAGACCACCTGACCATCTTTAAAAGAAGATTCTATATAGCTATAGGAGTTTTCGTCTTTATTAAATCTAAGTCTTTCATAGTCTTTTATGGCATAATTTAAATCTTGGTAGTCTTCTGAATCAATATTGTCATTATAAATTTTCTCCGCCTGCTCATAAAGGTCATCATAAGTTTCAAAAACTTCAGCTGGAAGTTTTTTTGGATACTTGGCCTTGATTTTGTCTTCATAACCACCCTTATAATAAACAGATGCGTCAAGCTGACCTTGGGCTGCTTGTTCTATTCCATAAAAAGCATTGCCATACCAGTTTGTTATATCTTCAATAGAATCATTGGTTGCAAAAAAAGTAAAAATCAAAACTGCCAACAAAGATAAAATTATCCAAAAACCATTTCTCTTTAAAAGTAAGATAGAGGCTTTCTTAAAATCTTTCATAAGCGTCCCCCCTTTCTCTTTTGTTTTTCATTTGAGTCCTCCTATTTATACGCCAATTTTTATATTAAAGAGGATCTTGTAGAGCCTGTAAAATATAAAGCCCATTACAGCGCAAATTGGAATATTTATAAAATTAGGAATGTCGTAGAAGTTATCAATAATTTGCCCAAAGACACTTAGGGTCGTTACCACTGCCATAAAGAAGGCAAAGTTAGAAACAGATTTTTTCAAAATCAACATACCAGACCTTTCAGCCCTTGCAGTCCTTGCCCAAAAAAGTCCTAGAACAAAGATAATTATCGTAAAGAATAAAAATCCTGCCATCATTAAAGGCTCACTATAATCTAGTCCTTCAGCTGGCAAATATAGGGGGTAGAAAACTGTGCTCCTAATTTTACCGTCTAAGACATAAACAAAATCCCTATTTGATACCTCAAGTCCAACAATATTTCTTAGCATTACATAGTTTTCTACAAGAAGTTTTGGTCCGCCTAGGCCAATTATCATCATGCCTAAGTGGCCGAAAATATTTCCAGCAACTGTTCCTAGGCCGACAACAACTATATAGAACATGGCATTTCTTCCTAAGCCTAAAAGTATATCTAATCCTAGGCCGTTAGTGGTTAATATGTTAGACAAATATGAAGTCTTCCACATTAAAATCCCAAAGCCCATATTAATTAAATAGGCCAAAGATGTTAAAAGCAAACCTAGGCCGATTTTAAATAAATAGTTTTGAGTCTTTGACCAAGGAAGCATCCTAGTAAATTCATAGTAGGGAGTAAAGTGCTCCATAGAAGTAAATAAAAATCCTAGGACCAAGGAAAAAATCAAAGGTGTAAAAAAGGATGCTGCTAGCTGCTTGCCTAAAATAATTCGCCCCTGTTCAATTCCACGATAATTGTAGTTAAATGGATCCAAATTTTCATCGTAATACCTAATGTCTTTATATTCACTTAAATAATTATAGGCCTGGTCTTTCATACTCTCATCAGCTGTGTTGGCATAAATTCTCATTACCTTTTTATAGTAGTTGTCATAGTCATCAAAAAAATTTTTAGGAAGTTTGTCAGGGTATTTTTCCTTTAATAAGTCCAGGCTTGTTTCATAATTATCGTAATAAGGATAACTTTCTTCATTGGCAGTTTTTTCTAGGCCAACTAAGGCATAGGCATAATTATTTGTAAATCTTTCAATTCTCGAATTTGCAGTAAAAAAGCTAACAATGATAACAAAGACCAAGGTTAAAAGCAGCCAAAAACCATTTCTCTTTAAAAGTAAGGTTGAAGCCTTTTTAAAGTCTTTCATTGTCATCCTCCCTTCCTCTTTCAAAATAAAATCTATCTTCTATTTGTAGAGGCAAAATATCAAATTGAACAATTTCTTCCCTGGCAAGTTCTCTAACAACTTCTTCTTCCTTGCCTGGAAGTAAAATTGTATAAACCCTGCCTAGGTGGTTTTTCAAAATCGCCTGGTCTAAAATATCCTTTGGCAACTTTTCTTTAACAACAACTTGAACCTTTTGGAAACTTGCATCCTTAGACTTGTCAACTCCTTGGATTTTTCCATCTAAGCCGATGTAGAAAACTTCGTCGGCAATTCCTTGAAGCTCTTGAAGTTGGTGGGTTGAAATTAAAACACACCTGCCATCTTGGCTGGCATCAAGGAGATATTTTATAATTGCCTCCTTGTTTAAAACGTCAAGGCCGTCTAGGGTTTCATCTACAAGGAGAAAATCTGCCTTGGTGGCTAAAACCATTAAGAGACCAATTAGGGTTTTGTTGCCCTTTGATTGGTCCTTAATATTTTTCTTTAAATCTAATTTTAATTTTTCCGCCTCGTGTAAGACATAGGCCCTGTCAAAGTTTGGATAAATTGTTTCATAGTATTCCATGGCCTTTAAGGCAGAAACATAAGAGAAGAAATCAAACCTGTCTGGCAAATAGGCAATGCTTTTCGCAAGGCTTGGCTCTGCAACATAGTCTCTCATATCAATAGTAGTAGTCCCCTTGTCAGGATCTAAAACTCTTGCTAGTATTTTTAAAAGGGTAGTCTTTCCTGCCCCATTTCTTCCAACTAGACCATAGATCTTCCCAGAAGATAGGCTAAAAGAAATATCATCTAAGACAATTTTTCCGTCAAAGGACTTAGAAATATTTTTTCCTTCAAGTATCATTTTTGGTCCTCCTTAATATTTTTATAAAGTTCATTAATTTCATCTAGAGAAATATTGAAAAATTCACATTGGTGAAAAAGTTCTGTAAGTCTTTCAATAAGTTTTTCTCTTTCCCATTCCATCTTTTTGTCGTCCAGGCTAATAAAAGTTCCCTTGCCGACAACAGTTTGTATTAGTCCTAAAGTTTCCATTTCCTTGTAGGCCCTAGTTATAGTAGAAGTATTTACTAAAAGGTCCTTGGCCATGTCTCTAACAGAAGGCAATTGGTCGCCGTCTTGGAGATAGCCTTTGGCAATAGATAATTTAGTTTGGTCAACAATTTGCTGATAGATGGGATCCTTACTTGCATAATCTAATTTATACACTTGTATCCCTCCTTAGTGTGTGGGTTCACTACATACACTCTTGTTGTAATTAAGATACCACCAGGCAAATAAAAAAACAAGTTACAATAAAGTAACAATTAAATTTTTCTTTTTGATGTAAGAATATTAAAGCAAACGTAAACATAATTTCCCTTGAAAACAAATTTGAGTTTTTAGAATTTTTAAAAAATATTAAAAACTTTTTTCCCTTCATCTTATGAAGTTCAGTTAGCAGCTAGTTTTTATCCAGCAAATGTTTTTTATAAAATAACTTGACAAGAGATAAAAATTTTTGTATTATATAGAAGAACGATATAGGAAATCGTTAACTAACTGTAAGCGATTTCATTTAGTCTGTACACAGACAACAATTAATTTTCTCCCTAAAAAATAACGACAAA
>CAYFUN010000003.1:0-6373 GCA_964346535.1 uncultured Peptoniphilaceae bacterium
TTCTTGGTGGAGTCCAATTGCTAAAAAATCGCAAAGCAAAAAATAAAAGTCTTCAAACTTTTCTACATTATCAATTTGTCCCCTATATACTTCTTTCAAAGTCTCAGCATTTATTCTCATGTCTTTTAAAACGTCAAAATACAAGTAATTGTCCTCTAAAACTTGCCACAATTCATTGTAATCTTCTAGCATCTGTTCTTTAGTAAGCTCATAAGTATAGTCTGTTTTGTTTTCACAACTAGTAAAAATTATTGTCAATGTAAGTAATAATAAAATAATTAATGTTTTGTTTGTTTTTTTCATGTTTCTCATTTAGAAGATTTCATATTTATAAAAAATTTACTCTAGTTTGTTTTATCTAAATACTCTAAATGTAGATATTTCTTCCCTATCGTGCTAATATAATATTAATATATAATTTAAGTTTTTCAAAGTGAAAACATTTACACTTTACATTTTGAAGGAGGGATGATATATTAATAATTTAGCTATTGCTTTAAAAGAAAGACGACAAAATTTAAATTTATCCTTAGTTGATTTAGAAAATCTTTCTGGTATTTCAAAGAAAACTATAACTAAAATAGAAAATGAAGATCATATTCCATCTGTTGGAACTCTTCTCTCCTTGTCTGCTGCCTTAAAAACTGATCTCTTAAAAGTTCTAAGTCCGTCATATAGGTTAGAAAACTACTTTGATGCTTCTGATATTGCTGAACTTGAGTTTTTAATAGAAAAAATGCTTGATAATAACCAGCACTCAGACCTGCCTAAGGTTTTAGAAATTTTAAATGATATTACCGACAAAATAGACGACAAGGATATTTCTATATACTTATACCAAATTATTTTATTTTTAGATGGCATTTATCTAAATAGAAATGAAAAAAACTTCGAGCTAGCTTATGATAATTTTATAGAAGCTTTGGCTTTAACTATCGATAATTTTGATATTAATAATTTTGAAACTTATACTTATAGTACTTTTGAGCTAAGAATTTTAATGAACATTGCCCTTACCTTAAATAAGTTAAAGAAACTTGAGTCTTCGAAAAAAATATTTTTATTTTTACTGAAAAACTTAGACAAAAAATCTCAATTATATGCCTCTACCCTTCACAACTTAGCTATCTTTAAGGCTAAAAATAAGGAGTATAAACAGGCCCTAGCCCTTGTTAATACAGCAATTGATTTTTCAAATAAATATAGAAATTCCTCAAAGCTCCATAGCACATATTATGAAAAAGCTATATTTGAATATAGGCTAGGAGATGAAAATTATAAAAATTCTTTTGAGATAAGTAGGTCTCTAGCAAAGGCTTGTGGTTACAATGAGTTTTTAAAATTTTTAGAAGAAAAAATGCAGAAATACCAATAATTTACAAACATAAAAAAATCGACCTAGAGAGTTTTCCCTCTAGGTCTTTTTTAAGTTCAAATTTATTTAGTGTCTAAAGTGTCTGGTTTTTGTAAAAATTAGGGTCATGTCGTATTTGTCGCAAAGGTCGATGACATTTTGGTCTTTTATTGATCCTCCTGGACTTATCATGGCCTTTACCCCTGCCTTGTGAAGGGCTTCTACTGTGTCTTCAAAGAAGAAGGCGTCTGATGCTAGAACTGCTCCACTTATTTTGTCGCCAGCTCTTTCTATGGCTTCTTCTACTGCCCAGGACCTTCTAACTTCTCCTTGGCCAATGCCTACTGTCCCTTTATCTTTTGCTAAGACTACTCCATTTGAGGCTACGTTTTTTACGCACTTCCAAGCGAATTTTAGGTTTTCTATTTCTTCATCTGTTGCTTGTCTCTTTGTTACTGTTTGGAAGGCAAAGTCTTTTTCTGCTTGAGAAAACTTGTCTTGGTCTTGGTAGACTAGGCCTGATAGGACTTGTTTAAAGTTAGATCTATCTAAGTCAAAGTCTGCTAGGTCTTTTATTTCTATAAGTCTAAGGTTCTTTTTCTTAGTTAGAATTTCCATGGCTTCAGCTGAAAAGCTTGGAGCTATAATTACTTCTAAGAAATATGAGCTCATATGGTCAGCAGTTTTTTCGTCAACTTCCCTATTAAGGGCAAAGATGCCGCCGAAAATTGATGTTGGGTCACATTCATAGGCCCTTATATAGGCGTCATAAATATTTTCGCCTACTCCAATTCCAGATGGGTTGGTGTGCTTTACTCCAACTGCTGCTGGCTCTTTAAATTCTTTTACTGCCTTTACTGTTGCAAAGATGTCGTTTAAGTTGTTATAAGATAATTCTTTGCCGTGAAGTTGTTTTATTTCTATGCCTAGGTCGTCAAAGGCGTTTTTGTAATAGGCAGCCTTTTGATGAGGGTTTTCTCCATAGCGAAGTTGGTCTACCTTGTCATAGGTCATTGTAAGTTTTTCAGGATAATCAACTTGCAAGTATTCATTAAAGTAAGAGGCTATTAGGCTGTCGTATTGGGCTGTGTATGAAAAAGCCTTTCTAGCTAGGTCTGCCCTAAGGTCTATAGAGACCTCGTCATTTTTTAAAGTTTCTAAAACTCTTTCATAGTCAGCTGGGTCTGTTAGGATCAAAACATCCTTGTAGTTTTTGGCTGCTGCCCTAATCATTGATGGGCCTCCAATGTCTATGTTTTCTATCATCTCTTCATGAGGGGCCTTTTCCTTTAGCTTTTTTGCAAAAGGGTAAAGGTTGTTGACTACCATGTCTATAGACTCAATATGATTTTCTTTTATGGTCTCAACATGGTCTTCATGGTCTCTCCTATAGAGGATGCCTCCGTGGATCATTGGATTTAAAGTCTTTACCCTGCCGTCTAAAATTTCTGGAAACTTTGTCACTTGAGAAACGTCTATTGGGTCTAGGCCGTTTTCTTTTAGGTGCTTAAAGGTTCCTCCTGTTGAAATTATTTCCCAGCCTAGGTCTTCAAGGCCCTTGGCTAAGTCTATAATATTTGTCTTGTCAAATACAGAAATTAGTGCTCTCTTTTTCATTTTTTACCTCACTTTAACTATTCTTCCTTGAATTTCAAATTTGTCGTCACAATAGTCTTTTACTGTCTTGACTAATAGTTTATGTTCTTCTTTTATAATTCTCTTTTGCAAGTCTTCTGCCTGGTCTCCATCTAAAACTGGGACGGAAACCTGGTAAATTATTGGCCCAGCGTCAGCAACTTCACTTACAAAATGAGTTGTGGCTCCTGATACTTTCACTCCATAGTCTAAGGCTGCCTGGTGGACCTTTAGTCCATAGTAGCCTTCTCCACAAAATGATGGAATTAGTGATGGGTGAATATTTATAATCTTGTTTTCGTAGGCCCTAATAAAGTCTGGGCCGAGAATTTTTAAAAAGCCTCCTAAGACTACAAAGTCAATTTGTCTGTCCTTTAAAATTTCTATAAGCTTTTTGTCGTATTCTTCTACGCTTATCTTGTCCCCTCTTAAATAAAGGGCTTCTATGCCATGGGCCTTGGCTCTTTCAAGACCATAGGCTGATTTTCGATTAGAAACAACTAGGCCTAGGTCGCCTTTAATTTCTCCAGCTTCAACTCCATCAATTAGGGCTTGGAGGTTGGACCCTCCGCCAGAAACAAAGACTGCAAATCTTTTTAGATTTCTACACATAAGTCACCCTTAGTAACTTTTCCTAGCCTGTAAAGTTTTTGGTCTTCTTTTGATAAAATTTCTTGGGCAGTTTCTTCTGAAACAACTAAGACCATGCCTAGGCCCATATTAAAGGTGCCGTACATTTCTTTTGTTTCAATGCCTCCCCATTCTTGAAGGAGGTTAAAGATCTTAGGAATCTCAACTTGGGTCATGTCTACGTCAGCTCCATGGCCTTCAGGTAGGATCCTTGGTAGGTTTTCGTAAATGCCGCCACCAGTTATATGGCAAAGGCCTTTAATTTCGTATTTTTCAATTAGTGGATAGACATCTTTTACATAAATTTTTGTTGGCACTAATAGGGCTTCCCCTAAAGTTGTACCAAGGTCGTCTATATAGTCATTTAGGTCCATCTTCTTGTGGTCAAAGATTATTTTTCTAACAAGGGAATAGCCATTTGAGTGAACGCCTGATGATGGAAGACCTAAAAGTACATCGCCTTCAGAAATTTTTGAGCCATCGATGATCTTGTCTTTTTCTACAACACCAACTGCAAAGCCTGCAAGGTCATAGTCATTTTCTTTATAGATGCCAGGCATTTCTGCTGTTTCTCCACCTAAAAGTGCAGCTCCAGCTTTTTTACAACCTGAGGCAACCCCTTCGACAATTGCTGCCATTTTTTCAGGAACTAGTTTTCCTGTTGCTATATAGTCTAAGAAAAATATTGGCTTGGCTCCTTGACACAAGATATCATTTACACACATGGCCACACAGTCTTCGCCAACTGTGTTGTGGATGTCCATCATTTGGGCTATTTGAACTTTTGATCCAACTCCGTCTGTTCCAGTAACTAAAACTGGATTTTCCATTTTTAATTTTCCAAGTTCAAACATGCCAGCAAAGCCGCCAATGTCGTTGAGAACTCCTTCGATGTGAGTTTCTTTTACTGTTTCTTTTATTAATTTTACCTGTTTATAGCCAGCTTCTTTGTCTACGCCAGCGTCTTTATAAGTTATTGCCATTTTCCACCTCTATTGGATATTTTCCATCAAAACAATGTTTACAAAATCTATTGCCACCACATACACTTACTAAACTGTCTAGGCTCAAGTAGGCCAAAGAGTCTGCACCAATTTCTTTGCAGGTTTCTTCAATACTTAGGTTGGCGCCTATTAAATATTTTTCGTCTGGTGTATCTACACAAAGGTCACATGAGTGCTTTACAGGTGGACAGGCTATACGAACGTGAACCTCAATGGCTCCAGAATCCCTTAGCATTTTTACTGTAGACTTAATTGTAGTTCCACGAACTATTGAGTCGTCTACTAGGATTACTCTTTTGCCGTCAAGATTTTTCTTTAGTGGGTTCATCTTTATTTTTACAGCTTTTTCTCTCATTCTTTGGTCAGGGAGAATAAAACTTCTGCCTACATACCTGTTTTTTAAAATTCCCTCTTTATATGGAATTCTAGATTCATGAGAGTAGCCTAGGGCTGCAATAGTTCCAGAGTCTGGCGCTCCAATTACTAGGTCGCCATTTACTGGTTCTTCTTCTGCCAGCCTTCTGCCCATATTGTACCTGGCTTCATAAACAGATTTGCCTTCAATATAGGAGTCTTGTCTGGCTATATAAACATATTCAAAGATACAATTTTTTTCTTGTCTTTCGCCAGTAAATTGAGACTTAAGTCCGTCTTTGTCAATAGTTACAATTTCTCCTGGCAAGATGTCTCTTAAAAACTCTGCGCCAATTGAATCTATGGCTGCAGTTTCTGAGGCTACAACATAGGAGTTGTCGTATTTTCCAAGAACTAGGTTTTTTATGCCCCAAGGATCTCTAATTGCTATCATCCTATCCTTGTTTATGTGAATAATAGAATAAGCGCCCTTTAAGTTTTTAATTTTTTCTGGCAGGTCTTCTTCATTGCACAAAAAATCTGCTATGTGCTTTCTACTAAGGGCCTTTTCTAAAAAGTTTCCATCTATAGAAAGTAGGGCCTGGGAGTCTTCACATGGAAAGACCTCTGGCAAAAAGGGTGCATTAATATCGTCATCTTCAAAGGCATATCTTACATGGGCTGCTCCCTTGTTGCCTTTAAGGCTGTTAACTTCTTCTTCATTATAGATATCTGAAACCAAGCCTGGTCCCCTAAGTTGGCTTATGTTATTACCATCAATTACAACAAGGCCACTTCCTACCTCTCCCCTATGTTGAAGGGCGTACAAGGACCAGTGAAGAAGTGGAGCAACGTTTATATCTTCATTTCCAAAAATTCCAATATGTCCGCTCAATATTTTCTCCTTTGTCTTTAATTAAGGTCTAAGTCTTTGTCAGCTTGAACTACAGCAGCTTCAAGGTCTTTTCTATACTTTACTAATTTTTCTCTTAAAGCTTCATCTTCAATGGCTAACATGGAAATAGCTACTAGGGCTGCATTTTCTCCGCCGTCTATAGCAACTGTAGCAACTGGAATGCCCTTTGGCATTTGTACTGTTGATAGAAGTGAGTCTAGGCCGTCCATAGTTGATGACTTAATAGGAATACCAATAACTGGTTTTACTGTCATGCCTGCTATAACTCCAGCTAGGTGGGCAGCCTTGCCAGCCATAGCTATAAATATTTTAGAATCAGTTGAGCCAACATAGTCCTCAAGAACATTAAGGGCCCTGTGGGCTGAAATTACTTTTACTTCATAAGGAACGTCAAATTCTTTTAAAATCTTAACAACTTTTTCTGCAATTGCCTTGTCAGAGGCTGATCCCATAATTACACTTATCATTTTGTCCTCCTAA
>CAYFUN010000003.1:6473-12403 GCA_964346535.1 uncultured Peptoniphilaceae bacterium
TTGTCCTCCTAAATTAAATAAGAATGAATTTCAAGTGGAGAAAGTTTTTTGTCTCCCTTGTAAACTCTCATTGATCCACCTGAAATTTCGTCAATTAACATAATTTCTCCGTCGTCATCTCTGGCAAATTCAAATTTTATGTCATAAAGGTCAAGGCCCTTTTCAGCTAGTACTTCTTTTACGATTTTTGCTATTTCTTTTGTCATAGAAATTATGGTCTTGTATTCGTCTTTAGTTAAGATGCCAAGCATTTCTAAGGCTTCGTCTGTAATAAGAGGGTCTTTTCTTTCGTCATCTTTTAAAGTGATTTCTGCATAAGCATCAAGTGGAGTGCCGTCTTCAATATATTTTCCATATCTGCGGATAAAGGAACCAACTGCCCTAAACCTACAAATAGCTTCAAGGCCTTCCCCAAAGACGTGGGCGTTTTTAACTTCCATGGTGTTGTCGTCAATGTTAGCTGAAATGTAGTGGGTCTTTATTCCCCTGTCATTTAAAAGTTCGTAGAAGAATTTTGTAATCTTTAAGGCTTCTCTTCCTGCGCCGTCAATTGTTAGGCCAACTTGGTTTTCACCTGGATCAAAAACTCCGTCTTTGCCAGTAACATCGTCTTTAAATTTTAGACAAATATTGCCATTGTCCATTTTATAAACATCTTTTGTCTTACCTGTATAAATTTTTTCCATGATTTCCTCCCAATCAAAAAAATAAAGCCCAAAAGGGTAGGCTTCCGAAACCTACCCCCCTGGGCTTTTGTCCCTTAGGTGTAGTGCTAAAAAACAATCAGCACCTATGTCGCTTGGTTCTTTAGGATAGTCCTCGAATCCCTAGACATACTTTCTAAAATATAGCTTTCTTTCATATTTATACTAGCAATTTTAGGCCTCTTTGTCAACAAATTAAAGGCCTAGAAAGTAAATTTTACTTTTCTTATTTTCTTTACAAGAACTTATCCTATTCTCTTTTTAATATTTTCAACTAGCATTTCTACTGCAATTTTATTTTCCCCGCCATGAGGAATAATTATATCTGCATATTTTTTCGAAGGTTCCACAAATTGGTCGTGCATTGGCTTAACAGTAGTTTCGTATTGGTCTAGAATTGATTCTAGTGACCTGCCTCTTTCAATGGCGTCTCTGCGAATTCTTCTAATTAGTCTTTCGTCGTCGTCAGTTTCCACAAAGATTTTTATATCCATTAGGTCTCTCAAATCCTTGTTTTCTAAAATTAAAATGCCATCAACAACAATAACCTTTTTTGGCTGAACAATAACTTCTTCGCTAGACCTGTCGTGGATGGTGTAGTCGTAAACTGGTCTTTTTATTCCCCTGCCTGCAATTAATTCTTTTAAATGTTCAATCATAATGTCTGTATCAAAAGCATTTGGATGGTCGTAATTTAATTTTGATCTTTCTTCAAAAAGTAAATTCTTATGAGACTTGTAATAAAAATCGTGGCAGAGAACTGCTATGTCATTTTCAAAGTTTTTTCTCAGTTCATTTACAATTGTCGTCTTGCCTGAAGCTGTTCCACCAGCTACTCCTATAACTGTTACCTTTTGCATATTCCACCTCTTGTTTTCTTACAAATAGAATAGCCTATTTTCAAAAAATTTGCAAAAGTTTTTAAGCCTAAAGAGCTTCTTCGGCCTTGGCCCTGACTAGGTTTCTTTGAACCTTAGCCTGTCTCTTTTTTACTAAAAAGGCAATTACTAAAAATACAAAAGTTGGAATGTTAAAAATAATTAAGGTTATAAGGCTTGTAAGGAAAAGCTGAACCTTAGATAAGTCTGGCAGAGCTAAAATATTAAAAAACATAAGCAAGGACCATAAAAAGTTTATAGCTGGCAAGATTAATCCAAAAAGTTTGCTACTAAGGGCTGATAGAAACCCCTGAATAGTAAACAGGCCTAAAAATAAGTAAAGTACTTCCATTAGCTTTGCTCCTTTGCTTTTTCATACTGGTTAATTAAAAGGCTGGCTGTTTGTAAGTCGATTTTGTCTGACAAAGCCAAGTCTTTAATTAAATCTATGTATGAATCTCTTCTTCCTTCGTCTCCAACTTCAACCTTTTGAATTAGCCTATCAAGTCTCAACCTAATTGTCGGATAGGTGACCTGGTATTCTTTGGCCAATTCTTTTAAAGATCCTGAGGCTAAAATGAACTTCTTTACAAAATTCATATCCTCTTCATCTAGGTTTTTCATCCATGGAGGAATAAATTCTATATTCATTTTTTCACCTCTTTATCATATTATAGACTTTAATAATATTAAAGTCAATCTTATTTTTTATTTTAATTTTATTAAAGTTATCCTTATTTTTATTGAAATTTTCCGCAAAAAAATAGGCCTATAAAGCCTATTAAATTTTTAGTTTTTTAATTGTTCAATTAGGTTTCCTAGGTCTGGATTTGGATCAATGTCGTAGGCAATTTCAAAATTTCCTAGGGCTGCATCCTTGTAGCCAGTTTGATATTGAATGGTCGCCAGATTGTAATTTAGAAAATAGTCTGGTCCGTAAGTATCAATGGCCTCTTCTAATTCTTTTCTGGCCAGGTCCAGGCTGCCAACTTGTTGGTAAAATAAGGCCAGCTGGTTTTTATAAATTGGCGACTCTTCTATTTCTAAAGACCTTTTTATTGCATCTATACCATCTTCGAAGAGACCTAGATAGTAATAACAAATACTTAGGTTGTAAAAATAAATGTCGTCTCGCTTTTCAACATTAACTGCCAGTAGTTTTTTCATAGCATCTTCATAGGCGCCTGCATTTATATCAACTAGAGCCTCTTCTTTTTTTATTTCAGATTCTAAATCATCTAAAAGAAGCCTAGCTTCGTGAAGGCGGAAGTCGTTTTTGTCTAGCTGTAAAAACTTTTCTAAGACGAGTTTTGCCTTTATATATTGGCCAAATTCTCTGTAAATATAGGCCAGCTTATAATAGGCCAAAGAAAAACTTGGGTCCAGGTTTAAAACTCTTTCGTAAGTGTTCATTATTTCAACTGCATAGGAATTTTTTTTCCTGTCGTCTAAGGTTGAAATATCTAAATTTTCTAAGGCCTGGCCTAGGGTGAAATAAATTTTTGGATCGCCTAGGTCTGCTTTTACTAAAAAGTTTAAGTAGACTAAGGCATCTAAAAAGTTTTCATCTGCCATTAGCTCTAAGGCAGCCTTAAAGACAAAGCCTTTAATGTCCTTACTTGCTGCCTTTACAAAGTCTAGGTAAATATCCTTGTACTTGTCATCAGCTGATAGAGACAGATAGTAAATCATGCCCTCAACAAAGTAGGCCATAGGAATTTGGTCTAAGTCTTTTTGAACTAGACTTACTAGCCTTGAGTTTAAAATTGGTAGAGGCAAATAGCCTTTAAAGACTTGGTCTTCAATTTCAATACTGGCACCTTCTTTTAATTCTAAAACTGCTAAGTCGTCTAATTTTCCGAGAAGAAATTTTTCATAAATCATTGCCAGGCCCCCATGTACTTTCTCTTTCTCATAGAAGAGTTTCTGGTGTTTTTAAAGAGAACTCCCCTAAAGATAAAATAAACTCCTAAGGCTGTCATAATAATTAAGTCTACTGGATTAAAACTTAGGGCAGTTACATAAATATTTAGTGGATTGGCAGTAAAGAAAAGATATCTAACTTTTCCTAAGACCACAAATAATAAGGTGTGAGGCAGCCAAAGATACCAGTTTTCTCCTAAATAAGAAAAAGAATAATTAATGGCATCTAAGCCATATCTTTGGCCCAAGTAAATACTTTCGCCAAGGGGATTTAATAAAATAAAAACTATTATTGAAATCGGTCCTAGGGCTAAAATATTGCCCACTAAAATTGATGCCAAGTAGAAAATAAATTTCACTGCATAAATGGCCCTGGCATATCTCATTAGGGACTTGTCTATTACTAATTTAAATCTCTGATAGTTAATAGCCTCATCTAAAAAGCTAAAGTAGGCAGAAAGTAAAATCGCCTCAACAATAGCTAAAATAAAACCTAAAATCATTCCTAGGTTAGAAAGAGCAAGGCCTAATCCTATATAAACCAAGGTCGAAACTATAGAGAAAATCAAAGGCAAAATTATAATAAAAGGCACTTTTATTATAATCTTCCCTGTCTCCCCTAGTGATTTTTTATAAACTTCCAAAAAGTCTTTTATATAATCCATATCTTATCCTTTCAAAAATTTCGTAATATCTACTATTTTTATACCCAAGTCGCCATAGAAAAATCCAAAGACTCTTTGCTCCTCGTCTAAAGAAAAGCTTTCAAAGGCAAAGTCCTTGACTAGCTTCTTTGTTGGCAGGTCCATAGTCAGGCCAAAGGCCTTTCTCACTTCCTCATCTTTTAATAAGTTGTGGTAGAGCCTTTGGTCTAGGGGCCTTGGCTTTAAATAAGATTTTGCCTGGCCCTTGGTGTTGGCCAAGAAATCAAAGCGCAAGTATTCAATTAGTAAGTCCTGGTCTTTTTCGTATGCAGTCTTTATAAAATCAGAAAATATTTTGTAAAGACTTTCCCTTGAATGCTTTTTATTTTGATAGGAATTTTCTTCCCAATAGCCTGCAAAATTTTCAAAAAACTCAAAAGGATTTGCTGGATCAATTAATTTTTCTAAGGTCTTTTCAAAATAGCCTTCGTTGTAATATTTTTCAACAACGTCTTCAATAATTTTAAGTTTGCGAATTTCTCTTGGGCTAAGCCAAGGAGTTTTTATAATTTCATAAGTTGGATAGGCTGAATAAACCAGGCCGTAAGTTTTCGCTTCGTGCCTTAGTTTTGATCCTCTTAGTAGTTTTAAAAAGCCAACTTGAAGTTTGTCTGCTCCTAGAGATGAGGCGTAGTTAAAGGACTTTTTAAAGGACTTCATGTCTTCATAAGGAAGACCTACAATTAGATCAACGTGCTGGTGGATATTGCCATAAGACTTTATAGTCCTAACAACATGGCCAAGCCTTTCTAAGTCTGTGACTCTGTCAATGGCCTCTAAAGTTTTTTCATTGGCTGATTGGATGCCTATTTCAAATTGAAAAAGTCCTAGAGGCATCTTCTCTAAAAATCTTAAAAAGTCGTCAGTTATTAAATGGGCCATTAATTCCATGTGAAAGCACATACCTGGTCTGGCGTGGTCTAAAATAAAATCCATTATCTCCATAGAAAATTTTTCATTGGCGTTAAAGGTCCTGTCAACTAACTTTATTGTGTCAGCTCCTGAGTCAATTAGCCTTAAAAGATCTGCCTTTATTCGCTCTGTAGAAAATCTTCTCAGTCCCCTTGTTGTTGAAGACAGGCAGTAGGCACACTTAAAAGGACAGCCTCTGGCCATTTCAAAGTAGACCATCTTCCCCTTTGGAGCTTTATAGTCTATAAAAGGCGACGGAATTGTATCTAGATCCTTAATCAAAGGCCTGTCTAGATTTTTTATAGGTCTTCCATCTTTCCTGTAAGTTATGCCTAAAATGTCATCAAGGGGCTTTTTATTTTCTAAAGCCTGTAAAAGTCTAAGGGCAGTTTCTTCTCCTTCTCCTCTTATTATAAGATCCACAGCTGGATTTGCTTCCATAATTTCCTGACTGTCAAAGGAAACTTCTGGCCCACCCCAAACAATAAATAAACCTTCCTTGGCCTTTTTTAAGTCAGATGTTAGCCTCTCGACAAAGTCTATATTCCAAATATAAGAAGAAAAACCTAAAATATCAGGGTCTTCTTTTAAAATTTCCCTGTAAATGTCATCTATGTTTTGATTTATATTAAAGTCCAAAGTTTTTACATCTTCTGACTTTAAATATCTTTTTATATATTCAATAGCCAAGTTTTGATGGGAGTACTTGGCATTAATTCCTGCTAATAATATTTTCACTTAATCACCTGCTTAAAGTATAGCACAAGAGGAAAAAATAAAAAATTCTAAAGTACGAAAGCTTTGGAAAA
>CAYFUN010000003.1:12503-70965 GCA_964346535.1 uncultured Peptoniphilaceae bacterium
TGGAAAACTTTCCTGGGCTTTTAGATATTTTTTATAACTATAAGATTGAAGGAGATGAGCTAAATTTAATTTATTCTGTTGGTCCAAAGTTTGAAGAAGGGGTTGAAGAACTAATAAGTAGTGGCCAGGCTATGAACGGAATGATTTTAGATAAAATTGGGGTCTTGTGCCTAGATGAACTTAGGTCCTTAATTGTAGGAGAAATTAAAGACAAGTATGGAAAAACTCCAGCCAAGTTTTATTATCCTGGCAGCAAGGCCTATGGCATGGACCTGCAGGAGGAAATTTATAAGCTTTTAGATGACAAGGGCTATATAAAAATAAATTCTTACAAGCAGCTCTATCCAATTAAGACAGTTGCCCTTAGAGCCGACTTAAAAGATAGAGTCCAAGACATAAAACTTTCACCTTGCGATTCTTGTGATTTTTCTTGTCCTATGAGAGGAGGATATGATGAATAAATACTTAGAAGCAATTAAAAATGCAGTTGTCGACATGGATGAAGACAACATTACTGGCCTAATTGACCAGGCACTTGAAAACGGCCTTACAGATGAGGAGATCTATAATGAGGGCCTGTCTGCTGGAATGTTAGAAGTCACCAGACTTTTTGAAGAAGAAGAATATTATGTATCAGAAGTTATTGTCTGTGCCGACACCTTAAACAAGGGAGTCAACTACTTGCAGGGAAAATCTGCCCACGAAATTAAAAAAGACGGGCCAAAAATTGTCCTTGGAGTTGTAGAAGGAGACCTCCATGAAATTGGAAAAAATATTGTAAAAATAATGTTCCAAGCTGCTAACTTTGACGTCTATGACCTGGGCCTAAATGTAAAGGCTTCCGACTTTATAAAAAAGGCTGAAGAAGTTAATGCAAACTTTATTGGCCTAAGCACAATGATGACTACAACCATGCACAAGATGGAAGAAGTTGTTAAACTAAATGAGCACAAAACTCCACTAATTATTATTGGCGGCGGCCCAATTATCCAAAACTTTGCCGACGAAATTGATGCAGATGGCTATTCAAAAAATGCAGTTGAAGCAGTGACCTAGTAAGGAGGCTAAGAAGTGGACTTTAGAAATATGACACTAATGGAATATATACTGTCAGAACCTAGGAGATTTTTCTTAACTGACCTGGGAACTAACGGCCTAAAATTTATAGACAAGAAAGTCTATGAAGTTTACGAAAATCCAAACTTGCAACTTGAGATGGCAAAAAGATTAGACAAGGAATTTCCTGGAGACTTTGTCTTCCCATTAAGTGATGGAAATATTATTAGCGAAACCCTGGGAGTTAAACTTTTAAAACCTGACTATGACTTCCCTAGTCCCCTTGAGCATAAAATCCTAACTATAGAAGACGTTAGAAACTTAAAAGTTCCTGATCCAAAAGTTGATGGCAGGATGCCTACTAACTTAAAGTCCCAAAGGCTAATTGCTGAAGGCATAGACAAGCCCCTCTACGTTTCTATTTTTGGTCCCTTTACCCTAGCAGTTCAGCTAGCTGGTGCCACTCATTTACTAAGGGAGCTAATTAAAAACAAGGCCTTTGTCCTTGAGCTTTTAGATTTTACAACTAAGTGTGTGACCACCTATGCCCAAGCTGTTGTAGAGGCAGGGGTCAAGTACATGTCTATAGCAGAGCCTGCATCAGTTACCCTAAGTCCAGAAAACTTTGAAGACTTAGTTGTCCCTAGGCTAAAGCATGTCTACCAGTCAGTTGACTGTTGGAAGCAGCTCCACATTTGTGGCGACACTAGAAAGTTTCTTCCTATGATGATTGAAGCTGGACCTGATGCAATAAGTCTG
Source organism: uncultured Peptoniphilaceae bacterium (assembly GCA_964346535.1). Classification (GTDB taxonomy): domain Bacteria; phylum Bacillota; class Clostridia; order Tissierellales; family Peptoniphilaceae; genus Neofamilia. Next base: position 14,319 of record CAYFUN010000003.1, read on the forward strand.
GACCAAATTATGGACCTAGGCTGGGCAGGAAAAATTATGCCAGAGGACATGGTTATTGTCGGCAACATTGACCCTATTGATATAATTGGCAGGGGAAAAATCAAAGATGTTGAAGCTGCAACCTATAAACTTTTAGAAGACATGAAGGCCTATCCAAACTACATGGTTGCCTTTGGATGTAATGCCCCAAATGATTCGCCAGATGAAAATATAAAAAAGGCCATTGAACTTACAAAAAATTATAAGGTTAACTTTTAGTCAATAAATATTATTAAAGTATCTAGTAAATAGTGTTGGTAGATCTTATCAGCACTATTTTTTCTATTAATTATTTTTTCTATTAACTATTTTTAAAATTTAAATTTTTCAATTGTCAAATAATTTGAGCCTTATGTCAAATAAACTAGGCAAATAAATAGACCCAAGATTTTCCCTGGGTCTAAAATACAATGCATAGTTATTGTTTTTTTATAATATCTGATCTTTTTCTGCTAATAATAAATCAACTATTTATTCATAGCTTCCATAAACCAAATTTGTTTTGTATAGCCAGCTATATGGTCTTCCATCATATTGGAAATTAAATATTGGTCTTCATTAGCTTCCATTCTAATTTTTTCAGCCAAGTCTCTTTGGCTCTTTATTAGGGCTAGAGCTTCTTCTATGGCCATTTTTGAAGAAATATGTTCAGATGCTAATTCTTCAATGTCAGTGATTTCCATATATTCTTTTACTGAAGCCTTTGGAAATTCTCCTAGTTGCTTTTGTAATTCTGCCACTTCATCATATTTTTCAAGGAAATCGTCATAAAGCTCTTCTAAATATTCGTGAACTGCCTTAAATTGAGGTCCTGTCACATTCCAGTGTAAGTTGTGAAGTTTTACGTTTCCTACTAATAGGTTTGCTATATATAAGTCTAAAGTTTTCATAATCTTCTTCCTCCTTAATGAATTTGAAAGTCATTATCACTCTCTATTATAATTATGTCCATAATATATTTATCTAAACATATGCGTCTGCTTTTTAAACAAAAACATATAAAAATACACTTTGCCAAGCAAAGTGTATTTTTGTTTTTCTATTCAGCTTTTGCTATTAGTTCTTTAGTTTTCATTAGTCGAGTGATAGTTTCCCTTTCACTTTCTTCTAGCTTCATTCTTATAGACTTAATTGTGTCTTCAAGGTCTGGGATGGTCCTGTACTCTAAAGCATTTACCCTTCTCCTTGTTACTTCAATTTCGTCAGCCATTAGTTGGCTAGTCTTTTCAATTTCTGCTAGCTTTAAAAGCTTGTCTAGAATTTTATCCAGACGCATAATCGCTTCGTCAAGTTCGGCGTTAGTGTGAGTAAAACCGTAAGGATAAATTGAAGAAGACTGTTTGCCGGCTTCTATTTCAACTGCATTTTCCTTGACGAATTCCATTTGAGGAATGGCTACACTCATAACATTTTCTACATCTACATTTACATAAACCCTTTGCTTAGGCATAGCAAGTGCCAGCTCTAAAAAATCTGGAATAGCTAGGGCTGATGCCATAGTAAAGTCTTTAAAAGATTGGGTAAGTTCTTCTTCAACTTCCCTTCTTAACTCTTCGTTTTGTCTAACTATTTCAATAAATCTTCTTACAAGCTCGTCTTGTTTGTCCTTTAAAAGTTTATGTCCCTTTTTTGCCGTCTGTAACTTTTTCTTAAGTTCAGACAGTTCCATTCTAGTAGGATTGACTTTTAGTATTGCCATTTTATCCCACCTATTCTTTATTTTCTTTATCTTTGTCTGACTTCTTTAGTCCAATATATTTTTCAATTAACTTGTCATCAATTCTCTTAAGCTCGTATCTTGGAAGTTTGTCCAATAACTCCCAGCCTAAGTCTAGGGTTTCTTCAATTGTCCTGTTGGTATAAAAACCTTGGCCTACATATCTTTCTTCAAACTCTTCAGCAAAGTTCATAAAGGCCTTGTCGGTATCTGATAAGGCTGACTCTCCAAGAATTGTTGCCAGTTCTTTGGCTTGAACACCTGAAGTGTAGGCTGCATAAATTTGGTTCATTGTGTCTGCATGGTCTTCCCTAGTTTTACCTTCGCCTATACCCTTGTCCTTTAGACGAGATAGGGATGGAGTTACGTCAATTGGTGGAGAAATATTTCTCTTGTGTAATTCCTTAGAAAGTAAAATTTGGCCTTCTGTAATATAGCCTGTAAGGTCAGGAATTGGATGAGTGATGTCATCTTCTGGCATTGTAAGAATTGGAATTTGGGTAATTGATCCTTCTCTGCCTACAATTCTTCCTGCTCTTTCATAAATTCCAGCTAGGTCAGTGTATAAATATCCTGGATAACCTCTACGGCCTGGAACTTCTTTTCTAGCTGCTGAAACTTCACGAAGGGCTTCTGCATAGTTGGTCATGTCTGTCATAATTACTAGAACGTGCATGCCCTTTTCAAAAGCCAAATACTCTGCAGTTGTCAGTGCCATTTTCGGAGTAGAAATTCTTTCGATGGCTGGGTCGTCTGCCAGGTTAATAAATAAAACTGACTGGTCAATAGATCCGTGTTCGTTAAAGTCATCAATGAAGAATTGGTACTCTTCAAAGGTAATACCTAGAGCTGCAAATACTATGGCGAACTTTGAGTCCTTGCCTAGTACCTTAGCCTGTCTAGCAATTTGGGCAGCTAAGTTATTGTGAGGCATACCTGATCCTGAGAATATTGGAAGTTTTTGTCCACGAACCAAGGTGTTAAGTCCGTCAATAACAGAAATTCCTGTTTGGATAAACTCATCAGGGTAGTCTCTTGATACTGGGTTAATAGGAGTTCCGTTAACATCTAAATACTTGTCAGCAATAATGTTTGGCCCGCCGTCAATTGGATTGCCTAGGCCGTCAAAAACTCTACCGATCATAGATTCAGAAACGCCAATTTCAAGTGGCTTACCTAAAAATCTTGTTGAAGTTTCCTTTAGGTTTATACCTGCTGTTCCTTCATAAATTTGTACTAGGGCCTTGTCTTTTTCAACTTCAAGGACCCTGCCCCTTCTCTTTTCGCCAGTTTGTAGCCTAATGTCTACAAGTTCTTCAAACTTTATTCCTTCTACACCTTCAACAACCATTAGAGGGCCTACTACTTCACTGGCTGTTTTATATTCTTTAAGCATCTAGGACCCCTCCTTCTTCTATTAGTTTTTCAACTTGGTCTTTTAGTTCTTCTCTAATCTTTTTAATTTCTTCTGCTGCTGAATCGTTATTAATATATTTCATTCTTGCAATTTTTTCACGAATGTCTAAGTTCAATAACTCTTTCATATAAATTTTTGCGTCCAAGGCCTTAAGTCCTAGGTCGTAAAAGTCTAAAATTGTTCCCAGCATTTCCTTTTGCTTGTCAATTGGACAGTAGGTATCAACTTCGTGGAAAGAGTTTTGTTGTAAAAAGTCTTCTCTAATCATTTTAGAAACTTCAAGCTTTAGTTGGTCTTGGTCTGAAAGTGAATCAGCACCAACTAGTCTTACAATTTCTTGCAGGCCAGATTCGTCTTGTAATAGTTGCATGGCCTTAATTCTATTTTTAGAAAAGTCGTCTCCTTCTAAGTTGTCAAAGTACTTGTCCATTTTATCTTGGTATAGAGAATAAGACTCTATCCAGTTAATGGCTGGGAAGTGACGGGCATAGGATAAGGCATAGTCTAAGCCCCAGAAGACCTTAACTATACGAAGGGTTGCTTGGGTAACTGGTTCAGAAAGGTCTCCACCTGGAGGTGAAACTGCACCAATTGTTGTTAGGGCTCCTTCCCTGCCGTCTTTACCTAGGGAAATAACCCTACCAGCTCTTTCATAAAACTCTGCAGCTCTAGATCCTAAATAGGCAGGATAACCTTCGTCACCAGGCATCTCTTCAAGACGACCTGACATCTCTCTAAGGGCCTCTGCCCATCTTGATGTTGAGTCGGCAAAAAGTGCTACAGAATAGCCCATGTCTCTAAAGTATTCAGCTATAGTGATTCCCGTATAAATTGAGGCCTCCCTAGCTGCTACTGGCATGTTAGATGTATTGGCAATTAAAACTGTCCTCTTCATTAGAGACTCTCCAGTTTGAGGGTCAATAAGTTTTGGAAATTCGTTTAGTACGTCAGTCATTTCGTTGCCACGTTCGCCACAGCCAACATAGATTACTATTTGGGCATCAGAATATTTTGCCAGCTGATGTTGGATAACTGTCTTTCCAGATCCGAAAGGTCCTGGTATGGCTGCAGTTCCTCCCTTGGCTACTGGGAAAAATGTATCTATAACCCTTTGGCCTGTTACTAGAGGCATTTTTGGGTCTAGCTTTCTCATATAAGGTCTGCCCTTTCTAACTGGCCACCTTTGCATTAGAGAAAATTCTTCTTCTAGACCATTATCATCTTTTAAAACATAAACTGTATCATCTACATGATAAGTTCCTGAATTAATTTTTGTAATAGTTCCAGACTTTCCTGGCGGAACCATAATTTGGTGTTTTACTATAGTAGTTTCTTGAACGAAACCAAGAATGTCACCTTGCGAAACCTTGTCGCCAACTTTAGCAGTGGCTTCAAAGTCCCAAGTCTTTTTTCTATCTAGCGATGGAACAATAACTCCCCTAGTAAGAAAGTCTCCTGCTTCTTGTCTCAAGTGTTCTAGAGGTCTTTGAATTCCATCAAACATACCTTCAATCATACCAGGTCCAAGTTCAACTGACAGTGGCATACCTGTAGTATAAACTGGTTCTCCTGGTCCAATTCCAGTAGTTTCTTCATATACTTGAATTGAGGCCTTGTCGCCTCTCATCTCAATTATTTCTCCAATAAGTCTGTCTTCTGAAACTTCAACAACGTCATAGACATTGGCGTCGCTCATACCAACAGCTTCAACTAAAGGTCCTGAAACCTTTACTATTGTTCCTGTATTCAATAATAGTCCTCACTTTCTATAAAATGTTGGAACCTAAGGCTTTTTCAACATTTTTACCTATCCTGTCTAGGCCAATATTTAAACTTCCAGCATTGGATGGAATCATAATAATGGCAGGCTCTGGTTCATGGTCATAGCGATTAATAGTTTCCATTGCCTTTTTTGCCATTTGTTCAGTAATAAAAATTACCCCATAGTTTTCCTTGGCTAGTCTTTCTATAGTCTTTCTGATTTCAATATCTTCTTCAGGAATAAAAACGTTAAGTCCCAAGGCCCTAAAACCTAGAACAGAATCCTTGTCGCCTATAACAGCAATTTTTTGTTTATGCAATCAATTCACCTGTCCTTTCCCTAATTTGCTCAGGAGTCATTTGGTTAATTTTTCCTACAGCAATAGTTCGAATCATTTGGACTTCTCTTTCCTTGCGCAACATATATGAATATAAGACCTCAGGTCCGTAGGTTATCTTTAGACCCTTTAGTGTATTTTCGTCAATGTACTCAAAGACCTTTTGTCTAATGTGAAGAAGTTTGCCATCTTCCATGGTGGCCTTTAAACCTTGGTCTAAATACTTGTAAATATCATAAGGCTTAAAAACTTCAATTAGGTCTTCAGTATTTTCGTAATAATACTTGGCATAAAGGTCTGCTGGAATGTTGCCTCCCTTAATCATAAAGTCAGCTACACAGTTAACCCTGTGGTTTTGCTTTTTCCCTCTAACTGTCATGTTGATATTTTGACTGTCAATTCGGTTTCTAACCATAAACTTTATATAGTCAGATCCCAGCTTTTCAGAAAGTTCACTGGCATATTCACTGTGCCAGGTATCTAAAGTCATATCTAGTCTTTGAGGGTCCTTGCTGGTCTCATATTCATCAAGAGCAGCATTAATTGCAGCCTTAAACTTATAGTCCTTAGTTGCCCTGCCGTTTTCCTTTAAGTCTTCTAAAAGTTCTAAATAATTATAATCAGAAATTGGTATTAGAAGATCTGTTAGGTCTTGGCCTAATAAATAAGATTTTATAATAACTTTTAAGTTGTGGAAAATATACTTAGAAGCTAAAATTTCTACAACCTCTCTATCCTTGGCCATTTTAAAAAATTCCTTGTACATAGTTGAAAGTCTATCATTTAAAGCCTTATCAAACTTTGTTCTTTGGCCTACTAGGTCAGCCAAATCAGCATAAGAAGTTTCAGCAAGAACTCTTTTAAAGTCTTCTAAATTTTCAGACTCAATTAACTTGTTAAAGGTCTGAATATCTATAAGCCTTTTTTCATAAACTCTAACAGTTGTAGAATTTTGAATATAGTCTTCTCTGTTCAAAGCTTACCTCCTATCTTATTTGGTCAAAAATTTTATTAGTTCAGGTCCAATTTCATTTCTGCGATCATTTAAAATATCTTCATATTTAAAATTATAGTCCATCTTTTCTTTTGCTAGGACAAAACCATTTTCTACAAAATTTTCTTCGTCTATTTTTACCTTTAAATTAGAATTTTTTACTGCATTTAATCTTGACTTTGGTAGCCTAAGAGTTAAATCATCTGATCCGATTTTTTCTATGGCAGCCTTAACTTTTTCTATAAATTCTTCATCAGAAATATTATTAAGTCTGTCTAAAGTAAGATCAAAAACTCTGTCTATAAGATTTTGTCTTTCTTCAAGTCTTTGGTCTCTAATTCTAATTCCTACATTTTCTAATATTCTCTTATAAATAACATCTGCCTTATTGTTGGCATCAGCTAGAATTTTTACTTTTTCTGCATTGGCCTCACTAAGGATTTTGTCCTTTATTTCAGCAGCCTTGGTCTTGCCATCAAATTCAATGGCCTGGATTTGTTCCTCAGCTTCTGTTTGGATTTTATTTATAATATTGTCTATATTTGACATCTACATCAATTCCTTTAAAATGCAACTTGTTGTAATAATAAGAATGAAATTGCAAAGGCTAAAATTGCATAAGTTTCTACCATTACTGCAAGTATTATGGCCTTAGTAACTTCTTTAGAGTTTTTAGCTAAAATATTTTGACCAGCAATAGCTACCTTACCTTGGGCAATAGCTGAAAAATATCCAACAACTCCTACTGGAAGAGCTGCCATTAGTAGATATAGTCCTTCAACTAAAGGCATACCAGTAGATAATCTAAACATTGAGAATAGTCCAATTACAAAGCCGTAAAGACCTTGTGTACCTGGTAGTAATTGAAGAATAAGAGCTGATACAAACTTTTCTGGCTCTTCAACTATAACTCCAGCTGCAGCTTCACCTGCAATTCCAACTCCTTTAGCAGAGCCCATTCCTGATAAGAAAACTGCTACTGCTACACCTAACACTCCAAAAATTAATCCGCCATATTGTCCGAAGAATCCTGACATTTTTTTCCTCCTATTTTTTTATATTAATATATTTTGTTTCTTTTCTAACTCTATTAAACTTCTTGCCTCCACCTTCATAAAACTTTCCAAAGAATTCAACAAAGGTCAGTCTTAGTGTGTGGACATAAGCTGAAAGTGCTGACAGGGCCAGGTTAAATATTTGGCCACCAACAAAGATTACAGCTGCAAAAATTATTCCCACTAGGCCACTTGATGCTACAGTGCCAGCTATCATATTAATAGCAACACCTATAAAGCCACCTGCCAAACCTAGAGCCATTAGTCTTAGGTAGGAAACAAAGTCTCCTAGCCAAGATGAAATTCCGTAAAGGTTGTAGGCACCAGATGCTATTCTGCCAACAGGAGACTTGGCTTCTCTGCCTGTAAAAAATACAATAATTAGCATTCCAGCTATCATTATATATTTGGCAATATTTTTTCCTGGTAAGGAAAGTGGGCCTGCTAAAATCATATAGATGGCTCCAAGTAAAACCATGTACCAAGAGAAAACATCAAAGAAGGCATCAATTGAGTGGCCATCTCTAATTAGGACATAGGCCTTCATGGCCATACCTAAAAACATGTGAACAGCACCTAGGGCTATAGAAATAATTAGTACAGTCATATAGTCCCCAGCTGGGTCAATAAGTTGTGGAATATTTATAGCTCCGCCAAAGACAGACCCATAAACTAGGCCCCACAAAATTGTCGAATAACCTAGGTAGTTGAAAAACTTAATGTTTTTTCTCATAGAATCACTTAGGTTAAATCTTAAAAGTACATAAGTGCCAATTACTAGTAACAAACCGTAGCCAGCATCGGCAATCATCATACCGAAAAACAACCAATAAAAGGGTGCTAAAAATGGCGTCGGGTCAACTTCATTGTAGCGAGGCATAGAATACATTTCAGTTAGTGGTTCAAAAACTGAAACAAACTTGTTGTTTTCAAGTTCTATAGGCACATTAGGATTGTCCTTGTCTGCCTCATTCATTTCTAAATAATAATTCTTAGGGAAGTTCTTACTTAGTCTTCTTTGAAAGTTGTCGGCGTTTTTACTGTTGACATAACCTTCAATAACACTAACTTTTTTAGTTGCTAAAAAGTTGTCGACAGAAGAAAGCTTTTCTTCAACTTGCTTTAAGTATTCATATCTTAATTTCAAATTGTCTAAGTCTTCTGTCATAGACCTATACTTGTTTTCAATTTCTTTTATTTCACTTTTTAAGGTCTCAATCTCTTTTTCCTTGGCCTTAATATCTTGGGCAGGACTTTTTTCAGTTTTGACAGCTTCTTCATAAAAAGAATACTTTCTCAAAAGATCTGTCATCTTACTAAGTTCACTTTCCTCAACTACTGCTAGGATATAAGAGTTCTTATCATCTTGTCCTATTCTCTCTACTAAACTGTATTGAAAGTTCTTTAAATCTTCTTTTAAAGACTCAAATTGGGCTGAAAGAACATAACCAGTAATAAAATTTACATGTTTGGTTTTTTCTATGGCCTTAGATGGAACTTTTAAGTCTATCCAAGGTTTCAGCTCATGTATTTCATTTTCAATTCTTTCAATAATCTTCTTCTTATTTTCAATAGACTTATTTAAATTAGAAAGGTTTAATAGAAAGCTTGTAAAGTCTAGCTGAGCTCCCTTTTGCATAAGGTCCTCGTAGCTATAATTTTTATTGCCTTCTTGCAAATTTTTCAGGCCAGATTTTTTCTCCTGAAAGGAAGACAAAAGATTTATTGCACTTTCAATTTCTCCAATTTCTTCTCTAACATCTAAAATTGCCTCATCTTCTGAAAAATATTCTAGTCCAGAATCAAGTAATTCAGTTTCTTCAGTAAGGTCCTTTAAGTGGACGTCACCAAAGTCTTGTAGAAAATCTAAAAACTCATTGTTGAGACTGCGTAAAAAATAGAGTTTGAAATGATGCATTTTAGCTATTGCCATATCAAATCACTATCCTTTCTAATACAAAATCAACTGCTTCTTGAAGCTTTTTATCACTTAAGTTTTTTAACTGAGAAAATTCAAGTTCTCCTTCTGCCAAACGCCTGTCAGATTCCATTTCGGCCTCTGCCTTTCTTCTTTCAACTATAATTTTTGCTTCGTTTTTAGCCTGGTCAATAATTTCCCTAGACTCAAATTCAGCTTCATCTCTAGTTAATTTATAAAGGTCGCTGGCGTTTTTTTCTGCTTCTTTAATTTGTCTTTCTAAACCATCTTCTAACTCTCTTATTCTATTTATTGAATCAATAATCAATGACTCACCTCCTAAAAAGAAAAGTTTTAACAACTAAATTTATAAGTAAAACTAGAGGACTTTAAAAAATTCATCTAAGCCCTTGTTAAGACTAGCAGGACTTAAGCTGCCAAAACCAAAGAGAAATTTCCCTGAAGATTTTTCCTTGGAGTTTTTGCTATAATAAGCTGCTAGCGGATAGATTTCGATTCCACTTTCTTTGCAAAGTCTTTCAATTTCAAAATCATCCTTCTTAGTTTTTACTTCCACTACTATATGAATACCCAAATCGGCCCCAGATATATCTAAGACTTGGGGATAGGTCTTTAATTTTTCAATTAGAGCCTCTCTCTTTTTCTTATAATTTCTCCTCATTCTATTTAGGTGCCTTTGAAAGTAACCTTCATCTAAAAACTTGGTCATAACAAGTTGGTTAATGGCTGGCACTGGACAAATAAAAAATGGAAAATTCACCTTCAATTCTTCCATAAGTTTGTCTGGAAGAATCATATAAGAAACTCTCATAGAAGGTGCAAGAGACTTAGAAAAAGATCCCATATAAATAACCCTGTCCTTGGCATCTAGTTTTTTTATAGGGTCAATAGGCCTACCAACATAGCGAAACTCTGTATCATAATCATCTTCAATTAAATAGCGATTTTCTTTTGAAGATGCCCACTTTAATAAGTCCAGTCTTTTTGAAATTGGCATAATCGACCCAGTTGGAAATTGATGGGACGGAGTTATGGTTAAAATATTGGCTCCAGAATTTTTTAAATCTTCTAGAGAGACTCCATCGTCTTCAACCTTAATAGGTTTGCAAGTAAAGCCTCTTGAAGAAATCATTTCAGGCAAAATGTCATAGCCTGGATTTTCAACTGCAAAGATACTGTCCTTAGAAAAAACATAAAAGAGCATTTCATAAAGATATTCCATGCCAGATGAAACAACTATGTTCTCAGCCCTTACATTTAAAGACCTAGAATCATTTAAGTACTTGCTTATAGCCTTTCTAAAATCCCACTTGCCCAGAGGGTCTGACTGACTAATTAAATCCTTACCACCTGCATCAATAACTTCCTTAAAGATTTTTGAAAAAGTGTAGTAGGGAAATTTTTCCTCATCAATTGAATAGGGAGAAAAATCGTAGAGAATTTCTCTTCTCTCTTCTCTTTCTTTTTCTACTTCAAGCCTTTCTTCTCTATCAACACTGGGATAAAAATTATTTAACTGTTCTACAAAATAACCAGACCTTTCCTTTGCTAAAATAAACCCTTCTTCTTCTAAAATATAGTAGGCTTTTGAAATCGTATTCATACTAAGGCCAAGTTGTTCGGCTAGATTTCTCTTGGATGGCAGTCTGTCTCCACTTTTGAAATTACCTGAGACAATTTTTTCTTTATAGTACTCATAGATCTGTAAGTAAAGAGCTGCTTTTGAGTTTTGGTCTATAAGCAAATAATCAACTCCAAATATTCATATATACATATTTTAACATTTATAGAGGGCTTTTACAATTAAGGTCTATTAATTATTTAATTTATTTCTTTAAAAAAAGTCTTTTGATTTTTACTTTTAAATTTGCCCATGAAAAAAAGACAGATGAATTTTTCACCTGCCTTTTAAAAGTTTTATTTATAAAGATTGTCGTCTACAATTTCTGGCTTGTATTCTTTGTTAAGCTCGTCGATTTTATCTAAATAAGCTTGTTGTTGTTTTAGTCTTAGGGCTTCTGCTCTAACTTCATTGTAAACGTCTTTTAATTCTGTTTCAGCTTTTGAGTTTTTCTTGTTTAATCTAATTATATGGTAGCCAAATTGAGTTTGAACTGGCTTAGAAATTTGTTTTTCTTCTAGGGCAAAGGCTGCCTCTTCAAATTCTTTTACCATTTGGCCCCTACCAAATTCTCCTAGGGCTCCACCTGCGTCCTTTGATGGACAAGTTGAATATTCTCTAGCTGCATCTTCAAAGGCCTTGCCTTCTTCAATTTCTTTTTTAATTTTTTCAGCCTTTTCCTTGCTGTCAACTAAAATGTGAGATGCATCAATTGTATCTTTGGCGAAGATGTTTTTGTTTTCTTCAAAGACTTTTTTGATTTCGTCTTCACTTACTTCAAGGTTGCCAATTACTTTTGTAAAGGCGTAATTTTTTAGTAGTGAGTCTTTTGTCTCTTCTAAAACTCTTGTAAATTCTTCGTCTTGGTCTAGTTTATTTTTCTTTGCATCAAGAAGTAGTAGTTCTTGGTTGACCATTTCTTTTACTATGGCCTTAATTCCATCTTCTGATTGGAATTGCATGGCAACTTGTGGGCCAATTTCTTCTATAAACTTGACTACGTCGTCTTGGGTTATTTCTATGTCTCCAATTTTTGCTACTAATTTGCTCATTTAATCCTTCCTTTTCTTATAAAAAAACCTCTTAAAAAAGAGGTTTTAGTCTATTAGATAATTTCTATATTTGCTGCTTGTGGGCCTTTTTCACCATCAACAAGTTCAAATGAAACTTCTTGTCCTTCTGAAAGAGTTTTAAAGCCTTCATTGTTGATTTGTGAAAAATGTGCAAATACATCTTTACCATCTTCACTTGTAATAAAGCCATATCCTTTTTCTGCACTAAACCATTTTACTTTTCCGTTCATTCTTCTACCTCCGAAATTTTTTTGTGAACTAACAAGGCTCAACCTTGTTTCTTTAACCTACAATAATACGAAAAAATCCCGATAAGTTTTATATTAAAAGAATTCACTACCGTAATACTTGATTAAAGCTTTCTAAAATAGAATACCATTAAAGCCTTTAAAAATCAAGAGCTATTTCTCATAAAGCCTTCTTTTTCTTTAGTCTCTTGTGAAAAGGCAGCTGGCAAAGACTCCTTCTGAATTATTTTTGTTTATTTGGAAGTCGTATCTTTGGCCGTCTTTCTTTTGCAAGATTTCAACTTGGTCTTCTTTAAAAATTTGGTCTTTAAAGTAAAGTTCCACTTCCCTAAGTTTGTCATTTTCTATGTCGACTAGGTCTGTTACCCATCTTAAATAGGTGCCTGAGTGAACGTGCTTGTTGTAGTCTATGTCAGACTTGTAAACTGGCATAGAAATTTTTTTATCAAAATCATCCATGGACCTAAAGTTTCTAAAGGCTGGATAAAGGTTCCCTTCATTTTCTTCAACTAAATCTTTTACTTCTTTTATAGGCCTAATGACTCTCATTTTTTCAATATCAACTAAGAGCCAGATAAAACAAGATTCAATTAATAGTTTCCCATCTTGGTCTTTGACATTTACCTGTCTGTAAATTTTTAGCTTGTCAACTTTTGATACCCAAGTTGAAATTGTAACTTCTGTATCGATTTTTGGCAGGTCCTTTATTTTTATTAGGACTTGGTAGACCATCCAAGAAATATTTTTTTCTAACAGCCTTTCTGTTGCAAGTCCAATGGACTCAGTGTGTAAGCTGCTGGTGTTAATTAAATAGTCAAATAAGTGGCCTACTGATATTTTTGCATTTGTATCTCCTGTATAGGGTGGAATTTTTATTGTTTCCTTATACATGATTCCCTGTCGTCTTTCTAAAGCTCTTCAGCTGCTGATAAGAAATTCTTTCTAATTTCTCTTCCTGTTTTTGTTCCTGCTAGTCCGCCTAGACCTGTTTCTCTTAGGTCAGTTGGTAGACCTTCACCTACTTCTCCAACTGTTACACAAACTTCTTCAAAGGGAACAATTGATGTTACTCCAGCTAGGGCCATGTCTGCTGATATCATTGCATTTACAACTCCCATGGCATTTCTAAAAGTACATGGATATTCAACTAAACCTGCAATAGGGTCGCAAACTAAACCTAAAACGTGAATAAAGGCAAAGGATGCTGCATGGAAAATTTGGTCTAGGTCGCCGCCATAAAGATAGGTTAAGGCTCCTGCTGCCATTGCTGCTGCTGATCCTGTTTCTGCCTGACAGCCACCTTCTGCTCCTGAGAAAGATCCATACCTTCCAATGATTTTCCCAACTCCAACTGCAACTAACATGGCATTGACCATTTCGTCATCTGAAATTTCTTTTTTTGCTTTTGCTGCAACTATTGCCGCTGGCAAAATTCCAGAAGATCCAGCTGTTGGACTGGCTACAATTTTTCCCATTGATGCAGATAGTTCTAAAGTTGAAAAGGCATTAGCCATAGTTAAATTAATAAACTCACCAGTTATTGTGTCTTTGGTCTTTGCATATTCTTTCATCTTATAGGCAAATCCATCTATCATTTTCATCTCTGTAACACTTGGTTGGTCTAGGTTTGAAAGGGCTGATTCTTCCATAACATAAATCATTCCCTTTAGGTTTTTTCTTATAGTTTTTTCACTTAGCTTAGAAGTTCTCAGTTCGTCTTCCATAACTAAGTCTGCTAGGCTACAGTTTTTTTCCTTACAGGCTTTTTTTATTTCTTCCACACTATTAAACATCTTAGGCCCCCAATATATATTTTGAGAAGGTAAATCTCTTGTCTTCCATTATTCTTTCAACAATGTCTCTGTCAACTACTTCTGAAGTTTCTACTATTAATGTTGCTATTCCTTCGCTATTTTTAACTGTCTTTATAGATTCTATATTGTAGTTACAAAGGCTAAGTAAGCCAGATACGTTATGGATAACGCCCTTTTGGTCTGGGTATTTTAAAATTAAAGTTGGCCACATGCCAGTATAGGAAATAGCTACTCCGTCAATATCTACAATTTCAATATTTCCTCCACCAATTGATGATCCAATTATTGCTATGTCTTTTTTGTCCTTGTACTTAAAGATCATCCTTACAGTATTTGGATGGACCTTACCTAGGTTGACCCTAGAAAACTTGTACTTAAGGCCCTCTTCTTTAGCAAGTTCAAAGGAATCTTTAATTCTAACATCATCAGTATCAAAGCCTAAGGCTCCAGCAAGTAGGGCCTTGTCAGTTCCATGGCCCTTATAGGTGTCAGCAAAGGACCCATGAAGTTGAAATTCTATTTCATCAAAACCTGGATCTGCTATTGCCCTTGCAGTTTTTGCAATTCTACATGCTCCTGCTGTATGAGAAGACGATGGCCCAATCATTATAGGTCCAATAATGTCAAAAACCTTATAATCCTTCAATTTTTACCTCCATAAAAATCTTTCATTTTTGTTAAAATTTATTTTAAGAAAAATTCTTAGCTTATTTGTATTTTTCCACTCCATTTACTATTGTGTAGTCGTGGTCATAGGTTGCCTCTATAATTTGATAGTAGGCCCAGTGGTTCTTTATATCAGAGAAAGTTTTAATCTTTGCGCCTCTAATATATTCTTCATCAGGATGTCTGTTTAAGGCCCTATTTATAATAGTCGCTGCCTCTGCCCTTGTTACAGGATTTTGTGGACCAAAGTTGCCGTCATCATAGCCTTTCATTATTCCAGCTGCAACAACTTTTTTAATGTCGTCTATGGCCCAGTGGTTAGAAGCAAGGTCTGGAAAATAAACTTCTTGAGTCTTAGTTAGATTTAAATACCTGGCAACAATGCTGGCAAATTCTGCCCTGGAAATTTTTCTATCTGGTTTAAAACTTCCATCTTCGTAGCCTTGCATAAGTCCTAACTCTTCCATGTGGCCAATATATTTTGTATACCATTCATAAGAAGGAACATCTGCAAATCTGCTGGACTTATTAACTACTTCGCCACCTGCAATAATTCTAGATAGGATTGCAGCAGTTTCTGATCTTTTTAGGCCATTGTCAGGAAGAAAATTTCCTTCTGGATAGCCTGTCATAAAACTTTTGTGGCTGCCTGTTTCTAGTCTATTTACTTTTCTAGTTACAAAGTAAAGATTTTCAAACAAGTAGTACATCTCTTGATAGGTTCCGCCTTCAAGCCCAATTACTATAGACATTTGATCTGTGTAGACCTTATAGTCTGCTAGGACACTATCAATTAACTCTACATCTCCAAATTCTTTCATTGATTCAACTATGGCATTTAAATACTGGTCATTCATAGTGTTTTCGTCTATATATGTTAAAGTTACAGTATTTAAAAGCTTTTCTCCTTGGAAGGAGCTAACACTTATGTCTTCTGTGTACACTCTGTCTAAAGGAATGACAAATCGTCCAGTTTTATCAACTGAAATTTCTCTTTCTCCATCTGGAAATGAAACTTTAATTCTGGCTTCAGGATTTGTAAGACCTTCAATTTCTTTCATAAAGCCAGCATAAACTGGATAGGTTTTAATTTTTAAAAATGGATTTGCTATTGAGACTACTGGTTTTTCTTCAGGTTTTTTCTCTTCAGGCTTTTTTTGATTTGCCTTGCCAATTAAAAAGTCTGATTTTTGACTAAATTGAAAGTAACTAGCTTCATTTTTTTGTCCTTGTTTTTGATAGGAAGCTGTTATTTGATTGTCTAACTTTTGGCCAATTTTTGCCCCGTTATTGACTTTAACCCTAACATTTACAGAAAAAGATTTCTTGCCATTTAAGGCATCTAACTTAGAAAGTCTTAGGGTCATAAAGCCCCTTCTACCTTGGTCGTTTTCCTTAGAAAATGTTTCAAAGGCTCCAGGGATTTCTTTAAAGCCTTGAATTTGTGAATCTACATAGTCTAAAGAGTCGTCTAATCTAAAGGTTAGAAAGAGATTGTTAAAGTTATTTAGTTTTTCTAAAAATTTAACGTCTAGCCTATAGGTTAAAATATCTCCTGAGTTTACTTGGTTAACATCTGGTTCTATTAAGTTTACTTCTACTCCATTTTCTGCCTTGGCACTTGCTTGTGTTAAAGGCATTAAAATTAATGCTAGCAGAAAAAGAGTCCATAATATTTTCTTCATACAAACCTCCTGTCTACATTATAAACTAAAAGAAGGAATTTATCATTGCGATAATATTAAATTTTAAAAAACTTTAAAATTTCTTCTTTGTGGGTATAAAATCTTATAAGGTGAGGTGAAAAAATGGAAAAAATTATTTATATTGAAGGTATGGCTTGTGGCCATTGTAAGGCTGCAGTTGAAAAGGCCCTTGGAGCCTTAGATGGCGTAGCTAAAGTTGAAGTTAGCTTAGAAGAAAAATTTGCTAAAGTTACACTTGATAAAAACTTAGATGATAGCCTTCTTAAAAATGCAGTTGATCAAGCAGGCTATGAAGTTGTTGAAATTAAATAAATTTAAGCATTAAAAAAGATTCTGAAATTTTTATTTGTCAGAATCTTTTTTTGTCTTATAAAAATCATTTTTTAACTTTTCTAAAAGTTCTACAGAGTCTTGGTTAAGGCCAGCAAGGTGGAGGCGGTTTTGCCTTTTTTTATGAGCCTGGATGCGAGAGATGTCCTTATAAAAATTATTAATTTCATACTCTAGCTCCTTGGCAGAAATTCTGCTGGCACCTTTTGCTAAAATTATATCTTGTTCAAGTCTATCAGAGGTTGCAACTCGAATTTTTTTGTTGCGGCCATATTTTTCTGTAGCTCTTTCTATAAAGTGGTCTGCTGTTTCTAGTTCTTTTGTGTAGACGATTATAAGCTTGTTTTGAATTTCAATCTGCCTGTCTGACCTTACGTTGTAGGAGTCAAAGACTAGGACTATTCCCTCTTTTGTGTAGGCCTTGTACTCCATTAAAATATTTATCAGCTCTCGTCTGGCTTCTTCTAAATTGTCTTTAGGATATTTTTTTAAAGTCTCCCAAGAGTTTATTATGTTATAGCCGTCTACAAAAAGTAGGTCCTTATATTTTTTTAGCTCTCTGTCTAATAATATCATAAATTAATATTGCTGCAGATGTTGAGGCGTTTAAGGAAGAAATTTTTCCTGTCATTGGAATTTTTACTAGGACATCGCATTTCTTTCCAATGTGGTCTGTAATTCCCTTGTCTTCTCCGCCAATTACTAGGCCAATAGGTCCAGTCATATTGGCATCAAAATAGTTTTCAGTTCCTTCCATGTCAGCCCCATAAATCCACAGGCCCTCTTCTTTTAACTTGTCTAAGCACTGGCCAATGTTTGTAACCTTGGCTACTTTCATGTACTCAACTGCCCCTGCAGAAGTTTTGTAAACAGTTTGGTTTATTATTGCAGACCTTCTCTTTGGTATAACAACTCCATGGGCTCCAGCGCAAACAGCAGTCCTAATTATTGCGCCAAGGTTGTGGGTGTCTTCAACTTGGTCTAAGATTATTACAAAAGGATCCTCTCCCTTGTCTTTAGCTGATTTTAAAATTTCTTCTATTGTTGAATAGGAAAAATCTGTCACCATGGCAACTACTCCTTGGTGGGCCTTGGTTCCTGCCATGGCTTCAAGTTTGTGGTCGTCAGTTTTTGTAATTACAACTCCTGCTTCTTTGGCCAGAGAAAAAATTCTCTTGTCATTCATAGTCTTAAGAACATAAATTTTGTCTATGTCTTTGCCAGCCTTTAAGGCTTCTATTACTGGATTTTTCCCATAAATATAATTTTCTTTCATTAAATACTCCTAAATTTTTCTCTAACTTCCTTCATCTCGCCACAAGTCATTTTTCCCTCTGGGCACGGACCGTTTACGCAGCCTGGTCCTGCCTTAGAAAATATTGCTGGATAAACTTCCTTGGCTAGCTTTAACATTTCAATAGCCAAATTTTTTATTTCCCATTGGGCCCTGTTACAAGTTCTCACTGAGAAAAAGTGCAAAAGGCTTCTAGCATTCATGGTCATAACAATTTTTGTCTCGCAGGCATTTGGAAAGACATATCTGGCGTCTTCAATAGACTTTTTTTCAGCCTGGCTTTTTGCTTTTTTCTCGCTATAGCCTTTGGCGACCATATCTTGATAATTTTTGTCATAGAGACAGTCAACTAAGTCATTGTAGGCCTTCATATCTGCCTCCATGGCCTTAAGAAAAATTTCTTTGGCTGCAGGATCTTCTTCAATGGCTGGCGGAATAATATATTCAAACTTATCTAGCCTAACGTACCTTTGAGATTGTTGGGAATATGAAGCCAACCTATGTCTAACTAGCTGGTGAGTAAGCGTCCTAGAAACGCCTTCAATGGCAAAGGTTAATGACACATGCTCTAAAGGACTAAAGTGACCTAGGTTAATAAGCATTTGTATATATTTTGAAACTTCTTCTTCAGTCAAATCTTTTTTTATTTCTTCTACTCCTACTGGCGAATAACAAAGTTTCCCTGCTTGGGCTATGGTCATTTCTCCCTTAGGCGTATAGTTTAATAATTCTACTTTCATTTTAAGCCCCTCCTATAAAGGTCTAAAATTCTCTGGTCCTGGCCTAACAAATAAAGATAGCCAAAAAGAGCCTCTAGGCCTGTGGCTTCTTTGTAGGTGTGGACGTCGGCATTTTTTGGAATGGTGTGGTTTTTAGAATTAATGCCCCTCTTTACTACTGCCCTTTCGTCAGCTGTAAGGTCTTTTTCAATACGAGCTAAAAATTCTGCTTGGGCCTTGTTATTAACAAGTTTAGAACTTTCTATGTGGAGCTTGTTAGAATTTTTTCTCCCTTTTCCTAAAATTTCAGTTCTAATAAAAATTTCAAAGACAGCATCGCCAACAAAAGCCAGGCTTAGTGGGTTCATCATTTGTATATCTTCTTTAGTCAGGTCAGAATTTACAGACCTAAAAATATTAAACTCTTCTATATTTAACACCCTCTCTAGTGTCTTCAAGTTGGATGCCCTTTTTTAAAAGTTCATCTCTAATTTCATCTGCCCTTTGGTAGTCCTTGTTCTTTCTAGCTTCTTGTCTCTCATCAATTAATTTTAAAATATCTTCGTCAGTAATTTCTTCCTTGGCTCTTCTTAAAAGTCCTAGGACATTGGTTAATTTAATTAGCTCGTCATAGGCTGCTTGGACTAAGTTTTTGTTAGAGGACTCATCTAGGTTTGTGTTTATATCTTTGACTAAATTATAAACTGCAGTAATTGCGTCTGCTGTATTTAAATCATCATCCATGGCCTTTTCAAATTCAAGAGTTCTTGCTTCAAAGGCCTTTAACAATTCCTCATCTGCATCTGAAAGATTTGATGCTGTAGTTTTTTCTAAAAGTTCTTCTAACCTATATTTGGCATTGTAAATTCTATCTAGTCCGTTTTTCATTTGGCCCATTACATGGTCAGAAAAGTTTAGTGGTTGACGGTAGTGGGCTGAAAGTAAGAAAAATCTTAGGACTTCTAGGTCGTATTTTTCTGCCACGTCTTTTAAAGTAAAGAAGTTACCTAAAGACTTAGACATTTTTTCTTCGTCAACTGTTATAAAACCATTGTGAAGCCAGTATCTGGCAAAGGTTTTGTCGTGTAAAGTTTCTGATTGGGCAATTTCGTTTTCGTGGTGTGGAAATTGAAGGTCAACTCCACCTGAGTGAATGTCAATAGTCTCTCCTAAAAGAGTCTTTGCCATTACAGAGCATTCAATGTGCCAACCAGGTCTGCCTTCACCCCAAGGTGATGGCCAAGATGGTTCTCCTTCTTTCTTTGCCTTCCATAGGACAAAGTCTGCTGGAGATCTTTTTTGGTCGTTAACGTCAACTCTGGCACCAGAAATTAAATCTTCTAAGTTTTTCTTAGAAAGTTTGCCATAGTCTTTGGCTGCTTCAATATTAAAATAAACATCGCCGTTGACTTCATAGGCAGCTCCCTTGTCAACTAGGCCTTGGACAAAGTCGATAATCTTTTGAATATATTCTGTTGCCCTTGGATTAATTGTTTCATAGTCATAAAGGTTAAGGGCCTTGGCATCTTCCATAAAGGCTTCGATATACTTGTTAGAAAGTTCTGTTGTAGAAATTCCCTCTTCATTGGCCCTTTGAATAATTTTATCGTCAATGTCTGTAAAGTTAACTACGAATTTTACATCATAGCCCTTGTAAATAAAGTATCTTCTTAGTGTATCAAAGACAACTAAAGGCCTGGCGTTACCAACGTGAATGTAGTTGTAAACTGTTGGCCCACAGTTGTACATTTTTACTTCATTTTCTACTAGTGGAATAAACTCTTCTTTCTGTCTCGTTAAGCTGTTATATAATTTCATTTGTCACCTCTTATTTGTATCTGTTAAAGTGAACCTTAGATTTAAAGTCTGCAGGTTCTTTTTCATCTTTGTCTTCGCCAATGTTGCCTAGGACTAACATTTGACATATTGCAAAGTTTTCTGGAATGTTAAAGGTCTGTCTCAAATATTCTTCTGAGTCTTTAATAGATGGAGTAGACCTTTCTCTTAGGTGGATCCAACAAGAGCCTAGACCAAGTTCAGTAATTTTTAGCTGCATAAGCAAAGAGACGATGGCTGAATCTTCTATATAAGTGTTAGACTTTTCCTTGTCTGTTAAAACTAAAATAAGATGAGAGCCCTTGTCTTCAAAAACTGGCTGGTCTTTTTTAGCTAGGGCTGCCTTTTTCATATCTTCTGGGTCTGACAAAACTAAAAATTCCCAAGGAGTTTTGCCCATACCTGATGGAGCATAAAGGGCTGCCTCAATAATTTCTCTAATTTCAGCATCTGTAACTTTTTTGTCTGTAAATTTTCTAATTGATCTTCTCTTTTTTAATAAATCTGTTAACATAGTCCACCTCTTTTTAATTTTTGCGCGTTTTCTATTTCTTATTATACCACAAGACCTGATTTTATTTTTATATTAGAAATAAATTGTTTACATAGTTAGTGTTGAATTATCTGCCCTTTTAGTCTATAATGTAAAGACTAAAAAATAAGTATAAAAAGGAAGTGGAAAGTTGAAATACTTAGATGAAAAAATCCTTAAAGACGGCAAGGTTTTAGATGGCAATATAATTGTAGTCGACAGCTTTTTAAACCACCAAGTTGATGTAGAGGTTTTAGAGGCTATGGCCCTAGATGCCAAAGAGTATTTTAAAGATACTGAAATTAATAAGATTCTAACTATTGAGTCATCAGGAATTGCTATTGCAGCAATTTTTGCCAGGGTTTTTAAAGTTCCCTTTGTTTTTGCAAAAAAATCTTCGTCCCTAAACTTAGACAAGGACATGTATGTAACAATGGTAAAATCTTTTACCTACAAAACTGAATACCCTGTTGCAGTTGCCAAGAGATTTTTAAATGAAGAAGACAAGGTTTTAATAGTAGACGACTTCCTTGCAGAAGGAAATGCTGCCTATGGTTTAATCGACCTATGTAAACAAGCTGGAGCGAAAGTGGCTGGCATTAACATAGCCATAGAAAAGGCCTTTCAAAATGGAGGCAAAAATCTTAGGGCTGACGGCTACAAACTTTATAGCCAATCAATTATTGATAGGTTTGAAGACGGCCAAGTTATTTTTAGATAAAATTAGGAGGAAGACAAATGATTATTACCACCACAGCTACAATTGAAGGCAGAGAAATTTTAGAATACAAGGGCCTAGTCTTTGGCGAAGTTATAACTGGAGTTAACTTTATAAAAGATTTCGGTGCAGGCCTTAGAGATATTTTTGGCGGTAGAAGTGCAGGCTATGAAGAAGAATTAATTGATGCTAGAAATGAAGCCCTTGGAGAATTAAAGCAAAGAGCAGAAAAACTTGGAGCCGATGCAGTTGTTGGAGCTAAAATGGACTACGAAGTTTTAGGCCAAGCTGGATCAATGTTAATGGTTACAGTTTCTGGGACTGCTGTTAGCTTAAAATAAAAATTTAAAATTAATTGAAACCATATTAAAAGACCATCCCTGACAAAGAGATGGTCTTATTTTTGTTTGAAACTATTTCCAATAATCTAATTTACTGTCGTCCATGCCAATATTTTTAGCTACAAATACTGGATTTTGTCCAGCCTTTCTTTGTTTAGTGTAGTCAAATAGACACTTAGTAGCAATACCACCTAGGATTAAAATAACAGGTAGGTTAATAAAGGCCATAACTCCCATTAATAAGTCTGATAGGTCCCAAACAAATCCAACGTCTTGGCCTGCGCCTACGAAAATTAAAACGGCACAGATAATTCTATAGATGTTTTGGAAGTTTTTAGTTGGAACTTTTTTGTTAATGTAAGCAATGTTAGAGTCTACATAGTATAAGTTTCCTACTAAAGTTGAAAAACCAAATAGAACTAAGGCTAAGGATATAAAGTAATATCCAAATTGGCCAAAGGATGTTGAAAGGGCTTCTTGGATATAAGGAGCTCCAGCTAGGGCTTCTGTAGGTTCAACTCCTGAAGAAAGTCCCATAAAGGCTGTTGCTGAACAAATTATAATTGTATCTAAGAAAACTGAAAACATTTGAACTAAACCTTGTTTTGCAGGGTGAGATACGTCAGCTGCAGCTGCTGCGTTAGGGGCAGAACCAATACCAGCTTCGTTTGAATATAGACCTCTCTTAATACCATAAACCATTGATGATCCTGCTAGGCCACCAAAGATTGCCTTAAAGTTAAAGGCGTCTGAGAAAATTTTTCCAAAGACTGATGGAAGAGCTGTAATGTTTACTACTATCATAATTAGAGCTGCAATTACATAAATAACTCCCATGAAAGGAACTACTTTTTCAGTGATTTTAATAATTCTCTTTCCACCACCAAGAACTGTATAACCTGTCATTAGGGCTAAGATGGCACCAATAATCCATGGGGTTACATTTTCGTTATAGAAACCATAACCTGCAAATGATGATTGGATGTTAAAGGCTGCTAGCATATTAAAGCCAACTGCGTAACAAACAATAAGTGAAATGGCAAAGATAATAGCAAGTGGTCTTGATTTTA
This sequence comes from uncultured Peptoniphilaceae bacterium, assembly GCA_964346535.1. Classification (GTDB taxonomy): domain Bacteria; phylum Bacillota; class Clostridia; order Tissierellales; family Peptoniphilaceae; genus Neofamilia. The sequence goes on from CAYFUN010000003.1 coordinate 37,547, forward strand.
AACCTGCTTCAATATAATAAGCTGGTCCACCATAAGAGTTACCTTCTTCATCTCTTTTCTTATAAACTTGAGCAAGGGTTGATTCTATAAAGGCAGAAGCTCCACCAATTATAGCAACAATCCACATCCAAAATACTGCTCCATAACCACCTAGACAAATAGCTGATGAAACACCAACTATGTTTCCTGTTCCAACTCTAGATGCTGTTGAAACCATAAGTGCTTGGAAGGAAGAAACTCCGCCTTCCTTGTCAGGTGCTTCTCTAAGTACTCTCCATGTTTCGCCAAATTGGGTAATTTGAACATTTTTAGTCTTGAATGTAAAATAAAGACCAACTCCCACTAGCATGATTATAAGTATTGGATAATACAAATAACCATTAATAACATTAATAATTCCGTGCAATGCTTCCATAATACTTTCCCTCCTTTTGATTATGAAAAAAATATAACTTCCCAGGAAACAAAAATAAATAAGTAAAAAGTTTCCCTAACTTCATTTTACACCTAATTTTCATAAAATCAAATTTAATTTTAATAAAAAAAAGAAGCCATATTTCAGGCTTCTAAAAATTTTCTTATAATAATTTTTCTAATTCGTTAACTTGGTCTTCAAATACTTTCATGGCCTTAACTAGGGTTTCTTCTTTAGAAATATCGGCGCCAGCTGCCCTTAGTTGGTCTAGTGGGAAGTTTCTGCCTCCATCTTTTAAGAAGTTTAGATAGGCATCTAACTTGTCCTTGTCTCCAGATAGGATATTTTGAGATAGACTTACTGCAGTTGAAAATCCTGTTGCATATTTATATACATAGAAGTTTCTGTAGAAATGAGGAATTCTCGCCCATTCAAATTCTATGTCCTTGTCAGAAATAACTGCGTCGCCATAATATTCCTTGTTTAGGGCGTAGTAAATTTCGTTAAAGTTTTCTGCAGTTAGAACTTCTCCTCTTTCAACAGCTTCGTGGGTCTTCTTTTCAAATTCTGCAAACATTGTTTGTCTAAAGACTGTTGACTTAAAGCTGTCTACATAGTGGTTGACTAAATAAAGTTTTTCTTCTTCACTTTCAGCCTTGTCAATTAAATAGTTTAGTAGTAAGAGCTCATTTGTTGTTGATGCAACTTCTGCAACAAATATTGTGTAAGAAGAGTTTATAAAGACATTGTTCTTCTTAGAAAAATATGAGTGCATAGAGTGGCCAAGTTCGTGAGCTAGGGTAAACATTGAATCAAGGTTTTCGTTGTAGTTCATTAAAATATATGGGTCTGAATCGAAAGATCCTGAAGAATAAGCTCCTGATCTCTTGCCATCTTTTGGATAAACGTCAATCCAGTTAGATTCAAAACCTTCTTTTAATATAGAAATATATTCTTCTCCAAGTGGCTTTAAGGCCTCAAGAATTGTTTCCTTGGCTTCTTCATAAGGAATTTTCTTGTCAAAGTTTGAAATCATTGGTAGGTAGACGTCATACATGTGTTGGTCTTCAAAACCCATGTATTCTTTTTTTATCTTATAGTACTTGTGAAGGACTGGTAGGTAGTCGTGAATTACTTTTATTAAAGTATCATAAACAGAAACGTCTACATTGTCTTCATAAAGTTCCATTTGTCTGGCTGAATCAAACTTTTTAAGTTCAGCTAAAGTTGTAAGACCTTTGACATTGTTAAATTGTAGGGAGGCTATTGTATTTTCTGCTCCCCTTAAGGTCTTATAATATTTTTCAAAGGCTTCTTTTCTTACATTTACATCCTTGTTTAGTAAATGAGGAATGTAATTTGCTTCAGTTAATTTTTCTCCAGTTGTTTCTAAGGTTGGAAATTCCATATCTGCATTTCTAAGTAGAGTGTAGGCTTCTCCTGGAGCTCCAGCTAAAAATGATAGGGCTCCTATTGCCTTTTCTTCTTCAGCAGATAAGGTGTGGTCCTTGTATCTTAAAATCCTAGAAAAATAAATTTCATAGTCTTCTAATTTGTTTTCTTTTATTAGTTTAGCAATTTCGTCTTCAGATAAAGTTAGTAAATAAGGCTTAAAACCTGCTATTGCTGTTTGGAAATCATCATAAAGGGCAAATGCCTTCATTTGCATTTTTTGTCCGCTGGAGTTTTTTGTGTTTTCGTCAAACTTCATGTGGGCAAAGGTTGCAAGATTTTCTAGTCCCCTTGCAGTTGTCATAGCTAGTGGAAAAAATTCTTTAAAGTTCTTGCTGTAATCAGAAGTTAGTCCCTTGATCTTTTCAACATCAGCTAGTAGACTTTCATAACTTTCGTTAAAAGCATTTTCGTCCTTGTACATTTTACTTAAATCCCAATTATATTTGTCCATTTTTACCTCCGTTTGTATTCTCTATTTTTATATATACCTATTATAAGGATATTTAATAAGAAAATCCAAAAAGTTTTTAAAAAAGATTTTTCTAAGGTTTTGCTTTTGAAATTGTTTGCAAAGTTAACTTTGTTTTTTCTGTTTAATGAGAATCGTTTTCACATTTTCGTATTTTATGACCTGTTTCTTTCATATCTTTAAAGTTTTTAAACTAAGACTGTAATCCTTGTTAAATAGTGTTTTGTAGCTTTATTGTTTTTGATATTTTTTGAATAAAATAAGAGAAATGTTAAAAATATATGAAAAGTGAAATAAATCTTTCAAAACCCCTTGATTTTTTTCTCGCCTCATCTTATACTATATATGAAGTCAAAAAGAAGTCCTAACATATTAATTCTACATTTATATTACATATATTTATAGAAGGGGGCTGAATATTATGACATGTTTAATGAAAAGAATAGAAAAAATTAGAAGGAACAAGGAACAAGCAAAGAGAACTTCTGACATGCTTGTTGTAAGACAACAATTTAATGTAAATAGATAAAATCCTATCTAAGAAAAATAATTGCATCAATTTACAATTTTATTATTGTAAGTACAAATATGGATTTCAAGTTATCTTGGAATCCTTTTTTTGTTTTATTTTTTATGCTACTAGTAATACTTTTTTTATTTTAATTTTACAAAATGTTTTTTCATATAAGTTTCCATTAAAAAAAGACCTAGAAAAAATCCAGGCCTTTATCTTATCTTCTTCCAAAAAGTATTCTTCGTATTTCCTCGAAAAAATCTTTAAATATATATACATAGTCAAAGAAATTATCCTTGCCTCTACCTACAAATGTTGTCATGTCAAGTAGGTTGTCAGCTAGAGAGTGAACTGAGTATTGAACATTTTCAGCAGTGTCTTCTGCCCTGCCTACTAAGTTGCTGGCAGTATTGGTAATCCTGTTTACGTCGCCCATACTTACATTTAATGAGCGGACAATACCTGTTACGTCATCCATAGAATTGTTTATTGAATGAACAATTCCATTAATGTCTGCTTTTGAGTCTACAACAATGTCATTTACATCTGCTAGTATATTAGACGCCTTGTCTGTTACATCTCTAACGTCATCCATTAATTTAGGCATACCGTCTACTACATAATTTATTTGTGTTTTCTTGTCATCTAATAGGCCATTAAGTTCTTTAACTAGTTTTCTCAAAGAAATTAGTAAGGCTGCAAAGGATACTAAAACAACTAAACCAGCTATAGCTAAAATTATTAAAAATACTTGGTTAATGTTTATTGTAATCATAAGTTAGCTCCTATTTTGTTACTTTGTCTTTAAATTCCTTTACGTCTTTTTTTACTTCTTTATTTTTTTCTTTTAAGTCTTCTTTTAAATCTTCAGTAGCTTCTTTTATTTCTTTGCCTTTTTCTTTGGCTTCTTTAGCTTTTTCTTCAGCTTTCTTTTCTAATTCTTCTTTCTTTTCTTCGATTTGATCGCCAACTTCTTCAGCCTTGTCTTTTGCCTTGTCAGCAAATTCGTGAGCCTTTTCTACTCCTTGGTCAACAAATTCATTTGTTCTTTCAGAAAGTCTGCCTACAGTTTTTTGGGCTGCGTGTTTGGCTTCTAGGCTTCTAATATAAAGTTCGTCAGCAATATCTTGGGCTCCTTCTTTGGCCCTGTTAGTTAATTCTCTAGATCCTTCTGCTATGTCTCTTCTTGTATCTTTACCAGCTTGTGGGGCAAATAAAACTCCAGCTGCTGCACCAATTAAAGCTGCAAATGTTCCAGATATAACTACTCTTCCTACTTCTTCTCTAAATTTTTTTCTACGTCTTTCTTCATAAATTTCTCTTAACATAATTAAAGCCTCCCAGTTTTATTCTTGTTATACTAATACCCCCAGCCTTTAATAATAATCATTAATCAAATTTAGCTTAAAGATTTCACTAGAAAAAAACAGCCTAGACCTAGATGATCTTGGTTAAAATCTGCTAAGAAATTTTTTTAGATGATTTTAGAATAAAAAAGAGATGACCTCAATCATCTCTCTAGTAAACTTCATTTATATAATTTGAAATAACAGACTGGTGCCTGCCTTCAACAAAGACTCCAGCCTTTCTTAATTCTTCTAGTAGCCATTCTGCTTTTGAATGAAAAACTGCTTGTTCAAAATCATTAAGTACAATTTCGTAAAGTTTTCCCTTTAGGCTATTAGACTTAGTTTCAACAAAATAAGCTTCAACGCCTTCATAATTTAAAAACTTAATAAGTTTAAAAGAAGAAAGGTCCTTAAGGTGGTAAAAGTGGTAACACTTGTTCATATAAGAATTCCTATCTCTTTTATAGTTTTTAGAAAACCTCAACTCGCTAGCCAGTGTTTTATAGTACTTGGCTAAAGAGTTGTAATATTGGTAGTTAAATAATCCCTTTTCGAAACTATCTATTTTTACAAAAGGTTTTATTGGAGTTTTTCTAATAGCATCATAGTTAAGTTCTAAAAACTCTCTTTTGCTAATAGCATTGTTTTCGTACATCTGAATTAAGAAGGACCTGTTTTCGAAAAATTTATCAAAGGCATTTTGCCTTCTTAAGTCTTTCAAAACACTTACCTCCTAAAATAGATGTGCAACAACTGGAATTACTGCTGTAACTACCATTAATACAGCCAAGATAATCCAAACTATTCTGTGGTTTTTTCTCTTGTTACTCATTTCTTCACCTTCAATCTTTCTTTAAATATTTTATAAAGAAGCCTCTACACAGTGTTCTCTTAATGACTCAGGCATTTCTTCTGTTAGCTTATCAAGGTTAATAAAAATTTCAGTTTCCCTGTCTTCAGAAATTTTATTTAAGTCATTGAAAATTCTAACTAGTTCTTCATCTGAAAAGTCTACAATTTTGTAGGCTGAGTCTACGTAGATTTTTTCTAGGTCATAGTCCATAGCCATTAGGCCACAAAGAAAACCATATAGGGAAGCAACTGATTTAATTGTGTATTCAGTTACATTAATTAGTCTAACATTATAATCTAGTGAAAAAATATGGTCGTCATCTACATCAATAAAGGCAATGTTTCCATTTCCAGCCTTGTATTCTGTATTAGCACTATCAATAAGCCATTTTGTTTTTCCTGAGCCTTTGGCTCCTGTAATAAATTTAATCATAAACATACATCCTTTCTTATATTAAATATTTTGCAATATTTGAATATACTTCCATATTACCATTATACCAAATTTACTAATAATTGCATTAGTTTTTAGATATTTTTAAAATTTGCAAAGTTTTCCCTGGTAGAGACCTTGGTCTTCCATATAGGAAATAATTTCATCTTGGACCTTCCACCAAGAAGTGGACCAATTTGAAAATAGAGACTCATCTTCTGGAATCCTAGACAAAAGTCTTTGGATGGCAATGTCTTTGTCCAAGTAGGCTAAAAAGTTGGCTACTGTTTCAATATAGTCTTCCTTAGATCTTAAAACAAAGTCTCCGTTTTGATACATTGCAGCCATTTTAGTTCCTTGAGCCAAATATAGGGAGTGAAGTTTTATTTCATCCACCTTTAAAATCGATAAAATATTTGCAGCTTCAAGAGCATCAGCCATGTCATCCCAAGGCAGGTTTAAAATCAAATGAGTACAAACTCGTAATTTTCTCTTTTTAGTTCTTAAAACAGCATCTAAAAAATCTGAAAGACTGTGGCCCCTATTTATTTTCTCTAGGGTTTTGTTGTTAACACTTTGGAGGCCGTATTCTAAGGTAATCATATACTGGTCCTTAAGGCCTTCTAAGTAGTCTAAAAACTCTTCGCCTATACAATCAGGCCTAGTTGAAATAGATATTCCAACTATGTCAGAAACTTCCCTAACTTCTTCTATATTTTTTATAAAGTCGTCTATAGATAGATAGGTGTTAGTAAAGGATTGAAAGTAGGCTATAAATTTTTTAGCCCCGTATCTGGATCCAATATAGGATTTGTTTTTTTCTAATTGGTCTTTGACAGATAAAGTCGACTCAAGGTTTTCGTGAGAGCCGCCAGCTTCTGAGCAGAAAATACAGCCTCCCCTGCCTAGCTTTCCGTCTCTATTAGGGCAAGTAAGGGGAAGTTTTATTGGCAGTTTATAAACTTTTTCCCCATACTTGTCTTTTAAAAAATCAGAGTACTTGTAATAAATTCTTTGCATTAGTCCTCTAGAGACTTAATAAAGTCTAAGACGTCTTTGGCATGGCCTGGAGCCTTAATATCTCTAAACTCTTTTATTAAATTTGAATCTTCGTCAAAGACAAAGGTAGACCTTAAAGTTTTTATTACGTCCTTGCCATACATCTTTGCTTCTTTTAAAATTCCATATTGGCCTGCAAGCTCTCTGTCTTTGTCAATTAATAATTCATAAGGAATGTCATATTTTTCAGAAAAATTGTCATGGCTTTTTTTAGAATCTCTAGAAACTCCAACAATTTCAGTATTTAAATCTTGAAAGTCCTTATAAAGTTCAGTAAACTCTTGGGCTTCAATTGTACAACCTGAAGTGTTGTCCTTGGGATAAAAATAAAGAACTAGTTTTTTGCCCTTAAATGAATCTAGGGAAACTTCGTCTCTTTTATTACTTTCCAAATTAAAGTTATAGTCCATAGTCTCTTCCTCCTTGAATTTTTAGATAAAAAAAGAGGACTCACCAAGTAAGCCTCTTTTAATTTTTATTCTTCGTCTTCGAAAAATTCTCTTTCAAAAACTTCGTTAACCTTGTTAAATTCTTCTTCTGTTTCAATAATATCTAGAAGTGGTTCGCCGTCTACATCTTCGTCATACTTGTAGATGTAAATTTCTTCTTCAAGGTCTCCTTCTTCGCCTTCTTCTGCAGGAACTACTAGGGCAATATAGTTTTGGTCTTCTACATCAAAAAATCCTAGAATTCCACATTCTACTTCTTCGTCTTCACCATCTTCACCTTCAAAGGTCAAATAGATTGTATCTAGTTCTACTCCATCTTCAAATTCGTGGTCGTGGTTGTGGTCGTGATTTTCGCAACCACATGAGCATTTATCTTTGTCTGTCATTTTACAAACCTCCTGTGTTTTACAATTTACTTTTTTAATTTTACCATTTCTTAAAGATATTTTCATTAACTATTTTGGGGACCTAAAAGAAAGAATTCCCCTTCTAATATCTTCTTTGTTTGCTTGCCATTCTTCATAACTAACTATACCCAACAAATAGGCCTTTAAATTACTAGTCAGAGAATTTAAAGTTAGGTCGTCTAAGTTTTCAACTTCAGCATCTTGGATAAAGGAATCAATTACAGAGTCTAATAAAAATTCTTTGATTTCTATAAAATCTCCAGGCTTGTAAAAATTAGATTCTTCAACTACCTGGCTACAAATCCTGTCGAACTTTTGTAAAAGATACATAGAAAACTTTTCTAAAATTTCTTCTGGCTGGTCTATATCTTCAATATCTAAAATTATTTTAAAGAAAATATTCCACTTAAAGTCCTTGTTAATAACTTCGACAATAGCCTGGCCTAACTTTTCTGCCCTTGGATCTTTAAAGCTTATTTTTTCTTCTAAGACAATAGTCTGGCCAAAATCTTGGTCACGATTTTTCGTATTAGAAAGTTTGCCTAAAATATCTAAAAAGTTTTTTGCAATTTGGCTCTTACCATCTTCGCCATCTCTAATAAAAATATAATCTACAATTAAATCGACAATGCTGCGAAAGTCTACAACAAAACCAAGTTGCTTTCTGATTTTGTGGAAGTAAACGTCGTAGGTCATTTTCTTTAAGACGTCTTTTATCTGTTCAATTTGGTCGCTGTCACTAAGGCCTAAATTAAAGACGTGATAGTAAACAACCCTTAACTGCTTGTCAATTAAAGTTAGATTTTCTTTTATGGATCCCATTATGTCCTTGATAAAAGATTCAGACACAATGTAGTTGTAGTTTTTATAGAGAATTCTATGTTCAATGTCTCCCCAAAAATTATTTACCAGAGACTTTATTTGTAATTCAAAGTTGTAGACCTTGTGGTTGTTATAAAAGTGGCCGTCAATTTTATAAATTTCAAAACCATTTTTTTGAAATTGTGGTTGAGGCTCATTTAATTTTATAGAAATATTGGTATTTTTCTTACAAGAATAATAGCCGTTACCTACATTTATATTAAATTTTTCTAAGAGTTTTCTGTAAACCTTTTCCTCGTCTGGAATAAACCTACATTCAATTCTAATTCCAATTAGGTCTGAAATTTGTCCAATTAGGTCTTTAACATTGTCTACGTCTTTGTAAATATTATTTCTTAAAATTTTTTCCTTGACACTGGTTGGTGATTTTACTCTAGAGTTTACATTGAGTATATAGTCGTCATCTTTAAAAAGCTCTTCCATTAGGTCTACAATTTCTAGCCTAGCCTGGTCCAGCTCTCCATAGTTTTTTGCAATATCATCCATAGCCTGGTCTACAAAATTAATAATATCTAGTTTCATACACATCCTCCACTAAACTTATACCCAAAAATATTTTTTAGGCACAAGACTTTATTATAAATTTAACCTAGGCTAGAGTTCCGATAATTTTATTGAAGCTGCAACTTCAGAAAAACCATTTTCAATTCTATCTAAAATACTTTTCATCCTACAATTTTTTCCTTCTACACAGTCAGTTTCAGAAACTCCATCGCAGCAAGAAAATTCAGGTTCTCCTTCTAGAGAAACTAAAATATCTTCAATGCTAATTTCTTCAGGACTTCTAGCAAGTTCGTAGCCACCTTGGGCTCCTCTAATAGACTTTACAAGTCCGCGTTTTTTCATTAGAGAAAAAAGTTGTTCCAAGTAGGCTTCAGAAATATTTTTTTCTCCTGCTATATAGGAAACGGAAATAGGTCCTCTTCCGTACTGGTCTTTTAAAACTTCCATGGCCATTAGTCCATAACGGCCCTTTGTTGATAATTTCATTTTTCCTCCGAAAATTCCAAGTAAATTACTATGCTTTAATAATACCATTTACAAGGATATAAATCAATGTAAAAAGTTTTTCTCTAAGATTTTTCTTTAGAATTTAAAGAAATTTCCTTTCTTTACTTGGCATTTTCATCTAACTAGCATATAATAGATAATTAAGGATTGAATGTGAATTTTTCAATAAAAAATGGGTACATTTAATACATGAATTTTAAGAACAAATAATATAGGAGGAAAATTATGTATAAGTTAAACGCAGAAACAAGAGACCTTAACAAAAAGGTAAAAAAATTAAGACGTGAAGGTTATGTTCCAGCAACAATTTATGGAAAAAACCTTGAAGAACCAATTTATATACAAATAAAAAATTCTGATGTCTTTACTTTTAGAAACAAATTATCAAAGGGTGGAATTTTAACAGTAGCAGTAGGAGCTGACAACCACGACGTTCTATTTAAAGAAGAATCACTTTCACCAGTTAGCCATAGCGTAGAACACATTGAGTTCCAAGCCCTAACAAAAGGCGAAGCTATGAACACTGTTTGTAAAGTTGTTATTAAAAACGAAGACAAGAACAAAAACATTCTTCACCTACACGTTGACGAAATTCCATACTCAGCAGAACCAAGATTCTTTGAATCTGAACTTGCAATTGATGTAGACGGACTAGAAGGAGGAGCTACAGTTACCCTAGCTGATTTAGACATAGCTAACAACGAAAACATTAAAGTTTCTCTTCCACTAGACACAGTTATCTTAGCTGTTGAAGCTCCAGTTGTTCTTTCTGACGAAGAAATTGAAGCTATGGAAGCACAAGATGCAGAAACTTCAGCTGAACCAGAAGTAATTGGCGAAGGCAAAGAAGCAGACGAAGAATAATTTTAAATTTTTTAGGGCCTCAGGGCCCTTTTTTATTTACCAAAAAATTTCCCACTTTTCTGATAGATTTTAATAAGTCCTTACGAATATATAAGTGAAAGGAGGAATAAATGGACGATAAAAAACTCATTAAAAAAATAAAAGAAAGAGACCAAGACGCTTTACTTGGTTTTATTGACAAGTACGGCCCAAGTATAAAGGGAGCCATTTATCCAATTCTTAAATCTTATCCAGCCTTAGTTGGAGAAGTTTTAAACGAAAGTCTTTTGGCAATTTGGGACAACATCGACTCCTATGATCCTGCCAGGTCTTCTTTAAAAAACTGGTCGGCCTTAGTTTCTAAGTACAAGGCTATTGACAGTCTGAGAAGAGAAATCCGCCATCAAAGTCAGAGCCTTGACCAAATAAAAGATCAGGCCTTTGAAGATAGCTATCCCTTTGAAGACGCAGATGAAATAAAAAATATTCTATCCTACTTAAATTCTGAAGACCAAGAAATATTTATTAGACTCTTCCTCCAAGGCTATTCCTATGACGACCTGGAAAGACTTACTGGTCTTTCTAAAGATGTTTTATACAACAGAGTCTCTAGGGGGAAAAGTATTTTAAGAAAAAATTTGAAAGGGGGAAAATCATGAAAAATATTTACGACAAATTAAATGACTTTGAAATCAGTGTAGAAGAAATAGAAGTAAATGATTTTGAAAAAGCAAAAATGTTAGAAACTGCAAAGTCTTATAGTAAAAAGAAAAATAAATTTCCTAAATACCTGGGCCTTGTTGCTGCAATTTTTTTACTTGTAGCCATATCTATCCCAGGAGTTAGGGCTGCCACTGTAGACTTGGCCATGCAAGTAAAAACTTCCTTGATGGAAACTTTCAAGGCCTCATCTAAAGTTGAAGAATACAAAATTTCCCCTAACGCAAAAGTTTATATTGGAAACAAGAATTTTACTGTTAAAGACCTAGCTCTTTCTGATGACATGATCTTTGTAAATATTGTTTCTTCTGAAGAAGACTTCCCGAAAATCTTTCCCTATGATATTTACCTTGACTATATTAAGGTTAAAGGCGAAAAATATAAAACTGGAGGAGGTAGCATATCCCCTAAAGACCTAGGTCAAGGCCTTAGACTAAGTAGTTTAATGTTTTATTTAGATAGAGAGGTAGATACGAATAATGCTGATGGCATAGAGCTTTATTTTTCCTATGATAAGAAATATGGAAATGTTAAAATCAACACTCCATTAAAAGAAATAAAAGAGGCCAATATAAATCTGTTAGAAAATTATAAAATTCAAGAAGTTGACGGCTATGTCATAGATTATATTAGGGCAAATCCAATAACTATTGTCGCCCAAATAAGAGCCCCTGAATCAGAAAATTCTTTTGAGTTGCCAGAAAGTTCTATGGAGTTACGTGGAATAGATTCCCTTGGAAATGAAATTCAACTTGACAGAACAAAAATATATGGGAATGTTTACGGATTTTTGTATAACCCAAATTTTTCAGATGTAGACTTAGAATATTTTTTAGACAACTACAAGGACTTTAGCTTTGCCCTTTATGAATTAGTTGTAATAGACGGAGTTGTTCAACCGCCAAACCAATATGTTAAAATTTCTGAGTCCATTAGTCTTGTTGATAATTAAATGAGTTTATGTATGAAAAAAGATGCTAGAATTTTTATCTAGCATCTCTTTTTATCTTATTTGTCTTTTTTATTTGAAATAACCTTATAAATTTCTCCCATAACTAATGGCAAGAAGGCACATGGTATTACTACTAACCAACCATCTGAGTGAATTGGTAAAGTATCAAATAGGTCTGCTAACACTGGCACATATAAAACTGCAAGCATTAGGCAGAAAGAAATTATTGTTGCAATAACTAATTTCATATTTGAAAAAATTCCTAAATGCCAAACAGTGAACTTGTCTGATCTTGATGTGTAAGACCTTAATAGCTCAGCTAAAATTAATGTTACAAAGGCCATAGTCCTTGCTCCATTTAAGTTTTCCCTGCCATAGTGTTCAAGGCCAAACCAGAAGGCAATTAAGGTTGCAATTGTAATTGCTATAGCTTGGATTCCTATAATCTTTGTAGCCTTTTTGTCTACAATTGGTTCGTTAACCTTTCTTGGTGGCTGGTCCATAATGTCTTCTTCACCAGGTTCAACTCCAAGGGCCATTGCTGGGAAGGAGTCAGTTACAAGATTTAACCAAAGCAATTGTTTTGGTGTAAATGGCACTGGAAGTTTTAAAATTATTGCTATAAAAACAACTAGAACTTCCCCAATGTTACATGATAGTAGGAAGGAAACAAATTTTTTAATGTTTGAATAAATAATTCTTCCCTCTTCAACTGATGATACAATTGTTGCAAAGTTGTCGTCAGTTAAAATAACTTCGGCAGTGTTTTTTGCAACGTCTGTTCCAGTTATACCCATGGCTATACCTATGTCTGCCTTTTTAATAGCTGGCGCGTCGTTAACTCCGTCTCCAGTCATGGCAGTAATTTCTCCATTTTCCTTTAAGGCTGAAACAATTTGTACCTTGTTTTCTGGAGAAACTCTGGCGAAGATTCTTTTAGTTTTAACAACTTCACGAATTTCTTCTGGGCTCATTGAGTTTAATTCCCTGCCCATTATTGCCTGGTCTTCGCTGTCAGCTATGCCTAGGTCCTTGCCAATGGCATAGGCTGTATCTAAATAGTCACCTGTAATCATTATCGGAACAATTCCAGCTGTCTTACAATGTTTAATTGCTTCTTTGACTTCTGGTCTGGCTGGGTCAATCATACCAGTTAGACCAACAAAGACCATGTCCTTTTCTACAAAGTCTGAATCTAAGTTTTCTTCTCCTGGAAGAGCATCCCATTTTTTATAGGCATAAGATAGTACTCTTAATGCCTCTCTAGCAAAGGTCTTGTTCATTTGAAGAACTTGGTCTTTTAGCTCATCTGTAAAATCAACTTCTTCGCCGTTTAATAAAATCTTTGATGATTTTGAAATAATTATATCTGGTGCTCCCTTTGTTAGTGAAGCAAAACCGTGACCAACAAAGTCCTTGTGGAAGGTGGTCATCATTTTTCTTGCAGAATCAAAAGGAATTTCTGCCAACCTTTCATATTTGGCATTTAAATCTTCTTGGTTGATGCCAGCTTTTTCAGAAAAAGTTAGTAGGGCTCCTTCAGTTGGATCGCCAATCATTTGATAAGAGCCTCCATCTTCAACTAAGTCTGCGTCATTAACTAAAGATGATATGCCCATTAGAATAGAAAGTTCTTCTTTGTTAGCTGGATTAATTTTTTGACCGTCAATGGCAAAGTCGCCTTTTGGGTCGTAGCCTGTTCCAGAAACTTCTACAATTTCACCGTTTACATAAGACTTGACGACAGTCATTTGATTTTGAGTTAGGGTTCCAGTTTTATCTGAACAAATTACTGTAGTTGTTCCTAGAGTTTCTACCGCTAAAAGTTTTTTGACAATGGCATTTTTTTCTGCCATTCTTCCCATGCCTAGTGACAATACTATAGTTACAATTGCTGGCAGACCTTCTGGAATTGCTGCAACAGCAAGGGAAATTGAAATAAGTAGGGTTTCAAACTTATCCATCTTGTATAAAAGGCCAACTGCAAAGACAATGGCACAAATTACTAAAACTAAAATTCCCAGGGTCTTAGAAAGACCTGCAAGTTTCTTTTGTAGTGGTGTTTGTTCATCGTCATAGGCCAAAAGTGATGAGGCAATTTTTCCTATTTCTGTGTCCTTGCCAGTTGCAACAACTAGGCCCTTGCCTCTACCGTAGGTTACTATTGTTGACGAATGGCCAATATTTTCTCTGTCGCCAATTTCCATTTCTCCATCATAGATAGCTTCAGCGTGTTTTTCAACAGGAACTGATTCTCCAGTTAAAGATGACTCATCTACCTTTAAGTTTGTGGATTCAATAATTCTTATGTCTGCTGGAATAATTGATCCAGTTTCTAAAATTACTATGTCGCCAACTACAACTTGGGTTGAGTCAATTTCTCTAACCTTGCCATCTCGAATGATCTTTGCCTTTGGGGCAGACATTTTTTGTAGGGCTTCAATTGCAGCTTCAGCCTTGCCTTCTTGGAAGACACTTAAAAGTGAATTTACTACGACAATTGCTAAAATAATAAAAGTATCCTCAATTTCTCCAACAAAGGCAGAAATTATAGACGCAGCTATTAGGATTAAAATCATTGGGTCCTTAAATTGGTCTATGAATTTTGCAAGCAAGGATTTTTTCTTGCCATGGTCTAGCTCATTTTTCCCATTTTTTTCCAGACGACTTTGGGCTTCTTGTGAAGTCAGCCCTTGATCTTTGTCTGAATTTAACTGAGATAGAGCATCTGGGATACTTAGGTTGTACCAGTTTTTCATATTTACCTCCATAAATAAAAATAGCCTAAGCTTAGATAATCTAAACTCAGGTCTTGCAAACGTAGGTTACGCGTTTAGCCGGAAAATTTTTCGTACTGACGACTAAACATTAATATGCTACTCCCCTTCATTTAAAATGATTATACCACAAAAAACTTTTTTCTAACAGACTAATTAAACTTTATATGGATTTAACATTTATTTGCTAGTATTTTGGTTGTTATATAGATAAGAAAATATTTAAAAGGTGGTTAAAATGAAATACGCAGTAATTGATATTGGATCAAATACAATTAGACTACAAATTTATGCAGTTGATGAAGCCAATAACATCGACTCGCTTTTAAACAAAAAAAACAGTTGCAGGTCTTTCATCTTATGTTGAAGACGGCTTGATGACAAAAAAAGGTGCAGACAAGTTAGTCAAGGTTTTAAAAAATTTTATCTATATTGTCGACCACTTAAAAATTCAAAATTTATATCTCTTTGCTACAGCTGCCCTTCGTAATGCAAAAAACAGCAAACAAATTCTCGCCTACGTTGAAGACCAAGTTGGCAGAAAAATCGAACTGATTTCTGGTGAAGAGGAAGCCAGACTTGGTTATCTTGGTATAAGTGAAGAATACAATATTTCAAACGGCTATATTGTAGATATCGGCGGTGGGTCTGTAGAAATTTCCCTAGTTGAAAATGACAAGGTCGTCTACGCCACTTCCTTAACCAACGGCGCCTTGTCCTATTATAAAAATTATTCCAATGACATTCTCTTAAATAAAAAAGCTGCCACAAATATTAAAAGGGCCATCCGCATGGACCTAGAAAAAAATAAGGTTAAGAGATTTAATAAGAGCCTGCCAATTTATGGCCTTGGTGGCTCAATTAGGGCCTGCAGCAATATCTGTCAAGAATACTTTGACCTTCCTTCTAACAGCCACCTTTACAAGGATTCTTTAAAGGCCTTGAGAAAGGACTTGCAAAACAAGGACCCAGACCTAACAAAAACTATTTTACAAGTTGTGCCAGAGAGAATTCACACCATTGGCCCTGGAGCTATAGTCTTATACGAAATTTTTAGATATCTAAATGCTTCAGACCTATATATAAGTAAAAACGGCGTTCGTGAAGGTTATTTAAAGGACAAACTTGCAAACAAATAAAGTTAAAGGAGCAAAAAATGTCTGACGAGAAAATTAAAAGTCCTCAGCTTTTAGAAGAAGAAAAAAACACTTTGGATGTCTTAGACAGAGAGCAAATAAAAAAGTCTAAGGATATTTTTAAGTATTCAAAAAACCGAGAACTTTCTTGGTTAAATTTTAATAAAAGAGTTTTAGAAGAGGCCTTGGACCCAGCAACACCTGCCTTTGAGTCTTTAAAATTTATTGGCATCTTCACTTCAAACCTAGAATAATTTTATCGACTTAGGGTTGGATCTCTATCTGACCTGACCTATGTCTTTAATAAAAAACTAGACAACAAAACAGGCATGAGTCCAGAAGAACAATTAGCAGCAATTTATAAGGAAACTGCCTCCCTACTTAAATTAAAGGACAAGGTCTATGAAGATGTTATTAGTGATTTAGAAAAATCTAATATCTATGACCTTGACTTTGACGACCTGACAAAAAAAGAAAAAAAGTTAGTCACTGACTATTATAAAAGTTTTGTAGAGCCAGTTTTGTCTCCACAAATTATTGACTCTAGACATCCCTTTCCCTTTATTGAAAACAACAGACTTTGTATAGTTATTGAGCTTAAAGACAAAGAAGACAAGGCCTATGCCCTAGTCCAAGTTCCTGACAAGATAAAGTCCTTTATAAACTTAAATCGAGAAGATGGCCTGGCTATAATTAGAATTGAAAATATTATTAGAGCCAATATAGAATCCACTTTAGAAAATTATCCAATAAAAAAGTCCTATATTTTTAAAGTCACAAGAAATGCTGACATTAATATAGAAGACTATCTAGAAGAAGACGAAGATGTCTACAAGAAAAAAGACTACAAGAATTTTATGAAGGCAATTTTGAAAAAAAGGTCTAGGCTCCAAGTTGTAGATTTAGTTTCCAATGAGCCTCTGCCAAAAAACTTGGAACATTTTTTTATAAACAACCTACAAATTTCCCAAGAACAAATTTTTTCAAGTTCTGCTCCCCTGGTTATGGACTATGTTTTCGCCTTAGAAGACCTTCTTAGAGACAAGGGTATGGACCAACTTCTCTACAAGCCCTTTAGCCCACAGGCAAATCCAATGCTAGATAAAAGCAAAAGTCTGCTGGGCCAGGCCTTGGAAAGAGATTTTCTTTTTATCTATCCTTACGAAGACATTGACCAATTTATAAAACTTTTAGACCAGGCTGCAAGAGATCCTAGGGTTTTCTCAATTAAAATTACAATTTGTAGGCTGGCAAAAAATTCTAAAATCGTAAGAAGTCTTTTAAGAGCCTTGGACAATGGCAAGGACGTAACAGTTGTAATGGAAGTCCAAGCCAGGTTTGATGAAGAATCAAATATAAATTATTCTGAAGTCTTGTTAGATGCAGGTTGTAATATAATCTACGGCATTGAAGGCTACAAAATTCACTCTAAGGTTATGCAAATTTCCCTAGAAGACCAGGGACAAATAAAATTCATCAACCAAATTGGAACAGGCAACTACAACGAAAAAACTTCCAAACAATACACAGACCTAAGTTTAATAACAGCTGATGAAAATATTTCAGCTGATGTAACTAATCTCTTTAAAAATATTAACATCGGCAATGTCAATGGCTACTACCAAAGTCTTTTAGTCTCACCTGTTTCCTTTAAAAGTAAATTAATTGACCTAATAGAAAGAGAAATTGAGAAAAAAGAAAAGGGTAGAATATTTTTTAAATACAATTCCTTTACTGACAAGGACTTGATTATAAAACTTGCTCAGGCGTCAATGGCTGGCGTCCAAGTTAGGCTTATAATCCGTGGCATTTCTTGTATGAGACCAGGTGTTTCAGGCTACACAGACAATGTTGAAATCAGGTCTATAGTCGGCAGGTTTTTAGAGCACCCGAGAATTTATATTTTCGGTGAGGGCGAAGATGCCCAAGTCTTTATTGGTTCAGCTGACCTAATGACTAGAAATACTGAAAAGCGAGTTGAAGTTACTAGCCCAATAAAAGATCCACTTGTAAAAGAAAAAATTCTCGCCTACATGGAAGGCCAATGGGCTGACAATACCAAGGCCAGAATAATGAATAAGCACGGCGCCTACGAAAAAGTTCCAGTTGCTGAATTGGATCCACTTGTAAACTCCCAAGATTATTGTATGGACCAGGCTATAGAAAATGCAAAAAATATTCCTATAAGAGATGAAATTAATGATCCAAATAAAAATAAGGAGACCCAAATAAAAAAATCTCCTTGGCAAGGCTTCTTAGATTTTTTTGCCAATATTTTTTCAAGTAAAGATAAATAATTCTTTGCCCTTACTTAAAAACCACTGGAAATTTTTAATATAAATTAATTTTTCTTGCAAGGATTAAAGTTATCCTATATAATTTATTTTAATTTTAAAAATTGAGGTGGAAAGATGGCATTAATATTACCAGCAGGCTACGACCCTGTTTTAACTATAAGAGAGACCCAAGAGGCCATTAAATTTATTAGAGATCTTTTTCAAAAAGAATTTGGCAGGCAGATGAACTTAGAAAGAGTTTCTGCTCCACTTTTTGTAGAAAAATCTTCTGGACTTAACGACAACTTGTCTGGAGTTGAAAGACCAGTTCGCTTTGATATTAAAGACATTCAAAGAGAAGACATTGAAGTTGTTCAGTCTCTAGCCAAGTGGAAGAGAATGGCCTTGGCCAAGTACGGCTATAAGCCAGGTGAAGGCCTTTATACAAATATGAACGCCATTAGAAGAGACGAAGACCTAGACAACCTCCACTCATCTTATGTTGACCAATGGGACTGGGAAAAAGTTATTGAAAAAGACCAAAGAAATAAGGAAACACTTCGAGATGCAGTTAGAACTATTTTCAAAGTTATCAAACACCTAGAACATGGAGTTTGGTACAAGTATCCCCAGGCAGTAAATAAACTAGCTGACGATATTTTCTTTATAACATCAGAAGAGCTTTTGCAAAAATATCCTGCCAAGACTCCCAAACAAAGAGAAGATTTAATTGCCAAGGAATATGGCTGCGTCTTCATAGAAGAAATTGGTGGCAAACTTTCTAACGGCTTGCCTCACGACGGCAGGGCTCCAGACTATGACGACTGGTCCTTAAATGGAGATATTTTATTTTGGTTTGAGCCCCTACAGTGTGCCTTAGAAATTTCATCTATGGGCATAAGAGTTGACGAAGAAGCCCTAGAAAGACAACTAGAACTTTCCAACTGTCAAAATAGAAAGTCCCTAGACTACCACAAGAAACTTTTAAATGGTCAATTGCCATACACTATTGGCGGCGGCATTGGCCAATCTCGTCTCTGCATGCTCCTTTTAAATAGGGCCCATGTTGGCGAGGTCCAAGCTTCAATTTGGCCTAAGGAAATGATAGAGACTTGTGCTGACCATAAAATTTTTCTTTTATAAAATAATATGTAAATTAATTCCCTGAGCTTAACTTGGGGAATTTTTTTATAAATTTTTCCAATAAAAAAACTAAGTCTTTTAAACTTAGTCTTTAATCTTATTTTAATTCCAAGGCTATTTGGTTTTTGTTTACTTCTCTTTCCTCTTCTTCTCTTACTTTTCTGTAACAAGACCTGCAAAGAGGTTCGTATTCACTTTCTGCTCCAATAAGGACCCTGTCTCCGCCCTTGACCTTCCTGTGAGAAACCCAGGCGTCAACTCCACACATGGTACAAACTGCGTGGTGTTTGTGGACATAGTCTGCGTAAGGCATAAGCTCTTTAATTATTTCAAAGGCTTCAGCATTGTAGTCCATATCTAGGCCTGCAACTACAACTGTAACTCCTTGGTCTAAAATTTTTAAAATTCCCTGTCTAACATCTTCTCCTTGACCAGATAAAAATTGGACTTCATCTATGCCAATGACTTGAAGATTTTTTTCTTCAACATCTGCAATTATTTGATCAATGGTCTTTACACAAGTTGCTGCCAGGCCCTCTTCGTTGTGGACAGTGATCCTGTCTCCACCTCTGGTATCAACTAAGGGCTTGTAGGCGCCAACCTTGTAGCCAGCAATTTTAAATCTGTTTAAATCTTTTTTTAAGCTAGATGTCTTCCCTGAAAACATTGAGCCTGTATGAATAATAAGTTTTCCCTTGTATTGATGCATTTCTTCACTTCCTTATTTCTAATTATAAAAAAAATTATTTTATATTCAAGACTTGTAAATTTTCGTCGACTGTGCATAGGCCAAGTTTTTTTCAAAAATTATTTTTATTTATCTGCTATACTAAATATAAAAGGAGGTTAAAATGCTAGTAGGAATTGATATTGGTGGTAGCAACATTGACGGCGTTTTAGTTGATGAAAGAAAAGTTTTAAAAGTTGTAAAAAATCCTGTAGACAAAGAAAATTTACTGGCCACTATAAAAAAAGCTATTTTAGACTTAACTTATGGCCAAGATCTAAGTAAGATTGAGCGAATAAATTTATCGACAACCTTGTCTACCAATGCCATAATAGAAAATAAAATTTCAGACGTCTTAGTTATAATCCAAGAAGGACCTGGCATGGTAAACGACTTTGAAGAAAAAATTTCATATTTAGAAAAACTTGACGGCTATGTTGACCATAGAGGAAAGACGGTCATGGACTTTGACCTGGAAAAAGTTGAACTTATAAAAAATAAGGAATCTTATAAAAATATTGAAAGTCTAGCCCTAGTTACAAAATTTTCAACTAGAAATCCTCATGTAGAAAATAAGATAAAGGACCTGCTTGCAGATGACTTTTCCTATATTTCTCTAGGCCACAAAATGTCTGGCAGGCTAAATTTTCCAAGGCGGGTTTATTCAACTTATTTAAACTCAGCTGTTGCCAAAGTTTTTACTAACTTTGCAGAAAATATTCAAGAAGCCTTGGCCCAAGAAAAAATTTTCGCTCCTCTTTATATACTAAAGGCAGACGGGGCAACAATGACTTTAGAAGAAGGAAAGATAAGGCCTATTGAATCGATTTTGTCTGGCCCTGCTGCTTCCTTTATGGGCATGACTGCCTTAAGCCAAAGCTTAGACGATGAAATCTATTTAGATATTGGTGGAACAACTACAGATATTTTCTTTTTAACTGATGGCAAGCCACTTTACCAACCTCTTGGTATGGAAATAAATTCTATGAAGACCCTAGTCAAGGGCCTTTATAGCAAGTCCATTGGCCTAGGTGGAGATTCTTATGTCCGCCTTGAAGGAAATCAAATAAAAATTGGCCCTGAGAGAAAAGACAGGCCCCTAGCCTTTGACGGATTATATCTTACCTTAACTGATGCCTTTAACGGCCTTGGCCTTACAGACCTTGGAGATGTAAATAAATCTATAGCTGGCTTAAAAATCTTAGGAGACCAAATCGATTTAGACTATAAAAACTTAGCTGAGAAAATTTTAAAGCAGGCTGCGAAAATATTTTATGATGAAGTTAGATCTGACTTAGAAAAAATAAATTCCAAACCCCTTTACACAGTAAAAGAAGTTTTAGAAAATAAAAAACTTCAACCTAAGAGAATAAAATTAATTGGCGGTCCTGCCAAAGCCTTAGCTCCCTTTATTGAAGAGTTCTTTGGTCTTGAAAGTCAGGTTCCAAAATATTTTCAAGTTGCCAATGCCTTGGGAGCTTGCCTTTCAAAACCAACCTTTGAAGCAAATTTGCAGGCAGATACAAAAAGAGGCTATGTAAATATTCCTGAACTTGGCATTTATAAAAAAATTCCTAGCACTTTTGACTTAAAGGCTGGAGAGGATTTAATTAAGGCAGAGATTTTAAAAAAAGCAAGAGACCTTAAACTTGAAAATCCTAAGGTGGAAATTTTAGAGGCCTCGTCTTTTAATATGGTAGACTATTATTCTTTTGGACGAAATATTCGCATCAAGGCCCAAATCCAAGGCGGCCTTTTGTATAATTTATGGGACCAAGGTGATTGTAATGACAAATAAAAATAAACTAGGCCTGGTTTTCTTTCCTGCCTTTGACTGGGCTATAAGTCCAGACCATCCAGAGAGAGAAGAAAGACTTTTATATACTATGGACCAACTTATGGAAGAAGGCATTGAAGACCTGGACCAAATTCAAATGTTCAAGCCTGACATTGCTGAGCCTAAAGATATTGAAAGAGTTCACTTTTGCGTACCTGATGTTAAGTCTCGCCTAAGTAAGTCCCATTTAGTTTCAATTGGCGGAGTCATCAAGGCCTTTGACCTATATTTTTCTAAAAAAGTTTCTAAGGCCTTTGCTCTTGTTAGACCACCTGGCCACCACGCCCACAAAATTGTCTACGGCGACAGAGGCTTTTGTATAGCCAACATTGAAGCTGTTGCCCTAGAAAAAATGAGATCCAAGTACGGAAATTTAAAGGTTGCCATTGTGGACACTGACTGCCACCACGGAGATGGAACAGAAGATATTTATTACAACGACAAGGACACTCTCTTTATTTCCATCCACCAAGACGGCCGAACACTTTTTCCTGGCACAGGATATATTGACGACCTAGGCGGACCTTCTGCCTATGGCTACAATATAAATATTCCCCTACCACCTCAAACTGGAGACTCAGGCTTTTTGTACGTTTTAGAAAATGTCATTATGCCAATTTTAGCTGACTTTAAGCCTGACCTAATAATAAATTCTGCTGGCCAAGACAACCACTACTCTGACCCGCTTACTTCAATGAATTTTTCTGCCCAAGGCTATGGCCACTTAAATAAAATTTTAAATCCAGACCTGGCAGTTTTAGAAGGTGGCTATTCAATTGAAGGCGCCCTGCCCTATGTAAACTTAGCTATAGTTCTTGCCATGGCTGGCTTAGATTTTTCTCATATAGTTGAGCCAGACTTTAGTCCAGAAAAAGTTAGCCAAAGTTCTAAGGTCACAGCCTACATTGAAAATATTTGTGATGAAGTTATGTACAGGTGGAAAAATAAAGAAGCCCTAGCCAAAGAAGTTTTTGCAGACGCAAGTGTCGTTAGAAAGGACAAGCAAATTTATTACGACACAGATGGAATACTAGAAAAACAAAGTCGCTACTTCCACAGGTGCCAATTTTGTTCAGGCCTTGATATAATTCACTCTGAAAACGACAGGCTGACCTTTGTAAAGGCGATAACATTACCAAGAGATGCATGTAAAGCTTGTGAAGAAAAAGCCTATGAAGAATTTTCCAAGCCCAAGGGACACTTTAACTTTGTCTACTTGCAAGATGTGAAAAACGACAAGTACCTTAGCAAATAAAAATTAAAATTTACAAAGACAAACCCAGAAGAATTTTTTCCTCTGGGTTTTTACTATTTCTATTTATCTGTTCTTGCAATTATTTTTTCTGCAACCCTTAGGCCGTCAACTGCTGCTGACATAATGCCACCTGCATAGCCTGCCCCTTCTCCAGCTGGATAAAGATTTTTTATTGAGGCTTGGAAGTTTTCGTCTCTTAAAAGCCTGACTGGAGACGATGACCTAGTCTCTGGTCCCTTTAAAATCGTTTGAGGATAGTCAAAGCCAGAAATTCTCCTTCCAAAAACTGGCAGGGCTTCTAAAATACTTTGGCCAACAAAGTCTGGCAGACATTTTTCTAAAATCGATCCTTTAAAGTCCCCAATAGTTGTTTGAGAAATACTATAGCCTCCCATTAAATCAAAGGCCTTTCTTTCATAAGTTTCTTGAAGCTCACAACCAGCAAGGGGATGGGCTGATGGAAAGTCTTCCTTTTTCACATCAACTAAAATTCCTGCATTGGCAAACCTTTCATCTCTGGCGTGATAGGACATGCCATTAGTTAGAACTTGGCCTGGAGCAGATGACGATAAAATCACTCGCCCACCTGGACACATGCAAAAACTATAAACACCCCTACCTGCCTTAGTCTTTGTCGAAAGTTTATATTCAGCTGGTCCTAAGATTTCAGCTAACTTTGGGTCTCCATACTGGGCCGCATTTATTAATTCTTGCTCGTGCTCAATTCTAAGACCCATGGAAAAATGTTTTTGTTCCATCTTAAGCTTTCTGTCGTAGAGCATTTTAAAAGTGTCCCTAGCTGAATGGCCAATTGCTAAAATTAAATGGTCTACTTCCATCTCTTCTCTCTGACCATTTTTCTCAACTAAGATAGACTTGATTTTATTTTCTTGGTCTAAATTTATATCCACAAGCTTGGTTGAAAATAAAACTTGGCCGCCAAGTCTTTTAATTTCCTCTCTAATATTTTTTACAACACCCTTTAAAAGGTCTGTGCCAATGTGAGGCTTGTGCTTGTAGAGAATTTCTTCTGGTGCTCCAAAGTTTACCAGCTCTCTAAGGACTTTTTGAATTCTCGGATCTGAAATTCCTGTTGTCAACTTGCCGTCAGAAAAAGTTCCTGCCCCTCCTTCGCCAAATTGAACATTGGATTCTGCTTTAAAATCCCCACCTGCCCAAAAATTTTCAACGTCTATAGTCCTTTGGTCAACATCTGTGCCTCTTTCAATAATCGTTGGCTTGTAGCCCATTTGCCCAAGGAGGAGGCCAGCAAAAATTCCACTTGGCCCAAAGCCAACTACGACAATTCTCTCATCCTTAGGCAGATTTTCTTCAGGCCAGATATAAGTCCTGTCTGGTGCAGGATCAAGTTTTAAAGTTTTTTTACAAGTAAAATCAATTGTGTAGACAAATTTTATAGCAGATTTTTTTCTGGCGTCTATAGACTTTCTAACTAGTTGGTAGTCTATTATGTCAGAAATATTTATCCTAGCCTTCTTGGCAATTTTTTCTTTTAATTTACTTTCACTTTCATTAAGGTCCAGTTTTATTTCGCTAATTCTATATTTTTTAGTCATGACTCTTTCCTTTTTCTATTCTTAGTTTTATAATAACAGATTTTTTAATTTTCTACACTTGTCTTTTATTATTTGCAGATTTTTCTTCACATATTCGATAATATTGCTATAATATAAGTAGATTAATTTTTAGGAAGTGATTTTTTGTTAGAACTTTTTAAAGGGCTAATAATTTTTTTAGGCAATTTTATTATATACAAGTCTAGCTTAGACTCTCTAGGACATATTTTCCTAGCCAGTGTCTTGTCTAGTATTTTTGAGTACGCCCTGCTTACAACTGTTGAAAAATTTTCTAAGGGAAAGAAAGTCTTCCCTGTATTTTTCATTTTATTTTTTCTGATTTTTAAAGTTAGCCTTAGCCTTTATTACAACTATTTTGGAGACTTTCTAATTTTCTCCAGATTTAAACAAGCTGAACTTTTAAATGGCGTTGGCGACTTTTTTAAGGCAGAACTTTTTAGGCCAGCTTTTATTTTCCTTTACATCCTAACAGGACTTTTAGTTTACTTGGTCCTTGCAGGGGAAAAATATTTTTCAAAAAAGACTTTTAAAGTTTTTTCACAGCCCTACTTGCTTTATTCTATCTTAGGACTTTTTGCCCTAATGAGCTTTAGCACAGTTTTTGCCCAAGCCAATGAAATGTATTCTATGTCCCTAAAGTCTTTTAAAAAAGAAGAAAACATAGTTGATTTTTTAGACCAAACTGACGACTTGTCTAAGGTCCTCTTTAGAAACTACGGCCACAGAAATATTTATACTGGCCTTGGTGCTGGAAAAAATATTTTGCTTATCCAAGTTGAAAGCCTACAAAATATTTTCCTAGGCAAGACCTACAAGGGAAAAGAAATAACTCCATTTTTAAATTCCCTAACCAACCAAGCTGGGTCCATTTATTTTTCCAACTACCATGAACTTTTAGGCTTTGGAAATACATCTGATGCAGAATATGTTTCCCTTCACTCGTCTTATCCAAATACAATTGATTCTTCTTATAAGACCTACGAGGGAGCAAAGACCTTTGGTCTGCCTTTAATTGCTAAAGACAAGGGCTATCAAACCCTGTCCTTCCACGGAAATACTGGAACCTACTACGACAGAACAAGGGTCCACAAAGAAATTGGTTTTGATAAGTCTTACTTTGGAGAAGACTTTGTTATAGACGAAGAAATTCTTCTTGGCCTGTCTGATAAAAGTTTCTTTGAACAAAGTTTACCAATATTAAAAGAAGCAGATAAAAATGGCCCCTACTTTGCCTTTATGATCACCTTAACTTCACACGTGCCTTTTGACATGCCAGACGAATGGAGAATTTTCTCCTCCCAAGCTGGCAAGGACAAAGACTCAATTTTATATAAGTACATGGATGCCATCCACTACTTAGATAGGCAGTTGGAAATGTTTTTAAAAGACATGGAAGACCAAGGCCTACTTGACAATACACTTGTAGGTATTTATGGGGACCACTTTGCCCTAAAAATTTCTAACAAGGAAGACAATGAAGCTATGACCAAATACTTGGGCAGGCCTTATTCTTTCCATGACATGCAAAATATTCCCCTAATTATAAAAGTTCCTGGTCTTGAAAAAAATATAAAATGCGACCAGCTTGGCTCTCAAATTGACTTCCTTCCTAGCCTTTTAAATTTAATGGGCTGGAACGATGAAGTTGTACCAATGTTTGGCGTCGACCTGCTAGACAGAAGTCTTTCTTATGACAATATGGTCTTTCCTCAAACTCATTTGCTTAAGGGATCTTATTACAAGAACCAAGTGATTTTTGAAAAGTCAAGGACTCCAGGTGACCCAGGCGGCTATGTCTACAAGGATGGAGAAAAAACCTACCAAGACCACTTAGATAAAAATTCCCTAGCTGGTATAAAATTAATTGACTATTCTAACTACCTTTATGAGAATAATCTTTTAGCAGATGAAGTTAAAGAATTTAAAGAAAGCCACAAGAAATAAATTTGATTTTTAAAAAAAGTCCTAGCTAGGGCTTTTTTATTTTACAAAGTCTTTGCTATAATTATTTTTTTGTACTATAATAATTTTTATGACAAAATTTTTAAAAGGAGGTAAAATGAAAGACTTAGACAAAGATTTTATTACTCATGGCAAAATTTCCAGCGTCATTATGACCCTGTCCTTGCCTTTAATGTTTAACAACTTAGTTAGAACTTTATATAATCTTACAGATGGACTCTTCGTAGCTAGACTTTCAGCTGAAGACTTTGCAGCTACGTCCTTTGTTTGGCCTTTAAATTCAATTTTTATTTCTATAGGCATAGGAATTGGAATTGGGGCAACATCTTTAATCTCCCAACAACTTGGAGCAAAAAATTATAAAAAGGCTGACCTTTATGCAGACAATACAATTTTAATGATTTTTATCCTGGGAATTTTAACCTCTTTTTTAGGTTATTTAACTACCCCAACTTTTTTATATTGGATGGGCGCCAGAGATAGTTTTTTAATAAAGGCTCAAACCTACCTACAAATTTCTTTTTTCGGTTTGTTTTTTGACTTTATGTTTTTTGCCTACCAGGCTATTTTAAATGCAGAGGGAATGACCAAGGACATAACTAGAATGAGTGTCCTTTCGTCTCTAGTAAATGTAATCTTGGATCCTATTTTTATTTTTGAAAGGATTCCCCTTGTTAACTTACCTGGTCTCAACTTGGGAATTGCTGGAGCAGCTTGGGCGACAATTGCATCAAAGTTTGTCCTTATGCTTATGGCCATGAGAACAGTTAATGCCAGGTCCAGTATAAAAATTTCCTATAAAAATAATCACAAGGACCTTGAAGTGATGAAAGAAATTGGAAGAATTGCCTTCCCAACTGCAGTTGGCTATTCAGGATCTTCCTTTGGCTTTACAGTTATGCACGGCTTTATCCAATCTTTTGGAACCAATACCATGGCAGCCTTTGCAATTGGAAATAGGGTTACTGACCTAGTTACCCAACCACAAATGGCAATTGGAACTGCCCTTACTTCAATTATTGGCCAAAACATTGGAGCTGGAAATAAAGAAAGAGTTAAAGAAGTTTTTAAAAAATCCATGCTAATAGTTTTAACTATTTCTTTGGTCTCTTCTCTAATTGTTTTAGCCTTTCAAAGTCAGCTCTTGAAATTATTTATTAAAGATGGATCTGACCCAGAAATTTGGAGACAGGCTTCTGAATATATAGTCTTCTCAGCCTTTATAATATTTTTCATGGGCTTTTATTCAGGCTTTACTGGTTACTTCCAAGGAATTGGCCAAACTAAATATTCTATGTTTATGTCCATAGGCAGACTTTGGTTTATTCGTCTTCCACTTATTTGGTCTTTAAATACTTTTACAAACCTAGGCCCAAGGGGAATTTGGATTTCCATGTTAGTTTCAAACGTTTTAACCTGCCTTTATGCCTTTATAGTCTTTAAAAAAATAGATTTGAATAAATTAGCTGCCAAGGCTTAAAATATTTTACTTTAGCCTTTTACTTTTTACCTTAATTGGTTATACTAACTATAGATTAGAAAGGTAAAAACTTAATGAAGAAAAAATTAATTAATATAGTTGCCAACACAAATTTTGAAACGAGAAAAGTCAGGCAAGATTTAGAAGACAAATTAATAGCAAGAGACTATAAAATTTCCAAGGTCTTTGACCACGATGCAGAACTTACAATTTCCATTGGAGGCGACGGAGCCTTTTTAAAAGCCATTCACAACAACCGCTTTCCAAGAATGCCAATAGTTGGAATTAATACAGGCACCCTTGGCTTCTTCCAAGAAATTTCCCCAGATGAAATTGATGAGTTTCTAGACCTTTATGAAAGAAGAGACTATTACGAAGAACAATCTTATATGCTAAGGGCAGATGTCTATACGAAAAATAGAAAGTTTACCCTGCACGCCATTAACGAAGTAATTTTAAAGGGCAAGGACTCAAAGATAATTCAAATGGCTGTTGAAATTGACGAGAATCATTTACAAAACTTTGCTGGAGATGGGATTATGGTTTCAACTCCAGTTGGATCAACTGCCTATAACTTTTCCCTAGGCGGCGCAATTGTCTATTCAACTTTAGAATCTTTACAAATGACACCAATAGCCCCACTTAACTCTAGGGCCTACAGATCCTTAAAGTCTCCAATAATAGTTCCAGGGCAAACAAAAATTTCCCTGCAACCGACTGCCAGATATAGAAATAGCAGCCTCTTTGTAGTAGACGGCAGCGAAAAAGAATTTTGGGACCTTTTGCGAGTTGACATCACCATGTCTAACAAGTACATTAGACGTCTGGTCTTTAAAAAAGATTTTTATTGGCACAACTTAAGAGATAAATTCCTATAAGAAAAACCTATCGCAGCAAGATGATTCTTGCCTAGATAGGTTTTATTTTTATTTAAGATGTATTTGACTTTTACCTTTAAAGTTTTCATAATTAAGTTAGAAAGTTTGAATTTCTAACAAGGAGGTTTTATTATGTTAGTTGAATTAAAATCAAAATCTCAAGTGACTATTCCAAAAGAAATAGTAACTTCTATGAACTTAAAACAAGGCAGCCAATTTGAAATAAGTGAAGACCAGGGAAAAATTATCCTTGTTCCTGTTGCTCTTTATCCTGACCATCTTATTAAAAGTCTGAAAGCTGAAGTTAAAGAAATTAAAGAAAAAGTAAAAAATGTAGACCAACCAGTTTTTGATTCAATTGATTCTCTTTTTGAAGAGTTAGACAAGTAAAATCTCCCCTGCTAAAAAAACAGAGGAGATTTTTATTTTTATATATTATTTAAAATTGAAATCATTAGGTCTCTGGCTATTGGGGCTGCAACTTTGCCTCCTGAGCCTCCTTGTTCAACTATAACTGCGATTGCAACTTGAGGATTTTCTGCAGGGGCGAAACCTATATACCAGGCGTGGGTATTTTCAGTTTCGTTTTCAGCTGTTCCAGTTTTTGATGCAACTTGAACGCTTTTTATGGCTGCATTTCTTCCAGTTCCCTCGTTGGTTGTCTTCACCATTAGCTCTTTAATTTCCCTGGCTACTTCTGGGTCCATGGCCCTAGAAAGTTCTTTCTTTTCTAGCTCTTTAACTAAGTCGCCGTCAGAATTTCTAATTTCCTTTACAATATGAGGTTCCATTATTAGACCGTCGTTGGCAACAGCTGCTGCAGTTAAGGCCATTTCCATTGGTGTTGCTAAAACTCTGCCTTGGCCAATAGCTGATGCAGAAACTTGGTTGGTAGTTGTTTGTGAATTGTAGTTTAGTGTAGACTTAGAAACCTTTAGTTCAAAGGGAATGTCTTTTTCAAACATAAACTTACCAGCAACACTGGCAAACTTAGTCATACCTACATCTTGGATCTTCTTTACAAAGTAGGTATTTAAAGATGAAGTGAAGGCCTTATCTAAACCTATTTTTCCGTATTTATTTTCTGTTGCGTCCTTGTATTCATAGCCGTCAATTATCTGGCTGCCTGTGTGGTCGTAAGCAAGGTCAATACCCTGGTCTAAAATTGCTGCAGTTGAAATGACCTTCATTACAGATCCTGGTGGATAAAGGCCGTTAATGGCCCTGTTAAATAAAACTGAGTCAGGGTTTTGGCTAATTTCTTCCCAGTTTTCTTGGACCTTAGTTACATCAAAGGTCGGTTTTGAAACTAGACAATAAATTTCTCCAGTTGTTGGATTTAAGGCCACAACTGCCCCCTTGTTTTCTCCAAGAAGGTCAGAGGCCTTTTTTTGAATCTTTGAATCAATGGTCAGCTTGATTGAATTGCCAACTGATTCTTTTTCAAAATATTTTTTAACAGCTTCAACTATGCCAGTATTATTTTGGTTGGTCAGATAAGTATCCATAGACAGCTCAAGGCCAGATTTTCCAAGATTTGGATAAGTGTAGCCAATGACATGAGAATAAAGTTCTGGATATAAATAATCTCTCTTTATTCCATCTTCTGTCTTTGTATTTTGAACCAAGGCTAAATTGTTTCTGTCGTAAAATTCTCCGCGAATGACATTTTCAGCTTCAAGTCTGTTTCTCTTATTTTGGGCTGAGGTCCTATAGGACTCGCCTTGGAAGACCATAAAATAAGAAATATAAACTGTTAGGCCAATTAATAAAATTACAATGCCACTTAGGAGAATTAAAATTCTTCGTCTTTCTCTATCACTCATAGGCTGGCTCCGATTCTATAGGTTTGTGCTTTAGTTCTTCTGAACAAACCTGCAAAATTCCCAGGGCTATAAAGGATGTAAACATAGATGTACCTCCATAGGAAATAAATGGCGTCGTAATTCCTGTCATAGGAATAAATTTAGTAACTCCACCTATGGCCAAAAATGTTTGGATGCCAAAGGATATGGCTATGCCAATGGCTAAAATCCTGTAGAAGGGGTGCCTTTGAACAAGGGCAACCTTAAAGGCCCTGTAAACTAAAATTAAAAACATCATAATAACTCCAATGCCAGTTAAAACTCCTAGCTCTTCACAAATTGCTGCAAAGATAAAGTCTGAAGATACAACTGGAATAAGTTTTGGATAACCAAGTCCTAGGCCAACTCCAGTAAAACCTCCAGATGAAATTGCAAAAAGGGATTGGAGAATTTGGCCCCCTGCTTCAGACCAAGGGTCTAGCCAAATATTAAATCTCTTTCTAACATGGGCAAATTTAAAATATCCCAAACTCACTGCTAAAACTGTAAGAACTATAGAAAAGAAAATTAGTCCCCTTTTGTCCTCGTAAATAAATTGGATGCCCATAAAGATAGCCAAAAACATTACTGCAGTTCCTAAGTCTCTTTGTAAAAATAAAAATCCAATAAAGAGATAAACTATGCCCATCATAATAACAGATGAGTATTTTACATTTTCATAGTACTTCTTGTTGTAATAAAATGAGGCAATAATAAAAATAAGGGCCAGCTTTATAAACTCAGCAGGCTGGAAGGAAAATCCACTGCCTGGACTTCCATCGCCGCCAATGATAATCCAGTTTTTCGATCCATTGTAGACCTTACCAAAGACCATAGTAGCTAGGAAAAGTCCCAAGGACAAAAGTATAAGCGGCGTCATTAGCTTGTCCCAAATATCTACATACTTAATTAAAAAATAGGTAGCAAAAAATCCCCCTATAGAAATAAGGGCCCAGACTAAATGTTTGATGCCGAGACTTTGGTCTATGGAGAAGTTCATAATGGCTCCAATAGACACTAGCATGGACACAAGCATAAATATATAGCTGTCACCTGAAGTTACTTTTTCTAAGAGAATATTTGAAACATAAAGTAGGGCTATTAAGGCTGAGGCATATAAACCCATTGCCCTGGAAGTCTCTTCGTCCTTGTAGAACATTAAAAGACCAATAGCCAATATATCAAATAACAAAAGTAAATTTCTAGGTTTCCTAAGTTTAGTAATTCTCGTTAGCATAATTATCCTATCTATTTACAAACATAAATTGAACTTTTCCAACAGAAATTAAATCTCCGTCAACAATTTCCACAACATTGTTTTCAATGTCATTGCCATTTAAAAAAGTTCCATTTGCAGATCCTAAATCTTCTAAATAATAATAGCCATCTGCTAAAAATATTTTCATGTGACTTTTAGAAACAACCCTGTCTTTAATAAAGACGTCATTTCTAGAACCTCTACCAACTGTTATCTCGCCAACAATTGGATAGTACTCTTGCATTTTAAAATCAAGTTGGTCCAGCCTGTTAATGACCTTTAAATAAGCCACATCAGTTTTTGGCGTCATTGAAACTGACGACCTTATGTCTAGATAAATTAGTCTAATAATATTTAAAATAAATAAGTATATGATTACAATGAATACATACCTAAGTACTAATGATAAAATCTCAAACATATCTGCCTCCATTATAGGTCTATTTTATCATATTTGCCCATTAAAATAAATATTTGTATATATTCTTCCCTTTATGATAAACTAACTTTGTGAGGTAGATATGAAAATTACAAAAGTAGTCCAACAAAAAAACGACAAAAATAGATTTTCTCTCTTTTCAGGAGACGAATATGTAGGCTCAGCTACAGCAGAAAACCTAAGTCCCTATGGTTATGGCGAATTTGAAATATCTGATGCAGACTTTAAAAAGCTTATGGACCAAGACGACTTAGAAAAAGCAACTAACAAGTGCATTCGCTACCTGGCCCGAGCTATGAAGACAAAAAAAGAAATTGTAGATTATCTCTACAAAAACAAGGTCCCAGTAGAAATCCACGATCTTATAATTGAAAGATTAGAAGACCTAGGACTTTTAGACGATAAAAGATACTTAGAAATGTACTTAGACGAAAGATTTAATTACTCAACTGACGGGTCACTGAAAATAAAAAACAAACTCTTTTTAAAAGGCTTTTCATCAGCTGAAGTCGACCCATTTTTAGAAGCCTACAGAGACAAGGAAGAAGAAAACCTAAAGGACCTAATGGCAGCAACAAAAAAAACTTCTCGAGGCAAGGACAAAAACAAAATGATCAGATACCTAATGAATAAAGGCTATCCTTATCCTATGATTGCCGACCTAATAGGAGCCTACTTTACAGATGACTAAAAGTTCCTACTATGTTTACATTTTAAAATGTTCTGACGACAGCCTCTACACAGGAATTACTACCGACCTGGACCAGAGAATAGAAACCCACAATAAAAAACTTGGAGCCAAGTACACCAGAGGCAGAACTCCAGTTACTTTGGTTTACTATGAAGAAGGCCACGACAAGTCTTCTGCCTTAAAAAGAGAAATTCAAATAAAAAAATTAAGTCGCAAGCAAAAAGAAAAACTAATAGCAGACAAGGAGTCTTATGAAAATAAATTTTAAGAGAGTTCTAATCCTTGGCCTGATTTTAGGCCTTAGTCTT
>CAYFUN010000003.1:71065-73876 GCA_964346535.1 uncultured Peptoniphilaceae bacterium
GGCTTTGGCTTGTTTTATGCAGGCAAGACCAAAGAATATATTTCTGCCATGGAAAAACTTTTATCAAAAGCAAAAGATACTTTAGACCAAATTGACCTAAACAGGTTGAAAAACTCAGACCTTAAAGTAGTTTATTATATAAACCTGGCCATTTGTTATTTTAAAGCAGAAGACTTTGAATCTTTTAAAGAAATTTATGAAGAAGAGAAAGAGCTCTTTGAAAAATATGCAGACCATAAGTCCTACGGCCAGTCTTTAGCTGAAATTAAAATTATGGCCTATCTAGTTTACGAGGACTTTGATACAGCAAAAAATCTTTTGTCGGAGACTAGAGAAAAGTATAGAGATCAAAGATTTCAAAAATCCTATGCCGACTTAGAAAGACTTATAAAAAAATACCGTGAATAAATTAATGCCCTAGACTAATCTCTAAGGGCATTTTCTATGTCTTTATAAAAATTGAAATTAAAAAAGAGGCCCGAAGGCCTCAATCCCCAATCCCACCCTGCCAAATCAATAGATGGTAATAAAAATAAGATTAAATCTTAAATCTTAATAAGAATACTAACATTAACCTATTCGAAGTATTGTTCGATCTGTTTATATTAGTGTTTTTCTATTCGCCTTTGGCTAACCTAAAAAAATTTTTTATAAATCGACCAACCAATTAGTTCTTTGGATGGCTATATCTAAATTTCTAGCTTCCTTAGAAAACTTGTCTGCCTTGGCCTGAAGGACTTTTGCATCTACTGTTGCTATGATTTTAATTTCTGACTTGCTGTAGCGATTTTGTGGAGTGGCAGATTCTGCCAGGTCCCTTAGCTTAGAAGCTAAATTAACTAAGCCTTCCTTCCTAGCTAGGGCTTCTTGAATTGTTATATCCAAGGGATTGCCATCTTCGTCAACTAGCTTTGACTGGCTGTTGGCCTTGTGAATTTTAGCTGTAAGTTCAACTAAATTTTTGTTGGCCTCTTCCAGTGACTTAATTAATTTTATCGGGTCCTCTTGAACCTCTTCCCCTTCTTGGACTAAAAGATTGTTTCTAGCCCTGTTATAAAAGTTATAAATCTTTTCTTCTAAATCTGCCTTAGTTATAAGTCCTTCTGCTATTTTCATAAGAGTCCTCCCTTGCATTTTTTTATATTCTATCACATAGATTTATTTATAAATTACAATTCTGTTTCAAATTTTTTAAGATACAATCTTAGTTTTTAAATAAAATAACCACCCCTAGTTTTTCTACTAAGGATGGTTTTAAAGTAAAATTATTTTTAATAAAGTAAGAGAATGCCACTTTTCTTAGCTGCTTTTAAGCACTTTCTAAAGACGAAAATTCCAAGGCCTAACCAAAGAATTGAAAATATAATTAATTCTATAAGCTCATTTGAATAAGCCATACCTGCCATATAAAGCCTACTTACATTGTTGGCCATAGTCAAAGGAATAAACCTAGACACCTTTAAAATTGCATTGGATGTAGGAATTGTGTCAGTAATAAATAGTAAAAGCATTTGTAAAACTAAGACCACTGCTCCAACTTTTTTAAAGTAAAGGCTTAGGCCAGAAATAATTAAGCCCATACCAAACATTCCAAGAGCGCAAATTAAAATTATTAAAATAAAGAAAAGTGAAAAGTACAAGTCTATTGTAAAAATAAGCTTTGCCAAAAGACTAATTGCAATAATCACTAAACTTTGAACAAGGAGAGATGAAATAAATTCTCCTAAAACTATAAGCTCTATTGGATAAGCTGAGTGCATTAAATAAGGAAGAGTCCCAATTTTTGCTTCAGTATTTAAAAATGTCGACAAACTTGAAATGGCAGTTATAGAAATCATCCACAAAAAGTATCCAATAAGAAGCAGGCTCTTATAGGACTCCATGCCATATTTTTCTCCTAGCGACTGGCCAGTATTTGAAAACAAAAATATTAGTAAGAGGACAGTCATTACTACAATATCTGAAATAAAAGAAAATTTGTAGCGAAAGGTAGACTTTAAATCCATTTTAATTTTCCAAAACAAGGTCTTAAACATGGCTTCTCCCTCCCTTAAATATCTCTGAGTAGTTTTCCTTTAGTGTAAGAAAAGGATCTCCACTTATAAAACTTCCATCTTTGAGATAATAAATCATCTGACACATTTCTTCAACAAAGGAATAGTCATGAGAAACTATAATAACTATCTTGTCCCTATGAACAGATAATATTAGCTCCTTTAATATGTTTATATTTTCCATATCCAAACCTTCTGTAGCCTCGTCTAAAATTAAAACCTTGGCTTCAGAAACTAGGGATACAAAAATTGCAACCATACGCTTTTGCCCGTGAGACAAAGTTTCGCAAAGTTTATTTTTTATTTCATCATAAAAATAAAAAATCTGCCTGTACTTGTCTATGTTTTTTGCAATTTCATCTTCACTTAGGCCCTTTAAAATTGAAAAAAAGTAGACATTTTCCTCTACTGTATTTTTCATATAGAGGTTTTTATCTCCGCCTTGGACTAGGCTAAAGTCTTTAATACTAAGGCCATCAGTTAGAATAATTTCTCCAGCTCTAGGAGTTAAAAAGTCCATAAGTAAATTAATAAAAGTTGTCTTGCCCCTACCATTTGGAGCTAAAATCCCATAAATTTCTCCCTGCTTAAAAGAAGCAGAAAGATCCTTTATAATCGTAGGTCCCTTTAAGTAATTATAAGTTAAGTTGTCAATCTGAATTTCCATTGTTCACCATCCTTATTTTTCTAAACGCTAACTTGAAAAATATCATCTTTTCTCTTTTACTATATCACAAAAAAATAGAATCTTTCTGCT
>CAYFUN010000004.1:0-42904 GCA_964346535.1 uncultured Peptoniphilaceae bacterium
TTTCTCTAGTCATAGACAATTTCTTTTAACTCTTGAGCCTGGTCCTTGGTTAGTTTGCAAAAATCGGGCTTGTCCATTTGAGACTTTACTACTGTGGCCCCATCATCTTCAAAGCATATATCAAACCAATAAGAATAAAGTCCATCCTTATAAACAATGTAACTAACTAGGTCTGAGCCTTCTAAGTCTCCCTCCCAGCCTTGTTTAAAGACAACTTGGTCAAAGAATTTTTCAAAGGCTGTAACTTTTTCCTGGTCTTTAATTTGTCTGTTAAAATTAACTCCATACTCATCAACCCTCTGGCCTAGAACTAAATTTTTTCAGGAGCCATAGCAATTTGTATACGGTTTTTAACTGGCTTGTATAAAATTGCTAATAAAACAAGACCTGCTAAAAAAAGTATTTTCGTCTTTTTCTTCATCGGCTTGGCCCTTCTGTAATTTTATAATATACGTCTTTTTCACTACCGTCTTCAAGTCTTAAAGTAGTTACAAATGAATAGGCTCCAGCAGTTTTGTCTATACTTATAAGCTTTTTGAAGTTTATAGTGTCTTCATCCTCTGAACTTGTCTTTATAAGAATAATCCTATCCTCTATACTTAGTGGCCTGCCATCTTCATAGGAAACCTTAAAATCTGGCAGTTTAAATTCATTTACTTTTTTTGCATCTTCTATTGACCCTGCTTTTATGCTGTATTCTAATAAAGCCAACTCCCTATTTTCACTAAGGTCATAGTCTTCTAGCCTTAAAGGGCTAAAGGAGTATTTTTTATTATAGTCCTCTATAAAAGAATCTACCTCGTACTTATCTCTTTCTTCTAAGTAAACCTTGTCTAATCCTATGGTATAAGGTACCACTTCATAATATATATGGTTAAGGCCATAGACTTTAATTCTTGTACCAAGGTCTTCGATATCAGCATCTTCTAAGGAAATATAGTCTCCAAGTCCATCTTCTTTTTCTTCATCATTTACAACTTGTACTTCTTCTTGAACTTCGCCAGTCCCAATATCTGATTCTTCTACCTTTCCTGTATCCTTCTGCCCACAAGCAGTAAGTAGGACCAAGGCCAAGGCAAGAGCTAATAATTTTTTCATAAATATCTTCGCCTCCATATTTTTATAGTTTTTACTTATTCAGAAATATTTTTCCCAATTTTTATTATTTCATCTTGATTCATATTACCGTAGACATTACATTCTATAGAATTTTGCTGCCATAGAATTGATGTTAATTCCTTTTTTTGCCAAAAATATCCATCTCTTCCGCTTATAATTACATTTTCTAATTTTGTATCTTCAGTATCATAATATGATTCTGTTGGATTTTCAGTTAAAAGCCTAAAGTGTACAATAAAAAACTTTTCTTTATTTTGCATATTTATAAATTGATAAATAAGATTAATCCCTCCCTCTTGAACTTCAACTAAGTTAAAGCCTGCAGGTACATAATTTATTTTTAAGTCATCTAGACTTAGACTTTCTTCACCTATACTAGGTTTTTCAGCTGTAAAGCTACTGTAAAGGCCAAAGTCTTCAATAATCCAAGAGTAAATCCTTTCCCTGGCCTGGGTATTTGTTCCAAAAAATATTCCAAGTATTGAAGCAGAGACCAAGAAAAATACTGCAACTTTTTTTAAGACAGGTCTTGGTCTAAGTTTTTTCGCATCTTCCTTCCTAAAAAGCTCAGTCATTTTATTTTCAAAGTCTGGAGAAGGGTTAAAGGAACTAGTTGGAGTATTTGCTAAATCCCTGTTAAAGTCTAGTCTTAGGGCCTCTTCTAAAAGTTTATCAAATTGTCCATCAGTCATTTTATTCATTATCTTCTTCACCTGCTTCTAGGATTTTTCTAAGTTTTTTCTTGGCCCTAAAGGCCTTGGTTTGGGCTGTTCTTACTTCTATATTTAGGATTTTTCCTATCTCCTTGTAGGACATTTTTTCTAGGTACTTCATTAGGAGAATTTGCTTGGCTTCTGGATCTATGTATTTTAGAGCCTGGGCCAGGTCTTCGATTTTTTCTGCTTCAATTAATCTTTGGTCTAGGCTAGGGCCTGGCGCTGGAAAATAGTTTTCCAACTTTTCAAGTTCCTTTTTTATAAATTTGTTTTCTCTTCTTAGGATGTCTATGGCCTTGCCTTTAATTATTGTAGTTGTCAGTTTTTTCATTTCTTCTTTATTAGGTCTAAAGTAGCTTTCTGAGTTTTCTAGCAGGTAAACAAAGGCCTCGTGAACTGCTTCTTGGGCCTTGGTCCTGTCGGCTAAAAACTTGTTGGCATAGTTTAGAAAAAAGTTTAGGTTTTCTACATAGACTTGTTCAAAAATACTTTTTTCTTCCTCGCCATCTATCATTCCTAGATATAAAACTAACATTTAATCTCCTAAAATTTCTCCCTTCACCTATACATCGTTTGACTTTGAAAAATTACTACAGGTATTTTGAAAAAATTTTTCTTTTCTTTATTTTAGCATAGGATTTTTCACAAAAATAGGAGGCCTAAACCTCCTAAAAACCCTATTTCTCCACTTGACCCTTATAAGAAGAGATTCCTCCACCGTCTAAAACCACTTGGTAGCCTAGGTCTTCTAATATTTCACTTGCAGCCTTGGACCTCCTCCCACTTTTGCAGTAGACGACAATAACTTGGTCCATGTCTTCTCTTATATCATTTGCAAGATTGTCTACTGGAATATTTATGGCTCCAGGCAGGTGGCCGCCTTGGTATTCGCCTGGAGTCCTGACATCTATTACAGTAGCCTGATCAGATAAATATTCTTTAATGGCAATAGCTTGGTCTAAGTTTATTTTTTCAACGCCTGGTCCCAGGTCTTCTAAAACTTCTTCCCCTGATCCTTGGTAGGGATAGGACTCTCTTAGGCCTTCTGCGATTTTTATCCTATACTTGTGCCCAAGACTCATTTCTACATCTTCATCAAAAGAAAGACTTATTAAGTCCCCCTTTTTCAAAGATCCAGAGTCCTTAGTTGTTAAAAATGTATAAGCATCATCTAAAAGCAAGGCCTCAATGGCCCCATCATCCGCCGACTTACAAGCGACGCTAAATATTAATATCCCCAGGCCTAGGGCAAATATTTTTAAAAACTTTTTCATCTTAGCTCCTTTTTTATTTTTATCTTACCCTTTTTGGGGGTTTTAATTAAGAAAAAATAACAGCCTCCCTCCTAAATATATAGAAGGGAAGCTACTTTTTATTTTCTTATTCCATAAGTTTCTTTTACGTTAGTAACATAGATTATTCCTCTACCAGGTTCGTCTATTCTCAGTTTTTCTCTTATAGAATTTACTATTTGTTCAGTAGTTTCCACTTGTGAAAGAATAAGTATTATCTCCTTTTCAGGTTCTATTGTTATATTAAATACTTTTTGTCTTTCTTGTATGCCTGATCCTCTGCCGTGAATTATTGTTCCACCCATAGAACCAGCTTCTTGGGCCGCGTCTATTACCTGGTCTCCAAGACCCCTTTCTACAATTGTGTAAATCGCATTGTACATATAATCTACTCCTTCGCCACATTCTCTATTTCCTACTGCACAAGAATTAGACCCCCAAACATTTACTACTTCTTCTACAAAAGCTATTCCCCGATTAGGTTTTTCAAAATCTAAGGCATTGCTAATGTGATTAATGGCTTTTGTTGAGGTTTCTGCATCAGCTATCATTACAACAATATCTTTTTTCTTGTCACTTAGGCCTAAATAGTCGATGATGCTTCTATTGGCAGTGCCTACTCCAAAGTATACAGTCCCACCTTGGACACCTTGGTCTCTGGCTAGGTCTAAAACTTTACTTCCCTTGTTTTTTTCTACAATAACTACTAACATATGAATTTCTGGAAGGGTAAAATCAACCATCTGTTTCCTCCTCATCCTTTACATTCTTCTTGTATAATAAACCTAATAGCTGAAGGGCTATAAGTGGAGTCATAGCAACCATAGCTATAGTTCCAAAACCGTCATTTAATAAATCTGCAGTTGGTGTAGAGCTGGCTATCCCTTGGGCATAGGCTAGTATAAAGGTTGCTGTCATCGGTCCAGAGGCCACTCCTCCAGAGTCAAAGGCGATCCCTACAAACAGGCTGGGTATCTTAAAGGATAATATAAAAGCTATTATATATCCTGGCAGTAATACATGCCAAAGTTCTAAGCCTGGAATCATAATTTTAATTACAGATAAGGCAACTGCAATTCCAACTCCTAGGGATAAGGTAAATAAAACTGTAGATTTCTTTACATAACCTCCTGTAACCTCACGGATTTGATTTGTCAAAACGTGAACTGCAGGTTCAGCTAAAATAGTTAAAACTCCCAATAAAAATGCTATAAATACTATTAATAAGTTATTACCCCTGGCCCCTAGACTTTCACCAATAAATCTGCCAACGTCCATAAAGCCTGCATTTACGCCAGTTAAAAATATTACCAAGCCTATAAAGGCTAGAAATATTCCAGAATATATTCCCAAGGTTCTTCTTCTACTTTGTTTAAAAAATACTTTATTAGCTACTATATAAATAATGCTAATGGGAAGAAGGGCTATTAAAGTCTCTAGGGCAAGATGGGGAATATTGTCAAGAAATGGTTTAATAATTCCAACTTTTTCTACAGCTTGAAAATTGCTAACTCCAGCTAACTCTGTAGTTGAAAAAATACTCAGTAACAAAACTCCAAGTATTGCTCCAGAAGATGCAATACCTACAAGACCGAAACTGTCGATTTCTGAACTTTTAGAGTCTTTGTTTAGGGCTGAAGCTCCTCCTGCAAGGGCTAGGATAAATGGAACTGTCAAGGCTCCAGTTGTAGATCCTGATGCATCAAAGGCCACAGATAAATAAAAACTATCTACGAATATAGCAAGTCCAAATATTAAGAAATAAGTTACTAATAAAACTCTATTTAAAGGGATTGAATAGACAATCCTTATCATTCCTATAGAAACTAAAATAGCAATACCTATGGATACAGCAACTACTAAAATGTTTTTAGCTACTAGGCCCTTGGTCACAAGTTCTACTTGGCTAGCAAGTATATGTAAATCCGGTTCGGCAACTGAAATTACAAAGCCTAGCAACAGTGAAATTATAGCTACAAGAATTATTTTATTTGATTTAACAATTTCTCCACCCATAGTTTCTCCAATAGGAGTGATACCTATATCTACGCCTAAT
The DNA here is from genome assembly GCA_964346535.1 of uncultured Peptoniphilaceae bacterium. GTDB lineage: Bacteria > Bacillota > Clostridia > Tissierellales > Peptoniphilaceae > Neofamilia. The sequence goes on from CAYFUN010000004.1 coordinate 5,184, forward strand.
AAAAATATCGCAAGTCCGATTATAATAAATATGGCCCCTAAAATAAACCTAATTAAGTCCTCATTTCCAATTGGAATAATTGTAAAATTTAGTATAAGGACTAAAATTGTAATAGGTAGTACTGTAGACAAGACTTCTTTAAATTTGTCTAATATCAAGTTTTAACCTCCTTTTTAATTTGATATTATATTTATAACCAATTAAAAATAGTAATAAGCAAGTAATTTCTATCCGCCACAAATTAATTACAGCCCCTCATAAAAAAAGACCCTAGATTTTCTAGGATCTCATCTTTCTTATCTTATTTTAAATTTTCCAATAATTTTACTGTAAAGTCAAAGACTCTTTGGGTTGATTTTATTGATATTCTTTCTTTTGGTGAGTGGACGTCCCACATATTTGGGCCAAAGGAAATCATTTCTGTGTCTTTTAGAACTTTTTTTAGTAATCCACATTCTAGGCCTGCGTGAACTGCTGTATAGGATGCTTTTTCCTCGAACATATCTTCGTAGGTCTTTAAGGCTATGTCTCTTAGTTTTGAGTCTGCTTCGTATTCCCAGGCTGGGTATCTTTCTACTTCTTCAAAGGTAGCTCCTGCCTTGTTTGCTAGGATTTCTAATCCTCTGGCTACCTTGTCTAGTTGAGACTCTACTGATGACCTTACTGAAGTTATTAGAATAATTTCGTCTTCCTGGTCTTCTATAACTGCGTTGTTTAGTGAGGTTTGAACTAGGCCTTCAATTGAGTTTGAAACTGCTATTACTCCGTCTGGAACTAGGCTGTAGTAGTCAATTAAGTTGTCTGTAAGGTCTTTTGAGAAGGCTTTTGTTCCAGATTTTTCTTCTATAGTTAGGGAAAGGTCAGGATCAACTGCTGTAAATTCTCCCTTGATTTCTTTAAATAAATCTTTTATAGCTTCTATGCTGGCTGGGTCTTTTACATAAATTTGGGCTTGGGCTGCTGATGGAATGGCGTTGTGCTTGCTGCCACCTTTTACTGAGCCAAGTCTAATTTCTCCAGCTTGTCTGGCCCTGTCTAAAAGTCTAAAGAGAATAATATTTGCGTTTCCTCTTTGTTTGTTGATTTCCATACCAGAGTGGCCACCTTCTAGACCGCCTATTGAAATTAAATAGGACCTGGCGTCAAAGTCTTCATAGGACTTTTTAAAAATGGTGTGGACAGTGTTTCCACCTGCTGATGAAACTAAAAAGATTCCCTCTTCTTCTGAGTCAATGTTTAAAAGCTTTTTGCCTGTAAGCATGCCTTCTTTTATTGCTCCTGCCCCCTTCATAGTTGTTTCTTCTTCAACTGTTATTAGAACTTCTAGAGCTGGGTGTTTGTAGTCGCCGTCTAGGATTGCTAGGCCATAGGCTACTGCCATGCCATCGTCTCCACCAAGGGTGGTCTTGTTGGCCTTTAGTAGGTCGCCGTCTACGTACATGTCTATTGGGTCTTTATCAAAGTCGTGGTCTGAGTCTTCTGTTTTTACACAAACCATGTCCATGTGGCCTTGAATAATTACTGGTTCTGAGTTTTCATATCCTGGGCTGGCTGGTTTTTTTATTATTACGTTGTTAACTTCGTCTTGGATGTATTCTAAGTTTCTCTCCTTGGCAAAGTTTACTAAAAAGTCTGATACTCCCTTTTCATTTCCTGAGCATCTTGGTATTTGGTTTATTTCATAAAACCAAGAAAACACTTCTTTTGGTTCAATATTTAATGGCATTTTGTCCTCCTAAAATATTTTTTTCATATTTATTCTTTACCCTAAAATCCCTTTTTTATATTTTATTTTCTTTAATTTTCCGCAATTTTTATTTATCTTTTCTCTCCTAGAGTTTATTGTTTTCTATTAGGGTATAGGATTATTAAATAGATAAAGAAATAATTTTATTGGAGGTAAAAATTATGACTAATGTTCACATTATAACTGGCGGTTCTAGTGGAATTGGCCTTGAGTGTGCCAAGGACTTTAAAGATGGCAAAGTTTTAATTACTGGTAGAACTGAAGCTAAACTTGTATCTGCTTGTGAAGAGTTAAAGGGTCTAGGCGTAGATGCTGTCTACAAGACTTCTGATATTTCTGACCAAGCAAGTGTTGATGAACTTTTCGCCTATGGAAAGAGCCTGGGAGATATTAAAACTGTTTTAAACTCAGCTGGCATTTCTGGTGTTGGTGCTTCTGCTAAAAGTACTTTTGAAATAGACTTACTTGGAACCCTTCACCTAATTGAAGCAGCTAAGAAAAATATTTCTTCAGGAGGAGTTTTAATTTTAATTTCTTCTATGATGGGCCACACTGTTGTAGACAATCCAGCCTATGACGGCCTTTTAGTTGAACCTGATAAAGAAGGAGCCATAGACAAGTTAGTTGAAATTGTTGAAGACAAGTCAGATCTTGCCTATAACTTTTCTAAAAAAGCTGTTCAATTAATGGTTAGAAAGTATGCATCAGAATTTGGGGAAGTTGGAGCTAGAATAGTTTCTATTTCTCCTGGAATTATTATGACTCCAATGGCTAGAAGGGCAGCTGAAGACCATGCTGATAGGGTGAACGCCATGGAAGCTCTTACTCCAATAAAGAGACTTGGAGAGCCAGAAGATATAGCAAATGCTGTAAAATTCCTAGCCTCTGATGATGCTTCCTTTATAACTGGTACTGACCTTCTTGTTGACGGTGGCCTCCACTTAAAACTAGCAGAGTTAATGGCTGGAGAATAAAAATTAAAATTAAAGATTTAAAAATATGTATGAAAAAAGGGACTTAACTTAGGTCCCTTTTCTTATTTTTAATTTTAGCCTAGGACAGCTGAAACTGCTGCCATAGTTATATAGTTGTATGGTTGGTTAAAGTGTGGCATAAAGAATATGTCTGTTAAGGCTAGCTCATCAATAGTTACATCTTTTTGGATGGCTAAAGAAAACATGTGGATACCCATTGAAATATCATAAGTAGATCCAAGTTGGGCACCAACAATTCTCCTGTCGTCTTTTCTGTAGACAATTCTAACTTTAACTTTGGCATTTTCTACATTTTCCATAAAGGCAGGTTTTTGTAGGTCTTCAAAGTCTGTGTATTCTACGTCAATGCCGTACTTTGCTGCCATGTCTAGGGCCATACCACAACCTAAAAAGGAAATGTTGTTGTTTCTGTCATAAATTGTTAGGTCAACATCCTTAATGTGGTCAAGTAAAGTGTTAGAAGCAGCAGTACCTGCGTGGTTTGCTCCAATTACAATAATTTTTGTCATTTTCTTCCTCCTTGTAAACTCGTTTTGTTTAATTAAAAATTTGCCAATATGGGTTTTTAAAAAATTGAAAATTTTTAATCTTCATCAATCTTGTGTACTACGGTTTATTTTATACTCCACTGGTTAAGTTTATGCAAGGGCTATAGAATAGATTGTGAAAAAATATAAAGAAGAACTTTCAAAATTAAAGTTATTTTAGACGAGCTTATAATTTTCCCAATAAAAAATGCCAATAGCTACCTATTAGCACTTTAGGTGATTTTTGATTTTTTTTACTAAATTTAAGTATGGTTTTTTCTAAAGAGTTATTTTTCTCCTACTTTGATTATTTATTGTTTACCTTTTTATATAAAAAATAAGATTGTTGGATATAGGACAAATAGAAATATATACTTTTGTGGAGGAGCTTATGATTAAAAAAATGGGAAAAGTTGAAAAATTCCTATTTATCCTGGCCCTAGTCCTGTTAATAATCTGGATAATAAGTAATAATTATATTTTTAGCCTTGGCTATGGCTTGGCCTTATGTGGATTTTTCTTCTCTAGAGGCTTAGAATATTTAAAGATAAAGGAAAAGATTGGAGGCTATGGCTATATTGGCCTGGCTATAATCTTGCTTTTGTATATAATACTTTCAAAGACCTTTGACCTATCTATTTTTACCCTCATCTTTATAAGTGGTAATGGATTTACTACAGGAGCCTTGGCCTACAAGAAAAAAATAAATCTACAGCCTTGGCAAATTTTTTCGTTGGCCTTTTTGGACTTATAGTCCTTATAATTATTTTAATGACTTAGGATTAAATGTTTAAATGGAGGCTCTTATGAAGAACAAGATACTATATTTTTTACTTGTTCTTTCACTTTTTGTAAATATAATTTTTATTGCAAATATTTTTACTGATAAGGCCTATGAAAAAAATATTGTCGGCTACTACAGCTATCAAAATTCTTTGAATTTTAATTTTGAAAGAGATGGGGTCTTGTATATTGATAATGGAAGGGAATATGTTGAGACTTCTTATAAGAAGATTTACAAGGACCTTTATTCCTTTGATTTTGACGGTCAGGAAGTGCTATTTATTGTCGACAAGAAGGACTATGTTCTTTATTTTTCCAAGGATGATAAGACTATAAATATAGAAAAGATTTCAAATAAAAATATTACAAATACCCAGCTGGAAAAAGTTGAGTCACTGGGAGATCTTTAAAAGAAAAAGTGCTAATAGATTAAGAGTCTATTAGCACCTTTTTTAGTTCTCTTATTTTATTTTCTTGTATTCTAAAAATGTTAGCATGTGGGTCTCGTCGTCTATTGGCTGTTTGGCATTTACTAAGGTCCAGTTGTCTAGTTGGTCTAAGTTTGGAATAGATGTATCAAAATTTTCAAACTTGTGGTTTATTTTTGTTATATAGGCATAGGTGCAGTAGTCAAAAAGCTGGTTGACTAGGTTTTCTCCACCTATTAAAAATATTTTCTTGTCTGGGTATTTTTCTACTTCTCTTTCCATGTCTTCAATAGAATTTACTAGGACTATATTTTCTGCCTGGTAGTTTTTATCTCTAGATAGGACTATGTTTATCCTGTTTTTTAGGCCCCTGCCTCCTGGTAGGGCTTCTAAAGTTTTTCTGCCCATTAATAGGACGTGGCCTTCTGTTATATTTCTAAAGTGGTCTAGGTCTACTTTTGTCTTGTAGAGCATATCTCCATTTACGCCTATGTTCCAGTTTTCGTCTACTATAAAAATTAATTCTAGGTCTCTCATTGGTCCTCCTCTGCTTGTATCTCTTCAAAGTTTTTTCCGCCGTCTATTGATTGATAGTTATAGGTCTTTCCATTGCTGTCTATAAAGACAAGGTCTATTATGTCTCCATTAACCTTTCCTTCCTTATAGGCTGGGTAGCCAGCTAGGTCTGAAATGTATGCTATTTTCCCCTGGTCTATTCTTCCAAAATAATAAAAGTAAGAAGAGCCTAGGGCCTTGTCTACCATGCCTAGGACATAAGGCGAATCTGGGATTTTTATTAGGTCCTCTGGATCTAGACTGTTAAATAAGGCTTCTTTTTCTTCTCTAGCCTGTGGTTCTTGGACACTTTCTTCTACTTCTTGAACATTTTCTTCTTTAGTCTTATCCACAGTTTCCTCATGACTTGTCCCCTCTTCTTTATAGGTACCCAATATTAATTTTTCTATATTTTCTTCAGTTAGTTCTGGTATAGAATAATAACTTTGACCAAAGCTTTTCATGGTTATTGGCCCTGTCTTTTTATAAATTATATAGAAGGGATCAAAAAAACTTTCATCTATTATATAATAGGTCTCGTTTTTATAAGTCACTTTTTCTCCAGACTTAGATGAAAGAACTCCTAGAATTATATAAAAATATAGGCCTAGGGCAAGTAGACCATAGTATAAAGCCAAGAAAATTATCTTTAAAATTTTTATGGCTTTCTTGTTAACTTTTATATTCCAAAAAATATTGCCAAATATTAGGCATAAGGTTGCTAGGAGAAAAAATCCTAATATTAATAGGCTATTGTGGACAAAGGGAATTAAATTAAATAATACTAGGGCAAAAAATATGCCTACAAGAATTGGAATTAGTATTAAGATTATATAGTTTACTTTATTTTTCATTTTGTCCTCAAGGCAAAAAGTCACCATAAAGGTGACTAGTTTGCAAATATTCTCTCTATTTCATTTTTCATCTTCTCTAGGATTTTCTTTTCCAACCTAGATACTGTCATTTGAGATATGTTTAGTTCTTCTGCTATGGCAGACTGGGTTTTTTTATTAAAGTACCTGTCTATTAGAATTTTCTTTTCTGTTTCTGAAAGTATGGACATGGCCTTTTCTATAAAATCGTTGTTTTCGATTTTTTCGTAGTACTTGTCTTCTTCGCCTATTAAATCTGCTAGGGAAATATCTGAATCTTCACCACCGTCATAGGTTAAATCAAGAGACTGAGGTGAATAAACCTTTGATGCTTCCATGGCTTCAAGGATTTCTTCTTCAGTTGATTCTAAATATTCTGCTATGTCCTTTACTGTTGGAGACCTTTGTAATTCTTGGGCCAAGTCGACCTTGGCGTTGTTAATCTTCTTAGATAGTTCTTGGATTCTTCTAGGCACTCTAATGGTCCAGCCCTTGTCTCTAAAGTGTCTTTTTATTTCTCCAATTATCGTCGGCGTTGCAAAGGATGAAAACTGATAGCCCCTATCTACATCAAACCTGTCTACTGCATAAATTAGTCCTATTGACGCCACTTGAAAGATGTCGTCATAGTCTATGCCCTTGTTGGCATATTTTTTTGCAAGTATTTCTGCTATATAGAGGTTGTCTTCTATGAGCTTGTCCCTAATTGCCTTGTCCTTGGTCTCTTTATATTCTCTAAAAAGCCTGGTCTGCTCTTCTCTATCCAATTGTTTGTCATTTTTCTTAGTTGTCATAAGGGCTCCTATTAGACAAATAATTTTATCTTAATATATTCTTTTTCAAATTCTATTTCTTTTATTAGAGCTTGAAGTATCATTTTTGATATTTCAAAATTTTCTGCCTGGTCGTCTATTTCTAGCTCATGAAATTTTATTTCTATGGCATTTTCTTCTCTATCTAGACTGTATTCGATTTTAAATAGGTCGTCTTCTTTTGATAGTCCAAGGTTGCAAAGTTCTGCTACACAAAGTTTTAGATCTTCGATTTGGTCTATGGTAAAGTCTAGCTTTGAGGCTATAGCCGATGTTGTCAGCCTTATTATAGTTATATTTTCACTTAAGGCTGGTATATTAAAAGTAAATACTTCTCTATTCATCTATGCCACCTACAAATATAAACATGTCTTCTAAGGCTGTAATTTTAAATAATTTTCTTATTCTCTCATTTACATCTTTTAGATAGACCTTTTTTTCTATTTCATTAGCTGCTTTTACCAGGGCTATTAAAGCTCCTAGACCTGTTGAATCGATATATTCTAATTCTTTTAGGTCCAAGTATAGGTGGTCTTTATTTTTTTCTAGTATTTCTAGCACATCGTCTTTAAAATCGCTAGATACATAGATGTCTAATTCTCCAAAGAGCTTTATTATTGTCTTGTCATTTCTTTCTTCGATTTCTTTTCTAAATGCCATTTTATTCTCCTATAAATATTGCTACTGCAACAACCTTAGAGTTTTTCACATTAATCAGCCTTACTCCTTGGGTATTTCTACCTAGGATTGAGATTTGGTCTGCAGCAATTCTAATTACTGTTCCATCTTCTGATATTATCATAAGTTGGTCTTCTTTGCCAACTACAAAGGATCCTACAACTTTGCCTGTTTTTTCAGTTACCTTATAGGATATTACTCCCTTGCCTCCACGGTTTTGGACATTAAATTCAGCAAGGTCAGTAAGTTTTCCGTAGCCGTTTTCTCCTACAGAAATTAAATACTTGTCATCTTCTATCCTTGAGAAGTTAACTACTTGGTCACCTTTATTAAGTCTTATACCTATAACTCCCATTGATGTTCTGCCTGTAGGATTTACGTCATCTTCTTTAAATCTTATGGCATTACCTTCTTTAGTTGTTAGGATAAGGTCATTTTCGCCGTTGGTAATTTCAACGCCTATTAGTTGGTCACCTTCTCTTAGGGTTATTGCCCTTCGGCCAGATTTTCTAATGTTTTTAAATTCTTCTGCACTAGTTCTCTTTATTGATCCTTCTTTAGTAACCATGGTGAAGTATTTTTCTGGATTAAATTTATCTACTGCAAGAACTGTAGATACTTCTTCTCCTGGTCTTAGGTCTAAAAGATTTACTATGGCCATGCCCCTAGCCTGTCTACCTGCTTCTGGAATTTCGTAGCCTACTAGTCTAAAGACATTTCCAAAGTTTGTAAAGAATAGAAGGTTGTCATGGGTGTTTACTATAAACATTTGGCAGACAAAGTCTTCGTCCTTGGTTGTTAAGGCTCTAATGCCCTTGCCACCTCTGTTTTGTGGTTTGTAAGCCCCTTCTGGCATCCTCTTTATATAGCCCTTGTTAGTTAGGGTTATTACTACATCTTCTTCTGGAATCATAGAAGCCAGGTCAATTTCTTCTGCTGCTGGCATTATTGCCGTTCTTCTCATGTCTCCATATTTTTCTTTTATTTCTATAAGTTCTGATTTTATTATAGAGTCTCTGATGTGAGGGTTGGCTAAAATTTCTTTTAGTCTAGCTATTTCTTTTATTAAATTAGCATATTCTTCGTCTAACTTTTCTCTTTGGAGGCCTGATAGACGTTTTAATTGCATGTCTAAAATTGCTTGAGATTGGACATCTGTAAGGCCATATCTCTTTTCAAATTCTGCCTTTATTTCTGCATCTGAATAGTTAGCCCTAATGATCTTTATTATTTCATCAATATTGTCTATGGCAATTTTTAAGCCTTCTAAAATGTGGGCTCTTCTTTCTGCCTTGTCTAGTTCAAATCTAGTTCTTCTTTCTATAACTTCGATTTGGTGGTTGACATAGTGATAAATTAGTTCTTTTAGGCTAAGCTCTTTTGGCTCTCCATTTACTAGGGCTATATTTATTATGCCAAAGGTAGTTTGAAGTTGGGTGTACTTGTAAAGGTTGTTAATTACAACTTCTGGAATTGCATCTCTTTTTAATTCTATTACAATTCTCATTCCAGACCTGTCTGATTCGTCTCTTAGGTCTGAAATTCCTTCGATTTTCTTTTCTTGGACATATTCGGCTATTTTTTTAATTAGCCTTGACTTGTTAACTTGGTAGGGAAGTTCTTTTACTATAAGGGAAGTTTTTTTCTTAGTCTCTTCTACTTCTATTACTGCCCTTAGGGTAAGTTTTCCCCTACCTGTTTCATAGGCTTCTTTTATAGCCTTTTTTCCCATAATCATTCCACCTGTTGGAAAGTCTGGGCCTTTTATATAGGTCATTAGCTCGTCTGTTGTTATGTCATTGTTGTCAATGTAGGCAACTACTCCGTCTATGGTTTCTCCTAGATTGTGAGGGGCCATATTTGTAGCCATACCTACTGCTATACCAGATGAGCCGTTTACAATTAAGTTAGGAAACTTTGATGGTAGGACTGTTGGTTCTTTTTCTGAGTCGTCAAAGTTTGGACCAAAGTCTACTGTATCCTTGTCTATGTCTCTAAGCATTTCTTGGGCCAGCTTGGTCATTCTAACTTCTGTATAACGCATGGCTGCTGCGCCATCTCCGTCTATAGAACCAAAGTTTCCTTGGCCGTCTGCTAGGGGATACCTAGTAGAAAAATCTTGGGCTAGTCTTACTACTGCTTCGTAAATGGCTGAGTCACCATGAGGGTGAAACCTACCCATTACGTCCCCTACAAGTCTAGCTGATTTTCTATAAGGCTTGTCTGGATATAAAAGGAGCTGGTTCATACCATAGATTATTCTCCTGTGAACTGGCTTTAGGCCATCTCTAACATCTGGAAGAGCACGAGATACAATGACACTCATTGCATAGTCTAAATATGCCTCTTTCATAGACTTTCTAAGGTCTACATTTACTATTGTCTGTAAGTCTTTATTTTCTTCTGTCATTTTTCCTCCTATGCATCCAGGTTCTTAACAAGTTTTGCATTTTCTTCTATAAATTGTCTTCTAGGTTCTACCTTGTCTCCCATTAGGATACTAAAGGTTTCGTCTAAATAAACTTCATCGTCAGTATCGTCAATGGTAACCCTATGAAGAATTCTGTGGTCTGGATTCATTGTTGTTTCCCAAAGTTGTTCTGCATTCATTTCCCCAAGACCCTTGTACCTAGAAATTTTTATATTTTTCATATCGATTTCTTTAGATACTTTTTCTAATTCCTTGTCGTCATAGCAGTATCTTATAACCTTAGTTCCTCTAACTAGGCCATAAAGTGGTGGGTTGGCAACATAGACGTGGCCCTGTCTAATAAGCTCTGGCATATACCTATAGAAGAAGGTAAGTAGCAGGGTCATAATATGGGCGCCGTCAACGTCAGCATCTGTCATTATTATAATTTTTCCATACCTAAGTTTTGTAATATCAAAGTCGTCGCCAATTCCTGTTCCAAAGGCAGAAATCATTGAAAGTATTTCTTCGTATTCTAAAACCCTAATTAGGTTGGCCTTTTCAACGTTCATTATCTTACCCTTTAAAGGTAGAATAGCTTGATGGTAGTTGTCCCTGCCCATTTTTGCAGATCCACCAGCAGAGTCCCCTTCCACTAGGAAAATTTCTGTGACATCCATGTCATTTGACTGGCAGTCAGCTAACTTTCCTGGTAGGGTAGTTTTTTCTAACATTGAAGTCCTTCTTTGGGCTGTCTTTAATTTTCTAACAGCCTCTCTTTCTTCCTTGGATCTGACTACCTTTTCCATTATCGCCTTGGCAGTTTTAGGATTTTCTATTAAATAGGACTTTAAAAGGTCATTTATTATATTTTCAACAATTCCCCTAGTTTCTGAATTTACTAGTTTGCCCTTGGTTTGGCCTTCGTATTGAGGGTTAGGAAGTTTTATGGAAATTATTGCTGTTAGGCCTATTCTTGTATCTTCACCTTGGAAGTTGTCGTCTTTTTCTTTCAAGAAGTTAAATTCTCTGGCATAGTCATTTAAGGTCCTAGTAAGACCTCCTCTAAAGCCTGAAACGTGGGTTCCACCTTCACCTGTATTTATGTTGTTAGCAAAGGATAGGACATTTTCGTTATAGCCGTCTACATATTGGATGGCAATTTGAACATTGTGGCCTTCCTTGTCATCTTCTAAGTAGATAACGTCCTTGTGAAGAGGCTCTTTAGACTTGTTTAGTTCGTCTACAAAGGATTTTATTCCTCCAGTATAGTGGAAGGTTTCCTTTTTTCCAGTTCTTTCGTCTTCTAAAATTATTTTTACTTCTTTGGTCAAAAAGGCTGTTTCTTTAAATCTTCTAGCTAAAACTTCGTAGTCAAAATCTACTGTTTCTGTAAAAATTTCTGGGTCTGGTTTGAAGCGGACAAAGGTTCCAGTTTTTGTAGACTCTCCTACAACTTCTAGGTCACCTTGTCTGATTCCCCTTTCAAATCTCTGTTTGTATTTCTTTTCATTTCTAGATACTACAACTTCTAGCCATTCAGACAAGGCGTTTACTACAGAAACACCTACACCATGAAGACCACCAGAAACCTTGTAGGCTCCACCATGGAACTTTCCTCCAGCGTGAAGGATTGTAAGTACTGTTTCTACTGTTGATAAGCCAGTAGACTTGTGAGTTTCTACAGGAATACCTGAGCCGTCATCTTCTACAGATATGGACCCATCTTTGTAAATTTTTACCTTTACTGTTGTGGCCCTACCTGCTAGAACCTCGTCTATTGAGTTGTCTAAAACCTCATATACACAGTGGTGGAGGCCCTTGGGACCTGTTGAACCAATGTACATGTGAGGCCTTAGCCTAACTGGAGCCAGACCTTCTAGAACCTCTATATTGTCTGCTCCATAATTTGTATTTTTATTATCCATTAATTTCCTCCGTCTAATAATTTCACTTTACTGTTATCAACTAAATATATGTTAGAAGAAAAACCTTTAAATTCATCTAAATATTTTTTCTCTGCCATAGTTATAAAAGATTGGACATCTAAAAGATTTTCTATTAGCATCCGCCTTCTTTTTGGGTCTAATTCTGAAAAAACATCATCTAATAAAACTATAGGGGCTATATTTCTCCTAGCCTTTATTAAATTTATTTCTACTAGCTTCATAGACAGTACTGCCGATCGTTTCTGTCCTTGGGACCCATAGGTTTTTAAAGAAATTTTGTTGGTCTCAATGTCAAAGTCATCTCTGTGGGGACCAAAAGTAGAATATTTTACAAAAAGATCCTTGTCTAAGGCCTCCATCATTCCCTGATAAAGAGAACTTTCGATTTTTTTTATATTGTCCATGTCCTTAAAGGGATTTTGATAAATTAAATCCAGGACTTCTTCCCCACTTGTTATAGAAAGATGAACATCTTTTATATCCTTATTTACCTGGTCTAAAAATTCTTTTCTGGCCAGGATTAAATAGGCTCCTAGGGAAGCCAGTTGGACATTGTAGGCTTGGAATAAAAGTTTTGTATCTAAGCCCTTATTTCTATCTTTTAAAAGGCCATTTTTTTCTTTTAAAATCGAATTGTATTTTTTTAAATTGTACCTATAGATAAAGTCTAAGTTTGAAATAGCCTGGTCCATGTATTTTCTTCTTAGGGCTGGACCGTCTTTTACTATTTCTAAGTCTTCTGGTACAAAGGTAACCAAGGGACCTTCCATTCTAAGTTCATTTAAACTTTTTATATTAGATAGGTTTACCTGGTATTTCTTTTTCTTGTTTTTTTCATAAATTAGCTGGTAGTCTTTGTCTAAACCAGATTTTTCTATAAGGGCGAGAATTTCAAAATAGTCCTCGTCAAATTTTAAAATCTCCCTGTCCCTGCTAGTTCTAAAAGACCTTGCAGAAATCAAAATAGAAATTGCCTCTAAGATATTGGTTTTGCCACTGGCATTTTTTCCAACAAAGACATTTATATTTTTATTTGGTTGTAAAAATAAATCTGAGTAATTTCTAAAATTCTTTATAGAGATTTCTTTTACTTTCATCTATTTTACTTCTATCATTTGTCCTTCTAAGTCTACAAGGTCGCCCTTGTGGATTTTTCTTCCTCTCCTAGTTTCAACTTGACCATTTACTAGGACATGGCCTTCTTGGATTAGGATTTTTGCCTCTCCACCAGTTCCTACTAGGCTTGCATATTTTAAAAGTGAGTCTAGTTTTATAAAGTCTGTGTCTATTTTTACTTCTCTAACCATCATTAGGCCAACCTCACTGGTAAAACTAGATAAAGATAAGAGTCGTTGTCTACTCCTGTAATTATCATAGGATTTACATCATCTAAGAGACTTAAATTTATTTCTACATCTTCCATATTTTTAATTCCATCTAATAAATATCTTGAGTTAAAGGCTATTAGTTGGTCAGTTCCGTCGATGTCAGCTAAAACTTCTTCTTCTACTGATCCAAGCTCTGTATTAGATAGGATTCTAACCATAGAATTTTTAATTTCAAGCTTTACTAAATTTGCCTTTTCTTCTTTGGCTAAAAGTTCTGCCCTTTCTAGGGATTGTTGGAAGGCATGTCTATTTACTTTTACTGTAGTTACATGGTCTTTTCTAATAATTTCATCGTATTTGAAAAATTGGCCATCTATAAGTTGGGAATAAAAGGTAGTGTCTTTTAGGTCAAATCTTATATTGTTTCTAGAAAAACACACTCTAATATTTTCATCTTCATCTGAAATAGTTCTAGATAGTTCTGTTAAAGCCTTGGCTGGAACTATGGCTGTATATTCTTTTTCAGATGGACTCATGTCTGTATAAACTGCTAATCTATAGCCGTCTAAGGCTACAAAATTTATTTGGTCATTTTTTACTTCAAAGAGAACTCCTGTTAGGGCCCTTCTATTGTAGTCTAAAGATACGGCAAAGCTTGTTTGTTTTATAGCTCTTTTTAAAGATCCTGTATCTATTATTATAGAATTTTCATCAGTTAGGTTTGGAAGAGATGGATAATCTTTGTAATTGTGAGTTAGAAGCTCAAAGTTTGATTTTTGAACTTGGATAAACATCCTATCTCCCTTTACTTCTATTTCTATGTCGTCATTTGGAAGTTTTCTTATTATATCTCCAAAAAGTCTGGCGTTTACTAAAGTTGATCCTTCTTCTATAACTTCACAATCTACATATGTTTCTATAGATATTATTTCTGCATCTGTTCCAGTAAGTTTTAGTTTACTTCCTTCAATTTGTAAAAGAACTCCTTCTAGTTCTTTAGATATGGCCTTAGAAGAAATAGCTCTTTGTACTATAGATATACTTTCATTTAGTTTTTGTTGGTTAATTATAAATTTCATGGTTACTCCTTAGTTATATTATATGTTTTAGTAGTAGTAGGGCCTGTGAATATGTTGATAAGGTCCCTAGGTCTTAGTTTGTCTTAATAAGCTCAATTTATAACTTGTGAACAACTAGTCGCCTTTTACCTTTCTCTTTAAATCTTGGATGGTCTTTTTTGTAGCAGAGTCTGCTTTTATTTCACTTGAAATTTTATCAACTGCGTGGATTACAGTTGTGTGGTCTCTGCCTCCAAAGTCAGCTCCTATCTTAGGTAGGGACATATCTGTCATTTCCCTACACAAGTACATGGCAACTTGTCTGGCATAGGCTATATCTTTTGGTCTTTTTTTAGAATCTAAGTCTTCTACACTTACGCCATAGTGGTCAGAAATAATATTTTTTATCCTATTTGAATCAATAACTATTTTTTTCTTTTGGTCTAGGATACTTCTAAGAACATTTTTTGCCATTTGAAGGTCTACAGTTTTTCCAGTTAAGTTAGAAAAAGCAACGACCCTAAGCAAGGCACCTTCTAGCTCTCTAATATTTGAATCTACATTTTCAGCAATATAGTCTATAACTTCGTCAGAAATTTGAAAATTTTCTTGTTCATTTTTATTTCTCAAAATTGCAATTCTAGTTTCTATATCAGGTTCTAAAATATCTGCAATTAAGCCTCCTCCAAGCCTGGTTATAATACGAGACTCAAGGCCCTTTAAGTCCTTGGGAGGTTTATCTGAAGTTACTACAATTTGCTTGTAATTTTGGTGGAGCATGTTAAAGGTGTGGAAAAACTCTTCTTGGATTCGCTCCTTGCCTATTAGAAATTGAATGTCGTCTACTAATAAGAGATCTACATTTCTATACTTGTCTCTAAACTCTGGAGTTGTGTCTTTTCTCAGTGCTTCTACTAGTTCGTTAGTAAACTGTTCAGAAGATACATAAATTGGTTTTAGATCAGGGTTTTTTTCTAACATATAATTTCCAATTGCAAGCATTAGGTGGGTTTTTCCTAAGCCTGATGATCCATATATAAATAGAGGGTTGTTTAAGCCTCCAGGATTTTCTGCTACAGAAAGGGCTGCAGCATGGGGAAATTCATTAGACTTACCAACTACAAAATTATCAAAGGTATATCTAGGATTTATATTAGACTCTGACCTATAATTTTCTATTGGGTCTAGATCTTCTATAACAGAGCCTTCAGCTATTTGAAAAACTAACTTGTAGTCATAGTTAGTCACATTTCTAATGGCCTTTTCAACTATAGAATAATACCTTTTTTTCATTTGGGTGTATGTAAAATTGTTGGGAACATAAATAATAAAATCGTCATCAACAATTTTGTGGCAGACACCTTGAAACCATATATCGTAGTTGCTACCAATATTTCTTTCGATTTCATTTAGGATTCGGATCCAAGTTTCATTGTTATTTCTAGTCATACTTTCTCCTTATAAACATTAACAACAGTGGATAAGCTTATACACAAAAGTAAAAGACTTATTCACTGTGGACATTGTGGATAAATTATATATTTTTCTTATTAACAGGCTAAAAAATTTCTCCTTGTGTATAGATATTTTTGTAAATTCTAAGAACTATGTAGATAATTTTTCAAAAAAACTAGTACATATCCACAGACTTATCAACAGCTTGTTGACAAGAGACTAATCCACAAAATTTTAATTTTATAAATTTTTTCCAAGGATAAGTTGTTAATAATAAAAAACATTTAAAGAGGATTTCCTCTTAAAAAAAGTCCTTATAAAAGTAGTTGAAAGCTAGCAGTTATCAACTACTTACAGATAATTTCATCTACAAATATTTTATCACAAACAAATGTTTTTTACAAGACTTATCCACAGGTTAATAAATAATAACTTTCAAAAAATCCTTGGTTTAAATTTAAAATTTTTACTTTTCTTTTAGCCATACTTTAAAATTCTGTGAATATCTTTTTATTTATTGACAAAGATTGGGAATATTTATATACTATAAGATGTGATTAAATAGAGTAAATATGAGGAGGTGCATAGTTTATGAAAAGAACTTACCAACCAAAGAAAAAAAGAAGAGCAAGAGTACATGGATTTAGAAAGAGAATGCTAACTAAATCTGGCCGTAATGTAATTGCATCTCGTAGAAAAAAAGGGAGAAAAAGACTAACAGTCAAATAATATGATCACTGTTAAAAGTTACTTTGATTTTAAAAAAGCTTATACGACAGGAAAGTCATATGGTAATAGAAACCTAGTTTTGTATGTTAGAAAAAACAACCTAGGCTATACGAGAGTAGGTTTTACTGTGTCCAAAAAAATTGGGACAGCAGTTGTTAGAAACAAAATTAAGAGAAGACTAAGAGAGATATTTCGAACATACGAAGACTCTATTAAAGAAGGCTATGACCTTATTTTTATAGTTAGAAAAAATGTTCCTGATATCTCTTTTAAAGACCTAAAATCTGCCTTTTACCATATTTTAAAAGTTTCAAAGATGGTGAAAAAGTAAATGAAATACCTAATGATTTACCTTATAAGATTTTATCAAAGATTTATCTCAAAATATTTATTGCCAGGAGCCCATTGTAGGTTTACACCAACTTGTTCCCAATATGCCCTAGAGGCCTATAAAAAATATGGATTTTTTAAGGGAAGCTTCCTAGCAGTAAAAAGAATACTAAAGTGCCATCCCTATCACAAGGGTGGCTACGATCCACTAAAATAGGAGGACAAATGAGATATATTTACCAATTTGTAGGCTGGATACTTAGACTCTCCTACGAGTTTATAAGTAATATAAACCCAGCAGACTCAGGGCCAGTATCAAACTATGCCTTTGCTATAATTTTAATGTCAGTGATAATAAAATTAATCACCCTGCCACTAACTTTAAAGCAACAAGAATCAATGGCAAAGACTAGAGCCCTACAAAGCCAGGTACAAGAACTTCAAAAAAAATACGGAAATGATATGCAAACCGTAGCAAGAAAGCAACAAGAGCTATACAAGGAAGCAGGAGTAAGCCCTCTAGGAGGATGTCTTCCACTTCTAATTCAAATGCCTATACTATTTGCTATGTTTGCTGTAGTAAGAGAGCCAAATGTATATGTTTTTGCAGAAGCAGGTTATTATGAATCTATAAACAAGGCATTTTTCTGGATGACCAACATTGCCGACAAGGATAAGACCATGATAATTCCTATTTTATCAGGTTTAGTATCCTTTATAAGCCAAAAAATTATCCTATCAAGTCAACCTGGACCATCAACTGGTGACAAGGAAAAAGACCAGGCTATGAAACAGTCTAATGAAATGATGACTATAATGATGCCCCTAATGTTTGTATTTGTTTATAGAAACCTTCCTGCTGTAATACCCCTATATATGATAATCAACCAAGGCTTACAAACTATCCAGCAGCTTATCATAAATAAAATTTTCTTAAAAAAAGTAGAAGGTGAAAGAGATTGAGTTTTATAATAAAGACAGCTAAGACAGTAGATGAAGCCATAGAAAAGGGTCTAATTGAACTAGGCCTAACTAGAAGTGAAGTTGAAATCGAAGTTTTAGAAGAAGCAAAATCAGGCTTTCTAGGCCTAGGCCAAAAAGATGCTATGGTTAAAATAAAAGAAAAAGAAGACATATCATCTTTTGTAAGAGACATTCTATACGATGGCCAAAAAGAAGAGAAAAAAGAAGAAGTTCTAGAAGTAAAAGAAGAAATACAAGCTCAGCCAAAAGAAGAACCTATAGTTGAAGCTACTGGCCAGGCTGACCTTGAAGAAGAAGTAGTAGAAGTAAAAGAAGAGCCAGTAGAAATTGAGGAAGTCGAAATAATCGAGACTTTACAAGAAGAAAAAGCTACAGAAGATAATTTTGTAGAAGAAGAGGAAGAGGACTTTGAAGAAGATGACGAAGATTATGACTTTGAAGACAGGCCTCATCCTTATAAGAAAAATATTGACGATATATGGACAGATATAGAAGTAAAAAATAAGTCTGAAGAATTTTTACAAACAATAATTGATGAGTTTAACATTTCTTATGACTTGGCCTTAGACTTTGATGGAGATAATTTAAATGTGGAAATAACAAGCCCTAACCCATCTTCTCTAGGTATAGTAATTGGAAAACATGGGTCAACCCTTGACTCCCTTCAATACCTTTTAAGCCAAGTTATAAATAAACACAAAGAAAATTTTATTAGGGTAAAAGTTGACGCTAATGGCTACAGAGACAAGAGAAATAAAAACCTTGAAAAAATAGCCAAAAGGGGTTTAGATAGGGCAATTAGATACGGCCGACCAGTAAAATTAGAACCTATGAACCCTGCAGACAGAAGAATAGTTCACATGGTTCTTCAAAACTATGAAGGAATTACAACCCACTCAGAAGGTAGAGATCCTTATAGAAGAGTGGTAATTTCAAAAAAAGCAAGTATTTAATCACAAGAAAACCAGGGAGAAAATTCCCTGGTCTTTTTTTATAATTATTTTTATGAAAAGTCAGCAAAATAATTTTCAGTCATTCCCACTCTTTTAAAGTGGATAAAAATATTTTCTGGACTTTCAACTTCTATATTCTTGTCTAGGTATACATTTATCCCATCTGCTTGGTAAAGTGAATAGTTTTCACGTTTTTCCTCTTTAGGCCTGCCATTTCTAACTAGGGGATTAAATTCAAAGCCCTTACAAGAAGGATTGCCCTTTAAAGTAATAGTAATATTATCTTCACTTCTCTCCTTTAAAAGTTCAAGAAGTTTGTCATCAATTTTTATTTGCATAAATAACCACCTTATAAAAGTATTTACTTATTAATACCCTAAATTTAAAAATTAAGCCAGGAGCTTTAGAAAATAATTAAGAAAAAATCATATAATTTCTCCAAAGAAAAATCCTTGTGAAAAAGGAATGTTTACTGTTGACAAGTAATTTAAAGGGGCCTAGAATATATATATTATAAAAAATATAAAAAGGTTGTAGATATATTGACTAAAAATTGTCCCATAAATTTAAAAAAAAGGGAAATAATAGAAAAAACGAAAAAGCAGTTTAAAAAGTTTGTCTTTCCATCTATAGGGGCCATGTGGTTTTTCTCCCTATATACTATGGTAGACGGAGCCTTTGTAGGTAGAGGAGTTGGACCTAAGGCCTTGGCTGGAGTAAATATTTCCATGCCCTACCTTAGCCTTTTGTTTGCTTTGGCTATTTTAATTTCAGTTGGATCTTCTAATATTATTGCCTACTATAGGGGCCGAGGAGAAGATAATACTGCTAGTGGCTACTTCACCCTATCTCTTATTTTAATTACTTTACTTGGTCTAGGTCTTGGAGCCTTGGCTTTTTTTAATCTAGACTTTTTACTTAGATTTTTAAAGGCTGAGGGAGAAGTTTATGCCTATGCCTACGATTATTTATGGGTTATTGTTCCATTTTCTGTATTTTTTATGTTGTCCTATAATTTAGAAATCCTAGTTAAGGCAGATGGACACCCAAAACTTTCAGTAAAGGTTGGTATTATCGCCTCCCTAACTAATATAGTCTTAGACTATCTTTTTGTCTTTGTCTTTGATTATGGAATTAAGGGAGCGGCTGTTGCTACAGGAATTTCTCAAGTTTTAGGAACTTGTATTTACTTAAGCCACTTTTTATTTGCCAAGGCCAATTTAAAATTTAGAAAGATTAATGCAGGTTTTATCCACATTTTTAAAATTATAAAAACAGGCATCCCTGAAGCACTTACAGAACTTTCTATTGGTTTTACTACATTTCTTTACAACTACAGCATTATAAAGTATTTGGGCCTAGATTATATTACAACCTACTCTATTATAATGTATGTAAACAACCTAGTAATAAATACGATGATTGCCATTAACCAAGGATCTCAGCCTCTTGTTAGCTTTCACAAGGGTCAGGAAAACACTACTAGCCTAAGGGAATTATTTTATTTAATGGTTAGGACTTCCCTAACTTTTGGTGGATTTTTCTTTGTAGTCTGCCTAATTTTTTCAAAGAGCCTTGTAGGAATATTTATAGACCAAGGAAATATGGAGCTTTTCACCTACTCAGTTGCAAAACTTAGAATATTTTCTTTTGGTTTTATAATTACTGGCCTTTCCATTGTAGCGTCTGGTTATTTAACTGCCAGCAAGCACCCAAGAGAAGGACTTATAGTTTCTATTTTAAGAGGTTATATTAATATTTCTCTAGCCTTATTTATTTTACCTAAGGCCTTGGGACCTGAATATATATGGCTGGCAACAATTGCATCAGAGCTAGTAACCCTTTTTATGGTTACTTTTATCTTTATAAGAACCCTGGGTATTTCCCTAAAGAAAGACCTAGGAGCCTTTAATAGGGCCTAAAAATTTTAAGCTAAGAACTCATCTTCTTAGCTTTTTTTAATTTCAACCTTTGTTATAATTAAAGAAAATAGATGAGAGGATGTTAAGGTGGACTTAAAAGAAAGATTATACAAGTTAGAAAATTTAAATTTTACTATTAGAAAAAATCGAGAAGAAATTTTACAGGCCTTAAAAGCTGACCTGGGAAAATCTATGGAAGAGGCCTATCTTTCTGAATATTTAATGGTTATAGAAGAGCTTTCTTATGCTATAAAAAAGTTGCCAAAGTGGGCGAAAAAAGAAAGAAAAATTTTACCTATCTACCAGCAAGTTGGCCAGGGAGAAATCCACTACCTACCCTATGGCAGAGTTGGCATTGCATCTCCATGGAACTATCCCTTCCTTCTAGCTATGGCGCCAGCTATTGGAGCTCTAGCAGCAGGAAATACTGTGGTTTTAAAGACCTCAAAAAAAGCTCCAGCAACTTCTACAATAATAAAAGAAATTTTTGCGGAAGTTTATAAGGAAGAAGAGGTCTTAGTTTATGGCCTAGAAGAAGGGTCTAGACAGAGGTTTATGGACGAAGATATAGACTTTTTATTTTTTACTGGGTCTACAAAAGTTGGCAGACAAATGGCCAAACTTGCAGGCGAAAAAATGATCCCCCTAGTTTTAGAACTAGGAGGCAAAAGTCCTGTTATAGTTTCTCAAGGCAAAAACTTAAAAACTGTAGCCAGGAGAATTATTTGGGGCAAGACTTTAAACGCTGGCCAAACCTGTGTGGCTCCTGACTATCTTTTAGTTAGAAAGGACCTAGAAGAGCCACTAAAGGCCGAGATGAATAAGGCTATAGAAGAATTTTTTGGACCAAATCCCCTAGATAGTCCACATCTTTCTTCTATTATAGACCTGGACCACTTTAACCGCCATGTAGACCTATTAAAGGCCCAAGGCATATACGAAGAATCCCTAGCTGATTCTGAAAAGCTAAAATTTGTGCCAAGAATTTTTTCTACCGACATGACCAGTCCCTTTATGGAAGAAGAAATTTTTGGTCCGTTTTTACCTGTCCTTGCCTTTGACACCTTAGAAGAATGTGCTGAAATTATTAAGGTCCACAAAGACCCTCTAGCCCTCTATCTCTTTACAGAAGACAAGGAGGAAATTTCCTATGTTCTAGAAAATATTTCCTTTGGCGGAGGAGCCATTAACGACACCCTAGTCCACCTATCTGTGCCAAGTCTTCCCTTTGGCGGAGTTGGCGCATCTGGCCAAGGGTCCTACCATGGCAAATATTCCTTTGAAACTTTTTCAAGGAAGGTAAGCATCTTAAAAAAATCAACGAAAATTGATTTGCCCTTTAGGTATCCGCCTTACAAGGGTTTTGACCCAAAGAAGTTTTTTAAAAAATAAAAAGATTATCCCCTAAAAAATAATTTATCCCCTAAAAGCCACAAATTTTTAGGGGATAATTTTATTCTAGGTCCTTGGCCATAAGTACTAAATTATCAGCCTTATAATAGCCAAGGGACTTATAAAATTCTAAGTGGGCCTTGTCATTTACAGATATTAATTCAACCATAGATGCCCCATCTTTTTTGGCCAAATCTTGGACATAGGTCATAAAAGCCTTGCCGTAGCCCTTTCTCTGCTGGTCTTTAAAGATTAAAATTTCTTCTATAAAAAGGCCAACTAAGTCGTCATAGGTCATATAGTAGGCCATTAAAAAGCCAACAGGAGTATCTCCGTCATATTGGACCAGGCACAGGGAGCCTTCCATAGTCATTATTTGAGAAATTCTCTTATAGGCCAAATCATAGGTCCAAATCCCATCTTCTATTTCATTGTAATAGTCTATGTATTCTTTTATTACTAGGTCTAGTGTATCTTTACTTAATTTTTTGTAGTTCATTTTTTATCCTTTATATTTTTATTCTCAGCCTAAGTGGTGTATAATTTATAGCTACTATATTATATACGAAATTCTGGCCTTTATGTTTATAAGTTTTTATTTTATAATAGTAGGGATAGATAGAATTTTTATGAAAGAGGAAAATTATGACAAATACTATCTGTGCCATTTCTACCATGGTTGGTAGGGCTGGCCTTGGAATCGTCAGAATGACTGGTGATGATTCACTAAAAATTTTACAAAAAGTCTTTTCTAACAAAAAGGACCTTAAAAATAGACAAATGACCTATGGTCACATTATAGATGGAGATAAAACTGTAGATGAAGTTCTAGCAGTTTTTATGGAAGGACCAAGAACCTACACCTGTGAAGATGTAGTAGAAATCTACTGCCATGGTGGCATTGTTGCAGTTAGAGAGGTTTTAAATACCCTTTTAAAAAACGGCGCCTCCCTAGCAGAGCCTGGAGAATTTACTAAGAGGGCCTTTCTAAATGGCAGATTGGACCTAACTCAGGCAGAGGCAGTTTTGGACCTAATTGATTCAAATACAAAAATGGCCTATGACAACTCTTTAAAACAACTTGAAGGGTCCTTATCTACTAAGGTTGGGAAAATCCACCATGACCTAATAACAGTTTTAGCCTCAACTATTACAGAAATAGACTTTCCTGAAGACGAAAACGACACCTTGACCAATGAAGAGAAAGTTTCCCTTTTAAGAGAAATTTTAGAAGAAATTGGATCTTTAATTAAGTCAGGAAAGAGAGGCAAAGTTCTTAGAGAAGGAATTAAAACCCTAATTATTGGCAGACCAAATGTAGGCAAGTCTTCTCTTTTAAATGCCCTTTTAAAAGAAAACAGGGCCATAGTAACAGACATACCTGGAACAACTAGGGACACTATTGAAGAGACCCTAGACCTGGACGGCCTTGCCCTGTCACTAATAGACACTGCTGGCATTAGAGAAACTGAAGACCAAGTTGAACAAATTGGAGTAACTAAGGCCAAGGAAGAAATTTCTCAAGCTGACCTAGTTTTAATTCTCTTAGATGGATCAACTGGCTTAAATGAAGAAGACTGGGACATTATAAAGGCAGCCGAGGACAAGGAAAAAATCTTAATTATAAACAAGGTAGACCTAGGCCAAAAAATTAATAAAGAAGAACTTAAAGACTATAGGGTCTTAGAAATATCTATTAAAGAAAACCAAGGCCTAGAAGACCTTCAAGACCTAATAAAAGACTTGTTTTTTGATGAAAAAATTTATTCCTCATCTGAGTCTTATGTATCAAATATCAGACAGCTAGACCACTTAAACAAGGCCTATGACTATTTAAATTCAGCTATTTCAGACCTTGAAGAAAATATATTTTTAGACCTAGTTGAAGTTGACCTTAACCTTTGTATAGAAGAATTAGGAAAAATTACTGGCCAAAGTATTGGCGAAGATATATTAGATAGAATATTTTCAGAATTTTGTATTGGAAAATAGGTGACAAAATATGGGAAAAATTAAAGATTATATATATGGCGACTATGACCTAGTTGTTGTAGGTGCAGGCCATGCTGGAGTTGAAGCAGGCCTTGCTGGAGCAAGACTTGGGAAAAAGACTGCCCTTTTAACAATAAACCTAGATGGAATCGCCTTACTTGCTTGCAACCCAAATATTGGAGGCACTGGCAAGGGCCACTTGGTCCGTGAAATAGACGCCTTAGGTGGAGAAATGGGCATAAACACAGACAAGACCTTTATCCAATCAAAAATGCTTAACAGTTCAAAGGGACCTGCAGTCCACTCCCTAAGGGCCCAAGCTGACAAGAGGGCCTACCATGAGGAGATAAAAAAAGTTTTAGAAAACACAGAAAACCTAGAACTAAAGGCAGCAGAAGTTGTTGACCTTCTTATAGAAGACGGCAAGGTCACTGGCGTAAGAACCTTAAATGGTGGAATTTATAGGGCCAAGGCTGTTATTGTAGCTACAGGCACCTATCTTGGCGGCAGGGTCTTTATAGGAGAGCTAAATTATGAGTCAGGTCCAGACGGCTTAAAGGCTGCATCTGACCTATCAAAGTCTATGGGGAGACTCTTTAAACTTAGGAGAATGAAGACAGGAACTCCAGCTAGGGTTCACAGAGACTCAATAGACTTTTCAAAAATGGAAATCCAAAATGGCGACGAGGAAATAGTTCCATTTTCCTTTATGAACTTTGACAAGAAATTTGACATGGACCAAGTTCCATGTTATCTAACCTATACAACAGAAAAGTGCCATCAAATAATTAGTGAAAATATTAACAGAGCTGCCATGTATATTGGCGACATTGAAGGAGTTGGGCCTAGGTACTGTCCTTCCCTAGAAGACAAAATAAACCGTTTCCCTGACAGGAACAAGCACCAAGTTTTTATTGAACCAGAAGGCTTAAATACCAAGGAAATGTATATCCAAGGAGCCTCCTCTTCTCTAGCAGAAGAAGTTCAAAATATGTTCTATAAGGAAATTATTGGCTTAGAAAACTGCAAAATTATGCGTAGTGCCTACGCCATTGAATATGATGCCATAGATGCTAGAAACTTAAAGCTAACCCTTGAAGATAAGGACATTGAAGGCCTATACTTTGCTGGCCAAATTAACGGATCATCTGGCTATGAAGAAGCAGCAGCCCAAGGTCTAATTGCTGGAATAAATGCAGCCTTAAAGTTAGATGGCAAGGACCCACTAATTTTAGATAGGTCCCAGGCCTATATAGGAGTCCTAATTGATGATCTAGTAACCAAGGGAACTGACGAGCCTTATAGGATGATGACATCTCGTGCTGAATACAGACTAACTCTTCGCCAAGACAATGCTGACATGAGGCTAACTCAAATTGGCAGGGACATTGGCCTAGTAACTGATGAAAGATACGAAAAGTATTTAAAGAAGAAAGAACTTTTAGAGACAGAAATGGCCAGACTTCAGTCTATTAAAATCACACCAACTGAAGAAATTCAAAAGTTTTTAGCCTCACAAAATTCTGCAGATTTAAAAACAGCCCTTTCCCTAGCAGAACTAATTCGTAGACCTGAACTGACCTATGATTCAACAGCACCAATAGATCCAGATAGACCAGCTTTAGCAAAGTCTATAACTAGAGAAATAGAAACAGAAATAAAGTACGAAGGCTATATTAAAAAACAAAGTATACAAATTGGCCAATTTAAAAAGTTAGAAAACAAAAAAATCGACCATGTAGACTTTGATGACGTAAAAGGTCTTTCAAATGAATCTAGACAAAAGCTAAAAGACTTTAGACCAGAATCAATAGGCCAAGCGTCAAGGATAACAGGAATATCTCCAGCAGATATAAATGTCCTATTAATATATTTAGAACAACAAAGGAGAAAAAATGCCTAAAGAAATTTTAGATCAAGGCTTAAAAGACCAAGGTATTGACCTCAATATTAACTACCAAGACTTTGACAAGTTCTTTGAGCTTTTAAAGGCAGGTAACGAAAAAACCGACCTTACTAATATAATAGAAGAAGACGAAGTTTATTTAAAACACTTTCTAGACTCCCTATGCCTTTTTAAAATTAAAGAATTTTATGGGGCAAAAAAGCTAGTAGACCTAGGAACAGGAGCTGGCTTTCCTGGAATACCCCTAAAACTTGCTAATCCAGATCTAGACATTACCCTTTTAGACTCGCTAAACAAAAGGCTAATATTCTTAGACTCAGTTATAGATCAAATGGACTTAAAAGATATCCACACTCTCCACATGCGAGGTGAAGAAGCAGGTACAAACCTAAAACTAAGAGAGACTTTTGACCTAGGCACCTCAAGGGCTGTTTCTAGATTAAATATGCTAGTAGAACTTGCCCTTCCCCTAATTAAAGTTGGCGGATACTTTGTAGCCATGAAGGGAAAAAATGTAGACGAAGAAGTAGCTGAAGCCACAAAGGCTATAGAAACTCTAGGAGGACAAATAGAAGATCTCATAAAGTTTGACCTGTCTAAGGGCGACAACCAAAGGTCACTTGTAGTTATAAAAAAAATAAAGGCAAGTCCAAAAAAATATCCAAGAAACTTCGGCCAAATAAAAAAGAAACCACTGTAAATGTTTCACGTGGAACAAAGTAGGAAGATAAAATGATTATAAGAACAATAATATACCTAGGCATTGTCTTGTTTTTTATATGGGATATGAAAAAAGACCCCAAAAGCTTTAAAAAATATATATTCCCCATAGTAGGAATAACATACTTTGCTGGTAGTCCATATTTTTCAAACATTGATGACAGAATACAGCTGACAATAAAAGTTATAACAACACTTACCCTTATGTTTTATCTTTGGTCTTATTACAAAGACTTTAAGGTAGAAAAGTTTAGAGAAAAGAAAAGACAAAGAGACCTTAGAGATAAAAAGAGAGATGAAGAAAACCAATTAATACTTGAAGATCTTTTAGAAGGAAAAAATCAAGCTATTAAAAACAAATCTACGTCTTATGAAATTACTTTAGATATGCCAAAAACTGTAAGGCAAATAAAGGGTCAAGTATCCTTATTTAAAAACTCTATGGAAGAATTTATAGACGACGACTACCAGCTAGACCAAAGTCAAACAGAAAGACCAAAACAAGAAGTTTTAGACAACCAAATTGACATATTTAAATTAAACAAAGAAGACTAATGTTTCACGTGGAACATTAGTCTTTTTTTAAAAAATGTTTCACGTGGAACATTTCATAAACAAAACAACAAATAAAAGCTTTTACTGTTAACTTAAAAGACCATCTATGATAAAATAGATTGTGAGGTGAAAAATGGGAAAAGTTATAGGAATATTTAATCAAAAAGGTGGAGTTGGCAAGACAACTACATCAATAAACTTAAGCGCTGCCCTTGGACGGAGAAAACAAAAAGTCCTGTTAATAGATATGGACCCCCAAGGAAATGCAACATCAGGCTTGGGCATTAACAAAAACCTGTTAGATTTAAATGTTTATGACCTAATTCAAGGCAAGGCTTTTACTGATCAAATGACAATATCAACATCGGCAAAAAACGTCGACATAATAGCAGGCGGTATTGACCTAGCAGGCTTAGAAATAGAACTTGCAGACAAAGATGATTGGCCTTATAGACTTAGAAATGCTATAGAGGTAGCAAAGGATACCTATGACTTTATAATTGTAGATTGTCCTCCTTCTTTAGGAATTTTATCTTTAATGGCCTTAATTGCCTGTGATTATGTAATTATTCCAGTCCAGTCTGAATTTTATGCTCTAGAAGGCACTAGCCAACTTTTAGAGACAATTCACATGGTACAAAAAAATTACAACCATGACTTAGAAATTTTAGGAGTCTTAGTTGTTATGCACGACTCAAGGACAAGGCTGGCAACTGATGTATATGATGAAATAAATAGAGTTTTTGCAGACAAGGTTTTTAAAACAGTTATAGCTAGAAATGTAAGACTAGCAGAAGCTCCGTCTTATGGACAGGCAATTTTTGATTATGATTCATTATCAAAGGGGGCTTGGAACTACAAGGCCTTAGGAAAGGAAGTATTAAACAGGGTGAATAGTAATGACTAATAAAAAAGGTGGATTAAAAAGAGGGTTAGACGTCTTTATAAAAGACAAAGACAACCTAGAAGATCTAATTAAGCCACAAAAAAAAGACCAGGTTATAGACCTTAATATAGAGGAAATTATTGCAAATGAAGACCAAGCTAGGAAGACATTTGACCCAGATAGGCTTAAAGACCTGGCTAAATCAATAGAAAGCTATGGAGTCATCCAACCTATAATAGTTAGAAAGTTAAATGATAAGTATGAGATTATAGCCGGAGAAAGACGTTATAGGGCTTCAAAGCTAGCTGGGAAAACTACAATTCCAGCAATAATCAAAGACCTAGACGACTTCCAAAGGGAAAAGATCTCTCTAATTGAAAATGTTCAAAGAGAAGACCTTAATCCCTACGAAGAAGCCTTGGCCTATAAGTCAATTATAGAAAAGTATGAACTTACTCAAGAAGACTTGGCTAAGGGACTGGGAAAATCAAGGCCTTATATATCTAATACAATCAGGCTTTTAAGGCTAGATGACAGGGTGTTAGAGCTTTTAAAAGATGGAAAGATTTCATATTCTATAGCAAGGGAGCTACTAGCCATCCAAGACAAGGATGCCCAATACGAAAAGGCCTTAGAAATAATTAAAGATGGGCTGACAGTTAAAGACTTGACCCAGAAGAAAAAGAAGAAAACCAAGGTTAAAAAGGCAAATATATTTTTAGAAGAAGTAGAAGAAAGATTTATAAATACCCTTGGAACAAAGGTAAAAATAGATGACGACAAGAAGGTTATTTCAATAAATTACTACGACAATGAAGACCTTCAAAGACTTATAGAAATAATAGTAGGTGAATGATGCAATACAATTTTTATAATATAGAAATCATTGGAGAGGAAAAGCTTAAAGGAGTGGGTATACCTGTTGTAATCGACAGCGGAAGTAGCCTAAGCGATGAGCAAATGCAAAATATTGCAAAATTATTTAATGCATATAGGACAGTATTTATTAGATCTTCAGTATCTGATAACTTAGATATGAGAGTTTTTTCAACTAACAAGGAGATGTTCGATTGCTTTTATGCAGAAGTAGCTGCAGTTTATAGTCTGACAAAGTCTTCTTTTATTAGAGAAATTGAAAAGGGCAAGAAGGAAATAACAATAAGTGATCCAGAAAATACATCTAAGGTTTCAATTTCATATGAGCAAATGAAAGCCGTTGGTCTTAGCAACCAAATAGATCTACCTCAAGTAACCATAACAAAAGCAAATGAAGCCTCAAGACCTGAAGAAGTATTTATAGAAACGACAGACAAAAAATTTGCCAGTAAGCTAATATTTACTGAAGATCCAGTAGAGTTTTCTAAACTTAGAAAAGACCTTAGCATGTCATTAAATCTAAAAGAAGATAAATTACTGGTCCACTATGACAAAGAATTTAAAAATGTATTTTTTTATGTAAGCAGGGCTAAAAACTCTAAATACCTATTAGACTCAAGACACCAACTTGGCTTTATAGTTAAATACCTCTTAGAAAAGGGTATAGATAGGAAAGACATAGAAAACATATGCCATCTGCTAAATTTAGGCCAGTACTCAATAATGGAAACAACTATTGACCAAGATGAATTTTATGTAAAAATGAATGCAAGAATCTTTGCAGAAGGAATTTTAAATATATAGGAGGAACAAATGTTAAAAGAACTTAAAGTAGAAGAATTTGTTAATCTTACAGCTTCAGGTGAACCAACACCAGGTGGTGGCTCAGTTTCAGCCCTAGCAGGATCAATAGGCTCAGCCCTAAACTCAATGGTTTATAACCTTACTAACGGCAAAAAAGTCTATAAGGAACTTGATGAAGAAGCTAGACTAGAGCTTGACAACACAGCTAAAAAAGTGGAAGACCTTACAGCAAAACTTATAGTTGCCATGGAAGACGACACCAAAGCCTTTGATGGAGTAATGGCTGCCTTTAAAATGCCAAAAGAAACAGATGAAGAAAAGAAGGCCAGGTCAGCAGCAATTCAAGAAGGCTATAAAAAAGCTATGGAAGTACCCCTACACACTGCCAAACTTTGCCTAGACTCTTTAAAACTAATGAAGACAATGGCAGTATACGGCTCAATTAATGCTATCTCCGACGTTGGAGTAGGGTGTCTACTAGTATATGCAGGCCTTGAAGGCTCACTATTAAACGTAAGAATTAACCTTAACAGCATAAAAGACGAAGCCTACAAAGAAGCCGCCTATAAGGAAATGGCAGAATTAATGAACACAGCCAAAGACCTAAGAACAGAAGTAATGGAAATAGTGTACGATAGAATGTAAAAAAACAACAAAAGGCTCTAAGTCTGTTAAATACAGCCTTAGAGCTTTTTTTAAAAGACATAGCTTATTACATATTATAACAAAGGAGATTTTATGATTAAATATATACTTTGGGACATTGATGGGACCCTACTTAATTTTTCACTGGCTGAGGAAATGGCTTTAAAGGCTAGCTTTAAGGAGTATGACTTGCCCTGGCCAGGAGATGAATTTTTAGAAGATTATAAGAAAATCAACAAGGAATTTTGGGAAAAACTAGAAAGGAAAGAACTTGAAAAAATTCAAGTTTTGGAGGGAAGGTTTTATAAGGCCTTTGATCTTTATAATATAGACACATCCAGTATTCCAGCCTTTAATAAAAGCTATCAAAAGCACCTTGGTTCTGTGGCTGCCTTTAGTCCCTATGGTCTAGAAACAGTTATGGACTTAAAGAATTCTTACAAGCAATTTGCTGCCACCAATGGGACTATTACCGCCCAAGAGGGCAAACTAAAAAAGTCAGGCCTAGATCAGATCTTAGACGGGATTTTTATTTCTGACCAAATAGGCTATGAAAAACCTGATCCAAGATTTTTTCAAAGTATTTTAGATTTTGTAGGAGATTCAAAGGCTGAAGAATATGTAATTATAGGCGACTCTCTAACATCAGATATGAAGCTAGGAAAAAACTGTGGCCTAAAAACTATATTTTATAATCCAAAGAGCCTTGAGACAGACAAGGACCTTGTAGACTTTGAAATAAAAGACCTTAGACAAGTTAAAGACCTTATTCAAGCTATAAATAACAAAGTATAGAACAAGAAAAAAATCTAAATAATAAGTTTTGCCAAGAAAAAACCTTCTAGCTATTGCCAGAAGGTCTTTTTTGTATATGCAATTTATAAAATTAAATAAATATTTGTCCTCCAACACCTAATGGTAGGCCTAGGAAGTACCAAACTATTGCAAATATAATCCAGCATACTAAGAAGATCATTGAGTATGGAATCATAAGAGATAGTAGGGTACCTGCTCCTGCTTCCTCGTCGTATTCTTGCATAAAGGCTAAGATAATTGGGAAGTAGTTAAACAGTGGAGAAATAATATTTGTTGTTGAGTCACCAACCCTGTATAGGAATTGGGTCCAAGCTGGGTGGTAACCTAGTAAGTACATCATTGGAACAAAAATTGGTGCCATAAGAGCCCACTTAGCTGATCCTGATCCGATAAAAATATTAATAAAGGCACAAATTAGGATATAACCTATAAATAGAGGAACACCAGTTGCATTTGCTGCCTTTAAGGCTTCTGTTAGGGAAATAGCTAGGTAAAGTCCCATATTTGTCCAAGAGAACCAACCTATAAACTGACCAATTACAAAGGCCAAAACTATAAAGCTACTCATTTTTGCTATTGCCTTGGCCATAATATGTGGAACTTCAACACTGGCCTTACTTATAACGCCAGATGCCTTACCATAGGCTATAGAAATGGCAACAAACATAAGAAGAATTAGTGGTACAAGACCCTTTAATAGAACTGATCCATTTGTTAGTGATCCAGTATCAGGATTTCTTAAAAATGAATTTTGAGGGATACAAGCTGCAACAATAATTATTATATAGATTAAAAGTGTTATACCAGCTGCTCTCAAGCCCTTGTTTTCTGCTTCTGTTATTGCTGATTTTTCAACGTCAATTTTCTTGTTATAAGTACCAACTCTTGGTTCAATAATCTTATTATTTATGATAGTACCAACTATTGTAAGTAAAAATGTAGAAGCTATCATTATATACCAGTTGGCAGTAATAGGAATTTCTGGAGCTCCAACTAAGGCAGAAGCTTCGTTAGTTATACCTTGTAAAAGGGCGTCTGTTCCAGCAATTATTAGGTTTGCAGAAAATCCTGCTGTAGTAGATGCATAACCAATGGCTATACCGGCAATAGGATTTTTTCCTAAATAATAGTAAATCATTGCCGCCAAAGTTGGAACTATAATAATGGCAGCATCAGAAGCAACATTACCACAAATACCAATTAACATAATAGCAGGTACAATAAGCTTGTCGTGGGTTCCTAAAATTGTCTTTCTCATAAAGGCACTCATTAGGCCAACTTCTTCTGCTAGTCCAATACCTAGGGTCATAGTCAAAATCAGACCTAGGGGTGCAAAGTTTACGAAGTTTTTAATCATATTAGTTAGAATATAAGCCATACCTGGGCCAGATAGTAGGTTTTGAATGACTACATCTTCGCCAGTTGTAGGGTTTGTTATAGATTTTCCACCAATAATTAAAGATAAAACTGCAATAATTGCCATTAGCCAAAGGAAAAGGATGATTGGATGAGGAATTTTATTTCCAGTTCTTTCAACCCAACCGAGGAAACCTCTAACTTTCTTTTTTTCTGTCATTTTAAATCCTCCTTAAAGATTATTAAATTTGTAAATCATATCCATATATAGATTTACAGCTATAGGTAAAATGTCTTCATCAAAATCAAAACATTCATTATGGTGGGCGGCCTTTAAACTTGAACCAAGTAAAAAGTGTATAACCCTACCATTATTTTTTTCAACCTTGTTTAGGAAGAAACTAACATCTTCGCTGGCATTTAAGGATGGTCTTTCTAAGACTTTATAGCCCTTGGACTTTAAATAAGCACAAGTTTCGTCTACAAACTCTGGATATCTAGTAGAAAACATTTCGGCTGCTCCAGCCAGTTCAATTTCTTCTTCAAGTTCATAGGCTGCAGCTGTTCCCTGGGCCATAGACTTTACTCTCGAGGCTAAGTCTTTAAGAATGTCATTGTCATCAGCCCTAATTTCCAGTAGGACTTCGGCATTTGCTGGGACTACATTTCGTCCACTTCCTCCAGAAATTTGACCAACATTAATCCTAGAAGTTCCATTATATTGGCATAGGCTGTGAAGACCTAAAGTAAGTGCAGCTGCCCCTAAAATTGCAGACCTTCCTTCTTCTGGTGCCATTCCAGCGTGAGAAGCTTTTCCCCTGTAGCGGACATCAAACTTTTCAGTACCTAAAAAATCATCAGTTCCAACGCCAATAGTTCCAGTTTCTACGCCCATGCCTATATGACTGGCTAACAGATAGTCGATTTCTCCTATAATATCCAGCTTACTCATAGAAAGCCCACCACGGACTCCCTCTTCAGCAGGTTGAAAAATAACAATATACTTACCAGACAAGATGTCTTTTTCATTTACAATACGTTCACAGGTTTTTAAGGCTATGGCCATATGACCGTCATGACCACAGGCGTGCATGGCAAAGTCATTTTTACTCCTAAAGCCTTCTTTATTTGCTAGGTGGTCTGTGGAATCGCTTTCCCTAAGGCCAACAGCATCTATATCAGACCTAAGTCCAATAGTAGGGCCAGGCTTGCCAGTATCAAAGATACCAATACACCCAGTATAACCTTGAAGAATTTCAGAAATATCAAAGTCTACATCAGGAGGAGTAAATGACTTGAGATAGGCATCATAAACAGACTTTTTAGGTACTCCAATTCTCTCTGTATGAACTTCCTTGCCATATTTAACCTCAAAACCTAAATCTCTAAGATGTCCAATAACCTTAATTGTAGTTTGGATTTCTAACCAACCAGTTTCAGCTATTTTGTGGAAATCTCTTCTTAGAGCTACTATATCTTGCATGTTATCACCTTCTTTCTTATATATATTATAAACTAGGCCCTAAAGGAAAAAAAGTAATGTTTATTATTTAACACAATTTTTGACAATTATTTAACTTATAATAAAATTTCATTTAACCAAGACTATTAGAAAATTAACAATAGCTAATAAACAATTCAACTGCAAAATGACCTAGAGCTAACAAAATAAAAATTGCAAATAAAAAACCTCCTAGCAAAACACTAGAAGGCTTAAAATAGTTTTTATTCCTTATCCATAGTAATCTTTTCTTTTAAGAAAGTTCCATCTTTAAGGTCTCTATGGGCCTGGTCAATTTCTTCTTGGGTGTTCATTACAATTGGTCCAGGAGGCCAGGCTACAGGTTCTTCTATTCTCTTTGAAGAGAAAAAAAGTATAGCAGCTTCTTCTTCTGATTTATTTTCAATGACCAATTTATTTCCACCATCTGCTACAAGACCTGCAGCAAAGTTTGGAATTAAATCTTCACCAACATAGGCCTCTCCAATTAAGGCAAAGAGGGTAACTGAGTCGTCATCTTCAAGGTCAATTTCAAAGCTTGCGCTAGGATTAATGTGAACATCTAAATAAGTTACAGGTTGGTACTTAGACTGAAAGCCTTGAGAATTCTTGTAGGATCCTGCTAAAAGCCTTACATAGCCACCATCAAAGGGGATTTCTTCAATGTTAGAAATATTGTGGTAGGCAGGGTCGACCATTTTGTCTTCGGCCTTTAAATTTAGCCAAAGCTGAACACCTAAAAGATAGGGTCTTTCAGGAATCATTTCTTCGTGTAAAATTCCAGATCCTGCAGTCATCCACTGGACACCACCATCGTTTACTGCATCTTCGTTGCCTAAAGAGTCTCTGTGGACCATAGTTCCCTTGTAGACATAGGAA
This sequence comes from uncultured Peptoniphilaceae bacterium, assembly GCA_964346535.1. Classification (GTDB taxonomy): domain Bacteria; phylum Bacillota; class Clostridia; order Tissierellales; family Peptoniphilaceae; genus Neofamilia. The sequence continues at coordinate 40,027 of CAYFUN010000004.1, forward strand.
ATTGTCTCTATGCCTCTGTGAGGGTGCATAGGAAAACCAGCTGTATAGTCGTCAGGATTATCTGACCTAAAGGCGTCTAAAAGTAAAAGTGGGTCAGCATCCTTTAAAGTCCTTCTAGAAAGAACGTGAACTAGAGATACTCCAGCTCCATCAACTCCTGGCCTACCTATAACAACTTCTTTTAATTTTCTGTTCATAAAAACCTCCTTAGTCTTAGTGCTTATCTATTATTTGCCCTTAAAAAAATTATATAAACAAGGCTACTTATTGGCCAAGGTGGTAATTAAGGCATCCATATCAGCTGGAAGAGGGGCCTTAAAAGACATAAGTTTATTAGTAAATGGGTCTACAAAATCGAGGCCCTTAGCGTGCAAGGCAGACCTTTGTATCAAAGCCTTAGATCCGCCATAAAGACAATCGCCTAAAAGTGGATGGCCAAGGTGGGCTAGGTGGACTCTGATTTGGTGAGTTCTGCCAGTTTCAGGCAAGGCCTTAACTAGAGAATACTCCTTAGAAGAAAAGATGGGAACAAATCTCGTCCTGGCACTTTTTCCTCTAGGGTCAATCCATCTTTTCATTTTAAAATCATCTCCATCTAAAATACTTGCATCTACAAAAACTTCTCTTTCAAAAGCTCCTTCAACCAAGGCCAAATACTCTTTTTTAACCTTGCATTCTACAAAGTCTTTAGCAAGTTGCTGGTGAAAAAGTGGATTTTTCCCAAGGACAACAAGACCAGAAGTTTCTATGTCCAAGCGGTTGACTAGGTGGATGGCCCTAAAAATATTATTTTTCTTATAATAGCCTGCAACTTTTCCATAGAGGGTTTGGTCTTGGCGAGAAAAAGTTGGATGAACAGCAAGGCCAGCAGGTTTGTTTATTAGAAGAAAATTTTCATTTTCAAATATAATATCTAAGTCAAATGAATCTTCAACATAAGGTCCTGGATCTTCATCTTCATAATAAATTTTAACCAGGTCATTTCTCTTTAGGGCGCCAAAATGTGGAGGATCCATTTCATTAACCCTTATTAAATTTTTTCTATAAGAACCTTTAATAAACCTATCAGACAATCCTTGGTCCTTTAAAAAAGAAAAAAGGCTGCAAGATTTTTCAACTTTAAAAGCCACATAATCATAGGCAAAGTCATAAACGTTCATAAAACACTCCTTAATAAAAATATTTTATCACAAAATCTCCGAGAAATATTTTATAAAAACATTTATATTTGCTATACTATATATAAGAAGAAAAATTTTAGGAGGACAAATGAAAAGATTTATTTCATGGAATATAGATTCGCTAAATGCAGCCCTTACTAGTGACTCTGCCAGGGCTATAATGTCAAGAGATGTATTAAAGACAATAAAATCCTATGACCCAGACATTATTGCCATCCAAGAGACCAAACTTCCAGCCAATGGACCGACAAAAAAACATTTGGAAATACTAGAAGAACTTTTTCCAGCCTATGACCACGTCTGGACCTCATCAAGAGAAGGAGCGAGAAAGTCCTATGCTGGCACAATGATTTTGTACAAGAAGAGCTTCCAACCAATAATTACAGTTCCTCATATTTGCGCCCCAGAACCAATGGACCAAGAGGGAAGAATGCTAACCTTAGAATTTGAAGACTACTATTTCACCACAGTTTATACTCCTAACGCAGGAGATGGTCTAAAGAGGCTAGTAGAAAGACAAGAATGGGACAAGTGCTATGCCAACTACCTGGCAGACTTAGATAAAAACAAGCCAGTAATAGCAACAGGAGACTTTAATGTCGCTCACAAGGAAATTGACCTAAAAAATCCAGAGACCAACAGAAGGTCTCCAGGCTTTACAGACGAAGAAAGAGAAGGCTTTACAAACCTACTAGCCAAAGGCTTTACAGACACCTTTAGACACGTTCACGGAGATGTAGAAGGAGTTTATACTTGGTGGGCCCAAAGAGTTAAAACATCTAAAATCAACAACTCAGGCTGGAGGATCGACTACTTTTTAGTAAGCGACAGGATTAAAGACCAAGTAGTAGAATCAAAAATGATAAACTCTGGAGAAAGACAAGACCACACTCCAATCCTATTAGAAATAGAAATTTAAAAAATAAAATAGGGATAAAATTAGATCAAAGAGATAAGTACATTTTAATACTTATCTCTTTTTTATAGCCAAGGCCAACTGATAATTAATATCAGTAAATCCAGTGTTTAAGCCATTTACAAGGGGTTATAAATATAATATATTGGAAGCATATCCAAAGAAAAAAGAAAGAGGTAAGTAAAATGACAAAACTAAAAGGAACAAAAACAGCTAGCAATTTAATAACAGCCTTTGCAGGAGAATCTCAAGCAGCTCAAAGATACACCCTATCACAAAAAATTGCTGACAAAGAAAATTACAAACACATAGCAAAAGTTTTTGAAGAAACAGCTGACAACGAAAGAGTTCACGCTAACACTTTCTACAAGTACTTAAAAGACGAATTTGAAAATGAAGCCATTGAACTAAACCCAGACTACACAGCTTTTCCAGTAGTTTATAAGGACACAAAACTTGCCCTTAGAGGAGCTATTGATGGGGAAAACGAAGAAGCTGAATCTATGTATCCAGAATTTGCAAAAATCGCAAAAGAAGAAGGCTTTGACGAAGTAGCAAAGACCTTTACAGAAGTAGCTGAAGTAGAAGAACACCACAGAGACAGATTCCAAACCCTTCTAGATACTCTAGAAGCAGGAGAAATGTTTAAAAAAGACGAAGAAACAATTTGGAAATGCCTACACTGCGGTTACATCCACGAAGGCAAAGAAGCACCAAAAGCCTGCCCAGCATGTAAACATCCACAAGGTTACTTTATGGCAATAGGCCTAGTAAAATAAAA
>CAYFUN010000004.1:43004-44631 GCA_964346535.1 uncultured Peptoniphilaceae bacterium
ATAGGCCAGGTTTTTTACTATATTGTAACCTTAAAATTATTTAACCATGTTATAGTGAATTAAAGAAAAGTGGAGTTTAATATGAAGAAATTTTTTATAATACTAACAGCTATTGCTCTGGTGTGTGCCTTAGTATATCTATTTGCGTTTTTTGGCAATCCTGTTTCTAGGCTCCTTGCTGAAAGATCTGCTGATAAGTATATAGAAGAGACCTATCCAGGCTATGATTTCCAAAGAGCCAAGGCCTTTTATAATTTCAAAGATGGCTATTATAAGGTTAAACTTCAAGATAAGGCCAGTAAGGATACAGCCTTTAGTCTGTCTTTTGACTCCTTTGGTAGACTTCAACATGATGACTATGACTCAATATTATTTAATACCTTTTCTAGGTTTTTTACGGCTCTTTATTCTTATGGAGATGACCTAGTAGAAAAGAATAACAAGCCTTACGATCTTTTGCTAGATATAGCTGAAGGCCAAGATTATGAAAGTACTTTAAGTTTAGACCAAGAAGTAGACCTAGATAATTTTCCTTTTAAAATTACTGCTACAGCCAAGGCCTATGCCAAAGAACCTAGCCTGGAAGAGTGCATGGAAATTCTTCAGGACCTTGACAGTCTTATAATGAAAACTAACCTTGAGCCAGCAGACTATTCTGTAATCTTAGTTCCAGAGGCGAATAAAACAGAAGACAAGGGCTCAGAGTCCTGGCAAAATTCTGTAGCAGTTTTCAATGTGCCAATAGATCTAGTTAGGGCAGGAGATATGAAGGCCTTAAAAGATCTTTATGACCTTCAACAAGGACCTAAAGAAGACTGAAAAGCAAAATAATCCCAGAAAAATTTTTAATATATTGAAAGAAATTTCACTACAACTGTAAAATAGACAATTTTTTGACAAGTATAGGCTCCCTTGTTATAATGGTAATCGGCGCCAAAAATCAAAGGAGAATTTGGGCCAAATTATTAAATAAATCTGGGAGGATATTAATGAAAAAATTATTTTTAACCCTAGCTCTTATGCTTGTATTAACTTCTTGTAATCAAGAAGCAGCAAAAGAAGAAAAACCTGCAGAAGAAAATGCAGTAGTAGCTGAAAACCAAGACAACAAAGAAGCAGAAGCAGCAGAAGAAGGAACAGAATCAGAATTTATCGCAGGTCTTGACAAGACTATGATCACTGAAGGTGAATTAGAAGTAGCTAAAGCTATTGACGGTGAATTTATTGATAACTTTATTATTTTCTTTAACGCAGAAACTTTTGAGTTTACTTTAAAACAAAGAAATGACACAGACTACAACCTTGTAGCTGATAAAGTTAAGGCTCACGCTTATGGTGAAGATGCTGATAAAACTGACTGGAATGCCTTTGTAGAATCTCTAGTAGCAGCTTCAAAGGCCTATGAAGGCAAGGAAGACACTAGACAACCAATCATTAAAGTTCTAAACCCATTTTATGCAAAAAGCGCTTTAGTTCTTGTAAAAGACGGTGAAGTTCTTTATGACTTTGCAACAGAAGAACCAAAGGGAGACGCTGGTAGCGAAGGAATGGCTCTAGAAGACGCTGCAGAACTTGTAAAATAAATAAAATTTTTTAGCGGTAGACCTAGTCTACCGTTTTTTTATGC
>CAYFUN010000004.1:44731-58474 GCA_964346535.1 uncultured Peptoniphilaceae bacterium
CAAGGGCTATGACGACCACAGCCTTAACAGCAATTACAGTTGGGCCTACAGCCATGAAGTCAGTCTAAGAGAAGATTCGATTTTTTATAAAATTTTAGGGAAAAAGAGAATTTTTGTAAACTCCTTCCACCACCAAGCAGCAGCAGATGTTCCTGCTTCTTTTAAACTAAGTGGCCAGGCTGATGATGGAATAATTGAGGCTATGGAATATGAAGATTTAAATGACAGATTTATTATGGCAACTCAGTGGCATCCTGAAATGATGGGAATAAAAGATGAAGACCAAGAAAAACTTTTTGCTTATTTTATAAGCCAGTGCAAGTAAAACGAGTGAAAGCAAGAAAGCTAAAAATTTCTTGCTTTTTCTCTTTTCAACTAGTTATTTTATTGATAAATAGCCATCTTTGATATAAGATATTCTTAAAGATATGTAGAAAAATTAGACGAGGAGATTAAGATGAAATATGGAATTTTAGGGGCCATGGAATCAGAAGTAAAAATGATTCTAGCCCATATGGAAAATATAAAAGAAGAAAAAATTTCAGGTTTTAGCTATTATCAGGGAACCTATAAAAATAAAGACCTAGTTGTAACAGAATGTTCAATAGGCAAGGTAAATTCAGCCCTTTCAACTCAAATTATGATAGATAATTTTAAGCCTGACTTTATTATAAACACAGGAATTGCAGGAGGTTTAGACAGTCGTTTACAAGTTCTATCTCTTGTAATTGGAGATAAGCTTACCTTCCATGACTTTGACCACGATATTTTAAAAAACTATTTCCCCTACCAAGAATATTTTTATGCAGATGAAAGAGCAGTAAAAATTGCTGAGGAAGTTGCAAAAGATGCAAATATCCATCAAATAACAGGGACTATAGTAACAGGAGATCTTTTCGTAGAAGATTCAAAGAAAAAAGACCAGCTTCTCAAGGACTACTCAGCCCTTTGTGTAGAAATGGAAGGGGCAGCTATAGCAAATACTGCCTTTATTAACGACCTGCCATTTATTGTAGTTAGGACAATTTCTGACCTGGCAGACGATGGCGGCTCAATGACCTATGACGAATTTAAAGTTCAGGCTTCAGACCACTCAGCAAAAATAGTTTTAAACTTAGTAGAAAGACTTTAGGAGGAAAAAATGTACTATTGTGCCCAATGTAAAAAAATAACATGTAAAACTGATAGAGACGACTACCCAAAGAACTGCCCAACCCTAGAAGGAGAAAAGCTAGAAGAAATAAAGGAAATGTACAAGGATCCTCTAGAAGGCAAGGTTGCCTACCATGCAGCCAAGACAGAAAAAGAAGGCTATGGCAGACTAACAAGGGTAGAAGAAACTATCTTGTTTTTTAAAAAAATGCAAGTAAAAAAAGTCGGCTTGGCCTTTTGTTGCGGCCTAATGGAAGAGGGAAAAATCCTAGCTGACATCCTAACAAAAAATGGCTTTACAGTTTGTTCAGTAATGTGCAAAAACGGCTCAATAGAAAAGTCCTTTATTGGCCTAGAAAAATCTGACTACCTAAAGCCAGACACCAGAGAAGTAATGTGCAATCCAATTGGTCAAGCAGAATTTTTAAATTCCCAAGAAACTGACTACAATTTACTATTGGGACTTTGTGTTGGCCATGACTCACTATTTTTAAAACATTCAAAGGCCCTAGTAACAGTTATAGGAGTAAAAGACAGGGTCCTTTGTCACAATCCAGTGGCAGCCCTTTATCAGGCAGATAAATATTATAAGAATAAATTGTATCCACCAGCAGATAAAAAAGAAGAAGGCCGATAAAATATTTTTTGAAAGGCTGGACCAAGACTTTTCAACAGTATTATTTGCTAAAAGTGTGTAAAATTAGGGATAAAAAAACTTATCCCCAAAAGCCTAGACTTATCCACAGGCGTCTTACTTTATCCCCAAAGCCTTATAAGACCAAGCTTTAAAGAAAATCTTAGAAAAATGAAAAAATAAGAATTGTGAAAAGTTTTTTCCACAAAAGCCTAGAAGCCACTATTTTACAGGCTTTAAGCCTGAATATCTTTTTGGGAAAAATATTTTTTATTCAAGAAAAAGAAAAGTAAAAAAGAAAGATATAAAAAACTTAAAAGCTTGACCTATGAAAACTTGGGGAAAACTGTTGATAACTGTGGATAAATGTTAAAAAGTCAAGTTAATAAAATTTTCGTAAAAAAATCCAATACAAGTTATTTATTTTTTATTTTATGTTAGAATAAAGGAGCTTATGAAAACACCAATTGAAAAACTCTATTTTAATTTTCAAAGACTTAAGCAAAAGTAAGACAAGCGAAAGACTAGTTTTTTCTAAAGACCAAGCAGAAAAACTATTAGCAAATCTTTCTAAAACATCAAATCTTTATCACAAAAAATTCGGTCGTGGAAAAATGTTAAAAATTGAAAATGACCTTATCTATGTAGACTTTAATGGCGAGGAAAAATTATTTTCTTATCCCCAAGTCTTTATTGAGGGCTTTATTAGTATTTTAGATTAGGAGTGGAAGATGAAAAGTAGTGATCTTTTTAAAAAAGAAGATGTGAAAAACATTATTATTCCAGTAGTGGTTGGTTCAGCCCTACTGGCCTTGGGCCAAAACTTTTTCTCAATGCCTTCAGGACTAATATCTGGAGGAGTTAGTGGTCTGGCCCTAATGGCAGAATATTCCCTAGGGATAAAAGCAGGGCTAGCATATTTTATAATGAACCTACCAATGGTGGTCTTGGCCTTAAAAAAATTTAATTTAAGATTTACCATGTACTCATTTTTGTCAGTAATTGTATTTACTCTAGTACAAACTATAACGGCTCCCTATATACACATTCTTCATATTGAGGATTTAATGTTAAATGCCATATTTTCTGGAGTTGTTCGTGGTATAGGGGCGGGAATGGTTTATAGGGTAGGATCATCAACTCTTGGCTTTGACGTTATTGGGGCAATAACAAGAAAGGCCTTTAACATATCGGTAACGACCTTAAATAAAATAGTAGATGCCTTTATTTTAAGTGCATCTGCCTATATTTATGGAGTGGAAATTGTCCTTTACACAATAGTTTCCCAATATATTTTGTTTACTATTGCAGACCAAATAATGCTAGGCATTGGCGAGCGAAAAAATGTAATGATAGTAACAAGAAAGCATGCAGAAATAACAGAAGCCATTTATCAAAGATTAAACAGAGGAGTAACCTTGATTCATGCAGAAGGAGCCTTTTCTAAAGAGCCGATAAAAATGGTCTTTACAGTAGTTTCTTCAAGGCAAATAGCTAGAATAAGAGAGATAATGGCAGAGATAGATGAAGAAGCCTTTTTAACAATAACTGATTCAAGTGAAGTTAAAGGAAATGGCTTTAGGGATTTAGGATAATGAGCGAAATAATAAAAGTAATAATACTGTCCTTTGTAGAAGGGATAACTGAATTTTTACCAGTATCATCAACAGGACACTTAATTTTAGTAAATGAATTTGTCAAATTAGAACCAGAGGCCTTTTCCAACGCCTTTAATGTAATAATCCAACTAGGGGCAATTTGTGCAGTAATTCGCCAATACTTTTATAAGTTAAACCCTTGGGACCTAGGAAAAATATCCTTTAATACAGATATAAAGGACTACGAACATTTAACATTTTCCAACAAGGTGAAATTTAGATTTAAAAACTACCACAAGCCAACAATGAGACTTTGGATCAAGGTGGTTTTAGGATTTATGCCAGCCATGGTTTTAGGTCTGCTTTTTGACGACCTAATAGACAAGTATCTTTTTAGCCCAAAGGTTGTAGCAGCAGCCCTAATCTTTTGGGGGATAGTAATTATTTTAATTGAAAAGAGAAAAGACAAGAAAATTACAGCAGAAAAGCTAGGAGACCTAAGTCCAATCCAGGCAGTAAAAATTGGATTTTTCCAATGTTTGGCTATGATACCAGGAACATCTAGGTCAGCAGCTACAATAATTGGAGGTCTAATGACAGGAGCTTCAAGAACAGTGGCAGCAGAATTTTCCTTTTTCTTAGCTATTCCTACTATGCTAGGGGCCACAGTTTTAAAAATATTTAAACTGGGAACTTACTTTAGCCAAAGTCAGTGGCTCTTAATACTTTTAGGATCAATTTTATCCTACTTAGTAGCAGAATTTGTTATAAAAACCTTTATGAATTTTATTAAGTCCCACGACTTTGTAGTCTTTGGAATTTACAGGATTATAGTGGGTATTTTGGTCTTTATATTTATTCATTGATTAAACATTTGAATTTCACAAAGAAATAATAGAATCAAAATAAGAGGTGAAAAAAATGAGTAAAATTTTAGTAGTAGACGACGAAGAGAGAATAAGAGACGTCATAAAAACATATGCAAAATATGAAGGCTATGAAGTTGATACAGCAGAAGATGGCCTAAAGGCAATAGAACTAGCCAAAGAAAACGACTATGACTGTATAATCATGGACATAATGATGCCTAATTTAGACGGATACTCAGCTCACCAAGAAATAGCTAAAATCAAAGACATACCAGTAATAATGCTATCCTCTAGAGGAGAAGAATATGATAAGTTATTTGGTTTTGAAATTGGCATAGACGACTATGTAGTAAAGCCATTTTCGCCAAAAGAACTAATGGCCAGAGTAAAAGTAGCCATAAAGAGAAACTCAAACGAAAGAAAACCAAACAAGAGCTGGAAAAAAGAAGGCCTAGAAATAGACCTAGAAGGCCATGTAATTTACGTAGATGGCAAACAAGTTTCAGCAACACCAAAAGAATTTGAGCTTCTAACCTACTTTATCCAAAACGAAAGCAAGGCCCTATCAAGAGACCAACTTCTAAGCTCAGTTTGGGGCTACGACTTTTTCGGAGACGATAGAACAGTTGACACCCACATAAAAATGCTAAGAAACACCATTGGCCAATATAGAAAATTTATAATCACAGTAAGAGGAGTTGGCTATAAATTTGATTCCGAAAATCCAGAAGAAAGATAAAAAAATTAAATCAGAAATGGTAAAGGGAAGTATTCTAAATCGTATTTGGAAATACTTCGCCTTTTATATTGTCATCATATTACTTATAATTTGGCTTTTTCAAAATGTATTTCTAGCAGCCTTTTATAAAAATATGAAAATTGCCGACCTAGAAGAAAAAGGCAGGCAAATAACCAACGAATATATAGAAGGAAAACCCATAGAAGAATCCTTTAGAAAACTATCTAGCGACTCTACAAATAGGATTCAAATAGTAGACGGCAAGGGCAATGTAATTTTTCCCAATGCCTGGATGGGAATATTTTATTCAACCTCCTATAACAAGGAATTAATAAGTGCAATCCTTGCAGAAGTTCCAAAAGTTGAAGGAGCCCACAAACTATTTCCCCTAAAGGTCTTAGACGAAAGATACCAAACCTTTATTTACGCATCATATTTAGGAACAGAAAGTGGAGGTACAGACCTCTACCTAATGATAGTTTCACTAGTAGAGCCAATAGACTCGACAGTGCAAATAATGAGGAGGCAGTTCCCATATATAATAGGAATAGTCCTAGCAATAGGAATGATAGTCTCATATTTTATTTCAAAGAAACTATCAGCCCCAGTCCTTGCTTTAAATAAGACGGCCAAAGAACTGGCCCTAGGCAAGTACGATATTGACTTTAAAAAATCAGGAGTTTTCGAAACAGACCAGCTGGCAGATACGCTAAACTTTGTAACAGAAGAGCTATCGAAGATGGAAGAAATGAGAGTATCAATAGTAGCTAATGTCTCCCATGACCTAAAAACTCCACTAACAGTAATAAAATCCTATTCAGAAATGATCAAGGACATAACTGGAGAGGACAAAGAACTTAGAAATCAAAACCTAGATACGATAATATCAGAAACAGACAGGTTAACAGAAATGGTAAACTCAATTCTAAATGTCTCAAAACTAGAAATGCAAATGGATGAACTAAACCTAGAAGAAGTATCATTAAAGGAAATGACTGAAGATATAATCTCAAGATTAGACGTCCTTAGCAAAAAACAAGCCTATGAATTTATAATAGACGGTAACTCAGAAGGCTGGATTCAAGCAGACAGGTCGATGATTTACCAAGTCCTCTACAACTTTGCATCAAATGCAGTAAGCTTTGTTGGTCCAGACAAGAAGATCATCTTTAGAATTGAAGAAGACGAAGAAAAAATAACCTACTCAGTTATAGACCACGGCAAGGGCATATCAAAAGCAGACCAGGAAAAAATCTGGGAAAGATACTACACTGACCACCACAACCACATAAGAAACGTAGTGGGAACAGGTCTAGGCCTGCACATAGTGCGAGTAATCTTAAAAAAACACGGCTTCGAATATGGAGTAGAATCAGAAGAAGGCAAGGGCTCAAGATTTTATTTTATAGCCCCAAAAATATCTTAAAATAATAAGAAAAAACTAGCTATCAAAATTTTTTCAATAGCTAGTTTTTATTTTGCTAAAAATTATCTTATAAAATTCTCTAGGCAAAAGTTTAAAAATTAGAACTTTAGCCTAAAAAACTTCTTAGCTAAGTTTGCTATTTTAGGCTAGCAAGGTCTTGACTTGCTTCAATAATATCAAAATAAGCCCAGTGACCTTGGTCCAAGTCTTTAAAAGCTTTTAGCTTGTCCTTGTGGCTTTTTATAAAGTCTACATCAGGACGCCTCTTTAGCATTTTGTTAGTGATAGTTACAACTTCAGCCCTGCTTATATTCCTATCAGGTCTAAAGCTGCCATCTTCATAGCCAGAAACCCAGCCTTTGGCATAGACTGAATTAATATATTTTAAGGCCCAGTGACTTGCTAAAACATCTTCAAAGCCTTTGGCATCACTGGCAACAAGGCCTTTAAACTTGGCAGCAATAGCAGCGAACTCGGCCCTTGTTATTGGACTATTTGGTCTAAAAGTTCCATCTTCGTAGCCAGTAATAATAGCATTTTCTGTCATAAACAAAAGAGCAGGATAGTACCAATCATTTTCAAAAACATCTCCATAAGAAAGCTTGTAATTAGCATCTGCAGACGGACTGTTTTTCAAAAGTCTAAAAAACATAGTAACAACTTCAGCCCTAGTCATAGTCTTATTAGGCTGGAAGGTCCCATCAGGATAGCCAAAGATATAAGCCTTGCTATAGCTATTATTAAGCGAAATTTCTTCAAGAGAAATATTATCACTAGTTGTCTTAGAATTTTCATGACCAAAAATAAATGGAAGTACTAGGCTAGAATCAAGTATTTCTGGACCTATAGGAGGCTGTGGCTCTAGTTTTAGTTTTTTATAAATATGAGTTACCTTAGTTTCTGTGTCAGTAATTTTTGCCCTAACAGTTTTAATATACTCATATCCTGGAATATTTTCCTTGTCGTGGTCTCCGTCTTTTGAAGGGCTTATTTCATTTCCATACTCGTCTACATAAACTGTAGTAATTTTATTTGTAGGTGGATTTTCTTCATCTGCCTTTTTCTCTTTAAAAACCCACGTTCCAACAAATTTTACATCAGAGCCCTTTATTGTCTTTGAATTTTCATCCCAAGCTATAAATGTCCATCTTCCGTCATCTGTTACAATATCTGCAAAAGTCTTTGTAGCTGGTTCTACCTGACTATTATTTTCCTTGCCAGTTTCTTCTGCTGGTAGTAAATTTTTAATTTCTTCTGGAAGATTTTTTCCTTCTGTGCCATTTATAAATTTATAATTGACCTTGTATGTTTTATTATAAGTGTTGGTAAAGTCATATCCATCTTGGCTTGATGTATAATTTTTTACAGGGTCTTCTGTTAGGGTATAGTTAACCAAGGCCTTATTTTTATATTTTGGAAGATTTTCAAATTTCCAAGTACTGCCTGTAAGCTTTTTATCACTTGGACTTCCATTTTCATTTAAGGTCACAGTTACTTCAGTTGGAAGTGGACCTGTGTTGCCATTATGGATCCAAGTCTTACTTCCTTCAATAGTTATAAATTCCGTTTTACTTGTGAGAGTAAAACCATCTTTGAAATCTCCGGTAACAAGAGTTTTTTCATAGCCTAAGACTTGGTCTGGAATTTCTTTTATTGAATAGGCTGTAAAATCTGTATTTTCATCTGGAAGATTTGTAAATTCACCCTTCCAATTATTTTCTGCGCTTAATCTTAGCCTGCCTACTTCTTGACCCTTGTATAAAAGCTGAACGTCAAGGCTTTCTGGGCGGTTTTTATATGCGTCGTCACTATCGTCCCAAACTTTTTCTACGGCTACTGACTTTTTCCAGCCTGCATAAAGCTTGAATTCATTAGGCTCAATAATATTTGTAATTTCGTCTGTGTTTTCAAAAAGTTTTAAGTCTTTAACCAGAGTCTTGCCGTCTTTATTTTCGTCAGATTCATCATCTTTAACGACTTCTTCTATATACCAACCTGTAAAGATGTAGCCTTTTCTAACTGGTTCAGGACTAAGGTCAGCTAATTTTTCTCCTGGCCCATAGATATCGTAGCTATCTTCCCTTATAGAGTCAGAAACTAAACTTGTGTATATGCTTTTTTCATTATCTCTTCCCTCGGTTATATTTTCAAAGCTAGTAGGAGCATCATCTGTTCCATTTGCATCTAGGCTTAGCCTAAGTCTTTGGCCAAGGACAATTTGATTTGTCTGTGGGTTTAAAACAAAATCCCACTTGCCAGGGCTAGTGTGATCATCTTTATCTGCCCTTGGCTGTTTAGTGTCTTTAGACACATAGTGAATTTTCTCGGCGTCAGCAGCTGTCGGCCTGTAAGTTCCATCACCTTCTGCGACTAAATATCCAAGCCTTCTCTTTTGACTTTCTAGAAATAAATTATTTCCGCTACTTATAGGAGTCTCACTAATAGAAACATTTACTTGGCCTGTCAAAGGTCCTGTTAAAATAATTTTAGACTGGCCATCTAAGAGGCGAATATCTCTTCCATCAAACCTAGCATTTGGAGTTATAATTACATCTTTAGCTGCATAAATATTTTCTCCAGCCATTTCATCTTCCTTGTTAATATGGCTATTTGACCCTTTAAACTTTTCTACTGAGTTATTTGAAAAGACAGCCCTATCAATTTTTAAATAGCCCTTGTTTAGAATGCCTGCTGCCATAAAGGCCTTGTTATTTGAAATTTTTGTAGGCTTTGCATCTGACCCACTTAAGCTTAAATGACCTTCATTATAAATTGCTCCAGCAAATTTAGATGAAGCATAGTCAATTTGGTCTCCATCCATAGTAACTACAGCACCTGGACCAATAAACAAGGCGCCGCCAGTTTGATTAGATAGCATTAAGGTCCCTGTATATGAAATAGTATTTCCACTTAGATTAACAGTAGAAGGAGTTTTGCCAGCCTTATCTGTTCCAATGGCTATAGCTCCGCCATTAGAAACGACAGATGTGCTAGTTATCTTGTTATCTTTTATTGTTACAGAAGCTGTTGTCCCATTTTCTATACAAATAGCCCCACCATAGAAGGCTGTTTGCCTGCTGGTATCTTTGCTATTGCCTGTCATGGTATTGCCTTCAATTGTGTGGTCTCCGTCTCCACTTATATATATAAATCCGCCTCCATGGGCTAGCCTGGAAACATTGGTACCATCGACTCTAAAGTCAGAGTCTTTTATAGCAGTCTTTCCACCTTCCATAGAAAAAACTCCACCACTTTGACCGTATTTATCGCCTAAGTTTCTTATAACAAAAGTAGACTCACCGACCTCTATTGTACTTCCATAGGATTTTAAAAAACCACCTGTATTAAAACCCTTGGTAACAAAAACACTAACATTAGAAACTTTTGCCTTTACATCCTTTCTAGTATGGATACAGGCACCTTCAGCTTTATTATCAGAACTATTATTTTCTTTAAACACCGTTCCTTTTATAATTAAATTTCCAGCGTTTTGGTAGATGGCTGCGCCGTTGCCTTTACGAGTGATCCTATTAGTTAAAAAAACTCCGCCAGTAATTTTAATATCAGTGGGCCTACTTCCTCCATAAATAGCCCCACCATTTCTATCCATGAGATAAGGATAGTCACCACTAGCGTTACCTATGAAATCTGTATTTCTAGCTGTTAAAGACCCACCATCAATAAAGATTCCACCGCCTGCATTTAAGCTTGCATCATTGGCTGGACATCCATTTAAAAGCTCTGCGTTTTCAAAAGTTAAATTAGAATTTTCAGAATAAATTATCCTGTTTATCTTAGCTCCATTTAAAGTAAGCTTTTGACCTGGACCCAAACCCTTAAAGCTAAGATTAGAGTTTTTAACAACAAATAAAGTGTTGGTTATTTCATTAGTCTTTAGAGACTGGCTGGCACTTAGGCTAGCATTTCCACCTATTGTTATACTTTTGTTTTCGATAACAAGTGTTTCATTTAAGGTGATTGGGCTGTTAATATTAATAACTTCTCCATCAGCTGCATTATTTATTGCACTTTTCAAATCATCAAAAGTCCTAACATCAGCAGCAAAAATATTTTCACTAGCAGCAAAAAGCAAAAGCCCTAAGATAAGTAAAAATAAAAAACCTTTTTTCTGTCTAAATAACTTTTCTCTAAGCACAGTCTTTACCTCTCTTTTTAAAATTTATTACTTGCTTATATTATAGCTTAAAAAATAAAAAAATTAAGTAAAAAATTTCTTTAAATATTTATCAAGAAAAAGTTTTATGCTTAAGAAATATTGCTAAAAGGATTTTAATCATACAGAGAAATTAATAAAAATCCTAAGCAGCAAAAAGTGAAGTATTTGTTAAAAAACAATGAAAATTTCATTGATACTAAACTACACATATGGCTGTAATACAGTGAATAACTTATTGACAGCCTTGTGACAATTGTGATATTATAAAAAATGTACAAATTTTTTGTACTTTTAGAAATGCAGACTTTTTACGAGAACTCTGTAAAAAGAATTTAACAAAAGGAGGATAAATGCATGGCTAAAAATCAAAAAAGAGATGCAAATGATGTTGGCGGGTTTTTGAAAGGTGTAGAACGTGTAGGTAACGCTCTTCCACACCCAGCAATGATTTTTGTTATATTATCAGTAATCTTAATCATCATTGCAGAATTTGTAGCAAGAAGTGGAGCTACTTGGACTTATTTCGATGCTAGAGCAGGAGAAGAAGTACAAATCGGCGCCATTTCTCTACTAAACAAAGAAGGTCTAGCCTATATTTTTAACAATGCTACTAAAAACTTTACAGGCTTTGCTCCACTAGGAACAGTTCTAGTTGCAATGCTTGGTGTAGGTGTAGCAGAACACTCAGGCTTATTTGACGCTTCTTTAAAGAAGATGTTATCAGGAGTTAACCCAAGAGTTTTAACTGTAGTAGTTATTCTAGCAGGGGTTATGTCTAACATAGCATCTGACGCAGGTTATCTAATAGTAGTTCCTCTAGGAGCAATGATGTTTGCCGCCTCAGACAGGCATCCTATTGCAGGTTTGGCAGCAGCCTTTGCTGGTGTATCAGGTGGTTTCTCAGCCAACCTTTTAATTGGTACAACTGACCCACTTCTAACAGGTATTACTAACGAAGCTCTAGTAAAAGCTGGCATCGACATGGAACTTGCACCAACTAGTAACTGGTACTTCCTATTTGTTTCTACTTTTATAGTAACAATTATCGGTACTATAGTAACTGAAAGAATAGTAGAAAAGAACCTTGGCAAGTACACTGGATCTTATGTTCACGAAGATATTCCACTAACAGACCTTGAACTAAAGGGCCTAAGAAAAGCAGGAATTGCTGTTATAATTTTCGTAGTTATTATGGCTTTCCTAATGTTCCCACAAAATGCAGTATTTAGAGAAGACGGAATCCCAGGAATTGAAGGCCTAAAGACTTTCTTAAACAACGGTTTAATGCTTGGAATTTTACTTCTATTTATGATACCAGGTATTGTATTTGGTAAAACAGTAGGAAAGATTAAAGACTCAAACGACCTAGTAAAAATGATGTCAAAGTCAATGGCAGGCATGGGATCTTACCTAGTACTAGCCTTCTTTGCATCACAATTCGTAAACTACTTTGGTCACACAAACATTGGAAAGATCGTTTCTATTTCAGGAGCTAACTTCCTAGAAAGTGCAGGAATTACAGGTATTCCACTAATGGTACTTTTCGTACTACTATCAGCTTTCCTAAACCTATTTATGGGATCAGCATCAGCAAAATGGGCAATTATGGCACCAATTTTCGTACCAATGATGGCCCAAGCAGGAATCCATCCAGCCCTTACTCAAGTAGCCTACAGAATTGGGGACTCATCAACTAACATCATTACCCCACTTATGTCTTACTTTGCAGTAATTGTTGCCTTTATGCAAAAATACGACGAAGACAGTGGTCTTGGAACATTGACATCAACAATGTTACCATACTCAATATCCTTCATAGTATTCTGGACAGTATTCTTAATTATCTGGATGCTAATTGGAATTCCAGTAGGACCAGGTGCACCACTTTATCTATAAGAAAAATCAATCACCGAGAGCTCTTCTTTCGGTGATTTTTTTAAGAACAAAATTAAAAGGGTATAAAAAAAATAACTTGAAAAGAAAGGTGAGATAAATTAAATGGAAAGAGTAATAGAAAGATTTATTGAATACGCAAAAATTGACAGCGAAACTTTAAACGAATATGACTTTAAAGAAAGATTAAAAAAAGACCTAGAAGATTTGGGCCTTGAAGTATACGAAGATAATGCTGGAGAAAAAATAGGATCAAACTCAGGCAACCTTATAGCAAAACTAAAGGGAACTGGCGACAAGACTATCCTATTTTCATCTCACATGGACACAGTTTCACCAGGCAAGGGCATTGAACCTTATATAGATGAAGACAACATCCTAAGGTCAAAAGGCGATACAATTTTAGCATCAGATGACAAGGCTGGAGTTTCAGCTATAATGGAAATGTTAACAGTGTTAAAAGAAGAAAACATTCCTCACCACAATATAGAAGTTGCCTTTACAATAGCAGAAGAAGGTGGCCTAAAAGGATCTAAGAACCTAGACTACTCAAAGGTTAGCGCAGACTTTGGTATAGTAGTTGACTCAGGTGGAGATCCAGGACACACAATAGTTCAAGGGCCAGCCCAAACGAAAATTAATGTAAAATTCAAAGGAAAATCTGCCCACGCAGGAGTTGCTCCAGAAGACGGAGTATCAGCTATAGTAATAGCAGCAGAAGCCATTGCCAATATGAAGCTACTTCGAATTGACGAAGAAACAACAGCAAACATTGGCTCAATTAACGGTGGTGGACCAACAAACATTGTAACAGATACAGTAGAAATCCAGGCAGAAGCTAGGTCTCTAGATGATGCCAAGCTCCAAGCCCAAGTTGACCACATGGTTAAGTGTGTAAAAGATGCCCAAGCTAAATATGGCATCGAAGCAGAAATCGAAGTTGTAGAAGCCTACAAGCCATTTAAAGTAGAACTAGATTCACTTCCAGCCCAAAGAGTAAAGGCAGCTTGTGACAGACTAGGCTTTAAATTTGCACCAGCAAAATCAGGTGGTGGATCTGACACTAACAACTACAACCTAAACAACATTCCATCAGTAAACCTAGGAGTAGGCATGACAAAAGCCCACTCAGTAGACGAATTTTGTAAGGTTGACACAATTATAGACGTATCAAAACTGCTAGTAGAAATAGCAAGAGCAGACGTTTAATAAAAGATTTAAGGAGAAGGTCAAGGCCTTCTTCTTTTTTGTTTTG
>CAYFUN010000005.1:0-55859 GCA_964346535.1 uncultured Peptoniphilaceae bacterium
TTTAAAAACTAAAAAGTAAAAAGAAAATTTTTCATTAATATAAAAATAAGGCTAGGTTTTCTAGTCTTATTTTATTTTTTATAAATTCTTAGCCTATATAATTTTTTTGTAGTATAATATAAGGCAAGTTATTTTTAAATCTTATAGAAATTTTTATTTATATATATTGGAGGCACTATGAACAAGTACAATCACGCTGATGTGGAGAAAAAATGGCAGAAGTTTTGGCAGGACAATAAGTCTTTTGAAGTTGATATTGATGTGGACAAGGAAAAGTTTTATGCCCTTGTTGAGTTTCCTTATCCTTCTGGCCAAGGCTTGCATGTTGGTCATGCTAGACCTTATACTGCCTTAGATGTTGTTTCTAGAAAAAAGAGATTAGAGGGAATGAATGTCCTTTATCCAATGGGTTGGGACGCTTTTGGTTTGCCTACTGAAAACTATGCTATTAAAACTGGCATCCACCCAAAAAAGGTTACTGAAGACAATGTAGCCAACTTTAAAAAACAATTACAGTCTATTGGTTTTTCTTTTGATTGGTCCAAGGAAATTAATACTACTGATCCTGACTACTACAAGTGGACCCAATGGATTTTTATTCAAATGTTTAAAAAAGGCCTAGCCTATAAAAAGGAAATGCCTATTAACTGGTGTCCTTCATGTCTTTGTGGCCTAGCCAACGAAGAAGTTGTTGACGGCAAGTGCGAAAGATGTGGGGCTGAAGTTGAACAAAAAGTTAGGTCCCAATGGATGCTAAAGATCACTGAATATGCTGACAGGTTAATTGAGGACCTTAAAGATGTTGACTACTTTGACAGGATCAAGGCCCAACAAATTAATTGGATCGGAAGATCAATTGGCGGCCAACTTAAGTTTAATATTGCTGGCACTGAAGACTACTTAGAAGTTTTTACTACTAGGCCAGATACAATTTATGGGGCGACTTATATGGTTATTGCTCCTGAACATGAAATTATTGAAAAGTATGCTGACAAGATCACAAATATTGACCAGGTTAGAGACTACAGACACAAGGCTTCTCATCTTTCTGAATTTGAAAGAACAGAACTTGTTAAAGACAAAACTGGAGTTGAACTTCTTGGCCTAAGGGCTCTTAATCCTTTTACAAAAAAAGAAATTCCTATTTGGATTTCTGATTACGTATTAGCCAGCTATGGAACTGGAGCGATTATGGCTGTTCCTGCCCACGACCAAAGAGACTATGACTTTGCTAAAAAGTTTAATCTTCCTATGGTCCAAGTTGTAGATGGCGGAGACATTTCTAAAGAAGCCTTTACTGATATTGAATCTGGAAAGATGATTAACTCTCCACTTTTTGACGGCCTAAGTGTTAAAGAAGCCAAAGACAAGGCCATTGAATATGCAAGAGTAAATGGTTTTGGAGATAAAAAAGTAAATTACAAACTTAGAGACTGGATTTTCTCTAGACAAAGATATTGGGGCGAGCCAATTCCAATGGTTTATTGTGACAAGTGCGGCTGGGTTCCTCTTGATGAAAAGGACCTGCCATTAACTTTACCAGAAGTTGAAACTTATGAGCCATCTAAAGACGGATCATCTCCAATTTCTAAAATGACTGACTGGGTAAACACTACTTGTCCATCATGTGGCGGCCCTGCCAAGAGAGAAACTGATACTATGCCACAATGGGCTGGATCATCTTGGTACTTTATGAGATACATTGACCCTCACAACCATGAAGAGCTTGCATCTAAAGAAGCTAGAGACTACTGGCTAAATGTTGATTGGTACAATGGAGGCATGGAACACACAACCCTTCACTTACTTTATTCAAGATTTTGGTACAAGTTCTTATATGATATTGGTCTTGCTCCAACTAAAGAACCTTATGCAAAGAGAACTTCTCACGGCATGATCCTTGGTTCAAATGGAGAAAAAATGTCTAAGTCTCGTGGCAATGTCATCAATCCTAACGACATTGTAAGCGAATACGGCGCTGACACTTTAAGGACCTATGAAATGTTTATGGGCGACTTTGAAAAGTCTGCTCCATGGTCAACTGAATCTCTAATTGGAACTAGAAGATATTTAGACAGGGTTTGGAAACTTGCAGACAGCTTAGTTGATGGAGATGAGTATTCTAAGGACTTAGAAATTGAATTTAACCAAACTATTAAAAAAGTTTCTGAAGACTACGAAACACTAAAGTTTAACACTGGAATTGCAGCCTTAATGGAACTACTAAATACCATTAACAAAAAGGGCTCTATAAATGCGGCTGAGTTTAAAACATATTTGATTTTATTAAATCCAGTTGCCCCTCATATAACTGAAGAGCTTTGGGAAGCTTGTGGCTTTGAAGGCCACATCGTTGACCAAACTTGGCCGACTTATGATGAGGCAAAAACTGTTAGAGATGAAATTGAATATCCAGTTCAAGTAAATGGAAAACTTAGAATGAAACTTCAAGCATCTAAGGACGCAAGTAAAGATCAAGTTTTAGAAATGCTTTATAGCTCTCAAGAAGGCAAGGAAATTTTCGACGGACAAAATATTGTAAAAGAAATTTTCGTTCCAGGAAAAATTATAAATATAGTTGTAAAATAAAATAAATCAAGGAGTTTAAGTTTTGTGCTTGAGCTCCTTCTTTTTCGGGTAAATCCATAGTGAATAACTAGGAATTAAAAAGGTGATATAGATGAACAAACAATTTAATGTTGAAGGAATGACTTGTGCCGCCTGTGTTGCTGCAGTTGAAAGGGCAGTTAATAAGCTTGACGGCGTAGACAAGGTTGAAGTAAATCTACTGACTAAGTCTATGGAAGTTTCCTTTGACGAAAAAAATGTAAATGATTTTGAAATAATACAGGCAGTTGACAAGGCTGGCTACAAGGCTGAAGCTTTGAAAAAAGAAAGTGCTGCTAAAGAAAATTCAAGTGCAAGTGAATCTACAGATATTTATAAAAACGAATTAGAGGATAAGGTCTTTCGTCTAAAAGTTTCCTTCCCTCTAATGCTTATATTAATGTATGTGGCCATGGGACCGATGATGGGTCTTCCAAGTCCAGGATTTTTACTTGGACCTGAAAACTCGCTAATAAATATTTTTATCCAGCTTTTACTAGCAACACCAATATTATTTGTGAACAGGGCTTATTTTATAAATGGCTTTAAGTCACTTTTCAACAGAAATCCAAATATGGATTCGCTAATTGCCATTGGATCTGGGGCTTCATACCTCTATGGCATCTACGCAATTTTTATGTTGATCATTGCCTTTAGAGACCAAAATATGGATATGGTTCACAAGTTTAGCCACGACATTTATTTTGAAACGGCGGCAATGATTTTGACTTTAATAACTCTAGGCAAGTACTTTGAAGCCAGGTCAAAGAGAAAAACCTCTCAGGCTATTACCAAGCTCATGGACCTGGCACCAAAAACTGCTAGGATTTTAAAAGACGGCGAAGAAGTTGAAATTCCAGTTGACCAAATAAAAATTGGCGACGTCTTAGTAATTCGCCCTGGAGAAAAAATTCCAGCTGATGGAAAAGTTATTAAAGGCTCAACTGCAGTTGACCAGGCTCTTTTAACGGGAGAGTCACTTCCTATTACTAAAGAAGTTGGCGACGAAGTCTTTACTGCAACTATAAACAAGACAGGGGCCCTTGAAGTTGAAGTTACCAAGTCCCAAGAAGATTCAACTCTTGCACAAATTGTTGACCTTGTAAAAAAGGCATCTTCATCAAAGGCGCCAATTGCAAAGCTAGCAGATAAAATTGCTGGAGTCTTTGTGCCAATTGTTTTAGTAATTGCTTTAGTTACTTTTATAACTTGGACTGCCTTAGGCGAGGGCTTTGAATTTGCCATGCAAATGGCTGTAGCAGTTTTAGTAATTTCCTGTCCATGTGCCTTAGGGCTTGCTACTCCAGTTGCAATTATGGTTGGAACAGGTAAAGGCGCATCCTTTGGCGTCTTAATAAAGTCAGCAGAAAGTCTTGAAGGTCTTGGCCATATTTCAACTGTGGTCTTAGATAAAACTGGGACCATAACTCTAGGCAAGCCTTTTGTAACTGATTTAATTTCTGTAGGAGCTGACGAAAAAACTTTAATAAACCTAGCCTATGCCATGGAAAAATCTTCTGAACACCCACTGGCTGAAGCTATTGTTGCCTTTACTAAAGAAGAAAAAACAATGGACCTTGAAGTCAAAGACTTTGAAGCCCAACCAGGAATGGGAATAAGGGCAAAAGTTAACGACAAAGAATACTTTGCTGGCAATAATAAAATCCTCGACCAGCTAGGCCTTGAGTCTGAAGAAATTTTAGCCGAGGGAAGAAGGCTGGCTGAAGCAGGAAAGACTCCAATGTACTTTGCCGACTCTGAAAAAGTTTTAGGAATAATTGCCGTAGCTGATGTAATTAAACCAAGTTCTAAAGAGGCTATTTCAAAATTAAAGGCTGAAGGAATAAAAGTCGTTATGCTAACAGGGGACAATGAAGTAACTGCCAAGGCCATTGGAAGTGACCTAGAAGTTGATCAAATAATTTCTGACGTTCTTCCCCAAGACAAGGAGGCAGTAATTTCTAGTCTCCAAACTCAGGGAGAAAAAGTTGTTATGGTTGGAGATGGCATTAACGATTCACCTGCTTTGGTAAAGGCAGACATTGGCATGGCGATTGGAGCTGGAACTGACATAGCCATGGAGTCAGCTGACATAGTCTTAATGAAAAACAACTTGTTAGATGTTGTTAACGCCATTGACCTAGGAAAGGCCACTTTGAAAAACATTAAAGAAAATCTCTTCTGGGCATTTTTCTACAATGTTATAGGCATTCCAATTGCTGCTGGAATTTTTTATCCAGCCTTTGGCCTAAAATTATCTCCAATGTTAGGAGCCTTGGCCATGTCATTTTCATCAGTTTTTGTTGTGACTAATGCCTTGAGATTAAATGGCTTTAAACCACTTAGAAGTCAAGATGTTTCTGATTTAAATCGAGAAGATGTGAAAGTTAACAGGTTTAGTCTGACAGCAGATTTTTCTAAGAAAGACTTAGAAGAAGTTAAGATTTTTGTAGGCGGCATGACTTGCAAGCACTGCCAAAGAAGAGTCAAAGAAGCCCTTGAAAGTCTTGATGGTCTTAGGGCGGAAATTGACCTTGATGAAGGAGCTGCTTATATAAAAACATCTGTGGCCTATGACCAAGAAACTTATAAAAAGATAATCGAAGATGCAGGCTATGATTTTAAAGGAATGAAATTATAATCTATCATTGAAAAAAACTTTTTTATCTGATATAAACTAAGAGGGAATAAATTTCTCAAGTAACTTTTAAATTTAAAAATTTTATTATAAAGATAGGACGGAGGATTGCAGTTGGAAAAACTGGTAGTTGAAAAAAGTATGAACCTAAAGGGTCGCATTCGAGTTAGCGGAGCAAAAAATGCCTGTCTGCCAATACTTGCAGCAACTCTTTTAGGAACAGAAGATATTATTTTAGAAGATGTTCCAAAACTAAAAGACGTTGAAATAATGTGTGAGGTTTTAAGAGCATTAGGAGCTGAGGTTGAAGATCTTGGCAACGGCGTAGTAAGAGTAAATGCAAAAAACATAAACACTTATGAAACCAAGTACGAACTAATGAGCAAGATGAGAGCATCATTTTTAGTAATGGGACCTCTTCTTGGCAGAATGAACAAGGCGAAAAACTCCCTTCCAGGTGGGTGTACTATTGGAGCAAGACCAATTGACTTACACTTAAAAGGCTTTAGGGCCTTGGGAGTTGAGTGTGAAGAACACTATGGCGAAGGTGACGACGGAGAAGATTCTTATATACTAGCCCACACAGAAAATTTAGTTGGCAACAAGGTCTACCTAGACTTTCCATCTGTTGGCGCCACAGAAAATATAATGATGGCAGCAGTTTTAGCCCAAGGCAGAACCATAATTGAAAACGCAGCTATGGAACCTGAAATAGTTGACCTTTCTAACTTCTTGAGAAAGTTAGGTGCAACTATTAAGGGAGCTGGAACTAACACAATTATTATAGACGGAGTTGAAAAACTTTATGGGGCCAAGCACCAAATTATTCCTGACAGAATTGAGGCAGGAACTTTTATGGTTGCAGCAGCAATAACCCAAGGGGATGTAATTATTGACAATGTAATTCCAAATCACTTGAGACCAGTTATTTCAAAACTTGAAGAAGCTGGTTGCCAAATTGAAGAGTTTGACGAGTCAGTTAGGGTAAGGGGGCCAGAATTTTTAAAGGGCATTGACATTAAAACTTTACCTTATCCAGGTTTTCCTACAGATATGCAGGCTCAATTTATGGCAATGATGACCCAATGCCAGGGAACTAACACTGTAATTGAAACTGTTTTTGAAAATAGATTTATGCACGTTGACGAGTTTAAGAGAATGGGCGCAATGATAAGTATAGATGATAGGTCTGCAACTATTAAAGGCGGCAGAAAACTAGTTGGCAACAAAGTTTATGCAACAGACTTAAGATGTGGGGCAGCTTTAATCCTAGCTGGTTTTGTAGCTGAAGGCCAAACTGAAGTTTATGACATCTATCACATAGACAGAGGCTATGAAGACATAGAAGCCAAGCTTAAAGACATTGGTGCAAATATTAAAAGAGTAAGTGAATAAAATTTTTAAGATCTAGGGCTAGAGTTTTCTAAGCCCTATTTTTTATTGTTTATTTTATTGGGGACATTTCTTAAGCTGTGTCCCCAATTTATTGTGGTAACCCACAAAAAAATCAGACTTAAGAAAATAAGCCTGATTTTCAAAAACAATTTTAAATTTTAATTTGAGTCCACTTGCCTTGTTTAAACCTGTGTCTAAGTAGGGTAAACCTTGAAATTTGGTCTGATAAGATTCCAATCCAAATACCATAAAGGCCCAGATTAAAAATATTTACTGTAACCAAGGTAACTGATGAACGAATTATTGTCACTGCAATTATTCCAGCAACTAGAGTGTACCTAACATCTCCACCTGACCTTAGACAACCGCCATAAATTATTTGAGAAATTTGTAGGAGGACAATTACCATCATAAACCTAGTAATAATAACTCCGTCAGCAATTATTTCAGGATCCTTAAAGTAAAGGCCCATAATATTTTTTCCAAATAAAAACATCACCAGAGAAAAGATTACAGAAATCATAAAACCAATTCTCTGACAGACTTGGCCGTAGGTAATTGCTTCGTCTCTATCTCCAGCTCCTAGGGACCTACCTGCTAGGGCAACTGCAGCAACTTGCATGCCGTCTGCAAAGGAAAAGCCTAGGGAAAGAATATTCATTCCTGCATTATGAACTGCAAAGGCTTGGGTTCCAAGTTTTGCAGCTGTAACTGCTGTAATTAAAAATCCAATTCTCATAGCCAGGTTTTCAAAAAATATATTAAAAGAAAGTTCAAAAATTGACTTAAAGGAAGCTAGAGATAACTTTATCTTGTTTGCTAAAATATATTTTATGTCAACTAGGGACAGAGGATTAAAGAGGGACCTTATTGCCATTAGCATGGCTATAAAGGATCCAAAAACTGTAGCAATGGCAGCTCCTCTAACTCCTAAGGCTGGAAAGCCAAAGTTCCCTTCAATTAACAAGTAGTTAAAAATAATATTTACAATTGAAGATACCAGATTAGAAACAAAGGCGATTTTTGTATTGCCTGATCCTCTTTGGGCAGCGTTAATAGTCATGGCCACAACGTTAAAGACCATGCCCCCCATAATAATTCTAAAGTATTCAACTGAGTGGACATGGGTTTCGTGGTTGGACCCGGACATTCTCATAAGGGGATCTGCAAGGCTAACCGCTATTAGAGAAACTAAGATTACTAAGGCAAAAGCGAGAATAAAGGCTGTAACAAAAACTTGATTTGCCCCTTCCTTGTCTTCTTCTCCTCTTCGTCTGGCAACTAAGGCAGAAAGGGAGACGTTAATGGCAATAAAAATAATAAAGCCAATTAACTTTGGTTGAGTAGTTAGACCAACAGCTGCAATAGCATAGGGGCCTAAATTTCCAACCATCATTGTATCAATCATAGCTGCCAAGGCTATAAAAAAACTTTCTAAAACCGAAGGCCAAGCAACCTTTAAGGACCGTCTATAATATTTCTTTTTTTCCATAATTTTAACCTCATCTATAAATAAAACAATTTTTGTAAGCGTTATGTGTCTATCTTATATCTTTTAAAAATAAAATGCCAGTAAATATTATTTTAACACGTCTAGAGCTTAATAAAGATGTTTTTTGGCAATAAATATAAGGAAGAATAAAAAACAAAAAATACAAATAAATTTTTGGAGGTCTTATGGAATTAAAAATAAGACAAGCAAAGCTAAGTGACCTTGAAGCAATTGAAAATATAATAGCAGGAGCCAGGGCCTTTATGGCAGCAAATGGCAACCCAAGCCAGTGGGGCGGAGCCTATCCAGATGAAGCTGTACTTATAAGAGATATTGAAAACGAAAACGCCTATGTCTGCATCTCAGATGGAAAAGTTGTTGGAACTTTTTCTTTAATTATTGGAGATGAAATAAATTACAAAAATATTTATGATGGAATCTGGTCAGAGGACCTGCCTTATGGAACTATTCATAGGTTGGCATCTGATGGCAGTGTCAGAGGCCTTTCACAAATAGTTTTTGACTTTGCCAAAGACCAAATAAAATATTTAAGAGTTGACACCCATAGGGACAATAAAAAAATGTTAGCTGCCATAGAAAAAGCTGGCTTTAAAAAATGTGGAATTATTTATGTTGCAGATGGCAGTGAGAGAATTGCCTTTGATTTTATAAAAAAATAAAAAATACAGCTACAATTAAAAATAAACTTATGCTATAATGATAGTGAAATTAATTGGGGAGAGACTTATGTTTTTATTTTCTTTTAGATATTTAAAAAAAATTTTACCACTATCTAAAACTAAGGCTTGGAGTGTCTCTTCTTTTAGCTTTAACAAAATAAGTGTAAGAATTTAGAGGACTTTTTTAGTTCTCTTTTTTGTATGCACTTATAATTTTGTAAGAAAGACATGCTTTATATCATGAGGAGGATGTATGAATAATAGTAGTACTTGTGTAAACAGGGCCTTTGTAAGGAGAAAAGACGACAAGAGGGAAGAAGTTTTAATTAGTGAAATCAAAGACTTTTTACACATAGACCTAGAATCTTTAAAAACTTATAGGCTTTATGACATTGAATCTTCTAAGGAAACTTTAGATGCAATTTTGTACACTGTTTTAGCAGAAAAACCAGTTGACGAAGTTTTTGTAAATGAAGATGCAAAAAAACTTCAAGATAGCTTTGACAAATACCTTTGTGTAAACCTACTTCCAGGTCAATTTAACCAAAGAGACCAAGGTTTGTTAGATAATATTGCCTTATTTACTGGTGAAGACGTAAAAGTTAGGTCAGCTGATGTCTATGTTTTTGAAGGTCTAAGCGACAAAGACCTTGAAAAAATTGAAAAATACTTAGTAAATCCAGTTGACAGCCAAACTATTGATCTTTCTAAGGAAGTAAAGACCCTAAAGAAAAATGTGGCAGACAACTTAGAAAATCTAATCTATGATGGTTTTAGAGACTATGACGAAGAAACTTTAAAAGAGTTTTTAGTAGACGAAAATCTAGCTATGAACCTAGACGATTTAAAATTTTTACAAGACTATTTTAAATCTGAAGACAGGGACCCTAACGAAACTGAACTTGCAATTATTGACACTTATTGGTCAGACCACTGCCGTCACACTACCTTTAACACCCAGTTAGAAGTAGCCTTTGATGATGTAAAAACAGACCTAGATAGAGAAATTAAAAAGGCCTTCGATTATTATTTATCTCTAAGAGAAGAACTAAAAATTGAAAAGCCAATATCCTTAATGTCTTTTGGAACAATTCTCGCCAAATATTTGAGACAAAATGACAAGCTAGCAGACTTAGAAGTTTCTTCTGAAATCAATGCTTGTTCTGTAAAAATTAAGGTAAGGGTAGAAAAAAATGGCAAGGAAGAACTAGAAGACTACTTGTTATTATTTAAAAACGAAACCCACAACCACCCAACAGAAATTGAACCAACTGGTGGCGCATCAACTTGTTTAGGTGGAGCCATTAGAGACCCACTTTCTGCCAGGGCTTTTGTTTACCAAGCAATGAGAGTTGTTGGAGCAGGAAATCCTCTAACTCCTTTTGAAGAAACCCTTGAAGGAAAACTTCCACAAAGAAAGCTTGCCATTGACGCTGCCAAAGGTTATTCATCTTATGGCAACCAAATCGGTCTAGCTGCTGGCTATATGGACGAAATTTATCATCCAGGCTATATGGCCAAGAGAATGGAAGCAGGAGCAATTATGGCTTGCGCTCCAATTGAAAATGTAAGGAGAATTGAACCAACCCCAGGTGATGTCGTAATTTTATTAGGCGGCAAAACTGGTAGAGACGGAATTGGTGGAGCGACAGGTTCATCTAAGTCTCACAATGTTGAATCAATTGTAACTGAATCTGCCCAAGTTCAAAAGGGAAATGCCCCTGAAGAAAGAAAAATTCTAAGACTATTTAGAAACGAAAAGGCAGCCAAGCTAATAAAGAAATGTAATGACTTTGGTGCTGGTGGAGTTTCTGTTGCCATTGGCGAACTTGCTGACGGAATTGAAATCCACTTAGACAAGGTTCCTGTAAAATATCCAGGTATGGCTCCAAAAGAAGTTGCCATTTCTGAATCCCAAGAACGTATGGCAGTTGTCGTAGGCAAAGACGACCTAGACGAATTTATAAAGTTAGCTGATGCAGAAAACTTAGACGCAAGTATTGTAGCTGAAGTTGTAGATACAAATAGAATGACTATGTATCACGAAGACATGCTAATAGCAGACTTGTCCTATGACTTTATAAATACAGCTGGAGCAGACAGGTTCCAAAAAGTTAAGGTTACATCTGAAGAGCCAGCTAAAGTTTTAAAAGTTTCAGACACAGACCCTAAAAACCTAAAGAATTATTTAAAAGACTTAAATATAACTTCAAAGAAAAATATTATTGAATTATTTGACGGCTCAGTAGGCAGGGCAACAGTCCTAGCTCCACTTGGTGGAAAAAAACAAACAGTTCCAATCCAAGCTATGGCAGCAAAGATTCCAGCCCTTGAAGGAAATGTAAATACAGTTTCCCTAATGTCCTATGGCTTTAACCCATATCTTTCTGAAGAATCTCAATTCTTAGGAGGCTACTATGCAGTAATTGAATCTCTAGCAAAGTTAGTAGCAACAGGATCTGACTTAGACAAGATCAGACTTTCCTTCCAAGAATTTTATCAAAGACTTTCATCAGAAGAATCTTGGTCTAAGCCATTAAAGTCCCTACTTGGTGCTTTAGTAGCTTCAGCTCACTTTGACGCTCCACCAATTGGAGGCAAGGACTCAATGAGCGGAACCTTTGAACACATTAACGTTCCACCAACATTAATTTCCTTTGCTGTAACAACAACAGACATAGAAAATATTGTGTCTCCAGACTTTAAAGGCAAGGGCAAGTTAGGTTTAGTTGAAGTTGAATATGACAAAAACGGCTTACTTGACCTAGATAAATTAAAAGACAACTTTGAAAAAATCCACGCAGATATTAAAGCAGGAAATATTTTAGCTGCTTCAACAATTACTCACAAGGGAACTCTTCCACAAATTTATGAACAAGCCCTTTATCAAACAGGCTTTGACATAAAATTAGATGACTTGTATTCACCAAAATACGGATCCTTTATTGTTGAGTACCTTGAAGACAGAGACTTTATTAAAAACATCGGTAGCTTTGCTGACAAGATGATAGTAAATGGCGTAACCTTAGATGAAGGAGACTTAGAAAAGGCTTATCTAAATACCCTTGATCCAGTTTTCCCTAGCGAAAAAGTCCAAGAAGCCAAAGATTTATCTAATGCTCAAGTTGAAAGAAAACTAAAGTCAACAAAGAAGACTGACAGACCAAGAGTATTAATTCCAATTTTCTACGGAACTAATGGCGAATATGATTTGACCAAGGCCTTTGAAGAAGAAGGCGCTGAAGTTGTAACCTTTGTTTATAAAAACAGGACCCAAGAAGAACTTGAAGCATCAAAGTTAGCCTTTGCTGAAGAAATTAAAAAATCACAAATCCTAGCCATTCCTGGCGGAGCAGTTACAGGTGATGAGCCAGATGGAGCAGGCAAGTATATAGCAAATATCCTAAAGAAGGCTGAAGTTAAGGAAGCAATTGAATATCTACTTGAAGAAAATGACGGATTAATTCTTGGACTTGGTAACGGCTTCCAAGGTTTAGTTAAGTCAGGCCTCCTTCCTTATGGAGAAATTAGAGACCAAGAAGAATCTGATATGACAATTTCCTTTAACTCTTCAGGCAACTTTGTTTCAAGGCTAGAAGATATTGAAGTTAAAACAACAAATTCACCTTGGTTAAAGAATTTCCAAGCTGGCAAAACTTATAAGACTCCAATAGCCCACTACGATGGCAGACTTGTAGTTTCAGAAGAAATGCTAAAAGAACTTTTGAAAAATGGCCAAGTTGCTTCAGTTTATAAGACAGCTGTTAATGGCTCAGCTTATAACATTGAAGGATTAATTTGTAAGTGTGGAAAGATCTACGGCAGAATGGGTCATCCAGAGAGAAATGAAAAAGACCTATTTAAAAACATTGAAGGTGTAGAAGAAAATAATATTTTCCAAGCTGCAGTAGAATATTTTAAATAAATATTAATTAGAGAAGACCTTGCTTAGGCAGGGTTTTCTTTTTATTAAAGAGAAATTTCACAGACTAATTTAAGTATTTTTAAAATTTCCCTTGACAAGAGAAAAAAATTTTGCTAAAGTATTATTTAATTAAATGCTTTGATAAGAAGATTAGCCCTATGATATATTCACAGAGAGTCTTTGTTGGTGAGAAAAGATAATGTTAGTAGGAGTGAAAAAAGACTTGGAGCAGCAGCCTGGATTTTTGATAGGTTGTCGGGACTTCCCGTTATAGAAGGAGAGTATGATAGTACTTGATAAGGTTTAAGGTGTGAACTTTAAATAAATGTGGGTGGTAACACGGAAATTTTAACGCTCCGTCCCTAGTTGGCAACAACAGGGATGGGGCTTTTTTATATTTAGTATTGTCATAAATAAATTTTAAGGAGAAAAAAATGAGAAGAAGAATTGTAAGTTTGATTTTAGTTTTAGGAATTTTACTTCCTAGCATCTTTGTCTGTTCAAATTCAGTTGAAGCAGAGGAAGAAACAATAAGAATAGGTCTTGAAGCAGCCTATCCTCCATTTAATTGGACTCAAAAAACTGCAGACAACGGAGCCCTTCCTATTGAAGGCTCAAATGAATACGCCAACGGCTACGACGTTCAAGTTGCAAAAAAAATTGCTGAAGGCCTAGGCAAGAAGCCAGTAATTATAAAAATTGAATGGGATGGCTTAGTTCCAGCCTTAACATCAGGACGAATTGATTTAATAATGGCTGGCATGAGTCCAACAGCAGAAAGGGCCAAGCAAATTGATTTTTCAGACGGTTATTATGAGTCAGATTTGGTTATGGTTGTAAATGCAAAGGGACCTTATGCAGACGCAAAGTCTCTAGAAGATTTTTCTGGCGCAGATATTGTTGCCCAGCTAAACACCTTCCACGACACAGTTATAGATCAAATTCCTGGAGTCAACCATCTTGAACCAATGTCAGACTTTTCAATTATGAGAGTTGCAGTTCAAACAGGCAAGGCCGACGGCTATGTAGCAGAAAGACCTGAAGCCATGGCAGCAGCCATGGCAGGAGTTGGCTTAAAAATGGCCGAACTCAACCCAGGTTTTGAAACAAGTCCAGAAGATACACAAATTGCCATTGGAATAAAAAAGGGCAGTCCACTAAAAGACCAGCTTAATGAAATCTTAAGTACAATTTCTTTAGAAGAACGCATGGACCTAATGGACGAAATGAATATTTTACAAGACAAAGGCGATGATGAAAGAGAAGGCCTAGAAAGATTTCTATCCAACATGAAAAATATCTTTATCGAAAACAAGGCCAACTTTTTAAGGGGAACAGCCTTTACAATAATTATTTCCCTTGTTGGAACTGTCCTAGGACTTGTAATTGGACTAATCGTCGGAATAATAAGAACAATTCCACCGTCTCTTCACAAGGGCAAAAACTTTTTCTTGAACTTGTTAAAAATTCTAGTAAATATTTATGTCCAAGTCCTAAGGGGAACGCCAATGATTGTTCAATCAGTTTTAGTTTACTTTGGCCTTTTACAATTTGCTGGCATAAATTTATCGCCAATGGAAGCAGCCTTTTTAGTTGTATCAGTTAACACAGGCGCCTATCTTTCTGAAGTTGTTAGGGGAGGAATAAATTCTATTGATCCAGGTCAGTTTGAAGCAGCAAGTTCCTTAGGGATGACTCATTTTCAAACAATGACCCAGGTTGTCCTACCACAAACTTTAAAAAATATAATCCCATCAATTGGCAACGAGTTTATTGTAAACATAAAGGACACATCAGTTTTAAATGTTATTGCAGTTAATGAATTATTCTTTACAACTAAGTCAATTGTTGGCGGCAATCTAATGTATTTTGAAACGTATTTTATAACTTCGTTAATTTACTTGACCTTGACCTTGTCTATAGCATACTTACTTCACTTACTTGAAGAAAGACTAGCAGACCCAGAGTCATATTCAAGGGCAAAGAGAACTGACGTAATGAGAAGTGCAAATTAGGAGAGAAAAATGGAAAATATAATTGAAATAAAAAATTTAAAAAAATCTTTTGCCTCTAAGGAAATCTTAAAGGGCCTATCCTTAAACTTAGAAAAGGGGCAAGTTATTAGTTTAATTGGTCCATCAGGATCAGGCAAGTCAACTTTTCTAAGGTGTATAAATCTTTTAGAAAGGCCTGACTGTGGAGAAATTATATACAAGGGCGAAAATATTTTAAATAGAGATTTTAAAACAGCTGACTTTAAAGGCAAACTGGCAATGGTCTTCCAAAACTTTAATCTATTTAATAATATGAACGTCTTAGATAACTGCACCAAGGCGCCAATAAAAGTTTTAAAAGCATCAAGAGAAGAAGTTGAAGCTAAGGCCATAAAAAATTTAGACCTAGTTGGCATGGGAGATTTTATAAACTCAAGACCAAGTCAACTTTCAGGCGGTCAAAAACAAAGGGTAGCAATTGCTAGGGCCTTAACTATGGATCCAGACATAATTTTATTTGACGAGCCAACTTCAGCCCTGGACCCAGAAATGGTTGGAGAAGTTTTGTCTACTATTAATAATCTTAAAGACTTAGGGCTAACTATGTTAATAGTAACCCACGAAATGGATTTTGCTAGAAGGGTTTCAGATAAAATAATATTTATGGATCAAGGACAAATTTTAGAAGAAGGTAGTCCTGAAGAAATATTTACAAATCCTAAGTACCATAGGACCAGACAATTTTTAAATGTAAATCTATAGGCAAAAAGGGTGGAAACCAAGGCGGATTCCATCCTTTTTTTAAATTTAAATGCCTTATATTTAGATTTTGATATTTTATATCATTTTTATTGACTTTAAATCCAAAATTAGGGTATTATATACTAGAATAAGGAAAGCGCTTATATAAAATTACAAATAAGCAGCTTTAATATAAGGAGGAAAATGTATGAAAAAATTTAAAGGACTTATAGCTTTACTTTTAGTCATGGCTGTAGTTCTAACTGCTTGTGGAAAAGCATCTACAGACAAGCCAGCTGACAATGGACCAGCTGACAATGGAGGAGCAACTCCAGCAGAAGGTAGTCTAAAGGGTGAAATTTCTGTTCAAGCTGAAACTGATTGGATGGATTATTATCAAGCGGCAGCTGACAAAATTATGGAAGCTAACCCAGATGCGAAGATTAACATTATTGAAGTAGGAGCCTTTGACCACCTAGATACTCTAGATGCAACTGACGCTCTTAACGAAGACGCAGCCGACCTTTTTGCTATTCCAGCTGATAGGCTATATGGACTAAATGATGCCCAAATTTTAAATCCTATTGACTCAGAAGCCTTGGCGGCAGAAATAGGAGGCTGGGACGATTTTACAGCAGGTCTTGGTGGCCAATTTAAAATCGATGACGAATATTTAGCCTTCCCATATAATATTGAAACTTTAATCACCTATACTAACAAGGCCAACGCTGAAGCAACTGGCGTAGACCTATCAAAGGCAGTTGACTTAAATGCAGGACCTAATGAGTCTACAGTTTTACTACCAATTTTTGATGCTTGGTATGGAGTTGCAGTAACAAATGCTGGCAACATTGAACTTTTAGGCATAGATGAAAATGGAAACTTCTATTCTGATTTAACAAAAGAATATGCTGACCTAAGCGCTGACCAACAAGGAGTTATTGCAGCTGTTTATGACTATTGGAAGGGCCACAATGATGCTGGAACTGCTTTATTTGACGCAGATGCTGGATGGGGTTATATTGACGACGCTTTTAGAACTGGCTCAGAAGGCGTTATTAGACTAGGTGGACCTTGGGAACAAGCTACAATGACTGAACTTGCAGGTGATGACCTAGTAATTGGTTCTATAGACAAGATTACTATTGACGGCAAACCATTAGCTCACTGGAAAGGCGGCTGGGGACTTGCAATAAATTCTAGAAATGAAAAAGACCCAGACAAGATCCAACTTGCCTATGCAATGATCAAGGAACTATTAAATCCAGACAATGCTGTAGAATTATTTAAGGCTACTGGTAAGATTATTGAAAATGCCAATGCTGATGTTTATAAAAACTCAGACCTATCTGATACTCAAAAAGAAATTATAGAAGCAGTTTATGAATCTTATGCAGATGCACCAAATAGACCACTATTCTCTGAATGGGGAAAAGTTTGGGATACATGGAAAAATGCTGTACTTTCTTGGAACAGTGTTAAGCCAGCAAATGTAGAAGAAGCCTATGGCGAACTAAAGGCATCCTTTGATGCAATGATGGCAAACTTTTAATAATTAATAAAAGTTAGTGGGGGGACTTAGGTTCCCCTATTACATATAAAGTATATACAGGATTGAAAATGAAAAAAATCAACAAAAACCTTAGCTATATTTTACTAGTATCTCTAGCAATAATTTTCTTAGCTTCTCTTGAAGCTCTTACTACAGCTAAAAGTTCAGAGGCCTTTGATCTTTATAAGGCAGCCTTTCCAGAAAGTCAGGGAAGTGACTACCTTAGCTTTGTGCTAGTTTACTATCTATCAAATATTATTGAACCTATAATTCTTTCAATTTTTTTATTTTTCACCTTTGACAAAATTAAAATCAAGGGAATTCACAAGCTGGTTTTTGCTGGCATAATTTTAGTGAGAATAATAAGATTGCTTTTTTCTTTTAATATAGGATCAATATTTTTTTATATTATTTTAGCCTTGTATGTTGTTTTATTTATTTTACTTGTAAGATACGAAAATTAATGGAGGAAGTTATGAGATATGAAAAAACTTTAATAGATGAGATAGGCAACTCCCATCCTAGAAAAAATCTTTATCTATTAGATTTGGCTCAGGCATCTAAAGAAGACTTTGAAAAAATAAAGAAAAACAAGGACTCCCACCCTTATATTATTGAATATAAAAAATATAAGGACCAGGAAAAGGCTTTTCTATCTGATTTAAAAAACCAAGTAGCTAGCTTTGAAAAAGCATCAAAATCTCCAAAAGAAATCAAAGCCTTAGAAGTTGAGTTTTTTATAGCAGAAAAGAAGCTAGACTTTTATAAGACCTATGTAGACTTAGACTATGATGCCCAGTTAGAGTATGAAATTTCTGCCCACAAACTAAGGCACATACCAGATATAACAGAAAACCACAAAAAGCTATCTGAGCTTTTAAAGGAAAAAAAGGAAGACTTGGCCAAGATAGACCCAAAAGAAGTTGCCAAGAAAGAGGCAGCAATTAAAGCCTATAAAGAAGCCAGAAAGGCAGACCTTAAAAAAGAAATTTTAGAAATTAAGGATAAGGAAAAGTCGGGTTTAATTTCTCAAAAGGCCTATAACAACGAGGTAAAAATTGCTAAGACCAGAGCCAAGGAAGACATCTTAGTCTATTCCTACGAAAATCCAAAAAAGTCTTTGGAAGAGGAAATTGAAAATATTAATCACCACCTTAAGCTAGATACAAAATCTATGATTAAGGTTATGAAGTCAGACATAGCTGACACAAAGAGAAAAATTCCAGAAGAAATAGAAAAAAATTCCCTGGTCAACACAATAATTGGTGCCCTTATACCTGGCCTGGGCCAACTTTTAAACAAGCAACCAGTTAAGGCAGGTTTATTTTTCCTAGGCAGTCTCTTTATTTATTTAATCGCCCTTCCTTATTTTTTAGGCTTTGGCAATTATCAAGGAGAGGGCTTCTATGGACTAATTTCACTGGCCCAGGATGGGGCTAGAATGGACAGGTCTATTATCTTTATGATCGAGGGAATAATTTCAATTTTACTAATATTAATAGCAATATTTTTATTTGTATTTTCCCTTGTAGATGTCTATAGGACTGAAAAGAACAATATAAAGGGAGTTAGGGTAAATTCCTGGTTTGAAACTAGGCAGACTTTAAACAGAGAAGGCTTTCCATATTTGGTTTCTATACCAGCCTATGTGTTAATAGCCTTTATAGTTTTAATTCCAATACTGACAACCCTTTTAATTTCCTTTACCAATATGGATCCAGATCATCAAAATAAATTTTCTTGGATTGGTCTAAGTAATTATGCCCTTATCGCCAAGGGCGAGGGCGTAGCTGGTGGAGCCTTTTGGCTGATTTTAAGGTGGACGATTTTATGGACTCTTGGAGCAACTACTTTGGCTATAGCAATTGGCTTTATTTTAAGTCTACTTGTTAACCAAGATAGGGTTAAGGGCAAGAAAATCTTCAGAACCATTTATCTACTTCCTTGGGCTGTACCTGCCTTTATAACCATTATGTTCTTTTCTCTAATGGTATCTAGAGGCGGACCTTTGACAGATGTAATAAATTCTACTTTTAATGTAAATGTTGATATAAAAAACTCAACCCATTTAACAAGATTGAGCCTAATTTTATTACAAGGTTGGTTGGGATCTTCTTATATCTTCTTATTGTCAACTGGAGTTCTCCAAGGAATCCCAAAAGACCTTTATGAGGCAGCTGAAATTGATGGAGCCAAAGGCTTTCAACAAACTTTGAGAATAACCATTCCCCTAGTTTTATATCAAACAGCACCTCTACTAATAAACCAGTACACCTTTAACTTCAATAACTTTTCAATAATTTATTTGTTTAACAGAGGTGGACCGTTTTTCCCAACCCTTTATGGTAACCTAGCTGGTTCATCAGACTTATTGATTTCTTATATCTACAAGCTAACTATAGAGAACCAGTACCAGGGTATAGGGGCAGCAATAACCATAGTAATTTCTTTAGTTATAATGTTTGTTTCATTTTTAGGCTACAGAAATACTAAGGCCTTTAAGGAGGATTAGGATGTTTAAGAAAAAGAAAAAAGATTCTCAACTATATTTGTCTGACAAACAACCTCTTACTGGAGTGGGCAAGGTCTTACTTGTTATTTCTTATGTCATTATGATAATTTGGGCCTTTGTAATTCTTTGGCCTTTATCAGTAATGGTAATATCATCTTTTAATGGCAACCAAGGAAGAAACATTTCTCTAAATTCTGAATTTGTTTTCTCCTTAAAAAATTTTCAGTATCTTTTTGAAGAAACCTACTTTTTATATTGGGTGAGAAATACTATTTATATAGCAATCTTAACTGCGATAATTACCCTAGTAATTGTATCCTTTACAGGCTATGCCTATTCGAGGTTTAGGTTTAGGGGCAAAAAGATGAGTCTACTTGCAATTATGTTAATCCAAACTATCCCAACCTTTGCAGGGATTACAGCCTACTATGCTATTCACTCAATTATTTCTGGAGTCCTTCCAGTTTTTTCAAGAAGGTTTATGTTAATTTTAATTTATGCAGCAGGGGGAATAGCCTCTAATACTTTTATTTTAAAAGGCTATATAGATTCAGTATCTACAGAGTTAGATGACGCTGCTAGAATAGACGGCTGTTCAAACATGGAAGTTTACAGGCTAATCATAATGCCTATAGCAAGGCCAATGCTTGCAATTATCGCCCTTTGGTCTTTTATAGGACCCTTTATGGATTATATGCTACCAAGTATTTTGCTTACAAATCCAAAAAATTATACACTGGCAACAGGACTTTTTACACTAATTAATGACGTAAGAACCATGAACCAACCTGCCTTTGCAGCAGGAGGTTTGTTGACAGCTGTTCCAATAATAATTTTATTTATTTCCCTACAAAAGGAATTAGTATCAGGACTATCTGCAGGATCGGTTAAAGGCTAGGAGGAAAAAGTGAAAGTTGAATTAAAAAATATTGGCAAGAAGTACGAAGGACGAGAAAACTTCACCATTAGAAATATAGATTTGCTTATAGATGACCAAGAATTTTGTGTAATATTAGGACCTTCAGGTTGTGGTAAGTCAACCCTTTTGCGAATGATTGCAGGGCTTAATTCTATTACAGAAGGTGAACTTTTATTTGATGGCAAGCTAATGAACAAGGTAGATCCATCAGACAGGGATATAGCCATGGTTTTCCAATCATACGCCCTATACCCTCATATGACAGTTTATGAAAATATGGCCTTTTCTCTAAAGATGAAAAAGGAGAGAAAAGAAGTAATCCATCAAAGGGTTTTAGAAGCAGCCAAGGTTTTGCAAATTGAAGACTATCTTTATAACAGACCATCAGACATTTCAGGCGGCCAAAGACAAAGAGTTGCCTTGGGCAGGGCTATGGTTAGAAAACCTGGAGTATTTTTAATGGATGAGCCTCTATCAAACCTGGATGCAAAACTTCGTGAACACATGAGAGTGGAACTAGTAAGACTCCACAAGCAGCTGGGAACAACATCTATTTATGTAACTCATGACCAAACAGAGGCAATGACCATGGCCACAAAAATTGTTCTCTTAGACAAGGGCAAGGTCCAACAAGTAGGCAAGCCTGAAGAATTTTATAACAGGCCAGAGAATCTTTTTGTAGCCCAATTTATCGGGTCACCAACTATTAATGTCTTCGAGGGACAAATGAAAAACAACAAATTTGTTTCTGATTCAGGAGTAATTGTAGTTGACCCAAGAGATGAAGACAAGGAAAAGTTAAAGGCCTATGAAGGTAAAAAAGTAGTAATGGGCATTCGCTCTGAAAGATTTTTATCAAAAAAAGAAGAGAAAAATTCCTTTGTAGCTAGAATTGATGTAATAGAAAACCTAGGCAAGGAAAAACTTCTCTATACTGTTTTAGAAGACGGCAACGAATGTGTAATGAGTGTGCCAGGCCACTACGAATATGCAGTAGATGAAAAGCACAACTTCACCTTTGACCTAGAAGCCTTACACTTCTTTGACGGCGAAACAACCCTTAGAATAAATTAGTAGGTAAAGATATATGTTAGATGAAAGATACGATTATAAAGAAACAAAAAAAAATAGAGGTTCAGGCATTCTCATGCACATAAGCTCTCTGCCAGGTCCTTATGGAATAGGAACCCTAGGAGACAAGGCCAGAGAATTTGCAGATTTTTTAGCAGCTGCAGGACAAAAGTACTGGCAACTTCTACCAGTTGGGCCAACAGGTTATGGAGATAGTCCCTATGCATCATTTTCTTCTTTTGCTGGTAATCCATATTTTATAGACCTAGACTATTTAGTTAGAGATGGACTTTTAACAAAAGAAGACCTGGCGCCATTAGAAGAGGGCTTTGACCCTGAAAAAGTTGATTACTCTAGACTCTATAATGAAAGATATCCAATTTTAAAAAAGGCCTTTGGAAATTTTGATATTGGCAATATGGGCTTTCAAGCTTTTGTAGCCGAGAAAAAAGACTGGCTTAACGACTACGCCATTTTTATGGCATTAAAAAATAAATTTGTAGGGAAAAATTTTTATAATTGGCCAGACTTTTATAAGTATAGAGACCCTGTAGCCTTAGAAGAATTTGCTAGAGACCATCAAGAAGAAATAGACTTTCAAAAGTTTATCCAATATGAATTTTTTAAACAGTGGGCAGACTTTAAGGCCTATGTAAACGAAAGAAATATAAAAATTATAGGAGACCTGCCAATTTTTGTAGCAGCAGACTCTCTAGAAATTTGGACCAAGCCCCACTTGTTCCAAATGGAAAAGGACCTAAGGCCTAAGTATGTAGGTGGCTGTCCGCCAGATTATTTTTCAGAAGACGGCCAGCTTTGGGGCAATCCAGTTTATGATTGGAAGGCCAACAAGGAAGAAGGCTATAATTTTTGGATTAATAGGATCAAACACAACTTAGAAATTTTTGATGTCCTAAGACTAGACCACTTTAGAGGCTTTGAATCCTATTGGAAGATTCCCTATGGAGATGAAAATGCCAGAAGAGGGTCTTGGGAATCAGGGCCTGCCATGGACTTGTTCCACAAGGTTAAAGAAGAAATAGGAGAGCTTTCTATTATTGCCGAAGACCTAGGCTATATAACTGAAGAAGTTGTTAACTTTAGAAAAGAAACAGGTTTTCCATCTATGAAGGTCCTTCAATTTGCCTTTAATCCAGATGCAACTAGTGACTACCTTCCTCACAACCTAGTTGACAATTCAGTTATTTATACTGGCACCCATGACAATGACACCATTAAAGGTTGGGTAGCAAATGCCAGTGAAGATGAGCTGAACTTTGCTAGAAAATATTTTAATATTGATGAAGAAGAGGGCTTTAACCACGGCCTAATTAGAGGGGCAATGACCTCTGTTTCTTTTATGGCAATTTTCCAAATGCAAGACTTTTTAGACTTAGGCAATGAAGCCAGAATGAATAACCCAGGTAAAATTGGAGACAATTGGACTTGGCGAATGAAAGACCATGCAATAAGCGAGCAAATTATTGCTGAACTAAGAGAGCTAACTAGGATTTCAGGAAGATTATAATTGGAAGACTTTAGACTTTACAGTAAAAATTTTATCTTAAGACCCTTTAAGGCTGAAGACGCAGAGAAGGTTGCAGAACTTTGTAACGATAAGACCATTTATGACAACACATTTCTACTTCCATATCCTTACAGGCTTACAGATGCTATTGAGTGGATAGATTATTTGCAAAAGTCCTGGGACCTAGACAGGCAAATTACCTTGGCAATTTGTAGAAAAGATGACCAAGAAGTCTTAGGTTGCATAAGTTTAGACCTATCTCAAGTCCACCGCAGGGCGACTATTGGTTATTGGTTAGGATCGGCTTATAGAAATCAGGGGATAATGACTGAGTGTTTGAAGAGAATTATCTCCTACGTCTTTGATGAAAGATCCTATAACAAGGTCTATGGAGAACATTATGCCCACAATCCTGCCTCAGGAAGGGTTATGGAAAAAGCTGGGCTCAAATATGAAGGAACCCTTAAAAGTCACTTTAAAAAAGGGATAACTTATATTGACCTAGTTTGCTATGGACTAACTCGAGCAGACTATGAAAAACTTTCTGCAGAAAAATTGGAGTAAAAAATGTACGGAATAGAAATTTTAGAAAAAGAACACGAGAATATTTTAAACTTTACTAATATTTTAGAAGAAAAATTTATAAATATTTTAGATGGCAGGGAAGACATGGATGTAAGTTTTTTTGAAAAGGCAATTAACTTTATTAGAGTCTATGCTGATGACCACCACCACAAAAAGGAAGAGGACATTCTCTTTAAGTATATGTTAGAAGACCTAGGACCTCTGGCCGATAAGCTAATTCGCTCAGGCATGTTAGTTGAACACGACCTAGCTAGGTTTACAACCCTTGAACTAGAAAAAGCAGTAAAGGCCTATGAAAATAATCCATCTACAAAAAACAAGCTAGATATAATTAGCCATGGCATGGCCTATGTTTATTTACTAAGACGCCATGCAGAAAAAGAAAACCAAGTTCTCTATCCCTTTGCAGCAAACAATTTGTCAGAAGAAAAATTAAAATTAATAAATGAAGAGACCAAGGCCTATGAAGAAGGTTTTAATAAGGATTTGCTTGCAGACTTTGAAATCTTTTTATTAGATTAAAATTTTGTAAAAACACAAAGCTTCTAGATTTTCTAGAGGCTTTTTTTATTTTTTGGGTATAGATATAATAATAGTTAAATTAAAGACAGTTTGATGAAAAAACTTTAAATAAAAAACTGATGAAAGGAGCAGAAACTTTGGGAAAGAGATCATTTAAAAAAATAATAATTTTCCTATTTATTATTTTACTTGCAGGATCGAATTTAGTTTTCGCTGAAGCAAAGCAAGATACAATTTATATTCTTCCTCTAAAAGAAGAAATAACCAAGGCATCTTATAGGTATGTAGACCAAGCTATTAAAGAAGCTGAAGACCTTGGAGCCAGTCATCTGATTGTAGACTTAGATACTTATGGTGGCCTAGTTGATGGAGCAGAAGAGATCAAAAACTCTCTTTTAGATTCAAATCTTCCAACAACTTGCTATATAAATTCTAAGGCAGAGTCAGCTGGAGTTTTAATTAGTATTTCTTGTGACCATATTTATATGAGTCCAAGGGGGACAATAGGCTCTGCTGAAACTATTCCTAATACGGAAAAAGTTTTGTCTATGTGGAAGGCCCTTCTTAGAAACACAGCCCAAGTTCAAGGCAGGGATCCTGAAATTTTTGAAGCTATGGCAGATACAGAAATAGAAATTCCTGGAGTAAGTAAAAAGGGAAGTCTTTTAAACCTAACTGCCAAGGAAGCTGAAGATTTAAAAGTTTCTGACGGGACAGCAAAAGACCTTGACGACCTAATAAAAATTTTAGGCTTTGAATCATATTCTAAAGTCTATGCCAGCGAAGATTGGGCCACAAAGTTTGCTAAAACAATTTCTCAACAGTGGGTTTCTTCTATATTAATAGTCCTAGCCTTTGTTGGCTTAGTTGTTGAACTATTAATGCCAGGCTTTGGAGTCCCAGGAA
Source organism: uncultured Peptoniphilaceae bacterium (assembly GCA_964346535.1). Taxonomy (GTDB): domain Bacteria; phylum Bacillota; class Clostridia; order Tissierellales; family Peptoniphilaceae; genus Neofamilia. The sequence goes on from CAYFUN010000005.1 coordinate 25,068, forward strand.
TTATTTCCCTAGTTTCCTTCGCCCTCTTCTTTGGATCAAACTTAATGGTAGGTAATGCCTCTTGGATTTCTCTAATATTCTTTATAGTAGGAGCAGTTTTAATTGTGGTAGAATTATTTGTCCCAGGTTTTGGCCTACCAGGCATAGCTGGAATAAGTCTTTCAATAATAGGACTAGCAACTTCTATGGCAAGTTTAGAGCAGGCTTTAACTTCAATTATTATAGCTATTGCTGTTACAGCTGGAGTTATATATTTGATTTTCAAATTTGGTCTAAACTCTAGGACTTTTTCTAATATAACTTTGACAACTGCTATTAAGGGGACTTCTGGACCTGACACCAAGGCCGATGATGTAAAGATTAAAATTGGAGATCAGGGAAAGACACTTACTATGTTAAGGCCTTATGGCTTTATAGAAATTAATGGTATAAAATTTGACGCAAGCTCAGAGTCAATTTTTATAGATAAGGATCGCAAGATAGAAGTTATAAAACTTCATGGAAACACAATAATTGTAAAGGAGATTTAAAAGTATGGGTGAATTATTAGGTATTGGTACAATTTTAATTACTATTTTGGTTATCTTCTTACTGGTAATGTTTTTTACATTTATTCCAGTTGGCCTATGGGTAACAGCATTTTTCTCTGGAGTTAGAATTAAGCTTTCTAACTTAGTTGGAATGAGATTAAGAAGGGTTGTTCCTTCTAGGATAGTCAATCCTCTCATTAAGGCAACAAAGGCAGGACTAGATTTAGATATTTCTGAACTAGAAGCCCACTACCTAGCAGGCGGTAATATTAACACCTTGGTAGATGCTTTAATTGCAGCTCAAAGGGCAAATATTCCATTGGTATTTGAAAGAGCAGCAGCCATTGACCTTGCAGGAAGAAATGTTTTAGAAGCAGTCCAAGTTTCTGTTAACCCAAAGGTAATTGAAACTCCAAATATTTCTGCAGTTGCCCAAGATGGTATTGAAGTTATTGTTAAAGCAAGAGTAACTGTTAGGGCAAATATTGACAGACTTGTTGGTGGTGCTGGTGAAGAAACTATTATCGCCAGAGTTGGTGAAGGTATTGTAACTACAGTTGGATCATCTTCATCCTACAAGGGAGTTTTAGAAAATCCTGATAACATTTCTAAGGTAGTTCTAGACAAGGGCCTTGATTCAGGTACAGCCTTTGAAATTTTATCTATTGATATAGCAGACGTTGACGTAGCTAGAAACATTGGCGCCAAACTTCAAGCTGACCAAGCTGCAGCTGACAAGAAGATTGCAGAAGCAAAGGCATCTGAAAGAAGAGCCATGGCCCTAGCTAGAGAACAAGAAATGAAGGCCCAAGTTGTTGAAATGAAGGCCAAGGTTGTTGAAGCAGAATCTCAAGTTCCACTAGCTCTAGCAGAAGCCTTAAAGTCTGGTAACCTTGGAGTTATGGACTACTATAATATGAAAAATATTATGGCTGATACAGACATGAGAGAATCTATTGCAAGAGTAGACGAAAAAGCAAAAGCAGAAGACGACAAGGATAAAATTAACAACTAGGATGTGAAATAGATGTGGAAATTTATTCTCTTAATAGTCTATTTACTCCTTAGTAAATCCTTTGAAAAGGGAAAATTTACTAAGAAATATGAAAAACACGAAGACTATAAGGCTGACAGGCCAAGGAAGAACACCTTTGACTCCTCAGTTCAAAGGAAAAAGGCTCAAAAACAGAAGAGTAAAAGAGACCTTGGAGAATTTTTAGGGGACTTAGAAAAATCTTTGTATAGAAATTCTAAAAATCAAAAAGATAGAGACCCATCAACATATATTTTTGAAAAAAGCAGAAAGAAAAAATCAGAAGAAAATAAGGCCTATAGTATGGATCCTGATTTTTTAGATCCAGAAGTTCTTCACACTCAAATGCTTAAAGAGTATGAACTTTCTCTTTATGGAGCTGACGAAGAAAATCCAATGTTTGATTATGACTACGCTGCAATAAATAACGTTGATGAAGACCTTGACTTAGAAATTTTTGAAGGCTCTAAAAGGTCCTTAGACTTAAAAGAAGCTGTAATAATGAAAGAGATTTTAGACAAGCCCCTGGCTTTAAGAAAAAATTAAATTAGGAAAGACGAAGGTGGCTGATTGCTGCCTTTGTTTTTTGCCTTGAACTTGTATTTGCTTTTATAGTAAAATAGAACAAAGCGAGGTATAAATGACAGAATTTAAAAGAGAAATAGACATAAATCACATTGACACCATAGACCTAAGCCAACTTTTTGGCAGGCTAGATGAAAATATTAAATTCCTTGAAGACAAGTTTAACGTTAGGATTAAATTAAAAGAAGGATATCTGTTAATAAGTGGACCTAATGAGGAAAATATTTCTAAGGTCGAAAAGCACTTAAAGGCCCTCTTTAAAATTTTAAAACAGCAAAAATCTTTAAGCCTAAGAGATGTTAAATACATTGTCTACCAAGGAGAGAAAAATCCTGAAGTAGATTTAAGTAAACACTTTAAAGAGGCGATTATCTACTCTTCAACTGGCAAGGTTATTAGGCCAAAGACCCTAGGGCAAAAGAGATATATTGATGCAATAAAAACAAACAACGTAACCTTTGGCGTAGGTCCAGCAGGAACTGGAAAAACTTATTTGGCAGTTGCTATGGCAGTTAAGGCCTTTAAAGAAAAGGAAGTTGCTAGAATAATTTTAACTAGGCCAGCAGTTGAAGCAGGAGAGAACTTAGGATTTTTGCCAGGAGACTTGCAAATGAAAGTCGACCCTTATTTAAGGCCTCTTTATGATGCAATTTTTGATATGCTTGGAGCAGATGTCTTCTACGATCTTTTAGAAAAAAATATTATTGAAGTTGCTCCCCTAGCTTATATGAGAGGAAGGACCCTAGACAATTCTTATATTATTTTAGACGAGGCCCAAAACACAACTAGCGAGCAAATGAAAATGTTCTTAACTAGACTTGGCCAAGGGTCAAAGGCAATTGTAAATGGAGACATAACTCAAATTGACTTAAAGAGAGGACAAAGGTCAGGGCTTTTAGAAGTAATTGACATCCTTCACGATATAGACAAGGTTAGCTTTATATTTTTAGACAAAAGCGATATTGTCAGACACTCTGTAGTTCAAAAAATTATTGAAGCCTATGAACAGGCAGAAGAAAAGAAAAAAGCATTAGAGAAAAAATTGGAATCCTAGGATTCCTTTTTTTAAAATCTGGGATTTTACAGTGAAATTTTAGGGAAAAAGTGGTAAAATATTATTAAGTATGCTAAAGACTGGAGGAGATTTTATGCTAGACTTAGAAATTTTAAATGAAAGTGGCAAAGAGGTTGATGAGAACTCTTTTGCCTTAATTGAAAATGCCATAAAAACTTCTTTGGCCTTTATGGGCATAGATGAAAATATTTCTGCCAGTGTTTTTTTAGTCGATGGAGAAAAAATCCATGAGGTCAATAGAGACTACAGAAATGTAGACAAGGTAACTGACGTTTTATCCTTTCCCATGGACTTAGTTGATTTTATTTCCTACGAAGGCAGGGCTGAAGAATTTTTTAGAGACCAAGAAGTTTGCCAGCCTCAATATTTTTTAGGAGATATTTTTATTAATCTAGATAGAATAAAAGACCAGGCCCAAGAATATGGCCACAGTGAAGAAAGAGAACTTTCTTATTTAACTGTTCACAGTCTTCTCCACCTTTTAGGTTACGACCACATTGAAGAAGAGGACAGACTTATTATGAGGCCAAGGGAAGATGCAATTATGGAAAGACTAGGGATTCTCAGATGAAAAGAGACAAGAACAAAAACATAATCTTAGCCTTAATTGATTCTTTTAACTATGCCATTAATGGTTTGATAATTGCAGTTGAAACTGAGAGAAATATGAAAATCCACTATAGCGCAGCTTTAATAGTCTTGTTTCTCTCTATGTTTTTTAACTTTTCAAGGGTAGAGTATATCCTCTTACTCTTAACCATTTCTTTTGTAATTGTGGCTGAGCTTATGAACACAGCTATTGAAAAGACTATTGACTTAGTTACAGAAGACTACCATCCACTGGCCAAGGTTGCCAAGGATATAGCAGCAGGTGGAGTGCTACTAGCTGCAATTAATTCAGTTGCAGTTGGCTATCTTTTATTCTTTGATAGACTAGACCAAGTTAGGTCAGCTGTAGTTTTGAGAATTACCCAATCTCCATCTCATTTAACTTTAATGGCCATATTATTAGTCCTAGTAATAACCCTAGGCTTAAAGGCCTTACTCAAGGGTTACTCTAAAGGCAGCCACCTTCAAGGTGGGGCAGTTTCAGGTCACTCATCACTGGCCTTTTGCTGTGCAACAATTATTTCAACTACTGCAGATAATACAATTGTTACAATTCTCGCTTACATTATGGCTCTATTAGTTGCTGAGTCAAGGGTAGAGGGAAAGATTCACTCGACCTTAGAAGTTGTAGCAGGATCATTATTAGGCATTTTAGTTGGAGTTTTAATTTTTCAAATTTTATAAAGGAGATATTAATGACAAAATCAGGTTTCGTATCTGTAATTGGTAGGCCCAACGTTGGCAAGTCTACCTTATTAAATAGGCTTTTAGGAGAAAAAATTTCTATTATTTCCAACAAGCCACAAACAACCAGGGACCAAATAAAAATGATTTACAATGACGATGAGTCTCAAATTATTTTTGTAGACACTCCTGGTATGCAAAATCCTAGAAATAAACTAGGAGACTATATGCTAAACATTTCAAAAGAATCAGTAGTTGATGCTGATTTAATCTTATATATAGTAGATGCTAGCCCCTATATTGGAGCTAGAGACACAGACATTATTAATTTTTTAAAGACCTTAGACCTGCCAGTAATTTTGGCAATTAACAAGGTCGACACAGTTGAAAAGGGAAAGATCTTAGAATTAATTTCCCTCTACAAGGACCTAGACTTTATTAGCGAAATTATTCCAATTTCTGCAAGTATGGGAGACAATGTAGACCAGCTTTTAAACACAATTAAAGAATACTTGCCTGAAGGGCCAAAGTATTATCCAGAAGACTATATCACTGACAAGTCAGAGAGATTTATAATTTCAGAAATAATTAGGGAAAAGGCCCTAACCAACCTAAGAGAAGAAGTTCCCCATGGCATTGGAGTTATAGTTGATTCTGTAAAAGACAGTAAAGATGGAAATAGCTACAATATTGGAGCGACAATTTATACAGAAAGAGACTCCCACAAGGGAATTATTTTAGGCAAAGGCGGGGCCATGATAAAGAAAATCCGCCTTGAAGCCACTGAAGATTTAGAAAAATTTTTAGGCAAAAAAGTAAACTTAGACCTTTGGGTCAAGGTTGAAAAAAATTGGCGTGAAAAGGAAGACAAGTTAAAGAACTTTGGATACAAATAAACTTATAAAGACTAGAGGCCTAGTTATTTTCCAAAATAGATACAAGGAGTCTTCTAAAATTATAAATATTCTAACAAGAGACAGGGGCAAAATAAATGTCTTTGTATCAGGAGCTATGATACCAACTAGGGGCCTAATGCTAGTTACAGAAAAATTTGTTGAGTCAGACTTTACACTAAGGCTTAATAAAAATTCCTATTATATAGAAAAGGCAAAAATTATTGACTCTAACTTGTCCCTAGGCCAGGACCCAAAGAGGGTAATTATTGGAGATTTAATTTGCGAAATTGTGGACCTGACAATGTTAGAAAACCAAGTTGACACCACAGTCTATGACCTAGTAATAAAAACTTTTGAATACTTACAAGATTTAAGTTTAGACCCTGACCTAATTAACTTGGCCTTTATGATTAAATTTATTTCTCACATTGGTTTTAGGCCAAGGTTAGAGCTTTGCTCATCTTGTGAGACTAGAAATTTTTCAAATATTTATTTTTCCAATGAAAGTGGCGGCATTGTCTGCGATAATTGTTTGAATAATTTTGATGACTGTGTTAAATTAAACAAATCCACCTATGAGGCCCTAATAAAATTACTTTTTTCCAAGTACGAAAACTTTTATGCCTTTGACTTTGACAAAAAAACAATGAAGGACCTTCATAGGCTTATATATGGATATTTAACTTACAATATAGAAATAGATGGATTAAAATCTCAAATTCGCTATGACAAGTTTTTTGGGATTTAGAGGAGGAAAAAATGTATTTTCAAGATTTAGTTTTTAAACTTAAAGAATATTGGGGCAAGCAAGGTTGCCTAGTTATGGAACCCTACGATGTGGAAGTAGGGGCAGGAACTATGAACCCTAATACTTTTTTAAAGGCTCTAGGCCCAGAACCTTGGAAGGTTTGTTATGTTGAACCTTCAAGAAGACCTGATGATGGTAGATATGGAGAAAATCCCAATAGACTTTACCAACACCATCAATTTCAAGTTATTTTAAAACCTGCACCAGACAATATTCAAGACCTATACTTAAACTCATTAAAGGCCATAGGCATTGACCCAACTGTCCACGACGTTAGATTTGTTGAAGACAACTGGGAGTCACCAACTCTTGGAGCTTGGGGCCTAGGCTGGGAAGTTTGGATAGACGCTATGGAAATAACTCAGTTTACCTACTTCCAACAAGTTGGAGGAATAAACTGCGACTTAGAATCTGGCGAGCTTACTTATGGACTAGAGAGAATTGCCCTTTATTTACAAGAAGTTGACAATGTCTATGACATTCAGTGGAATGAAAATATTAAATACGGGGACATTTTTAAAAAGGCCGAATACGAACATTCAGTTTATGCCTTTGAAAAATCAGACAAGGACCTTTTAAGAAACTTGTTTAACGAATACGAAAAAGAAGCCCTTAGAATTTTAGACGAAGATGCCTTGGTTCTTCCAGCCTATGACTATGTTCTAAAGTGTTCTCATACCTTTAATCTTTTAGATGCTAGGGGAACAATTTCTGTTTCAGAAAGAACTGGCTACATCCAAAGGGTTAGAAACCTAGCTAGAAAAGTTGCCAGTCTTTATGTAAAACAAAGGGAAGAAATGGGCTATCCTTTACTGAAAAAGGAGGACAAATAAGTGAAAGATTATTTATTAGAAATTGGAGTTGAAGAACTTCCAGCTAGATATATAAACAGGGCCATTGACCAAGTTGAAGAAGACTTTAAAAAGCTTCTTGACGAAAACAAGCTTGGCTTTAGTAAAATAATAAAATATTCGACACCAAGAAGACTAAGCCTTCTTATAAAAGACTTAGAAGCTGACCTTGCAGACAGTGAAGTTGAACTAAAGGGACCAAGTGCAAAAATTGCCTACGATGACGCAGGTAATCCATCAAAGGCCCTTCAAGGCTTTATGAGATCTCAAGGCTTTACTGAGGCTGACATAGAAATTAAAGACGACTATATTTATGGCAAGAAAACTGTAAAGGCAAAAACTGTTGAAGAAATTTTTGCTGACCAAGTTCCAGCTTTAATTAAGGGAATAAACTTTCCTAAAAATATGAAATGGGGCGGCAAAAACTTAAGGTTTGCTAGACCTATTAGATGGCTAGTTTCTCTTTATGGATCGGAGGTACTTCCTCTAGACCTTGAAGGCATTAGCTGTTCAAATGTAACTAGGGGCCACAGGTTCTTAGGTTCAGACCATATAGTTTTAACTGAACCTAGTGATTACGAAAAAGTTTTAAAAGAAAACTATGTAATTGTAGATGCCAAAGAGAGAAAAAATATAATTAAAAGAGAAGCCAACAGGCTGGCCAAGGAAGTTTCTGGAGATATTATTGAAGACCCAGATTTAATTGACGAGCTTACAAATATAAATGAATATCCTACACCAATTTTAGGATCAATTAAAGAAGAATACCTAGAGTTTCCAAACATTGTAATTACAACAACAATGAAGGAACACCTAAGATATATTCCAGTCTACAAGGACGAAAAAACTCTGCTTCCATACTTTATTTCAATTGTAAATGGAACAGACACCCACAAGGATGTAGTTATTAAGGGCAATGAAAAAGTTCTTTCTGCCAGACTTGAAGATGCTAAGTTCTTCTATGGCGAAGACTTAGCTACAGACTTTGCAGGTTTAAATGAAAAACTAAGTGGTCTTACTTACCACGAAAAACTTGGTTCAATGAAAACTAGAGTTGCTAGGATTGAAGAGCTAGTAGAAAAAATTGGCGACCAATTAGACATTGCCAAAGAGTCACAAGACCAAGTGAAAAGAGCAGCCTTTCTTTCAAAAAATGACTTGCTTACCCACATGGTTGACGAATTTTCTGAACTTCAAGGTATTATGGGAGAAATTTATGCCAAAAAATCTGGCGAAGACGTTCTAGTAGCAGAAGCTATTAAAGAACAGTACAAGCCAAGATTTAATGGAGACAGCCTGCCTCAAACAACAGTTGGCTCTATACTTTCAATTGGAGAAAAGTTAGATGCCATAGCTGGAATGTTTGCTATAGGCATGGTTCCTACAGGATCTCAAGACCCATTTGCCCTTAGAAGGTCAACCCTTGGCATAATTAGAATTATTAGAAATAATAATTGGAGACTGTCAATTAAAGAGGCAATAAAAGACGCCTTATTTATCTATGTTGAAAATAATTCTCTAGTCTTTGACTATGAAAGTGTATCTAAGGAAATTTATGACTTCTTCCTATCAAGAATTAAAGTAATTTTACTTGATGAAGGAGTAAGATACGACCTAGTAGATGCAATTATAGACACCCAAGACGATGACATTTACAATATTTTCAAAAAGGCCTTTGACCTAAAAGAATGGTTTGAACAAACAGACAGGTCCAAAGAAGTTGAAACTTTTGCTAGATTAAATAACATTGCTGTTAAGGCTGAAAGTTTTGACTTTAATGAAGATCACTTTAATGACTACGAAAAAGACCTTTACAAGACCTACCTTAGCGTTAAAGAAAAAATTGAATCGACAGTTGGAGACTTAGACTATAAGAAAGTTTTAGAAGAGGCTGTAAGCATGCAAGGTCCAATAAACAATTTCTTAGACAATGTCCTAGTCTTTGACGAAGATGAAACACTTAAAAATAATAGGCTAGGCCTACTTGCTACAATAAATAAATTTATGCATACCATTATTGATTTTTCTAAAATTGTTATGTAAGGAGTCCCAATTTGAACTTTAATAAAAAGCAAGAGAGAATTATTAATTTATTAAAAGAAGAGGGAAGGCTATCTGCAAATGAAATAGCTCATAAACTACAAGTGCCAAAGTCAGACTTAGAATCTGACTTGGCCTTGTTAGAAAACCTAAGTGTAATAGCCTATAAAGAAAACTTTGGCTATTATTATCAGGGAAGTAAAAATTACATAGTTTTCGCTGAAGTATTAAAATACTATGCAGTTGAAAACATTATGAGCATGCCAGTTATAGTTGAAGACTTTGTCTCAATTTATGACACTATTGTGTTTTTGTTTTTAGAAAATGTTGGCAGTATTTATATAACTAAAGACTCGGCTCTAGTTGGAGTTGTTTCCAGAAAAGACCTTTTAAAGGCAGCCATTAGCGACCTTGATTTAAAGACGACTCCAGTTAGGTCTATAATGACAAAAATGCCAAATATAAAAACAGTTGAGAAAACTACATCTGTTTACGAGTGTGCAAAGACAATTGTAAATTCTCATATTGATGGAGTTGCTGTTGTAGAAAAGTCAGCTAGTGGATTAAAAGTTGTAGGCAGGGTTACGAAAACTAATATTACCAGCCTTTTTGTAAAAATGGGCTACAATTATGATGGTGAGGAATTATTATGAAATATTTAAAAATTTATGTCCTATCAGATTCTATAGGAGAGACAGGAGAACAAATAGCCAAGGCGGCAATTAGACAATTTGACCTGGATGATTATGAAATAAAAAGATTTCCCTACCATAATTCAATTGGAATGATTGAACCAATTTTATACGAAGCTGCCAAGGAAGAAAACTCTATGGTAATTTATACAACTGTAGAAGAAAAAACCAGAAAATTTATCCAAGACAAGGCTGAGGAATTAAATGTTGCCCTAGTTGATGTAATGGGACCACCTTTAGACACCATGGAAAAAGTTTTAAAACAAGCCCCTCTTAGAGAACCAGGTTTAATAAGAAGACTTGACGAAAACTATTTTAAAAAAGTTGAGTGCATAGAATTTGCAGTAACCTATGACGATGGCAAGGACCCAAGAGGAGCCAAGAACGCAGATATATGTCTAGTTGGAATTTCTAGAACATCTAAGACTCCGCTTTCAATTTATCTAGCCAACAAGCACTTTAAAGTTGCAAATATTCCACTGGTGCCAGAGGTTCCAGTGCCAGAAGAAGTTTACAAAAAAGATAAGAGAAGGGTTATCGGATTAATAGCCAACCCATATAAGATAAACGCCATTAGAGAAGAAAGACTAAAGACTCTTGGCCTTTCTTCAAGTGCAACATACTCATCCTTAGACAGGATTGAAGAAGAGTTAGAATATTCAAAAAAAATTATGAAAGACCTAGGCTGCCTAGTAATAGATGTAACTAACAAGTCTATTGAAGAGACAGCAGGAATAATCATCGACCATATGAAAGAAAATTTTGGAGAATAAAGATAAAAGGCCACAGATTGTGGTCTTTTTTAGTTATATACAAGTAAACATAGGGTATAAGTAAGTAGGACTTATAGGTGGTGATTATATTGAACATAAGACAAGAAATTGAAAACCTAGAAGAGAAAAATTTATCTAAGTGGGCCAGACTGTCAAAAAATACCTTGGGCAGAGAAGTCTATGAAGAAGAATCAGAAATTAGAACTGCTTTTCAAAGAGACAGGGACAGAATTTTACATTCAAAGGCCTTTAGAAGATTAAAGCACAAGACCCAAGTTTTTATTGCACCTGAACAAGACCACTATAGGACAAGGCTTACCCATACCCTAGAAGTTTCGCAAATTTGTAGGACTATGGCCAGGGCCTTAAAATTAAACGAAGACTTGGCAGAGGCAATTTCCCTAGGCCATGACCTAGGCCACACTCCCTTTGGTCACTCAGGAGAAGAAGTTTTAAATAGACTTCACCCAGGTGGCTTTAAACACTACGACCAAAGTGTGAGAATAGTCAAGTACCTAGAACAAAGACAAGGAGGCCAAGGGCTAAATCTAACTGCAGAAGTTATAGATGGCATTAGAAATCATTCAGGGACCAACAAGGCAGCTACCTTAGAAGGAGATCTTTTAAAATTTTCCGACAGGATTGCCTATTTGAACCACGATATTGATGACTCAATTAGAGCTGGAGTTATTAGCCTAGAGCAAATCCCCAAGGAGTACATTGAAATCCTAGGCCAAAGTCATTCAAAGAGAATTGACACCATGATCAAGGACTTAATTTATTCTTCCCAAGGCAAGGGACAAATAACAATGAGCGACCATGTCCTTGATGCTATGAACGGCCTTAGAAAATTTATGTTTGAAAATGTCTACTTAAATCCTCTTGTAAAAAGTGAAGAAGACAAAATCAGTCACATACTTACAGAGCTTTACCACTATTATTACAAGGACTTAAGTAGGATACCAAGCCACCACCTAGAGATTTATAAAAATTTAGATGCAAGTGACGAAGACATTGTTTGTGATTATATATCAGGTATGACCGATACCTTTGTAATAAAAGTTTGGAAAGAAATTTACGAACCAAAAATGTGGAAATAGGATGTTTTTATGGCTTATTTTATAGACGAAAGAACTTTAGAAGAAATTAGAGATAGGGCAGACATAGTCGATGTAATTTCCCAGTATATGGATTTAAAAAAAGCTGGAGCAAATTATAAGGGCCTATGTCCTTTTCATGGTGAAAAAACTCCGTCCTTTACAGTTTCTCCTCAAAAACAAATCTACAAGTGTTTTGGCTGCGGGGAAGGAGGAAACGTAATTAGCTTTGTTATGAAAATGGAAGGCCTATCCTTTCCTGAAGCCTGTCAAAGATTGGGAGACCAATATGGAGTAGAAATTCATTCTAAGGGCAGCATAGACAACAGCTACCAGGACATGCTAAATGAAATGTATACAATGACCAGGGATGTAGCTGCCTATTATATGAAAAACCTTACAGTTGCCAAAGAACCTTTAAAGTATTTAAAAAATAGAAATATTGGCCCAAGTGGCATTAAAAGATTTGGCCTAGGCTATGCAAAAGATTCTTGGGACGACCTAGTGAATTATTTAAAGGCCCAAGGCTACGATCTTGAAATGGCTTTTAAGGCTGGCTTAATTGGAAAAAACAAATCTGGATCTTATTATGACTTTTATAAAAATAGAATTATCTTTCCAATTATTGATACCAAGTCCAGGGTTTTAGGTTTTGGAGCCAGAGCCATGGGCGATGAAATGCCTAAGTATATAAATACAGCAGACTCACCAATTTATAACAAGGGCAGGACAATTTATGGCCTAAATCGAATGGAAAAGCACAAAAAGTTAGACAGATTAATTTTGTGTGAAGGCTATATTGATGTAATAGCCTTAGACCTAGCTGGAGTTAAAGGATCAGTTGCATCTTTAGGAACAGCTTTTACTCCTGACCAGGCTAAACTTTTGAGAAAGTACACAGACAACTTATATATTTCCTATGACGGAGATCAGGCAGGAAGAACTGCCATAAAAAGAGCCTTAAAGGTTTTGCATTCCTTAGATTGGGACGCATCTGTAGTCCTTTTACCTAGGGACCTGGACCCAGATTCATTTATTCAAGAAGAGGGACCTATCAAGTACGAAAGCCAACTTAAAGGAGCCAAGTCAGGTTATAACTTTTTAATTGACGACTACAAGGCCAGCTTAAACTTAGATGAAATTGACGACCAAGTGAAGTTAATAAAATATATTGGCGGCATTATAAAAACTATAAAGAGCCCAATAGAAAGAGAATTGCAGATAAAAAAATTATCAGCAGACTTTGATGTTTCAGTAGAGGCCATAAAGGCAGAAATTTTTACTGGCTCAGGCAGCCAGCCTAGGACAAATAATGTTAGACCTGTAAAGAGGTCAGAAAAAATAAACTTGTCTCAAAAAGACAAGGACATTATAGAAATATTCAAACTGATGATGGACGACAAGGAACTTTTTTTGGAATTTTCAAAGACCTTGGATCCTTCTATGATTGACAACAAAAAACTAAAGGAGGTCTACCAGTCTATTAAGTCAAGTTTTGCTGAAGAAGAAAACTTAGACAAGGGCACAGTCTTGCAATATTTGAAAAATAATTATATAATTGATGAGTTTTTATACGCTGAATTAGCCAAAGATGGTTTAGAATTTTCACAAGTTGACAAAAAACAACTAGTTGAAGAAATGATTGACAGGCTAATAGAAACAGACTCTATTAATTCTAGAAAAGATCTTGTAGAGAGAATTAGAATATTAGAAACCAAGGACAACAAAAGTCCAGATGAAGTTGAACTTTTAAATGACTTAATAAACAAGCTTATAAATATAAATTTGTAGTCTTAGACTAAAGCGAGGGAATACTATGACAGATACGAAAGAATTACTTGAAGAGAACAGAGAATTAGGAGAAGTTTTGGAAGGGCTTATTAAGGCAGGCAAGGACAAGGGCTACTTGACCTACGAAGATGTGGCCAAGGCCTACGAAGACCAAGAAGATTTAGACACCGAAACAATAAATTCTGTTTATGAAAGACTTGAAAAAGAACAAATAGATATAATGACAGAGAACGAAGCTGAAGAAGAGGATATTGAAATTGATATCGATGTCGATGTGGATATAAATGATGAAGACGATGACGAAGAAATCAATATAGAAGACGAAGACTTGTCTGTTCCTGCAGGTATTTCAGTAGACGACCCTGTTAGAATGTATTTAAAAGAAATCGGGAAAGTCGACTTGCTTACTGCAGAAGAAGAAGTTGAACTTGCCAAGGCCATTGAAGCTGGCGACCAATTTGCTAAACAAAGACTAGCTGAAGCCAACCTAAGACTTGTTGTGTCTATAGCAAAGAGATATGTAGGCAGGGGCATGATGCTCTTAGACCTTATCCAAGAAGGTAACCTTGGCCTAATGAAGGCTGTAGAAAAATTTGACTACAGAAAGGGCTTTAAGTTTTCAACCTATGCAACTTGGTGGATAAGACAGGCTATTACCAGAGCCATTGCCGACCAAGCAAGGACTATTAGAATTCCAGTCCACATGGTGGAAACTATTAATAAACTTGTAAGAACTCAAAGAAAACTAATAGTAAAACTTGGTAGAGACCCACTACCAGAAGAAATTGCCAAGGAAATGGGCATAGATGAAGCCAAGGTCCATGAGATTTTAAAAATTGCCCAAGAACCAGTTTCTCTAGAAACACCAATTGGCGAAGAAGAAGACTCTCACCTTGGAGACTTTATTCCAGATGATGAAATAGTTTCTCCATCAGATGCAGCTTCCTTTACTCTTTTAAAAGAACAATTAACAGAAGTTTTGGATACTTTAAATGAAAGAGAAAAGAAGGTTTTAATTTTAAGATTTGGCCTAGAAGACGGCAGGTCAAGGACCCTAGAAGAAGTTGGCAAGGAATTTGATGTCACTAGAGAGAGAATAAGACAAATAGAAGCCAAGGCTTTAAGAAAGTTAAGACATCCAAGTAGAAGTAAAAAACTTAAAGACTATTTAGAATAAAGATTAGTTAGAATAATGAAAAAACTTATTTTAGACGAAAGACTAGCAGCAATTGTTGACCTAGTTGGAAAGGCTGACACAGTAGTAGATGTTGGCTGCGACCATGGCTATGTAGCAAATTATTTAGTAGAGGAAAACCTGGCCGAGAAAGTTTATGCCACTGACATCTCAGAACCATCTTTGAGAAAAAACGAAAGATTTGCCTACAGTAGAGGCAATGACCAAAAAGTAATTTCTCTTTTAGGCGATGGCCTTGTCCCACTTAGAGACAAGGATTTTGACCTAGTTATTATAGCAGGCATGGGTGGAGACCTAATAATAAAAATTCTTAAAGAGTCCTTTGACCTAGTTAAGGCCAAAACCCTAATCTTGCAACCAATGACCCAAAGAGATTCAGTTAGAAAATTTCTAGTAGCAAATGGTTTCAAAATCGAGAGAGAAGCCATAGTTAGAGACAAAAATAAATTTTATGAAATAATGAAATTTGTGCCTGGGCAAGACCAAGGATCTAGCTGTGACTATTTATTTGGTCAAAATCTTTTAGAAGAAAAAAATCCAGTGCTAAGAGAATATTTGGATCTTCTTTTAGAAAAAACCGAAAACTATATAAGTAAGGCCAGCCAGTCTCAAAGTCCAAAGGCCATAAAGAGAAGGGAAAACCTAGAGAGACAAGCTAAACTTTATAAGGAGCTATTAGATGACTATTAAAATTTCAGAACTTATAGATTATATAGAAGCCCTTGCGCCATTAAATAGCCAAGAAGACTGGGACAACTGCGGCCTGCAAGTTGGAGACAGACAAGCTGACCTCAAGGGAGTTTTGCTGGCTATGGACCTAACAGACAAGGCAGTTGATAAGGCTCTAGCAGAGGGAAAAAATTTAATTGTATGCCACCACCCGTTTTTCTTTAATGAAATAAAAAAGATTGACTTTGCAAGCTATAAGGGAGCTTTAATAAAAAAACTAATTGACAATTCAATCACTGTTTACTCAGCCCACACAAATTTAGACAAGGCTGTAGGTGGAGTAAATTATGCTCTTGCAGCAAAGTTTCCACTGATAAAGTTAGAAAACATATCCCAGTACTTTGAAGGTGAAATTGGAACACTTGGCGAGATAGAAGAACTTTCTCTTGGAGACTTTAAAAAAATTTTAGATGAAAACTTTAAGGACTATAAAATCTATGGCAGAGACAAGGATAAAATTAAAAAGCTGGCCTTTATAGGAGGCTCAGGTGCCTTTGGAATAAAGTTAGCCAAGGCCCTAGGCTGTGACGCTTTAATAACAGCAGATATTAAACACCACGATGGCCAACTTGCCTATGAAGAAGACTTGCTTCTAGTAGACCTAGGTCATTTCCAATCAGAATTTCCAGTTTTATATTCTTTAAAAAATTCAATTGAAGAAGACTTTAAAGACTTGCCTGTAGATATTTTTACAGACCCAGTATTTTTTTAAAAATGTAGATACACAGAGCTTGGCCAAGGCCAGGCTTTTTTATTTTATTAATCAAGTCCCTGTATTGAGGAGATTTATAATATTTGCTATAATAAAAAAGAGAAAAAAGTTGTTTGTTAATTTTGGGAGGACTTATGAAAATTTTAATTGTCGGTTCTGGTGCAAGAGAACATGCCATTGGAGAAAAAATAAGCCAGTCACCCTTGTGTGATAAAATTTATTTTGCTCCAGGCAATGGCGGCACTGGACAAGTAGGAGAAAATGTCGATATTAAAGTTACTGACCTTGACGGTCTAGTAGCCTTTGCAGAAAAAAATAAAATTGACTTTACCATTGTCGGTCCAGAAGACCCACTAAACCTAGGCCTAGTTGATGCCTTTGAAGACAGAGGTCTAAAAATATTTGGACCAAGAAAAGAAGCTGCAAAGCTAGAAGGGTCTAAGGCCTTTGCCAAAGACTTTATGGTTAGACATAATATTGCAACTGGCCAGTATATAGAAACATCAAATCTTAACCAGGCCATTGACTTTACAAAAAAACTTTTAGAAGAATCATCTAAGGCTGTTATTAAAGCAGATGGTCTTTGTGCAGGCAAGGGAGTTTTTATTGTAGACAATCTTTCTGACGGAGAAAAGTACTTAAGAAGAATTTTAAAAACTGGAGACTATGGAATAAAGAAAGTAATTATTGAAGAGTTTCTCGAAGGCTTTGAAATGAGTTTAATTGCCTTTGTAGACAACCATACAATAAAAATGCTTCCAACATCCAAGGACCATAAAAATATTTTTGACAAGGACCAAGGTCTAAACACAGGTGGCATGGGAACCTATAGCCCTAACATCCAAGCAAGTCCCTACCTAGCTGACCTTGAAGATCAAATACTAAATCCATTTTTAAAGGGCATCCAAGCTGACAAAATGGACTTTAGAGGAGTAATTTTTATTGGCCTAATGATTACAGCAGATGGCATTAAGGTTTTAGAATTTAACACTCGCTTTGGAGATCCTGAAACTCAATCAATATTAAATAGACTGGACTCAGACCTTTTAGATCTTATGATAAAAACCAGCGAAGATAAATTAGCTGAGGCTGACCTTGTCTTTAATGACAAAAAAGTTTTGACTTTAATTTTAGCATCAGCAGGATACCCAGAAGCTTACGAAAAAGGTTTTGAAATTTCAGGCCTTGACAAGCTTGAAGGCGTAAAAGTTTATCATGCAGGAACTAAACTTGAAGGAGACAAACTTGTGACAGCAGGAGGCAGGGTCCTTTCAATAGTTGCCATAGAAGATTCCTTTGAGGAGGCAATTAATAAGGCCTACAAGGCAGCAGAGACAATTGACTTTGAAGGCAAGTACTATAGAACAGACATTGGCCCTCAAGTTCAAAGATTTTATATAGAAGAAGAGCTTGGAGACTTTAAGGAAGTTGCAAGTATTTTAGAAAAAAATAAGCTTGATAAGACTAAAATCAAAGTCTACTCAAGATACGACTACGAAAATCTAAATGAAGAAGCTGGAGAAGACCTTTGTAAAAAAGTAGCTGGAGATAAAAAATATTTTTATAATTCTTCTGCCTTTGATTTACAAAAATCTTTTGATAAGGGCCTTGTAGTTAACTTAAACAAGCCAGCTGACTTTGAAAATATATATTTAGAAAAATCCTTGGTCTTTGCTTGTGACAAAGATTTTAATAAGCTTGACCTTATAAATTTAAAGAAGGCCTTGCTAAGAGACCTTAATGGATCAGATGGAAAACTTTTAGGAGTCCCAACAAAAATCTCTTAAAGCCTTGCTAAAGAGAAAAATTTAAAATATAATAAGAAAAGAGTAAACTGACTAATCGCGCGAAAGTGAGGAAAGTCCGTGCTCCAATAATAGGTGCTGGATAACGTCCAGTAGGGGCGACCCTAAGGCTAGTGCAACAGAGATATACCGCCTTATATAAGGTAAGGGTGGAAAGGTGAGGTAAGAGCTCACCAGCATATAAGAGATTATATGGCTATGTAAACCCCACCTGGAGCAAGATCAAATGGGGCAAGTAATTGTCAGATGGTAGATCGCATGAACTTATTGGCAACAATAAGGCTAGATTAATGATTAGATAATACAGAACACGGCTTATAGGTTTACTCTTTTTTGTGAAAAAACAATGAAAAGTTACGAAATGTTTACAATTTTAACCATTTTGTAACTTTTTTTCTTGCATTAAGCAAATCTTTAGTCTATAATTTTATTAGTTATTAGAAGTATAGAGAAAAGGAGTGCTTAAGTTGCAAAAACGCAATTTTAAAGTTCCAGTAGGCCTTGCTGTTACATTGGTAATAGGCCTAGTAGGATTTAAAGATACGGGAATTTTTGTAAATAACTTCAACGCAAAACTTAATAACGGAACAGAAATTTCTTATAGCCCTAACGACAGGGCTGAAATAACAGGTGAAGGTGCCAGCAAAACAACTTATAAGGTTGAAGCTGACGGCAATACTTTCTATGTACCAAAAGAAAGCCTTTTAAAGGTTGACAATGGAGTTAAGGGTTACACTGTTATTAAAAATACAACTTTATATGATGAAAATGACCAAGTAATTAGAGTACTTGCTAGTAATGAGTATTTAAAATTTCTTGAAAGTAGAGGAGATAAAGACCTTGTCCTAACTGAAGACGGTCTTAAAGGTCTTGTAAAAAAAGATACTTGCTTAGATCCAGATAGAATTAGAAACTTAGTTATCGGAAAAGCTACTGAGGATTTATTTTTAGATAACGGTATGAACAGTTTTTCTCTTAACCAAGGCGATTCTATTAAGGTTGCATGGTTTGAAGAAGACTACTATATAGTTTTCGACGACAACCAAAACAAATATCAAGTAGCAAAAGACAAAATTTCTATCTACACCAAGGAAGAAACTTTAGTTGAAAAAATTAAAAGAACAACTTATGAAAAACCACTAAGCCTAAGTGCTGAAAGTGCTGGCATAGTTGAAAAAATTATTGACAAGGCCTATACCCTAATTGGCAGCCCATATGTTTATGGAGATGCTGGTAAAGTAGGTTATGACTGTTCAGGTATGATTTATTCACTAATGGGTGAATTTACCGACAAAAAATTACCTAGAACATCAAAGGATATGGCCGAAGTAGGAGAACTTGTTTTTGAAGAAGATTTAGAGCCAGGAGATTTCTTATTCTTCACTAGCAAGGGTGGCAGTGTTATTAACCACGTTGCCCTTTATGTTGGTGGCGGAAAAATGATTCACGCTTCAAACTCTGCAAAGAGTATAATTGAAACTCCAATAGATTCATATTATTTCAAAAACTGTTTTTCACATGCAAGAAGAGTATTAAACTAATAACTAGAAAAATTTATAAAAATTTTAGTCCTTAACCTTGAGTTAGGGACTTTTTTTGTTTAGATTGTATTATAGAAAATCGGGTAAATTTGTGATGAGGTGATTTGTTTGTCTTATGTAGAGCTAAAAAATGTTTCAAAAATTTATACCATGGGCGAAAACAAAATTGTTGCTAACAATGATATAAGTTTCGACATAGATGAAAGAGATTTTAATGTAATAGTTGGCGCCTCTGGTGCTGGCAAGTCTACAATTTTAAATATATTAGGAGGCATGGATAGGCCCACCCAGGGAGATGTTTTTGTTGACGGCCAAAACATTGCAAAATTTTCAGAAAAAGAATTAATTAAGTACAGGAGATATGACGTAGGTTTTGTCTTTCAATTTTATAATCTAGTTCCAAACCTTACAACCTTAGAAAATGTTGAACTTGCGACAGAACTTTCTAAGTCTCCTTTAGATGCCAGAGAAGTATTAGAACAAGTTGGTCTGTCTGATAGGCTCAACAACTTTCCATCTCAACTTTCAGGTGGAGAGCAACAAAGGGCAGCCATAGCCAGGGCCATAGCAAAAAACCCAAAACTTTTACTTTGTGACGAACCAACTGGAGCCTTAGACTATCACACTGGCAAGCAAATTTTAAAACTTCTTCACTCTACAATTGAAAAATTTAATTCAACAGTTATAGTTATTACCCACAACAAGGCTATAGCTCCAATGGCAGACAAGTTAATAGAAATAGCAGACGCAAGGGTAAGAGATATTTCAACAAACGACAACCCACAATCAATTGATTTAATAGAATGGTAGTTTTAATTAATGAACAAAACTGTTTTAAAAGATATTTTTAGAGAAATAAGAAAAAATTTAGGCAGGTTCTTCTCTATAATGGCCCTGCTTTTAATAAGCATTCTTGCTTTTTCAGGGGTCTTTATGGCCACTAAACTTTTAGAGCTAACACCTGAACATTATTACAAAGAAGCAAATATGCACGACGTCCTTATTACATCTACTTTAGGCTTAGGAGAAAAAGATAAGTATCTTATCGCAAATAATCCTTTAGTAGATGATTTTGAAATGCTTAAATTTGTCGACGTCTTAGATGGAGCTAACAATGAAATTGTAAGACTTGAAAATCTTTCTCAGAGAATAACCAGGCCTATTTTAGTTGAAGGAAGACTGCCTGAAACAGGAGATGAAATTGCTTTATCATATCAGCAATTTAAAGACCTAGTAAACCTTGGAGACACAATTAGCTTTGTAGACGTTGAAGGTGATGAGGACATTAAGGGCCTAAGGTCAAATAAATTTAAAGTAACAGGCCTAGTTAATAGCGTTGAACATATTTCTGAATTGTCTACAGAGCTAACCTCAATTGGCTCTGGGACAATTTGGTCCTATGGCTATATTTTAGATGAAAACTTTGACATGGACTACTACACCAAGGCTAAGATCAAGGGCGTAGACTTAAACCAGTTTAACTCCTATGACCAGGCCTATGAAGATGGAGTAGAAGCACTTATAGCTTCATTAGAGGCTGACTTTAAAGACAGGCCAAGAGTCAGGCTAGATGAATTTAAAGAAGAACTTAAAAAAGAAATCAAAGAAGCAGAAGAAAAACTTCAAGACGCCAAGGACCAACTTGCAGAAGCCAAGGAAGAATTAGACGAAGGAAAAATTAAGCTTCTAGATGGCAAGGTAGAACTTGAACAGGGGAAGGTCGACCTTTTAAAGGCAAGAGAAAAGCTAGATGACGGCTGGGAATCTTATCACCAGGGCCTAAGAGACTTAGAAAAAGGAAAGCTTGAAGGCGAGAAAAAACTAGCTGATGGAAAAATCAAGCTAGACAAGTCAAAGATTGAATTAGCAGACGGTAGAGCAGAACTTGAAAAAGCTAGAATAAAACTTGAAGATGGAAGAGTAGAATTAGACAAGGCCAAGGCCGACTTTAAAAAAGGCGAGGACCTTTACTTAGAAAACCTAAAAAAAGTTGAAGATGGGAAAAAAGAACTAGAAAAACAAAAAGAAAAAATAAAAATTTCCAAGGAAATAAAATACGGCGACCTAAGCCACTACAAGTCTAAAGAAGAGATCACGTCAGCTATAAGCGACTTAAATAGCCAAATAGCCAAGCACAAGGAAAATTTAGAAAACTACAAGGCCCAACTTGCCTACAATGAAGAAATTCTGGAAACAGACTTGGAAAGGGACCTAGTAGAGAAAAAAATTCTAGACCTTAAAGGTTTAATTGCCACTGAAGAAAACGCCCTTAACGAAAAATCCAACAAACTAGCAGCCTTAAACAAAGACCTTGAAAATTTTAAAGAAGTTGAAAAGGAAGGGCCAGCCAAGGACGAAGTTATAAAATACGGTGACGAGGCCATTGAAGGAGCAGAAAAAAAACTAGCCCAAGGCCAAGCTGAACTTGACAAGGCCAAGGAAGACTTAGATGCAGGTAGAAAAAAATTAAATGCAGCTATAGAAGAATTTGAAGCTGGTGAGAAAAAGTTTAAAGATAACGAGCAAAAACTTCTAGATGGAGAAAAGGCCTATAAACAAGGTCTTATTGACTATGAAAAAGGCAAGGAAACCCTAGCCAAAGAACTTGCAGACGGTAGAAAAAAATTAAATGATGCCAAGGCCGACCTTGAACAAGGAGAAAAAGACCTAGTCCAAGGACAAAAAGACCTAGACCAAGGCTGGATCGACTATGAAAAAGCCAAAGCAGACTACCAAAGTGGTTTAAAAGAATATAACAAAGAAGAAAAAGATGCCAGAAAGAAAATTGACAAAGGCGAAAAGGAAATAACTGAAGCCAAGGATAATATTGTAAAATTAAAGGCGCCAACCTTTATGATTGATTCTAGAAAGGCTGACCAAATGTATTATATGGTTAATTCTTTCCCAGGATCTTTAAAAATTTTGGCATTAGTTTTTTCAATTCTCTGCCTATCTGTTGCAGTTTTAGTTGCATCAACAACTATGACTAGAATGGTAGATGAAAGAAGAATACTAATAGGAACCTTTAAGGGCTTAGGCTATGAAAACAAAATCATCGCCTTAAAGTTTGTAATTTTTGGAACTGTATCAGGCCTGGCTGGAAGTGTTTTAGGCAACTTTGTAGGCCAAAAAATAATAGCACAGCTGATTTACGAAATTTACATGGGCAATATGTTTTATTCGGAAGGCCTTAAAATAACTTCGCCAAGTTTACTTCTAATAGCTATAATACTCGCAATAATTACAACAAGTCTTTCAGCCTATCTTGCTGTTAACAAGACTTTAAAAGAAAATACAGCCTCTCTTCTAAGACCAAAGGCACCAAAGATGGGCAAGAAATTAGTTATTGAAAAAATTACCCCTATTTGGAAGAGACTTTCTTTTATGAACAAGATTACTGCTAGAAATATATTTAGGTATAAGGGCAGGATGCTAATGACCATAACTGGAGTTGCAGTTTGTATGGCTTTAATGATCCTAGGTTTTGGTATGAAAAATTCTATGCAAAACATTGTGAGCATTCAATTTGGTGACCTTGTCCACTATGACCTGACCCTAGTTTTAAAAGACGACCTAGACTCAAATGACTTAAAAGTCACAGAAGGCTTTGTAGATTCACATGAAAATGTAAAAGACAGGTTGGGAATTTCAATTGACTCCTTAAAACTTCCTGTAAAATCTGGCTACACCCAAGATGTAAATTTAATAGTAGACCTAGAAGAAAACTTAGATTCTTTAGTTAAGCTTGTTGACTATAAGTCTGACAAAGTTTTAGACTTAGATGATTCAGGTGTCTTCTTAACAGAAAAAATTGCAAAACTTGCAGGAGTAAAGCCAGGAGATTATATTATTTTAGAAATAGATGGAGCAGATGTTGAAGTTAAAGTCTCAGCTATAGTAAAAAATTATTTGGCCCACTATATTTATGCCAGTCCAGTCTATATGGAAAAAGTTTCTAAGAAAAACTTTGTAGTCAATGCTATCTTACTTGACCTTTACGAAAATGACGCTGAGTCCATAGATGATCTTTCAAAGACCTTGCTTGAAAACGAAAATATAATTTCTTCAATTTCAACTAAGAACTCGTCAGAAATTTTAGACAATACTTTAAATTCACTGGACCTAATTATAGTTATTATAGTAGTAGTTTCAATGCTACTGGCCCTAGTAGTTCTCTATAATCTAACAAACATTAACGTGTCAGAAAGAATTAGAGAGCTATCTACTATGAAGGTCTTAGGTTTTTACAATGGAGAGCTTACTCAATATGTTTATAAGGAGACCTTTGTCTTATCTCTAATAGGAATATTTTTAGGCATGGGCCTAGGCAGAGCTATAGTTGAATTTATTCTTGCAGCCTTTGCCCCAGACAATATTTTATTTGGAGACCCAGCTTATCCATCGACATTTTTAATTTCATCAGTCTTTACTATTTTCTTTACCCTAATAGTAATGGTGCTGATGCATATAAAACTAAAGAGCATTGATATGATAGAGGCCTTAAAGAGCGTAGATTAGGAGATTTATTATGAGAATTGGAATAATAGGCGGCGGCCCAGCAGGCATGCTTCTAAGTGTCCTTTTAAAAAAACAAAGACCAGACCTTGCAGTTGACCTTTACGAGAGAAATGAAAGAGTAGGGAAAAAACTTTTAGCCACAGGCAACGGCAGGTGCAATTATACCAATGTCAGCCTAGAAGCAAATAATTTTCACAGCGAAAATTCAGACTTTCCCATGGAAGTTGTAAGTAAATTTAATAACCAAGATGCCATTGAACTTTTAAAAACTTTTGGAATTTATCCTATTTCAGAAGCTGACGGCAGAGTTTTTCCCCTGTCCCTTCAAGGGTCAGCAGTTTTAGATTTTTTAAGACTGGCCATGGAAAGATATGGCGTCAATATAATTTTAGAAGAAAAAATTGATAGAGTTAAAAAAGTTGGTCCAGGCTTTGTCCTAGAAGGAAAGAAAAATTACAAGGCCGACTTAGTTGTAGTTGCAACTGGCGGCATGGCCCTGCCATCATCAGGATCAGATGGCATCGGCTACAGAATTGCCAAAGACTTTGGTCACAGAATTATTGAACCAGGACCTACAATTGTTCAACTTGAGTCAGACTATCAAAGGATCAAGGCCCTAAAGGGAGTTAGGATAAATACCTGGGCAAGCCTATATGTAGACAAGAAAAAAGTTGACGAGAAATTTGGCGACGTTTTGTTTACAGACTATGGCTTGTCAGGACCTGCTATAATGGACTTGTCGCGAAAGTCTATTGAAGCTTTAAAGCAAAATAAAAAAGTTGAGATTTCAATAAACCTAATAGGTCTGCCTAAGGACGAGGTCAAACAAATGATCAAAGACAGGGCAGAAAACTTAGAGGGAATAAGTTTTGAAAACTTTTTATTAGGAATTGTAAATAAAAAACTGATAATAAGTATAGTCAACCAGTATAAGTTATTGTATAATAAGGATTATGAAGAGCAAATAAGATGCAATACTAATTTTGTTCACGCAATGACAGAAATATTGACAGACTTTAGAATGAATATTTCTGGCTACAAGGGCTTTGCCTTTGCCCAAGCTACAACTGGCGGAGTCGATACTAGAAAAATCGATCCAAGGTCTTTAGAATCGAAAATAATTAATGGCTTATACTTTATCGGCGAAGTTTTAGATGTAGATGGAGACTGTGGAGGATACAATCTTCAATGGGCTTGGTCAAGTGCCTACATTGCAGCGAAAAATATTTTAGAAAGAAGGGACTAGATGAAACTCAATTTAGAAAATGACTATGGCTTTAGAATTATTTATGCTTTTTGCAAATATCCAAAGGGAGAAATTCTAACAGCCTTACAACTTTCTCAAGACCTATTAATTCCAGAGAGATTTACCTACAGGATTTTGAGAAAACTTATGGCAGCAGATTTAATTGAATCAATTAGAGGGCCAAAGGGTGGCTATGTTTTGTCCAAGGACCCAAAGGATATAAGTTTGTATGATGTATATACTGCCATATCTGGAGAACTAGTTATTAACGCCTGTGTCAACGAAGGTCTTTGTGACGCTGGATCTAAAATGGGCCACTGTGCAGTCCTCAATAGTCTAAGCAATATTCAAGACACTCTCTTAGATGAGTTTAAAAGTGTAATTTTTTCTGACCTAGTTAAAGAAGAGAAAAAATTTTAATTATAGTTAAATATTTTTTTGAAAAATTTAATGTAATAGTCTATAATATTACTAGATTTCAAATCCTAAAACTCCCTTTTGAAACAGGGAGTTTATTTATTAATAACAAAATTATTTTACTTATAAGACAAAAGGAGGAAATTTTTTGGACTTATTAAAAGAATTATCTGAAAAGTCTGTTGACGATCGTGAAAGAGACTTAATGGAATACTGGAAGGACATTGACCTTTTGCACCTTTCAATAACAGAAAGAAACGATGCACCGCCATTTATTTTTTACGAAGGACCACCAACAGCAAATGGAAGACCTGGTATCCACCACGTTATGGCCAGGACCTTAAAGGACCTAACTTGTAGATACAAAACTATGCAAGGCTTTCAAGTTAAGAGAAAGGCTGGCTGGGACACCCACGGCCTTCCTGTAGAAATTGAAGTTGAAAAGAAACTTGGCCTAAAAAATAAACAAGACATAGAAAAATACGGCATTAAAGAATTTAATAAAATGTGCAAGGAATCCGTATTTGAATATGAAAAAGAATGGCGTGACATGACTGAGCGTATGGCCTATCTAATTGACTTAGACAATCCATACATTACCTTAGACAACAACTATATCGAATCAGTTTGGTGGATTTTAAACTCAATGTTTGAAGATGGACTTTTATACGAAGGCCACAAAATTTTACCTTACTGTTCAAGATGTGGAACTGGACTTGCATCTCACGAAGTCGCCCAAGGCTATAAGCTAGACAAGGTTGAAACTGTCTATGTAAAGTTTAAGAGAAAAGACGCAGACGAATACTTCCTAGTTTGGACTACAACTCCTTGGACATTACCATCAAATGTTTTACTAACAGTTCACCCTGATGTAACTTATGTTAGAGTTAAAAACAATGGCGAAACCTATATTTTAGCAAAAGCCCTAGTAGATGAAGTTATTAAAGACGACTACGAAATTGTAGATGAATTTTTAGGCAAGGACCTTGAATATGTTGAATACGACCAATTACTTCCTTTCTTACAAACAGACAAGAAGGCATTTTTCGTAACTCTTGCTGACTATGTTACAACTGATTCAGGTACAGGTGTAGTTCATACAGCCCCAGCCTTTGGTGAAGACGACTACAACACTGGAAGAAGATATGACGCTCCAGTTTTAAATCCAGTAGACGACAGAGGCCAATTTACAGACACTCCTTGGAAGGGAATGTTTGTAATGGACGCTGACCACGAAATCCTTCACTACCTTTATGACAACAACATCTTATATAGAAAACAAAAAATAGAACACAACTATCCACACTGCTGGAGATGTGATACACCACTTATTTACTATGCAAAACCATCTTGGTACATTAAAGTAACAGACTTTAAAGACAAGTTAATTGCAAACAACAATGAAGTAAATTGGTATCCATCCTTTGTTGGAGAAAAGAGATTTGGCAACTGGCTAGAAAACCTAAATGACTGGGCCATATCCAGGTCTCGTTATTGGGGAACTCCACTGCCAGTTTGGAGATGCGATGACTGTGGCCATGTAACTTCAGTTGGATCAAGAAAAGAATTAGTTGAAAGAGCTCTTGAAGACATAGACGAGTCAATAGAACTTCACAGACCTTATGTCGATGACGTTCATATTAAATGCGACAAGTGTGGCGGCACAATGACTAGGGAAGAAGACGTAATAGATGTTTGGTTTGACTCTGGAGCCATGCCATTTGCCCAACATCATTATCCATTTGAAAACAAAGAAAACTTTGACGAGCTTTTCCCAGCTGACTTTATTAACGAAGGCATTGACCAAACAAGAGGCTGGTTCTACTCACTACTTGCAATAGCAACTTACGTTACAGGCAAGTCTCCATACAAAAACGTCTTAGTTAACGACCTAATCCTAGACAAGGAAGGCAAGAAGATGTCTAAGTCTAGAGGCAACACAGTTAACCCAATAGAACTTTTTGAAAAATACGGAGCAGACGCCTTAAGATATTATTTAGTTTATGTGTCACCACCATGGACACCAACTAGATTTAACGAAGAAGACATTAAAGAAGTTCAATCAAAGTTCTTCGGAACAATTAGAAATATTTACAACTTCTTAAGCCTATATGCAAACACAGATGAGATTGACCTTCAGTCCTTTGACATTGCCTATGCAGACAGGCCAGAAATCGATAGATGGTTACTTTCTAAGTACAACAATCTTGTAAAAGAAGTAACTGATGCCTTTGACCACTATGACGTCAACAAAGTCGTAAGAATTATCCAAGACTTCTTAGTTGAAGATTTTTCAAACTGGTATATAAGAAGAAACAGAAGAAGATTCTGGAAGGAAGACTTAGATACAGACAAGAAGGCAGTTTATAATACAACTTACGAAGTTCTTCTAGGCCTTGTAAAAATGATGGCACCAATAACACCATTTATTTCAGAAGAGCTTTATAGAAATCTTACTAATGGCAAAACTGTCCATCTAGAAAGATATCCTCAAGTAAATGAAGACCTAATTGATAAAAAGTTAGAAGAAAAAATGGACCTAGTAAGAAAAATTGTATCCCTAGGTCGTGTGTCTCGTGAAAATGCCCAAATAAAAGTAAGACAACCACTTCCAAGTGTTTTAATTGACGGCAGCTTCAAAGACACAATTGGCAACCTAACAGACCTAATCAAAGAAGAACTTAACGTTAAAGAAGTTAACTTTGGCGAAGACATAACTGAGTATATGAACTACAGCCTAAAACCAAACTTCAAAGTTGCAGGATCAATACTAGGTTCAAAGATAAAACTCTTTGCTAAATATTTACAAGAAGTAAAGGCCAAAGACTTTATTGACAAACTTAGGGCAGATGGAAAAGTTATAGTAAACTTAGACGGAGAAGACGTAGAAATCATTGAAGACTATGTTCTAATTAATATAGAAGGTAAGGAAGGCTTTGACGTCTCTCACGAAAACAATGTTTATATAATTTTAGACACCCACATTAGCCAAGAACTTAAAGAAGAAGGCTTTGTAAGAGAAGTTATTTCAAAAATCCAACAACTTAGAAAACAAGCTGACTTTGATGTACTTGACAAAATAAAAGTCTATATCCAAGCAGATGACGAAATTAAATCAGCTCTTGAAAATGATCTAGACTATTTAAAAACAGAAGTAATAGCAGACTCAGTTATATTTGACGAAGAAGTTGAAGAAAAATATAATATCAACGGCCTAGACACAGGCATAAAAGTTCAAAGAATATAAAAAAATTCCCTGGAAGATTAAATTCTCCAGGGATTTTTTGCGAAAAACTTTTTTAAAAGCTATTAGGATTATTATAAGTAAAACTTAAAAGTCTTTTCCTTATATGATAAAATAAAAATACAAAAAGAAAAAGAGAGGTTAATAATGGCCAAAAAATTAAAAAAGACAAAAATTCATTCGACTATCTACCCAAACATTGGCATAGGTCATTGGGAAGAGGGAGACGAAGAAATTCATATAAAGGGAGCAATAGAAGGACAAGTTGTCGAGTACACTTTAGGAAGAAAACGATCAGACCACAGAGATGGAAAACTTTACAGGGTTCTTGAAAATTCTCCTCTTGAAGACCAAGGTGGTTGTGTCCACAAGGACAAGTGCGGCGGCTGCGTCTACCAGTCCTTGACCCAAGAAAATGAAATCAATTATAAGAAAAAGCAAATTCAAAATCTCTTTAATAAAGAAGGCATTGAAATTTCAAAAGTCATTGACAGTCCAACTTACACAGCCTATAGAAACAAAATGGAATACTCCTTTGGCGACGAGTACAAAGATGGCCCGCTGACTTTAGGCATGCATAAGAAAAATAGATTTTATGACATAGTAAACACAGAATCTTGCCTAATAGTCCATGAGGACTTTAACATCTTACAAAAATCTATAAGAGGCTACTTTGCAGATTTAGGCCTTGACTATCTTCACAAAAAAACTAGAGAAGGCAACCTTAGACACCTAGTAATCAGAAGGTCAGACCTTGGGGAGATTTTATTAAATTTAGTTGTAACATCAGATACAAAAATTTCTAAAGAAGATTTTGTAGACTTTGTTTTAAACTTAGACTTAGAAGGGGAAGTAAAATCTATTTATTTAACCTACAACGACGCCTTATCTGATGCAATAATTCCAGAAAAGGTAGAAAAACTTTATGGCAGAGACTATATAATAGAAGAACTTGCAGGCCTAAAATTTAAGATCGGCCCATTTTCATTTTTTCAAACAAATACAAAAAGCGCGGAAGTTCTTTATAAGGAAGCCATTGGCATGTTAGCTGACATCGAAGACAAAATAATTTTTGACCTTTACTCAGGAACAGGAACAATAACCCAAATCCTAGGGAGGAAGGCAAAAAAAGTCTACGGCATAGAACTAGTAGAAGAAGCAGTTGAAGCGGCGAAAAAATCAGCTGAAGAAAACGGCATAGAAAACGTAGAATTTATTGCAGGAGACGTCTTAGAAAAAGTCGATGAACTTCAAGTAGACGCAGACATAATAGTTGTAGACCCACCAAGAGAAGGCATCCACCCAAAGGCCATAGGAAAAATAATCGCCTTTAGGCCAAAAGAATTTCTCTACATTTCCTGCAACCCAAAGACCATGCTTAGAGACCTAACAGTATTTAGAGATCAGGGCTATGAAATTGTAGAAACAAAAATGCAAAATCAATTCCCAAGAACCAGTCATTGTGAGATGATATGTTTATTAAAAAGAAAATAGCATAGAATAAAAAAGTCAATTTGCCAAAGAGAAAACAAAAAGAGGATAAGTCTTATTAAAAAATCAAAGAAAAAAATAATAATAACTGTTTTATTACTGGTACTTGTTCTAATAGTAGGAGCTTTGGAATTTTTTCAGCAGCTATCTATGATCAGAATATTAACCAGCGCTATGAAAGTTATAAGCCTTTAATGCTTAGGACTTCTGACTTTCAAGGACTAGAAGTTACAAATTATGAATTTCCATCAGACCAGGGACAAATGATAGCAGCAGCTATGTACAAGGCAGGCAGTGACAAAAAGGGAATTATTATTTTTGCCCACGGCTTTGGAGGCGGAGGATATAATTCGTATTTGGACTATATAAACTACTTTGCCCCCTATGGATGGTTATATGCGGATCCTTCCTTTGGAACAGGAGCAGTAAG
>CAYFUN010000006.1:0-48288 GCA_964346535.1 uncultured Peptoniphilaceae bacterium
AAGGACTAAGATGACAAAAAGCAGACTTAATTTTATAGATTCTTGGAGGGGGTTGGCCATAGTTTTTATGGTCATCTATCATCTGCTCTACGATCTGAAATTTATTTTTTTAAAGGACATGGAATTTTTTACAATTGAATCTTGGTATCCCTTTCAACAATTTATTTGCTGGTCTTTTATTTTTCTGGCAGGCTTTTCTCATAATTTGTCCAAAAGGCCGATAAAAAATTCTATAAAGATTTTACTTGGAGCCTTGGCCTTAACGGTGGTGACTAAAATTGCTGACCCATCTGCTTATATTCGCTTTGGAGTTTTACATTTAATTGGAACTTCTATGCTTATTACAGCCTTGGGCCAAAGGATTTTTTCTTTTGAAAAGTCACATCCACTTGGGCTTGGACTTTTGGCTTTTATAATTTTTATTTACTTCTGGGCCTATGGAGTGGAGACTTTAAGTTTTTATGATAACCTTGCTAGCAGGGGGTTTTTATTTGCCCTTGGTTTTACTGGTCCAGGTTTTGTGTCCATTGATTATTTTCCTATCCTCCCTTGGTTGTTCTTATACTTAACTGGTTTTTATTTGGGCTCTTACCACCAACATGTAAATCCATTTTTAAAAGACCATGATATAAGAGAAAACACTTTAGGAAAAATTGGTCGCCATTCCTTTTTAATTTATATGATCCACCAACCAATCACTTTGGGGATTTTATATTTATTACAGGCTATTAAGTTAATATAAGCTTGTAAAAGAAATAGGACTGTGCTATTATTTTTTTAGAGGAATGAATGTCTCCTTTGGCTTAAGCCTAAACTGCTAGAACGCTGATGACTTCTGTTTGTTACAGGGGGAATCAGCTTTTTTTATGGAGGATTTTATGTTACTATCACTTGCTTTAATAATTATACTTGGACTACTGTTTTCATATTTTTGTAAAAAGATTAAACTGCCACAAATTGTTGGCATGCTAGTGGCTGGAATTATTTTAGGGCCCTTTTGTTTAAATCTCTTAGATGAAAAAATCTTACTTATATCTCCAGACCTTAGAAAAATTGCCTTGGTTGTAATTTTAATTAAGGCTGGCTTGTCCTTGGACTTGAAGGACTTAAAAAAAGTTGGCCTTGCAGCTGGACTCATGTCTTTTTTGCCAGCAACTTTTGAAATTATTGCCTACACAATTTTTGCGCCAAGGCTTTTAGATATTTCGAGAGTTGACGCAGCGTTAATGGGAGCAGTTTTAGCAGCTGTTTCTCCTGCTGTTGTTGTTCCAAGAATGGTCAAGCTAATGGATGAGGGCTACGGAACCTCTCAAGGGCTTCCTCAAATGATTTTAGCTGGAGCATCAATTGACGACATTTTTGTCATAGTTTTGTTTTCAAGTTTTTTATCTATGGCCCAGGGTCAGGCTGTGTCCTATAAATCATTTTTTTCTATACCAATTTCAATTGGGACAGGAATAATTTTTGGAATTTTACTTGGACTTGCCTTAGCAAAAATTTTTGCCTATGCCTACGATAAAAAAAGACATATTAGAAATACAAATAAGCTTCTTATAATTCTCGGTCTTTCCTTTATGCTTATGGCCTTAGAAGAACTCTTAAAAGACTACTTGGCCTTTTCAGGTCTCCTTGCTATTGTAGCCTTGGCTGCAACTCTTAGGGTGCAAACTGTTGAAGAAGTTTATCAAAGACTGGCAGAAAAGTTTGGCAAGGTCTGGCTAGGGGCAGAGATTCTTCTCTTTGTTTTAATTGGAGCTGCAGTTGACATTCGCTACACCTTAGAAGCAGGACCTATGGCTGTGCTATTAATTTTATCTTGTTTACTTATTAGGTCACTTGGAGTTTTATTTGCAATTTCTCCTGCTGACTTAAATAGGAAGGAAAAATTATTTTGTGTCTTTTCATATTTGCCTAAGGCAACAGTCCAAGCAGCTATTGGAGCAGTGCCACTTGCAATGGGCCTTGAAGTTGGAAATTTAATTTTGTCAGTGGCAGTTTTGGCAATTTTAATTACAGCCCCTCTTGGAGCATTTTTAATTGACAAGACCTATAAAGTGTTTTTGCAAAAAGGATAAAGGATTTAGATTTTAAGTCTAAGTCCTTTTTTTAGCTTTTTAAATATTATTTCAATTAATATCTTTATATCCTAGTAAAACGATATGAATTGTATTATAATAGCAAAAGAGGATAAAATTCATATACTTTGTCCTAGTATATGGAATAAAAATAGATTTCTAACAATTTAGGGAGGAAACAAATGACAAAATCACTACTAAAGATAGAAGATCTTATTGTGTCTGTTGAAGACAAAGAAATTCTACACAAACTTGATTTAGAGGTTAAAGAAGGCGAGACTCATGTAATTATGGGACCTAATGGAGCAGGTAAGTCTACCTTAGGTAATGCCATTATGGGCAACCCTCAATACTCTATAGATGCAGGAAAGATAATTTTTGATGGAGAAGACATTACTGACTTATCTCCAGACAAGAGAGCCAACAAAGGCCTATTTATTTCTTTCCAAAACCCAATTGAAGTTCCTGGAATAACTTTAGGCAACTTTACAAAGACAGCACTAGAAGCTCACACAGGTGAAAGACTAAGACTTTGGGACTTTAAAAAGGAAGCGAAAAAAGTTTTAGAGATGCTTGACATGGATCCATCTTATGCAGACAGAGATCTAAATGTTGGTTTCTCTGGTGGAGAAAAGAAAAAAGCAGAAATTTTCCAACTCCTAATGCTAAAACCAAAACTTGCTATCCTTGACGAAACTGACTCAGGTCTAGACGTTGATGCTGTAAGAATTGTTTCTGAAGGCGTAAAGATTTATAAGGAACAAATGGGTGGAACTCTAATAATTATTACCCACTCAACTAGGATCCTAGATGCCCTTGACGTTGACCACACCAACGTTTTAGTTAGAGGAGGCATTGTTGCATCTGGAGATAGAAGCTTAATTGATGAAATTAACGAACACGGTTTTGAAAAATATATTTAATTTTTAGGAGGTGAAACCGTGACTAGAGAAAAAGCCCATGTTGAAGATATTAATCGCTCCATGTATGACTTCCGCTTTGATGACAAAGACTCTTTCAAAGTTGAAGGTGGGTTGACTGAAGAAATTGTTAGAGAAATTTCTAAGGAAAAAAACGACCCTGAATGGATGACAAATTTAAGATTAAGATCTTTAAGAATTTATAATGAAACCCCACTTCCAAACTGGGGACCAGATATTACAGGCCTAAATATGAGCGAAATTGTAACTTATGTAAGGCCAAATACAAATATGAAAGCCAACTGGGACGATGTTCCAGAAAATATAAAAGACACTTTTGAAAAACTTGGCATCCCTCAAGCTGAAATAAAATCTCTAGCTGGAGTAGGAGCCCAATACGACTCAGAACTTGTCTACCACAACTTGAGAGAAGAAGTTGCAGCCCAAGGAGTTATTTACACTGACCTTGAGTCTGCCATGCATGGTGAATATGGACCAATGATTGAAGAATACTTTATGAAGTTAGTTCCACCAACAGACCACAAGTTTGCTGCCCTTCACGGAGCGGTTTGGTCTGGAGGTTCTTTTGTTTATGTTCCAA
Organism: uncultured Peptoniphilaceae bacterium; assembly: GCA_964346535.1. Lineage (GTDB taxonomy): Bacteria > Bacillota > Clostridia > Tissierellales > Peptoniphilaceae > Neofamilia. The sequence continues at coordinate 3,597 of CAYFUN010000006.1, forward strand.
AGGGAGTTCATGTTGAAATTCCCCTACAATCTTACTTTAGATTAAATGCACCAGGAGCTGGACAATTTGAACACACTTTAATTATTGTAGACGAAGGTGCTTCACTGCACTTTATTGAAGGTTGTTCTGCACCAAAATACAATGTAGCCAACCTTCACGCAGGTTGTGTTGAACTTTATGTAAAGAAAGATGCAAAATTAAGATATTCTACCATTGAAAACTGGTCAAAGAATATGTACAACTTAAATACAAAAAGGGCCATTGTTGAAGAAGGCGGACAAATGGAATGGGTTTCAGGATCATTTGGATCTCACATTTCCTGCCTTTACCCAATGACTATACTAAATGGTGAGAGGTCCAGCGTTGAATTTACTGGCGTAACTTTTGCAGGCGCAGACCAAAACCTAGACACAGGTGCAAAAGTTGTTCACAATGCACCAAAGACAACTTCATTTATAAACACTAGGTCTATTTCAAAAGGCGGAGGTATTTCTACTTTTAGGTCATCCCTAGTAGTTAGTCCAAAGGCAAAGGAAACCAAGGCTGCAGTTAACTGCCAGTCTCTAATGCTAGACCCAATTTCTAGGTCAGATACAATTCCAGCTATGGACATTAGAACTTCTGATGCAGATATTGGCCACGAAGCAAGTATCGGATCAATTTCTGATGACGCAGTGTTTTATTTAATGTCTAGGGGCCTAAGCGAAGAAGAAGCCAAGGCTCTAATTGTTTCAGGTTTTGCTGACAATGTTTCTAAGGAACTTCCATTAGAATATGCAGTTGAAATGAACAATTTAATTAGACTTGAAATGATAGGATCTATAGGCTAAGGGGGAGAAAATGGAAAACAAAGAAAAATTAATATTAAACCACATTCCAGTACTAACTTGGAACAGGTTAAAGATGAATTATGAAGAAATTCCTAACCCTGGCAAAGTGACAGACCTTGACTTTGATAAAAAATTTCCAGCTGAAGTTTTTTATGAAAAAGACTCAGCTAGAAAGATAGATGTTAAAACAGGAGTAGGAACAGATATAAATAGTCTACTAGACGCAAGTGGGATTTCCAGCCACTACTTTAAAGTTTCTAAGGGAGAAAAATTAGCTGAGCCAATTAGACTTGACTTTGATATTAAGGCAGGCAAGTGGGCTTCAGTTGTTGAACTTGAGGTTGAAGACGGAGGTCAGGCCACTTTAGTAATGGACTACAGGTCAAGTGGAGCTGGATTTTCTGCCATTCAAACTAGACTAAAGGCCGACAAGGAAGCCAAGATAACTCTAGTTCAAATTCAAAGAATAGATGAGGACCTAGACTTTGTTAACGACCTAGGCGGATATTTAGACGAAAAATCAAACATTGAAGTTATAAAAATAATTTTAACAGGAGACAACAGCTTTGACGGTGGAAGATTTGTCCTTGAAGACAGGGCAGACCTTGCAACAAACATTGGATATATTGTTGAAAAAGACCACAGACTAGATATGAATTATTTAGTTGAGCACAAGGGAGTCTTTTCTCTATCTGAAATTGATGTAGAAGGAGTTCTTAGGGACACTGCCTACAAAATGTTTAGGGGAACAATTGACATCCAACATGGAGCCGACCAAGCCAAGGGCAACGAACACGAAAATGTTCTAATGCTAGACGAGGGAGTAATAAATAAGTCTATTCCAATTATTCTCTGCGGAGAAGAAAATGTTGAAGGTAACCACGGGGCTACTATGGGTAGACTTGATGAAGACTTAATGTTCTACCTCTTATCTAGGGGAATTTCTGAAGAAGAAATTTATGAACTAATGGCCAAGGCCAGAATCCTAGCAATTGCCAACAAAATCGAAGACCAAGTAGCCAAAGAAATGGTTCTAAATGAAATTGGAGGCTTTGACAATGACTAAGGACCTTTTAAAATATAGAGATGAGTTTCCACTTTTACAAAGAGAAAAAATTGCCTATTTAGACAATGGTGCAACATCTCAAAAACCTCAATGCGTTTTAGATGCAGTTGAAAAATATTACCAAGAAGACAACGCCAATCCTATGAGAGGTCTTTATGACCTTTCAGTTAGGGCGACCGAAACCTATGAAGAAGCAAGAAGAAAAGTCGCCAAGTTTATAAATGCCAGCCGTCCAGAAGAAATTGTCTTTACTAGAAATGCTTCAGAATCTTTAAACCTAGTTGCCTATACCTATGGCCTAGACAATTTAAAAGAAGGAGACGAAATTCTAGTTGGCATAACAGAACACCACTCAAACTTTCTTCCTTGGAGAATGGTTGCAGAAAAAACTGGAGCCAAGGTTATTTATATAAAATGTGAGGAAGATGGATCAATATCTGAAGACTACTTTAAATCACTTTTAACTGAAAGGACTAAGTTAGTTGCCCTTACCCACATTTCAAATGTTCTAGGAAGAGAATATCCAGTTAAAAAATTTATTGAACTTAGCCACCAAGTTGGAGCAGTTTTTGTCTTAGATATTTGCCAATCTATGCCTCACATAAAAGTTGATATCCAAGATCTTAATCCTGACTTTGCTGCCTTTTCTGGCCACAAGATGTATGCGCCAATGGGAATCGGCGGCCTTTATGGCAGGTATGAACTTCTAGATAAGATGTCACCATTTATGCGCGGAGGCGAAATGATTGAGACAGTAAATCTTGAAGGTCAAACCTATGCCCAGGTGCCTCACAAGTTTGAAGCAGGAACAGTAAACGTAGGTGGAGCCAGAGGCCTAAGTGCTGCTATAGATTTTATTGAAAGAGTTGGCATGGAAAATATTGCAAAGAGGGAAGAAGAGCTAACAAAACTTGCCCTAGATGGACTTATGGCAGACCCTCATGTAAAAATTCTTGGGGCCAAGGATGCAAAAAACCACCACGGCATAATTTCCTTTGCAGTTGAAGGAGTTCACCCTCACGACATTGGAGAAATTTTAAGCCACGATGGAATTGCAATTAGGGCAGGCCACCACTGTGCCCAACCGCTACTTGCCCACCTGGGAGTAAAATCATCAGCCAGGGCATCAATTGCCTTTTATAATACAGAAGAAGAAGTTGAAAGATTTGTAAAATCAGTAAGATCATTAAGGGAGAAGATGGGCTATGAAAAGTAATACTTTTTATAACGAAATTCTAACAGAACACAACATCAGACCCTTACACAAAAGAGAAATCGAGGGAGCCAACCTTAGACTAGAAGGAGTTAATCCATCATGTGGAGATGAAATTACAGTTTCCCTTAGAGTTAACGCCGATAACATAGTTGAAGACGGCGCCTTTGAAGGTTCAGGTTGTGCCATATCCCAGGCATCTGCAGATATGATGTTAGATTTAATTATTGGCAAGACCAAAGACGAAGCCCTTGAACTGGCAGATATATTTTTAAGGATGATTCAAAAACAAGCAAGTCCTGAAGAAATAGAAATGCTAGAAGAAGCTTCGATTTTAGAAGACGTTTCAAATATGCCAGCCAGAGTAAAGTGTGCTGTTCTAGGCTGGAGAACAGTAGATGAAATGTTAAAAAACCACCAAGACCACAAATAAAATTTTTAAAAGTCTTAGCTTTTTGAGCTAGGACTTTTTTAATGCAAACTTTTCTGTGGCTTAATCTAGGCTTAATAAATCTTTCTTACAATGAATATGCAAAAGCAGAGAGATAAATTTTTTCATACTATCCATTTTGAAGAAAAGAGGGCCAGTGGGCTCTCTTTTGCTTTATAATAAAATATTTCCTTGTTATAATAGAAGGACTAGGAGGTAAGTATGGAATTAAAAAAGAACATAAAAATAGAATGCCCGTCATGTAAAGGCGAAAGTGACTTTGAAGTTTATGAAAATATAAATACGAAAATCTATCCTGACCTAAAGGAGAAAATTAAAAGTGGAGACCTCTTTCTCTTTACTTGTCCTCAGTGTCAAACAGAGACAATAGTAGACTATGGCCTAATCTACCAAGACCCAGAAGAAAAAATTCTCATCCAATACTGCAAAAATGATGAAGAGAAAAATGCTGCCTTAGGACTTTTTTCTAAAGAAAATATGGACCAGGTAGACAAGGCTGGAGAAATAATTGAAATTCTAGATTCTTATGACAAGAGACTAGTTGAAAGCCTAGAAGCCCTTGTAGAAAAAATTAAAATCTTTGACAGAGGTTTAGACGATAGACTTGTTGAACTAATAAAAATATTTGCCTTAGACTTTTTTTCCAAGGACCAGCCTGACCAAGTTTTAAAAAATATTTTTTATACAGATGAAGATGGCAAGGACTTAATTATTTTTGAAACGGCAGATGATTTTTTCGCCCTAGACATGGACGAAAACTTGTATAACTTTTTAAAGGCAAAACTTAGAGAATTAGATTTAGATGAGGCCTATGTAGTTGACAACCAATGGGCCAAAGAAGTTTTTGATAAGCTAGTTAAATTAGGATAAGAAAAAAGCTGGGAGAATTTAATCTTCCAGCTTTTAAATATTTTATTCTAAAACTAAATCAGCTTCTGATTCCCATAAGCCGTGGATGTTACAATAGCTTAGGGCAAATAGTTTTCCGTTTTTTTCTGCTTTGAAGTTTACTTCTGCAGTGTAAGAAGTTAAAGTGTCGTCTTCTCCGTGAGCAGTAAAGTCAACATTTGCTACTTCAATTGGTTTTGGGAATCCTTCTGGTTGGAAGAATAATTTAAACCAAGCAATGTGGTGTTCAAAAGTGTTTGGATGGCCAATTTCTTCGCCAACTGATAATTTTACCTTTACGTCTTCACCTTTTACTGATTTTTCAACTTGGATGGCTGGAACGTGTTTTTCGTTTTTCCAATCTCCACTCATAATAGTTTTACTAAGCATTACTATCAATCCTCCTATTAGTATTTTCACAACATTTATATCCATTCCAAAGTCTTTTTAAACAATTTCCACAAAAGCTTCTCATTATGTGATAAAATATATATAGGTGAAATATGGAAAAATACACATTAATAGCAACTACAACCTTTGGCCTTGAAGCCCTTTGTAAGAGAGAACTTATAGACCTAGGTATGGAAATAAAAAAAGTCCAAGACGGAAGAATATATTTTGAAGGGACCATGGAAGATGTAGCCAAGGCCAACTTGTGGCTAAGGACAGCTGACAGGGTTTTAATTGAGCTGGGCAACTTTAAGGCCCTTAGCTTTGAAGAGCTTTTTAATAAGGTTTACGAGATTCCTTGGGAGGAGATTATTCCTGCCAATGGAAACTTTATTGTAAATGGCAAGTCGATAAAATCAAAATTATTTTCAATTTCAGACTGCCAAAGAATTACAGAAAAGGCAATAATAAAAAAGTTACAGACCAAATACGATATTTCTTGGTTTGAAAAATCTGGCGCCCTTTATGACCTTGAAGTGGCACTATTAAAAGACTATGCTTCAATAACCTTAGACACTACAGGCAAGGGTCTCCACAAAAGAGGCTATCGAAAAAAACATGGAGACGCTCCTATAAAAGAAACCCTAGCAGCTTGTATGGTTTTACTTTCATATTGGAACAAGGACAGGATTTTATATGATCCCTTCTGTGGATCTGGAACAATTTTAGTTGAAGCTGCAATGATTGGCAGAAATATTGCTCCAGGTTTAGAAAGAGGCTTTGCCTTTAACAACTGGACTGGAGTCAATAAAGACATTTTAGCAAAGGCAAAAAAGGACGCCTTATTAAAAATCGACCACGATGCTGACTTAAAAATTTTTGGAACAGACATAGATGGAGACATGGTCAACCTTGCTAAGGAAATTGTTGAAGACCTAGGCTTTGAAGATGACATAAAAATTTTCCACAAGGACTTTAGGAACTTTGACCTAGAAGACAACTACGGGGTTATGATTACTAATCCACCTTATGGTGAGAGACTTAAAATTTCTGACCTGACAAAATTAGAAGCTGACCTAGGAGAGAAAATAAATAAATTAAAAACTTGGTCTTCCTATATTATAACTAGTGACGAAAACTTTGAGAGAAACTTCAATAGAAAGGCCGACCGCAAGAGAAAGTTATACAATGGCAAAATCAAGGTAGACTACTACCAATATTATGGGCCAAGACCTGAATTTTAAAAGGAGCTAAGAATGCTTAAGATCAAATACTTTAAAGACGACCATTTTGAAATATTTGAAAACATGGCCGACTTAATTAGGGTCAAAGATACAGATGACAATGTTATTTATATTAATGACCAAATTCTTACTGATAACAATTTTAAAATACCCTCCAAGCCTAAAAAGCTTTTAGGTTTAGAAGATACTCTCCAAACAGAAGAACAAATTGCTGGTAGAGACTATTCTATAAAGGCCTCTCCAGTTTATAACGAAGATGGAGAACTTATTGCATCTATAGAAGTTTTTAGAGACGTAACAAGGGAAAGAGAACTAGAAAACGCCTTAAAGAGAACTTCCAAGGAAATAGAAAAAGATTTAATTTTTGCAAAAAAAATCCAAAGGCAAATTCTTCCTAGAAAGGACCAGTTTAATAATATAACTATAGACTTTAAATACAGGCCTTCTAAGTATTTGTCTGGAGACTTATTTGATATCTTTGATATAGATGATGAAAATATAGGAATTTATATTGTTGACGTTGCAGGCTATGGTATAGCAGCATCAATGCTAACTGTTTTTATCAGACAGACCATGTACTCTGTAGCTAAAGAGTCAAAGTCTCCATCAGAAGTGCTAGTAAAGCTAAAAGAAAAGTTCCAAGACCTAGAGCTTGAACCTGAAAGATACTTTACTATGTTTTATGGCGTCTACAATATGAATGAAAAAGAATTAAAGTATGCCAATGCTGGCCACAACTCAATTCCATTTTTATTTAACAAGGACTCAATTACCATGTTAGTAAACTACGGTCTACCAATTTTAGGCTTTGATACACCTAACAACTATATTGACAAGTCTGTTCGCCTAGAGTCAGGAGATTCTGTTTTAATGTATACAGACGGCCTAATTGAAGCGAAAAATGAATACGGAGAAGAGTTTGGAGAAGATAGGGTCAAGCTTGCAATTTTAAATACAGAAGGCAAGCTCTTAGAAGAAATAGAAAAGAAACATGCAGATTTTATTGGCATTGAACAAAAAGACGACATAGCAATGATTTTAATGAGTGTAAAATAAGGAGGTCCTATGACTTTAACACTAGATTACTCAAAGGCCTTAATAAAAGAAGAAGACCTTTGTCAAATAAAACACTTGGCCTCAGCAGCCCAAGATCTAATTGAAAATAAAACTGGGGCAGGAGCAGAGTTTTTAGGTTGGACAGACTTGCCTGAAAGATACGACCAAGAAGAATTTTCAAGAATTAAAGAAGCAGCAAAAAAAATAAAAGACCAGTCAAGGGCCTTGCTTGTAATTGGTATTGGTGGATCTTACTTAGGAGCTAAGGCTGCAATTTCTGCTCTTACAAATAATTTCCACAACGAGACCTGTGGAGACGACCAGGTGAAGATTTACTTTGCAGGCCAAAATCTTTCGGAAAGCTATCTAATTGACCTTTATAATCTACTAAAGGATGAGGACTTTTCTATAAATGTAATTTCAAAATCAGGAACTACAACAGAACCAGCTCTTGCCTTTAGAATTTTTAAAGACCTACTTGAAGAAAAATATGGCGACGCTGCTAGAGAGAGAATTTTTGTAACTACAGACAAAGACAAGGGAGCCTTAAGAGACTTGGCCTTAAAGGAAGGCTATGAAACTTTTGTGGTCCCAGATGATATTGGTGGCAGGTATTCTGTCCTTAGTGCAGTTGGCCTTCTTCCAATGGTCTGTGCAGGCATTGACATTGACCAAATGATGGAAGGAGCAGAAGCTGCCAGATTAAAATACAAAAATCCTGTCTTTGAAGAAAATGACGCCCTAATCTATGGCGCTCTTAGAAATATTTTATATAAGAAGGGCAAGGACATTGAGCTGATGGTTTCCTACACTCCTGAGCTTTCTTATTTTTCTCAGTGGTGGATCCAACTTTTTGGTGAATCTGAAGGAAAAAATGGCCAGGGAATTTTTCCAGCTTGTGGAAACTTTACAACTGACCTTCACTCAATGGGCCAAATGATCCAAGATGGCAGGAGAAATCTTTTTGAAACTGTAGTCTTAGTCAACAAAAGTGACAAGGACCTTACTATAAAAGAAGACCCAGACAACTTAGATGGTCTAAATTATTTAGTAGGCATGAACCTATCTGAAATAAATAGGAAGGCCTTTGAAGGAACAATTGATGCCCATGTTGAAGGTGGAGTTCCTAATATTGTTGTAGAAATAGAAAGGCTAGATGCCTACAACTTTGGAGAATTATTTTACTTCTTCCAAAAGGCCTGTGGATTTTCAGCCTATATGTTAGGAGTGAACCCTTTTAACCAACCTGGAGTTGAAAAGTATAAGAGCAATATGTTTAAGTTATTAGGCAAACCAGGCTATTAAAATTTGACGCTTAGTGGAAGATCTAGAAAAAAGAGGTGGATATATGTTTGAAAAAGGCCAAATAGTTTTTTATAAGAATATTGGCGTGTGTATGGTAGATGGAATTACGAGATTAGATTTTGCCTTAGATCCAAGACAAAAATACTATGTGATGAGAAGTATTTATAAAAATGGAGTAAACTATGTTCCAGTAGGCGGAGAAGTTGAAAATATTAGACCTATTATTTCTAAAGAAGAAGCCGAAGTCCTAATTGATAAAATTAAGGACATAGAGCCAGAACCGATTTTAGATTTGGCAGTCAAACAAATGACTGAAATCTATGAAGAAAAATTAAATTCAGCTAACCCTGAAGATATTTTAGATTTGCTTTTATCAATTGACAAGAAAAAAGAAATACTCTATGAAGAAAAGAAAAAATTTGGAGCCATAGATGATTCTTATTTAAAAAAGGCCATAGATATGTTTTATGAAGAAACAGCTGCAGCCTTGGGTTTAAAAAAGGAAGCTATGGGAAAATATATAGAAGAAAGAACAGGCTTTACCCTAACTGTTTAGCCTGGTTGAAAAGAAAAATCAAGTTCGCACTTTGTAGAAATATAAGCTGCGAACTTTTTAAAATATTAGAAGATAATAAGAGGACCAAATGGAAAGACAAGAAATTTTAAAAGACCTAGTAGATTTAAATATAGGAAAAATACTAAAAGATGAGCCAATGAAAAACCACACAACCTTTGAAGTAGGAGGACCAGCAGATATTTTTATTGAGCCAAAGGACGAAGAGGCTTTAATAAAACTAATGGCCTACCTAAGGGACAAGTCTATTGAGCCCTTTATCCTAGGCCAAGGATCAAACCTCCTTGTAACAGACAAGGGCATTAGAGGAGTAGTTATAAAAATTCACGGCTGCCTCACAGACTTATACTTAGAAGACCAGACAACAATTTATTCAGGAGCAGGCATAACAGTTCCAAGGCTGGCGAAGTTTGCCCAAGACAATACACTAACAGGCCTTGAAAAAATTTCTGGCATCCCTGGAGATGTTGGTGGCGGAGTTTTTATGAACGCTGGCGCCTATGGCAGTGAATTTAAAGATGTGGTAAAAGAAGTAAAGGTTTTAACTACAGATAATGAAGTTGAATTTATAAAAAACGAGGACATGGACTTTGCCTACAGGCAGTCACTAGTAAAGAAAAAAGGCTATATAGTTTTAGGGGCGACTTTCTCCTTAAAAAAAGGTGTTCAAGAAGAAATTGACGACATGGTTTCAGACTACACTAAAAGACGTAGGGACAAGCAACCACTTGAGTGGCCATCAGCAGGATCTACTTTTAAAAGACCTGAAGGCTATTATGCTGGAGCTCTAATTGAAGAGGCAGGACTTAAAGGGCTTGTTCATAGGGGCGCCATGGTTTCAGACAAGCACTCAGGATTTGTAATTAACCACGACCATGCGACCTACCAAGATATTATAGAACTAATTAGACTTATCCAACTTGAAGTCTACAATAAAAGTGGAGTGAAGCTAGAAAGGGAAGTAAAAATTGTAGGAGAAGAATAGGAGGAGCTTATGGAAAAAAATATTGAACTAATAGTAATAAGTGGCATAAGTGGAGCAGGCAAGTCAACTGCCTTAAGGGCTGTTGAAGACCTGGGATATTATTGCATGGACAACATTCCTCCTCAACTTCTCACAACCTTTGTCCAACTTTATGTCCAAACAAAGTCAGCTCCATCAAAGTTTGCTGTCGTTTTAGACATTAGGACCAGGGAATTTTTCCAAGAAATATCCTTAGAACTTGAAAAATTAAAAACTTTGGGAGTTGACTACAAGTTAATTTTCTTAGAAGCAGCAGATGAAACTGTAGTTAATAGGTACCAAGAAATGAGAAGGCCCCATCCTCTAGCAGCAGATGGAAATATTTTAGATGGCCTCAAAGAAGAAAGAAAAAAACTTCAACCAATAAAAAAACTCGCCGACTATATTATAGACACTTCGAGAATGAACAACTACAAACTTAGGGCTGAAATAAATAACATTCTAGAGCTTGGTTCGTCTCAGATGCAAGTTTCTATAGTGTCCTTTGGTTTTAAAAATGGAATCCTACTTGATGCAGACTATGTCTTTGACGTAAGATTTATTCCAAATCCCTACTATATAAAAGACCTAAAGCCACAATCAGGTAAAGACTCAGCAGTTAAGGACTATGTATTTTCTTTTGATGATGCCAAAGTCTTTATGGACAAAATCGAAGACCTAATAAAATTTGTCGTCCCAAGATATATAAAAGAAGGCAGGCTGCAATTAACTGTTGGCATAGGCTGTACAGGTGGCAGACACAGGTCAGTTGCCTTAAGTGAAGAATTAAAAAATCGCCTAAAAGACGAGAACGTAAAAATAGTTGTAGACCACAGGGACTTAGATAGGTGATAAGATGAAAGATAAAAAAGTTGTATCCATTGGAGGAGGAACTGGTAATTCAGTTCTCCTTGCTGGCTTAAAAAATTTCACACAAAATATTACAGCCATAGTTACAGTTGCAGACGACGGCGGAGGCTCTGGAGTCTTAAGGTCAGACTTAGGCATGTTACCACCAGGAGATATTAGGGCCTGCCTACTAGCTCTTTCAAACACCCAAGAACAAATGGAAAAATTATTTAGATTTCGCTTTGCCAGTGGTCAGCTAAAGGGTCAGTCCTTTGGAAATTTATTTCTAGCTGCTATGAACGAAATTTATGGCGACTTTGGCCTAGCAGTAAGAGAGGCCTCAAAGGTTTTAAATATAACAGGCAAGGTCCTACCAGTAACCCTTGATAAAATGGATTTAATAGCAGAACTTGAAAATGGCAAAAAGTTTTTAGGAGAATCTGCCATTCCAAAATTTGTAAAAAAAGAAAAATCTCCAATAAAAAAACTTTACCTAGAAAACTCTGATGTAAAAATTCTCGACTCTTGTATTCAGGCAGTAAGAGAAGCTGACTTAATTGTCCTTGGACCAGGATCTCTTTACACCTCAGTAATTCCAAACCTCCTTATAGGACAAATGGTTGAAGAAATTGTAAACTCAAAGGCAAAAACAGTTTATATTTGTAACGTAATGACCCAGGCTGGTGAGACAGATGACTATAGTGTTTCTGACCATGTAAGAGGACTTCTAAAACACTCAAGTGAGGACATACTAGACTACTGTTTTGTAAATGAGAAAAAAATTGATTACAAGTATTTAAAATCCTATAACATAGAAGAATCAGTCCAAGTACTACCAAGCAAAGAAGACGAAAAGTTTTTGGAAGAAAAAAATATTAAGCTAATAAAAGGGGAATACATTGACGTTAAAGATGGTTATATAAGATCAAATGCCATTAATATATGTAAGGACTTAGAAAAAATCTTAGAGGCTCAAACAAAATAAATATAAACGAGAAATCGCTTGCACAAGTTATTTAATGATGATAGAATAAGAAGTAGTATGGACAAAATGGAGTGATATTATGAGAGAAGTAAGCGCTGGAGGTGTTGTGTTTAATTCTGACAAGATATTATTACTTCGTAAACTCAATGGCGGCTGGGTTCTTCCTAAGGGGCATGTAAAAAAAGGCGAAACATATTATCAGACAGCTCTAAGAGAAGTAAAAGAAGAAACTGGAATACAAGCAGACTTAGGTGTTTATATTGATAAAATTGACTACCAATATTACAACCTTAGAAGAAAGAAAAAATCTACTAAGACTGTTCACTGGTTCACCATGTATTCTCAAGATACTAATCTCAAACCACTAAGAAAAGAAGGGTTTAACGAAGCGAAATATGTTGACTTTGAACAAGCATTAAAAATTTTAATCCACGACAATGAAAAGACGATTATAAAAAAGGCCAGAATAATAAAAGAGGAAAGTGATAACTAATATGAGTTTTTCAAATGATGCAAAAAATGAGGGAGCTAGGGTCCAACTAGAATCTTCAAAACTCATATTAGCTGAACTTTCGGCCTTTGTTAGAACTTGTTGTGAGATAAAAATAAAAACAAACAAGGTATCACTAGAATTTGTCACAGAAAATGCCTCAACAGCCAGGAGGATTTTCACCCACTTAAAGGGCTATTCAAACCAGCTTGAAGCCTATAGAAAAAAATCAACCAGTCTAGTCCAAAATGGCCAGTATATAATAGTAATGAATGACAAGTATGCCATTGACGATCTTCTCCATGACACAAACTTTATTTTCAATGGCCAGTACTTTAGCAAGGGATCTTATATAATGGCTGACAAACTTAAGTCAGACAAAGAAGAAAGAGCCTATATAAGGGGAGCCTTTTTAGGAGCAGGGTCTATTACAAATCCAGAAAAATCCTATCACTTGGAAATTGTCTGCAGGGACTCAGACTTTGCTGAAGATTTAAAAAACATTATAAATAAAAAAGGTCTCAAGGCTAGGACCTCACAGAGAAAAAATTCATATATAGTCTATATTAAAGAAGCAGAACAAATTTCAGACTTTATGGCCCTAATTGGCCTTAGCCAAAGTCTCTTAAAATTTGAAAACATAAGAGTTATAAAAGACTTGAGAAACAATGTTAACAGGGTTGTAAATTGTGAAACTGCAAATATAAACAAACAGATTGAAGCTGCTCAAAAACAAATAGCAGATATAAATTATTTAAAAGAAATAGGAAAGTACCAAGGCCTTTCAGATGATATAAAAGAGATAGCACAAATTAGGCTGGAAAACGAATACTATACCTTAAAGGAAATTGCAGAAAAAACTAAGGACAAGTATACAAGGTCAGGAGTAAATTACAGATTAAAAAAAATTAGTAAAATGGCAGAAAAACATAGGGGTGCAGAAGATGAAAGAAATGAAGGTTAAGTTAGTAAATGAAGAAGGCCTACATGGTAGGGCAGCAGCAAACTTTGTAAAAGTAGCTGGACAATTTGAATCTGAGGTAAAACTCGTTTCTGATGGCGTATCAGTAAACGGCAAAAGCATAATAGGAATAATGTCCCTAGGTGCATTTTGTGGAGAAGAACTTACAATTAAAACTGACGGACCTGATGAGAATGTAGCCCTAAGAACTTTAGTTGATTTAATAAATCAAAAGCTATAAAAATAAAATAAAAAAGATTGCAAAGCTATGCTTAAATTTATCCAAGTATAGCTTTTTTTGTCGGAAAATTTTTTCTTTTAAATTAATTGACTAACAAATATTCATGTGATACAATAAATCATTGAATAATATAATTTAAATTGGGGTCTTATGCTCTATTTATATTATAGAAGATAGTTATTGATATAGATGTTCAAGTGAGAGGTGAGGTTTTTTCATGACAAATCCTGTAAATTATGGCAAAAGAGTTAGGGTTTCTTATTCTAGAATCAAAGAAGTTATAGATCCGCCTAACTTAATTGAAGTTCAAACAAACTCTTTTAAGTGGTTTCTAAATGAAGGCTTAAAAGAAGTGCTCCAAGATGTTTCTCCTATAGAAGACTATACTGGAGATTTGGTCATGGAGTTTGTTGAGCATAAAATAGGTGAAGACAAAAAGTACACAGAAGAGGAAGCTAAAGACCATGATGCCAATTATTCTGCCCCTCTAACTGTTAAGGTAAGGTTACACAACAAGTCTACCATGGAAATTAAGGAACAGGAAGTATTTATGGGCGACATGCCTATGATGACTGAAACAGGTACCTTTATTATTAACGGTGCAGAGAGAGTTGTTGTTAACCAGCTAGTTAGATCACCTGGCGTGTATTACAAATTAGAAAGAGACAAAACAGGTAAGCCTCTTTATTCTTCTACTTTAATTCCAAATAGAGGAGCTTGGATTGAGTTTGAATCTGACTCTAAAGACATAGTCTATACTAGAATAGATAGAAATAGAAAAATTCCTATGACAATTTTAGTAAGGGCTTTAGGAGTTGAAACCAAGTCAGAAATTCTAGATACCTTTGGCGAAAGCGAAGAGCTTTTAGCTACATTAGAAAAAGACTTGACCCAAAATAGAGAAGAAGCAATTATCGAAATTTATAAAAAGTTAAGACCTGGAGAGCCTCCTACTTTAGACTCAGCCACATCTTTATTTAACAATATGTTCTTTGAACATAAAAGATATGACCTAGCAAATGTAGGCAGGTACAAATTTAATAAAAAATTAGCCCTTGCTTCTAGAATTAAAGGCTTTGTAGCAGCAGACAATATAGTTGACAGAGAAACTGGAGAAATTATTGTTACCAAAGGCTCAGAAATTACAGAAGAAATCGCTAAAGAAATAGAATATGCAGGTATTAACCTAGTTACTATTTTAAACAAAGACGAAGAAGAAGTTAAAGTTTTAGGCAACAACTTTGTAGATGTTGAAGCCTTTGACATTGACCTTAGTAAATACGGTTTGAAAGACAAGGTATACTATCCTTTAATGAAAGAACTTTTAGAAAACTTTGAAGGAGAAGACCTTGATTTTGAGATTGAACAAAATATAAAAAACCTTAGTCCAAAACACGTTCTTAGAGATGATATTTTAGCATCTGTATCTTATGAACTTGGACTATTTAAAGGTATTGGCCTAATTGACGATATTGACCACTTAGGTAATAGAAGAATTAGATCAGTTGGAGAGCTTTTACAAAACCAATACAGGATAGGTTTTTCTAGAATGGAAAGAGCTATTAGAGAAAAAATGACCATCCAAGATATGGAATCTAATACTCCACAATCTCTAATTAACATTAGACCTTTAACTGCAGCAGTTAAGGAGTTCTTTGGTTCTTCACAATTATCTCAATTCATGGACCAGACAAATCCTCTATCTGAACTAACTCACAAGAGAAGAATGAATGCTCTTGGACCTGGCGGTTTAAGTAGAGACAGGGCTGGAATGGAAGTTAGAGACGTTCACAACTCCCACTATGGAAGAATGTGTCCAATTGAAACTCCAGAAGGACCTAACATCGGTCTTATAACATCTCTTGCAACCTATGCTAGAATTAATGATTTTGGTTTTATTGAAGCGCCTTTTAGAAAGGTAGTAAAACCAGAGGGCAAGGTTACAAATGAAATTGAATATATAACAGCAGACATTGAAGACAGGCACATTATTGCCCAATCAAATGAACCCCTTGATGAAAATGGCTACTTTATCAACGAAAGAGTTGTAGCCAGAGGTATTAACGGGGTAGTTGACGTCTACGACGTAAAAGATATTGACTACATGGATGTATCACCTAGACAAATTGTTTCAGTTGGTACTGCCATGATTCCTTTCTTAGAAAACGACGACGCCAACCGTGCCCTAATGGGTGCAAACATGCAGCGTCAAGCTGTTCCTCTATGCTTTACTGAAGCTCCAATTATTGGAACTGGTATTGAATACAAGGCAGCCAAAGACTCTGGTGTTGTAATTGTAAATAAAGAAGATGGAGTGGTTTCAAAAATCTGTGCTGACTACATCGAAGTTAAAGCAGATTCAGACGGCTCTATTCACAAGTATAAATTAAAGAAATTTAGAAGGGCCAACGCTGGTACAACTATTAACCAAAGACCTATTGTTCACTTAGGTGACAAGGTTTCTGCTGACCAAGTTATAGCTGACGGACCTTCAACTGACCAAGGTGAAATGGCCTTAGGTAGAAATATTAGAATTGCCTTTATGAACTGGGAAGGTTATAACTACGAAGACGCTATGTTAATTTCTGAAGACCTAGTTATAGAAGACAAACTAACATCAGTTCACATAGAAGAATATGAATCTGAAGCAAGAGAAACAAAACTTGGTTCAGAAGAAATTTCTAGAGACATTCCTAACGTTGGGGAAGACATGTTAAAAGACCTTGACGAAAGAGGAATAATTAGAATTGGTGCAGAAGTTAGGTCTGGAGACATCCTAGTTGGTAAGGTAACTCCTAAGGGAGAAACTGAACTTTCACCTGAAGAGAGACTTTTAAGGGCGATTTTTGGCGAAAAGGCCAGAGAAGTTAGAGACACATCCTTAAGAGTTCCTCACGGAGAAGCGGGAATTGTTATAGACGTAAAGACCTTTACTAGAGAAAATGGCGACGAGCTAAATCCTGGCGTAAATGAAATGGTTAGGGTTTATGTTGCAACTAAAAGAAAGATCTCTGTTGGTGACAAAATGTGTGGCCGTCACGGTAACAAGGGTGTAATTTCTAGAATTTTACCAAGAGAAGACATGCCTTATCTACCAGATGGAACTCCAATAGAAATTGTTCTTAACCCACTAGGGGTACCTTCAAGAATGAACCTAGGCCAAGTACTAGAAGTTCACTTAGGTCTAGCAGCTAAAAAACTAGGCTGGCATGTAGCTACATCTGTATTTGATGGAGCCAACGAATACGACATTGCCGAAGCCTTAAAAGAAGCAGGATATTCTGAAGATGGAAAGATCCAACTAAGAGACGGTAGAAGTGGAGAAAAATTTGACCACCCAGTTACTGTTGGTTATATGTATATGCTAAAACTTCACCACTTAGTAGACGAAAAAATCCACGCTAGGTCAACTGGACCATACTCACTAGTAACCCAACAACCTCTAGGAGGTAAGGCTCAATTTGGTGGCCAAAGGTTTGGGGAAATGGAAGTTTGGGCCCTAGAAGCCTATGGTGCATCTCATACCCTACAAGAAATGCTAACTATAAAGTCAGACGATATTGTAGGTAGAGTTAAGACCTATGAGGCTATAGTAAAGGGAGAAAATATTCCAGAGCCTGGTATACCAGAATCATTTAAGGTTTTAATCAAGGAATTACAATCACTTGCCCTTGACGTAAAAGTTCTAGACCTTGACAACAATGAAATGAACTTAGACGACGACATAGATGATGAATTAAGTAAAATTGATTCTAGATCAGACAAGTATGAAGACGACGAAGCTGACCTAGGCCAAGACAAGAATGTAATTTCAGGTATTAGAAAAATTGGAGAAGACGAGATCCCAGAAGGGTTTAACTTTTCTGACGATGAAGATTACGAAGACGACGAAGATTAATATTTCTTTTAGATAGACAAGAAATGTTTTATGAAGGGAGCGACTCTTTTGGAAAATAAAGATGTAATAAATTCTATAGAGATTGGATTAGCATCATCAGATAAAATAAGACAATGGTCCTATGGGGAAGTAAAAAAACCAGAAACCATTAATTATAGAACATTAAAACCTGAAAAAGAAGGTCTTTTTTGCGAAAAAATATTTGGACCAGTTAAAGACTGGGAATGTAATTGCGGCAAGTATAAGAGAGTAAGATACAAGGGAGTAGTATGTGAAAAGTGTGGCGTTGAAGTTACCAAGGCCAAGGTTCGTAGAGAGAGAATGGGCCATATAGAACTAGCTACACCAGTTTCTCACATTTGGTATTTCAAAGGAATCCCATCTAGAATGGGGCTCCTACTTGATATGAGTCCAAAGGAACTTGAAAGAGTTTTATACTATGCATCTTATGTAGTAACAGAAATCCACGAAGATGGCACAGGTCTATTTGACAAGCAACTTCTTGGAGAAATGGAATATAGAGAGCTAAAGGCTGAGTTTGGAGACAAGTTTGAAGCCATGATGGGCGCCGAAGCTATTAAGTATCTACTAGAAAAAGTAGACCTTGAAAAAGAATCTAAAGAGCTAAGGGCAGAACTTGAAGATGCTAGAGGCCAAAAGAAGAGAAGAATTTCTAGAAGACTAGAAATAATTGAAGCCTTTTTAAATTCAAACAACAGACCTGAATGGATGATTTTAGATGTCCTACCAGTAATTCCACCAGACCTAAGACCAATGGTCCAACTTGATGGTGGCAGGTTTGCAACATCAGACTTAAACGACCTTTATAGAAGGGTAATAAATAGAAACAACAGACTTAAAAAATTATTAGATATAGGAGCACCTGATATCATTGTTAGAAATGAAAAGAGGATGCTTCAAGAAGCAGTTGATGCTTTAATTGACAACGGTAGACGTGGAAGACCTGTAACAGGAGCAGGTAACAGACCGTTAAAATCACTTTCTGAAATGCTTAAGGGTAAGCAAGGTAGGTTTAGACAAAACCTACTAGGAAAGAGAGTTGACTATTCTGGCCGTTCAGTAATTGTAGTAGGACCAGAATTAAAATTCCACCAATGTGGGCTACCAAAGACTATGGCCTTAGAATTATTTAAGCCATATGTAATGAAAGAGCTAGTAGAAGATGGCTATGTTCACAATATAAAATCTGCCAAGAGAATGGTAGAAAGACAAAACCCACAAGTTTGGGACATCCTAGACAGGGTTATAAAAGACCATCCAGTTCTACTAAACAGGGCACCGACCCTACACAGACTTGGTATCCAAGCCTTTGAACCAGTTTTAGTAGAAGGCAAGGCTATTAAACTTCACCCACTAGCATGTACTGCCTACAACGCAGACTTTGACGGGGACCAAATGGCTGTCCACTTACCACTATCTGCTGAAGCCCAAGCTGAAGCCAGACTTTTAATGCTTTCAACTAACAACGTTTTAGGCCTAAAAGACGGTAAGCCAATTGTAACTCCTACCCAAGACATGGTACTGGGCATGTACTATTTAACTATGGAAGCCAAAGAGCCAGTTAAGGGAGACGGCATGGTATTCTCAGATATGGCAGAGCTTCTACAAGCCTACAACACAGGCAGCGTTCATATCCACGCCCATGTAAAATTAAGGATAAGAGACGAAGAAGGCAAGTCTGTTTTAATTCCAGGAACAATTGGAAGATTTATTATCAACCAATATATTAAACAAGACCTAGGCTTTGTAGACAGAGAAGTAGACAAGTATGGCCTTGAAATAAACAGGGTTATAAATAAGTCTCTCCTTGGAAAAATCATAGAAAAAACTTATGAAAACCACGGCAACATGGAAACAGTAGAATTTGTTGACACTGTTAAATCCCTAGGTTATAAGTACTCAACCAAGGGAGCAATCACAATTTCTTTTGGAGACATTCACGTTCCAGAAGAAAAACAAGCTATGATTGACCAGGCTGAAAAAGAAGTAGACAAGTATGAAAAAGCCTATAGAAGAGGACTTATTTCAGACGAAGAAAGATACGAAAAGGTAATTGAAATTTGGTCTAAGGTAACAGACGAACTTACTGATAAGGTAATGACTACCTTTGACTATGACAACTCAATTTTTATCATGGCAGACTCAGGAGCCAGAGGTTCTAAGAACCAAATTTCTCAGCTAGCAGGAATGCGTGGACTAATGGCTTCACCTACAGGAAGAATTATTGAAGTACCAATTACTTCTAACTTCCGTGAAGGTCTATCTGTACTTGAGTTCTTCATGTCTACACACGGATCTAGAAAGGGACTTGCAGATACAGCTTTAAGAACAGCGGACTCAGGATATTTAACTAGAAGACTAGTAGACGTATCCCAAGAAGTTATTATTAAAGAAGAAGACTGTGGCACTGAAGGATATTCAGTAATCAAAGCTTTTGTAGATGGCAAGGAATTAATTGAATCCCTAGAAGACAGAATTACGGGAAGATATACCCATGAAGAAATTGTTCATCCAGAGACAGGCAAGGTCTTAATTGGCAAAAACGAAATGATAACAGCAACAATTGCAGGAAAAATTGTAGATGCTGGCATCAAAGAAGTAAAAGTAAGAACAGTCTTTAACTGTAAGACCAAGGGCGGAATTTGCTCTCACTGCTATGGTATGAACCTAGCAAATGGATCAAAAGTTGGCCTAGGAGAAGCTGTAGGAATTATTGCAGCCCAATCAATTGGTGAACCAGGAACCCAGCTTACAATGAGAACCTTCCATACAGGTGGTGTAGCTTCAGCATCAGACATTACCCAAGGTCTTCCAAGGGTTGAAGAGCTATTTGAAGCTAGAAAACCAAAGGGACTTGCTATTATTTCTGAAATAGATGGTACAGTTAAAATTGAAAGTGAAAATAGAAAAAAAGAAGTAGTAATAACTGCTGACAATGGCGACCAAGAAAGATACAATATCGTCTACGGAGCCATTGTAAAAGTAAAAGACGGCGACAAGGTAGAATCAGGAGACGAACTTACAAGTGGTTCAGTATATCCTCAAGACCTACTTCGCATAAAGGGAACCAAGGGAGTTCAAGACTATATCCTAAAAGAAGTCCAAAGAGTTTATAGACTTCAAGGGGTAGACATTAACGACAAGCACATTGAAGTTATAGTTCGCCAAATGCTAGCCAACATAAAAGTTGAAGAAGCAGGAGGCACAAATCTACTACCAGGATCCTATGTAAAAGTAGAAGCCTTTAACGAAGCCAATGAAATAGCTAAAGAAAATGGTCTAGAAGAAGCCAAAGGTATCCCAGCTCTAATGGGAATAACCAAGGCATCCCTAGAAACTGATTCCTTTCTATCAGCTGCATCCTTCCAAGAAACAACAAAAGTTTTAACAGATGCATCAATAAAAGGAAAATCAGACTCATTAGTTGGCCTAAAAGAAAATGTAATTATCGGCCAATTAATACCAGCAGGAAGTGGACTAAGAAAATATAAAAACTTAGAAATCTACGACCAAGAAACAGGAGAAAACTTATCCCAACTAAATCTTCAAATTCAAGAAGAATTAGAAGAAGCTGAAGGAGAAGCACCTGCAGAAAATTAAAAACAAAATTTAAAAACAAATCCAGGAAATTATACCTGGGTTTGTTTTTTATTTTGCTCTTTATAAATATAAGGTCGATGAATCATAGAAACAAGCTGCTTATCTATTCTATAAACTTATAAAATGTGATATAATTTTATAATGACAAATTATTTTTAGGAAAAATTGGTGGTAAAAAATTGGAAAAATGGTTAATTAAATCTGCTAATTCTAATATAGCATCTCTTGGACAAAGTCCAAACGAAAAAATTTTATACAGGATAATTGCCAATAGGGAAATTGAAAACGAAGCAGACCTTGAAGAGTTTTTAAATCCTTCTTTGACTCGTCTTATTGATCCATCTTTGATGAAAGATTTAGAAGCGGGGATCGACATACTTTTACATGCCATTGACCAAGAAAAGAAAATTAGAATTATTGGCGACTATGATGTAGATGGAATTATGTCCACCTATATTTTATATAAATTTATTTCCAAGGAAAATCCAAACACAGATTACTATCTTCCCCACAGGGTTGAAGATGGCTACGGGATAAATGTCTCTATGGTAGATCAAGCAAGTGCAGATGGGGTAGACCTAATTATAACTTGTGACAATGGAGTTTCTGCCTTTGACGCTCTTGAAAGAGCCAGAGAAAAACATATTGAGACCATAGTCTTAGACCACCATGAACCAAAAATTGAAAATGGAGTTCAAGTTCTTCCACCAGCTACTGCCTTAATTAATCCAAAACAAGATTCATGTCCCTATCCCTTTAAAGGCCTATGCGGGGCGGCTATAAGTTATAAGTTTATAGAATACCTGGCAGGAGTTTTAGGCTATGAAGAAGGAGAAGTAGTTAGAGACTATTTAGAATATGCTGCCATAGCTACAGTTTGTGACGTTATGGATCTAGTTGGAGAAAATAGAATTATTGTAGCCAATGGTTTAAAGCTTTTAAATAACACAACCAACCTTGGTCTCAAGTGTTTAATTAAAGCTACTGGCCTTGAAGAAAAAACTTTAGAGCCCTATCACTTAGGCTTTATTATTGGTCCGCTTTTTAATGCTTCAGGCAGGTTAGATTCTGCTACAATTGGTTTAGACTTGCTTTTGGCAGAAAATTTAAATGATGCCACTAAACTTGCTAGACGCCTGCAAGAATTAAATCAAGAAAGAACAAAGCTTACCCAAGAGGCTCTTGAACTTTTTATTAGAGATATTGAAAGTAATAAATACTATGAAGATGACATTATTGTCTCTTATCTAGCTGGAGTCCACCAGTCTATTGCTGGCATTGTAGCTGGAAGAATTAAAGAAAAATACAACAAGCCGACAATTATTTTAACTGACGGCGATGATAATATAATTAAGGGATCGGCTAGGTCTATAGATGAATACCATATTACAGATGGCATCGCTAGAGAAAAAGACCTTCTCCTATCCTTTGGCGGCCACAAGTTGGCAGCAGGCCTTTCTTTAAAAAAAGAAAATCTTGAAGTCTTTAGAAAGTCAATTAACGATCACTCAAATTTAAGAGAAGAAGATTTTTATAGGAAGGTTATGATAGACCTAGGCCTACCAATATCTTTTTTAAACTTTGACCTAATAAACTTGTTAGATAAAATTGGTCCCTATGGCAATGAAAATCCTAGACCGATTTTTGGCGGCAAGGACTTGAGCCTAGGAAATTTTAAAATCCTAGGTAAAAACAAAAATGTTTTAAAGATGACAGTTAAGGAAGGCGAGACCTCCCTTGATGGAATTATGTTTACAAGGCTAGATGAATTTGAAAGTGCCTTAGAAGACAAGGGCTACTCTCTAGCCAGACTTTTAGTAAATGGAGCTGATGTCAAGGCAGACATTGTCTACTCAGCTAATATAAATGAATGGGGATCTAACAAGACCATTCAGTTGCAAATTAAAAATTTTAGAATTAAGGCAGGTGAATAATATATGACTACTGAAAATAATATAGCTATAAGTAAAGAACAGGAAGAATTAAAAGAAAATCTTAAAAAAGAACTTGTTGAAAAAATTTTAGCCAACAATCCTGATGCAAATATTGACGTAATTTTACAGGCCTTTGACCTGGCTTTTAAAATGCACTTGGGCCAAAAGAGAAATTCAGGAGAAGATTATATTATCCATCCCTTTAATGTAGCCTTAATCCTATCTGACTTAAAAATGGATACGTCTACTATAGTTGCAGGACTTTTGCATGACGTTGTAGAAGACACGCTTTGTACCCTAGAAGAAATAGAAGAACTTTTCGGCAAGGATGTTGCCCACATTGTAGACGGAGTTACTAAGTTAACTAAGATTAACTACAACACCAAAGAAGAAAAACAAGCAGAAAATATTAGAAAAATGGTCCTAGCCATGGCCAACGACATTAGGGTAATTATTGTAAAGCTTGCTGACAGGCTGCACAATATGAGAACCCTAGAGTATATGACAGAGGCGAAAAAAATTGAAAAGGCTAGGGAAGTAATTGAAATCTATGCGCCTTTAGCAAACAGGCTGGGGATTTCAAAACTAAAATGGGAACTTGAAGACTTGGCCCTTCGCTACTTAGACCCATCTGGCTACTATGAACTAGCAGATATGGTTTCTAAGAGAAGAAGCGAAAGAGAAAAGGAAATCGAAGATTTTATTAAAAAAATTGCCGAAAACTTAAAGGCAGTTAATATAAAGGCTGAAATTTATGGCAGGCCAAAAAGTCTTTACTCAATTTATAAAAAAATGCACGTCCAAGGCAAGTCCTTTGAAGAAATTTATGACTTGTCAGCAGTGAGAATTATGGTTGATGACCTTAAAGATTGTTATGGAGCCTTAGGAGTTGTTCACAATTTATTTAAACCAATTCCAGGCAGGTTTAAAGACTATATTGCCATGCCTAAGTCAAATATGTACCAGTCCTTACACACTACAGTAATTGACGACAAGGGCGAAACCTTTGAAGTGCAAATCAGAACTTATGAAATGCACGAAATAGCAGAATACGGTATTGCCGCCCACTGGAAGTACAAGGAAGCTGGCGGCTCAGTTGTAAATAATACTGAAAAAGACAACCTAGTTTGGGTCCGCCAAATGTTAGAGTGGCAGCAAGAACAATCTGATCCAGAAGAGTTTATGGAAGGCCTAAAGGTAGACTTTTTTACAGACGAGGTCTTTGTCTTCACTCCAAGGGGAGATGTCTTTGCCCTAGCAGAAGGATCAACTCCAATTGACTTTGCCTATATGATCCACACCCAAGTTGGTCACAACTGTGTTGGCGCAAAAGTCAATGGAAAAATTGTGCCTCTTGACTTTAAATTAAGAAATGGAAATATAGTAGAAATAATTACAGATAAGTCTTCGGGGCCATCCTTAGACTGGATAAAAATCGTCAAGTCTTCCAAGGCCAAAAACAAAATCAGACAATATCTAAAGGCCAAGGACAAGGATAGGAACACAGTTATTGGCAGAGAAATGCTTGAAGAAGAAATTAGGCGAGCAGGTATAGCTGCTAAGGAACTAATGACTGATGACTTTTTAAATGCTTTAGTTCGCAAGTATAAGACTAAAACCATAGAAGACCTTTATTCGTCAATTGGCTTTGGTAACTTATCTGTTAGACAAGTTGCAGGCAAACTTGTAGATGCCTATCGCAAGGAAAAAGAAAAACATCTTTCAGATGAAGAAGTTTTAAAATTAAATCAAGCCAAGAAGCCAGCGAAAAAGAGAAATGGTGGAGTTGGAGTTATTGTCCAAGGCTCTCACGACCTTAAAGTTAGAATGGCCAGGTGCTGTAATCCAGTTCCAGGTGATTCAATAGTAGGCTTTGTAACTAGGGGCAGGGGCATTACCATTCACAGGGCAGACTGTTTAAATATTGCCAACAACCTTGACTCAGAAAGAATGTTACAGGCAGAATGGGATTACGAAGACCAAGGCTTTTACAATGCAGAAATTGCCATTAAGGCCCTATGCAAAACTGGCCTCCTTGCAGATGTAACTAATAGAGTTGCAGATTCAGGCCTAATGATAAATGCCATTGATGCAAAAACTTCAAAGGACAAGATCACAACTATAAATATGATTTTAGAAATTCACGACATAGACGAACTTCACAGGCTAATGGAAAGACTTAGAAATATAGACAGCGTTATAGAAGTATTTAGAGTTATAGGCTAAGGAGAAATAATGAGAGCAGTAGTACAAAAAGTATCAAGGGCCAAGGTTTCAGTTGACGGACAAAGCATTGGCCAAATTGAAAAGGGATTTTTAGTCCTTCTTGGAGTTTACAAGGAAGATACAGACAAAGACTTAGACTATATTTATAAAAAAGTTACAGGCCTTAGGGTCTTTGAAGATGAAAATGACCAAATGAATTTGGCCTTAGATGACGTAGGCGGAGACCTTTTAGTTGTCTCCCAGTTTACCCTTTATGGCGATGCTAGAAAGGGCAGACGTCCTTCCTTTACAGATGCAGCCAAAGGCGACTTAGCCAAGTCTCTTTACGAAGACTTTATTACAAGGGCCAGGGCAGATGGCTTTAATTGCCAATGTGGCGAATTTGGTGCCCATATGGAAGTTGAACTTGTAAATGACGGACCAGTGACAATACTTTTAGACTCTTTTAAAAACTTTTAGGGGGACTTATGGAATTTAAAAAATTAGAACTTGGCTTTGGCCAAATGAACTCCTATATACTTTGGGACGAAAAAACAAAAGAAGGGGCAATAATTGACCCAGGCTACGATTTTTATTTAATAGACAAGGCCTTGGAAGAAGAAAACCTTGTGCCAAAATTTATTTTATTAACCCACAGCCACGGCGACCACATTGGAGCCATAAAAGAATTAAAGGACAAGTATACAGATTTAAAAGTCTACATCCACAAGGATGAAGAACAAATGATAATGGACCCAGTTTTAAATCTTTCTAGGCTAACTCAAATGGAGCCAGTAAGTGTTGAAGCTGACGAGACCTTTGAAGATGGAAAAGTTTTTAAGCTAGGAGAGACAGAAATTAAGGCCATTCACACACCAGGCCATTCGCCAGGTGGAACTTGTTATCTAGTGGGAAATACTTTATTTTCAGGAGATACTCTTTTTAGGCTTTCAGTTGGCAGGTCAGACTTTTATTTAGGAGACCAAGACCAGCTTATAAATTCTATTAAGACTAAACTTTTAACTCTTCCAGATGAGGTAGAAGTTTATCCAGGTCACGGGCCAGCAACAACTATTGGCCAAGAAAGAGAAAGGAATCCATTTCTGTAGATGTTAGACTTTATAAATATAGCCTACAACAAGGAATACTTAGAGCTGGCTGAGGCCTTTGTTCCTGGTATTTCCAAAAGTGAGGAAGAAGTTTTTATAGAAAGAGCTGGAGACTATTTAAAATTAAAGACTGCAACTTTTGAAGGCCAAGTCAGTCTAGATTCTTATTTTGACTACGAAAAGACCAATATAAAAAGAGGCCTTTATAAACTTTTTAAAAAATATACAAATAAAGACTTAGCATGGGGGATTTTAGTTGGAGTAAATCCCCTTAAGCTTGTAAAAAACCTTTTAGATAAATTTGACGAGGACCAAGTTGAAAAAATTTTGGCTCATGGATATTTTTTAGAGCCTGATAAAATTGACCTGGCCTTGGAAATAATAAAAAAGCAAGAGCCCTTTGTAAAAGACTTAAGGGACCAGGCTCATATTTATGTAGATATACCCTTTTGCCCATCAAAGTGTAGCTATTGTGCCTATCCAACTTATTTAATGGATCCAGAAAAAATTAAATTATATACAGCAAGTCTTATTAAAGAGATAGAAATATTTTTTTCTCAGACTCAAATGGGCTTTGCCACAGTTTATATAGGTGGAGGAACTCCATCAGCTCTAGGCTCAGAAAACTTAGACAAGGTAATTAAAACTTTAAGAAAATATGTGAGAGGCATAAAAGAATTTACTGTAGAAATAGGAAGGCCAGATACTTTTGACAAAGACCTACTGTTAATGCTAAAGGAAAACAAGGTAGACAGGATTTCAATAAATCCCCAGTCCATGAACGACCAGACCTTGGAGAGAATTGGACGCAGACATTCTGCCTTAGATATTGAAAAGAGTTTTATACTTGCTAGAGACCTTGGTTTTGACAATATTAATATGGATTTGATTATCGGCCTGCCAGGAGAAAAGGCTTCGGATTTTGAAAAATCTTTAAAAAGTGTTTTAGACCTTGGACCAGATTCAATTTCCATTCACAGCCTGGCTCTAAAAAAATCTTCTAGCCTAAGTCAAAGAGCTTATGAAGATAAAGGTGACTTAGATTTTGAAAAAGTTAGAAATACTCTGATGGCAGAATCAAACTATGAACCTTATTATCTTTACAGGCAAAAGCATATTTATTTAAATTTAGAAAACATTGGCTATGGAAAAGTAGGCAAAGAGTGTCTTTATAATATAGCTATGATGGAAGACCTAGGCCCAGTAATTGGCTTTGGCCTTGGGGCCACTAGTAAGTTAATTTTAAACAAAAAAGTAAAAAGATACATGAATCCTAGGACCTTAAAAGACTATTTAGCAGGACCTGAGGAAATCGCATTAAATAAAATAAAATTTTTAGGGAGTGAGTAGATGAAAGCTAAAGATCTTTTAAAAAACATTGAAATTGAAGAAATTAGAGGACCCTTTAATGAAGACCAAGAAATAACAGATGTGTGCTTTAATTCTAACAAGGTTACGGATGGGGCAATTTTTGTTGCCATTAAAGGCCATGAAACAGACGGCCACAAGTATATTAATGATGCTATTAGCAGGGGAGCGGCTATAATTTTTGTAGAAGACTTTCAAGATGTAGACGCCTGCCAAATAAAAGTTGCAAACGGAAGAATAGCCTTGGCTGACCTTTCAGACAACTTCTTTGACCATCCGTCAACAAAGTTAAATGTAATTGGAATTACTGCCACCAACGGCAAGACCACAACTTCCTTTATGGTAGAAAAAATCTTTCAAGAAGCTGGAATAAAAACTGGAGTTTCAGGAACAGTTGATGTTAGATATGGAGACGTAAGTATTCCATCTATTTTAACAACACCAGAATCAAGAGAGCTTCAAGAGCATACAAAAAATATGGTCGACATAGGCGTTAGCGATTTAATTATGGAAGTTTCTTCCCACGCCCAAGAAATGTACAGGGCCAAAAACATGGACTATGACATTGTAACCTTTAACAATCTTTCTAGAGAACACATTGACCAACACGGGTCTTTTGAAAATTATGCAAAAATTAAGTCTAGGCTTATAAAAAATGCCAAAGAGGACGCCTATGTAATTTTAAACTTTGACGAAGACTATATTAAAAATCTTGCAAATGAAACCAAGGGCAAGGTCTTATCTTATTCATTTAAAAACCAAGACCAAGACTTTGGCATTGACAACTTAGATTTTTCTACAGGCTATCCAAAGTATGACTTTAAAATTAACAGGGACATAGAAGAATTAAAATTAAAAAAAGGAAGTTTTGCAGTTGACTTAGGAATTGCTGGTTATTCATCTGTAATGAATTCAGTGGCAGCAATAATTGTCTCCCTAGTTAGGGGCATAGACATTCCAACTATCCAAAAGGCCTTGAGAGACTTTAAGGGAGTTGAAAGAAGGTTCCAAGTTATTTATGACGAGGACTTTATGATTATCGATGACCACTATGCCAACGCTAGAAACATTAACGTAACCATGGAAACAATTTCTATGATGGATTATAAAAACTTCCACATCTTCTATGCAATTAGAGGCAACAGAGGAGTCAACTTAAACAGAGAATCAGCAGAAGAATCAGCCAAGTGGTTAAAGAAACTAGGAGTAAATGAAATTTATTCTACTTCATCAGCTGAAACTGTAACATGGAAGGATGAGGTTTCAAAAGAAGAAAAGGCAGTTTTTGATGAAGTAATGGCAGCTAATGGAATTAAAGTTATTCACTTTGAAAGACTTGACGATGCCTGCTATCACGTTTTAGAAACAGTTGACAAGGGTGACCTTTTATTACTAGCAGGCTGCCAAGGCATGGACCCAGCTGGTAGAATAGTTTTAGAAAAGCTTACAGAAAATGTAGATCCAAAGAAAAAAGAAGAGCTAATGAGAGTTTTAGACGGCAGGGCCTTTTAAGAAAAAATTATTTAAGAGTACTGAGAATATTTAGTACTCTTTTTATTTTTTCTAAGAGTTGACAAAAAAATTTACTTATTATAAAATTACTTTAATTAGCAATGAAGAGAAAGAGTAGCTGAGAAGTTTTTTTATAGAGAGCAAATGGCTGGTGGAAATTTGTAAAAGACCTTAGTGAAGACATCTTGGAGCAAAAGGTTTGAAACCGCCTAAGGTTTTATGAGCTGGGATATTTTTATCCAATTAGGGTGGCACCGCGATTTATTCGTCCCTTGGAGAGGACGATTTTTTTATGGAAAAAAATAGTTAGGAGGACTAAGATGATAGATAAAATGGGTGGCCTAAGAAGAAGCCACTATGCTGGAGAGTTAAGAGAAGAAAATATTGGAGACGAAGTTACACTAATGGGCTGGGTTCAAGGGGCCAGGTCCTTTGGTTCAATAGTCTTTGTAGACATAAGAGATATTTCTGGCATCAGCCAAATAGTTTTTGACGAAGATTCTGGAGAAGAAGTTGTAGCCAAGGCAGAAAAACTTCGTTCAGAATTTGTAATTGCAGTTAAGGGAAAAGTAAGGGAGAGGTCTTCAATAAACGAAGAAATTCCAACAGGAAAAATTGAAGTCCTAGCAAGCCAACTAAAGATTTTAGATACAGCAGAAGTTCCACCGATTTATGTTAAAGATGGAGACAATGTTTCTGAAACAATGAGACTAAAGTACAGGACCCTTGATTTAAGAAAACCTGAAATTCAAAAAAATTTACTTCTTAGGGCCAAGACCTACAAGGCCTTTAGAGATTATTTAGCAGGCCACAGGTTTGTTGAAGTTGAAACACCAGTTTTAGGCAAACCAACTCCAGAAGGAGCTAGAGACTATCTAGTTCCATCAAGAGTTAACCCAGGAAAGTTTTATGCCCTACCACAATCACCACAATTATTTAAGCAAATGCTTATGGTTTCTGGTTATGACAGGTACTTCCAAATAGCCAAGTGCTTTAGAGACGAAGACCTAAGGGCCAACCGTCAACCAGAATTTACCCAAGTGGATATTGAAATGTCCTTCGTCGACGTTGAAGATGTTTTAGCTATGAACGAAGGCCTAATGCAATATGTATTTAAAGAAGTAAAGGGCATTGACCTTGAAATTCCATTTAAGAGACTTTCATACAATGAAGCCATGGAAAGATTTGGAGTAGACAAACCTGACACAAGATTCGGTTTTGAACTTGTAGATCTTTCAGAAATTTTAAAAGCTTCATCCTTTAAAGTTTTTGCTGGAGCAATAGAAGCAGGTGGATCAGTTAGGGCTATAAATATTAACGGCCAGGCAGAAGAATTTTCTAGAAAGGACATAGACAAGCTAGAAGATTTTGTAAAAACTTATGGAGCCAAGGGCCTAGCTTGGATGAAATTAAAGGCAGACGGAGAAATCCAATCGCCAGTTGCTAAGTTTTTAGGAGAAGATGAAGTTCAAGCTATAATAGAAAAAATGGACGCCAAAGAAAATGACTTAATTTTATTTGTCGCAGATAAAAATTCAGTTGTTTTTGACTCTCTAGGAAATCTTAGAAACCATATAGCTGACAAACTTGGCCTTAGAGACCACAACACTTATGATATTCTTTGGCTAACTGACTTCCCATTATTTGAATATGACGAAGAAGAAAATAGATATGTAGCCAAGCACCATCCATTTACTTCGCCAAAAGACGAAGACTTAGATATGTTAGAATCTCAGCCAGACAAGGTTAGGGCCAAGGCCTATGACATTGTTATAAATGGAGATGAAATGGGCGGAGGTTCAATTAGAATTTCAAACTCTAGTCTGCAAAAGAGAATGTTTAATGCCCTTGGCATAGACGAAAAGGCCCAAGAAGACAAGTTTGGCTTCCTACTAGAATCTTTTAGATATGGAACTCCTCCTCATGGTGGAATTGCCTACGGCTTAGATAGATTAGTCATGTTATTTGCGGGTACAAATAATATCAAAGATGTAATTGCCTTCCCTAAGACCCAATCAGCAACTGACTTGTTAACAGGGGCGCCAATTAGTCTTGACAATAAACAATTAGAAGAAGTTCACATAGAAGTTCTTAGAGAGGAGGATTAATGGAAAGAGTAGGAAGAGTTGTGAGAGTAAATGACGGCATAGCAGAGTTAGAAGTGAGAAAGGTTTCATCTTGTGGAACTAGTTGTGCTTCATGTTCTGCAGCCTGCCAACAACCGCCACAAGTTATTAAGGTCATTGACAACTTACAAGTAAAGCCAGGAGACTTTGTAGAAGTTCAAGCAGACTCATCCAGGGTTTTAAAATTTATGTTAGTCCTTTATGGAATCCCTCTACTGTTTTTAATAGTTGGATTTTCTATAGGCCATTCATATTTCTTAAAGGCCCAAGCAAACAACTACGAACTCCTAGCCCTTTTAGTTGGTCTTGTATCAATGGCAGTTGGAGGCTTTATTGTTAGACTTATAGATAAAAAATCTAAAGTCAAATCAGAAAATATAAACTTTATGGTAAAAAAACTATAAAAAAAAATAAGCACTAGTAGAAATTCTCTACTGGTGCTTTATTTTCATCCTATAAATTCTATTTAAAATATTTACTAGGTTAGTTGCAATAAAAATTCCCGTTGCCAAGGACATGGCCATTAGAATTGTTTCGACTCCCTTAGCAGATGCCTGGTCCAAGTCTTGGGTGATAAAATAATACATAGTATAATAAATTCCAGTTCCAGGAACTAGGGGAATTAGTGAAGGCAAATAAATTGTAATGGCAGGGATCTTTTTTATTATGGCAAAAATTCCTGCAAGGAGGCCTATAAAGAGGCCAGCAATCATTGAAGCAAAAACTGTTTGCCCAGTTAGAAAAACTAGGTACTTATAAATAATCCAACTACAGGCTCCAATTGTTGCGTTAAGTATATAAACTCTCTTTGGCGCCTGGAGAAGGACATTAAAAGCTAAAGTGGCAAAAAATGAATAAACAAATTGTAGTATATAAATCACTTGCTTCTCCTTTTTATAAATAAAGGGCTAAAACCATACCTGCCCCAAAGGCCAAACCAACTGCAATAAAAATTGCCTGGGCTATGGCCATGAGACCTGTCATAGTATCTCCACTTAAAATATCTCTAATGGCATTTGTTATTGCCATACCTGGAACGTAAGGCATCAAACAGCCGATGACAATCATATCTAAGTCCTTGGCCAGGCCTAGCTTAACAAAAATTACAGTCAGACCTGCTGTCATAAAACCAGCTAAAAGTTGGACCATAAATTCTGGAACGTGAAATTTAGGAGCCTTATTTACAACAAAGTAGCCTAAGAAACCTACAAAAAATGCAGGGACAAAATCTATTACTGGTCCTCCAAATAAAAGGGTGAAGAGGGCCCCTATGATTCCAGTACAAAAAGCTACAAACCAGTTTGGAAAATCTTTGACCCTGTCAATTTTTTGGATTTCCCTGTAGGCAGTTTCTAAATCCATTTCCTTGTTGACAAAATTTCTAGCAAAGCCGTTGATCATATCTACAACTTCTAATTTTGTAGAAGGAGATTTTTCTCTAGCCACACGGGTGTAGGGAATGCCACGATAAATTAGGGTAACAGAAACAGAGGTTTTCATTGCCAAAACCTCGTAGCCATCTAAATTTGAAAAAGATGAACACATTCTTTCAATTGTATCTTCAACTCTAAAAACTTCGCCGCCAGATTGGAGAAGGAGTCTTCCAACCATTACTGTAACGTGAAGGAGTTTAAAAATTTCGTTTACGTTTTTAATCTCTCTAGTCATACTTATCTCCTTGTAAATAATATCAGAATTAATCTCCTTTAGCAAACTAAGTTTTTTTAAATAAACGCAAAAAACTCATAGGTCTCAGTGAATACTTGTAGCTTTTCTGTTATAATAATATTATGGAGATATGTTTAAATAAAGATATAAATACAGTTGTTGAAGTTTTAAAAAATTCAATAGCTGAAGAATTAGAAATTCAAGTTGGAGATGAGATTTTATCAATTAACGGTCAGAAAATAAAAGACATAATTGACTATAAGTATTTAATTTCTGATGAGTATATAGACTTGGAAATTAAAAATAAAAACGGAGACATTACATTTTACGAAATAGAAAAGGACTATGACGAAGACCTAGGTCTTGTATTTTCAAATCCCCTAATTGATGAAGCCAAATCTTGTTCAAACAATTGCATATTTTGTTTTATAAACCAATTGCCTAAAAATATGAGGGAGACCTTGTATTTTAAAGATGACGACTCTAGGCTTTCTTTTTTGCAGGGAAATTTTATAACCCTGACTAATATGTCAGAAGAAGAAATTCAAAGGATAATTGACCTTAGAATTTCTCCAATAAATGTTTCAGTTCACACTACAAACCCTGAACTGAGAAAACAAATGCTTAGAAATATAAATGCAGGCAAGATTTTAGATATACTAAAGGCCTTTGACCAGGCTCATTTAGAAATCAACTGCCAAATTGTAGTAATTCCCGACATTAACGACAAAGAAGAATTAGAAAAAACTTTAAGGGACTTGTACAATCTTAAAAACTCAGTTCATTCAGTTGCCATAGTTCCAGTTGGCCTAACTGGCCACAGGGAAGGACTTCCAAAATTAAAATCCTATAACAAGGACTTGGCCATAGAAATTATTGACCAAGTTGAGACCTTGCAAGGAGAATTTTTAAAAGACTCTGGCAGCCGCTTTGCATTTTTAGCAGATGAGTTTTATATTTTGGCAGGGAGGGACCTACCAGCAGATGAAGCCTATGAAGGCTATCCACAAATTGAAAATGGAGTAGGCCTAGTTAGGAACTTTTCTGAAGAAGTAAACCTAGCCCTTAGAGACTTAGAAGTTTCTGATAGGGAAACTGAGATGACTTTTGTAACAGGAACCTTGGCCAAGGACTTTATGGAAGACATTAGAGAGAGAATTTTAAAAAAGTTCCCTAAATACAAAATCAATGTCAAGGCCATAGAAAATGATTTTTTCGGCAGGTCAATTACTGTAGCAGGTCTTGTTACAGGCGGAGACATTATAAAACAAATCAATGCTGATGCTTATAAAAATATTTTAATTCCATCAGTTATGTTAAGGGCCCAGTCAGATTATTTCTTAGACGATGTAACCCTTGACCAATTAGAAAATGCTTTAGACAGAAGAGTTCTAGTAGCTGAGGTCGATGGAGAAAAATTTATTGAACTACTAGCCAAGGAGGTATAAATGAAGACAGTATGTATAGTAGGTAGGCCAAATGTTGGCAAGTCTACCTTATTTAATAAAATTGTTGGCTCAAGAATTGCCATAACTGAAAACGTGCCTGGCATAACCAGAGACAGAATTTACTCTGATGCCAACTGGCTAGGCAAGGACTTTACAATGATAGACACAGGAGGCCTAGACCCAAACGACGATGACGAGTTTATGGAAAACATCAAGGCCCAAGTTGACATAGCCATTGACACTGCCCAAGTAATTATATTTTTAGTTGACGGTGTTGTTGGTCTTACCCAAGCAGATTTAGAAATTGGAAAAATGCTTTTTAGGTCTAAGAAAAAAGTAATCTTAGCTGTAAACAAGGCTGACACCAAGGGAGTTTTAGAAACAGAATACGACTACTATGAACTTGGCTTTGGTCATCCCTTTATGGTTTCAGCAGAAAACTCTCTGGGCCTAGGTGACCTTCTTGACCAAGTTGTAGAGGACCTGGACGCAATTCCTGAAGAGGAAGAGTTTGACGACGATAGAATTAAAGTTGCCTTTATTGGCAGACCAAATGTAGGCAAGTCATCAACTATAAATAAATTAATTGGAGAAAATAGGTCAATAGTTACTAATATCCCCGGCACAACTAGGGACTCAATTGACTCAAAGTTAGACAAAGACGACTCCAAGTTTTTATTTATAGACACAGCAGGCCTAAGAAAGAAAAATAAAATCTACGAAAATGTGGAAAGATATTCTGTAGTTAGAACTCTAGCCTCAGTTGACAGGTCAGATGTTTGTGTCGGCGTAATTGACGCTTCAGTTGGAGTTACAGAACAAGACTCAAAAATAATTGGCTATGCCCACGACCAAGGCAAGGCCATAATTATTGCAGTTAATAAGTGGGACCTAATTGAAAAGGACAACCAAACTGCCAGAAAATTTGAAGAAGAAATTAGGGCAGAACTTCCATTTTGCCTTTATGCTCCAATAATATTTATTTCAGCTGAAACAGGCCAAAGACTAGACAATCTTTTAAATTTAATTGTTGGAGTAAATGAAAACTACAATATGAGAATCCAAACTGGAGTCTTAAATGATATTATAAACAAGGCAGTTTTAATGAACCAACCTAGGGCAGACAAGGGTAGGCAGGGAAAAATCTACTACGGCGCCCAAGTTTCAGTAAGGCCACCAACCTTTGTAATTTTTGTAAATGACAAAGAGCTAATACACTTTTCCTATGTAAGGTATTTGGAAAATGAAATTAGAAAGAATTTTGGCTTTGAAGGAACACCTATCCACCTTATAGTTAGAAATAGAAATGAAAAGGACATGTAATAATGTTTAAGAAAATAATTCTTCTGGTCCTTTGCTATCTTTTAGGATCAATTTCGCCAGCCTATTTACTGGCCAAATATAAATTTGGTTTTGATATTAGAACTAAAGGCTCTGGCAATCCTGGAACAACAAATGCCTTTAGGACCATGGGCAAAAAGGCTGCTCTTTGTACCTTGGTCTTAGATGTTTCTAAGGGGATTTTTGGTGCCTTTATCGGCAGCAAGTTTGTTGGGGAGGACTTTGGAGCCTATACAGGACTTATGGCAGTTTTAGGCCACAACTTTCCAATATTTTTAAACTTTAAAGGTGGCAAGGGAGTTGCAACATCAATGGGCCTTGTTGGATTTTTGTCTTTAAAGACCCTGGCTCTTTGTGTTGGACCTGGCCTTATAGTTTTGGCCTTAAGTAAAATTGTATCCTTGGCTTCAATAACTGGCTTTATAGTATTATTTATAAGTTCACTGTATGTAGGTTTTACTAAAGGCTTTGCAGCAAAGACCCTAGTCTTTATATTTATTGCCCTATTAAATATTTACAGGCATAGGGCTAACATTGATAGAATTCTTAAGGGAACAGAGAAAAAAATTATTTAAAAGGAGAGTAATATGAGAGTTGGAGTAATTGGAGGCGGCAGCTGGGGAACAGCCTTAGCTAGAGAATTAGCCAATAAAAATATTGACACTACAATTTATATTAGAAACAAAGACCAGTACGAGACAATGAAAGAATACCACATTAATAAGAGATACCTAGCAGATGTTATTCTACCTGAGTCTCTAAAACTTACCAATAACTTAGATGAATGTATTTTAGAAAAAGACTTTTTAATTTTAGCTGTACCTACTAGCTCAGTTAGGTCCTTAATGGAAGACCTGGCAGGAAAAATTTCCAAGGACGTAATTTTAGTAAATGTTGCCAAGGGAATCGAAGTAAAAACCCTAAAGAGAATTTCTGAAATTGTAAAAGAGTTTTTCCCAGCAAATAAATTCGTAGCTCTTTCTGGGCCAACTCATGCAGAAGAAGTTGCCATTGATTTTCCATCTACAATTGTAGCTGCATCAGAAGACCTAGAAGCTGCAGAAAAAACTCAAAACTTATTTATGTCAGAGACCTTAAGGGTCTATACCAATGACGACCTTTTAGGAGTTGAACTTGCAGGAGCCTTAAAAAATATAATTGCCCTAGCCAACGGAATTTTAGCTGGCCTAGGCTATGGCGATAACTCAAGAGCAGCTTTAATGACTAGGGGACTTGCAGAAATAACTAGACTAGGCAAGGCCATGGGTGCCCAGGAGGCAACCTTCTTAGGACTAACTGGTGTTGGAGATTTAATTGTTACCTGTACATCAGAACATTCAAGAAATAGAACTTGTGGAAAATATATTGGCCAAGGCATGAAAGTTGAAGAAGCAATAGAAAAAGTTGGCATGGTTGTTGAAGGAATAAAGACAACTGCCTCAACTGTAGAACTTGCAAAAAAATACAAGGTTGACATGCCAATAGCCACAGCCCTTTATGAAGTAATTTATGAGGGAGCTGATGTAAAAGATATAGTAGCTAGACTTATGTCTAGGTCAAAGAAACATGAAATAGATGGATATTTTAGGGGATAGATTTTTTTGGAAAAGGAAAAGAGAAAAAGAGCCTATAAATTAAAAAGGCTAAGACTACTTTTAATACCACTGGCCCTGGCAATAATTTTTTCTATCTTTACTAACAGAAAGACGGCAAAAAATATTGCAACTAGTCTGCCAATAAAAACTGAATACTTAGACAAGGTTGACACCAAGGGCTATTTGATTTTAAAAGAAAAAGTCTATACTTCCCAAGGTGATGGAGTTGTTGACTACAATGTTAGAGACGGAGAGAGAGTTCCTAAAGACTATATTGTCGCAAATTTAAATTTAATGAGCGATTCAGAAGACTTAAAGAAGGAACTTTTAAAGGTCCAATCAGCCATTGAATATAAAAACCAAAGTCTAAACCCGTCGACTTCAACTTTTGTAATAACAGACAAGGAAATAAATCTTATAAACTCCATTCAAGACTCGCTAGTAAGGGACAATATGCAAGAAACCCTTTTGGCTATTGAAACCTTAGAGCTAAACACCAAAAAGAACGTAGATATTTCAGAAATTTCAGACCTTATAAATCTTTCCAACCAAGAACTAGAAGACAGGAGAGACGATCTTTCTAAGGAAATTTCCACTAACAATGTGGTCTACAAGGCAGAAGATGCTGGAATAATTTCCTACAAGGTCGACGGCCTAGAAGAAGTTTACAATGAAGAAAATATTGAAAAAATTGACTACCAGCTAATAATGGACAAGCAAAAATCTACCAGCCTAGGTCAAAGAAATTCAGTAAAAACTGGCGACCCACTTTATAAAATTATAGACAACTTTTCTTACGCCATGGCCATTCCAATAGAAGACGAAAAAGTTTTAAAGACCTATAGCAAGGACAAGTCAGTTGACCTATTAGTAAATTCGAAAATTTCCTTAAAGGGAAAGGTTTCTAGGGTCAACAGGACTAATGAGACCAAGGGAGTTTTAATTGTTTCCTTAAATAACAAACTTTCTGAACTTGGTTATGACAGGGTCTTAAATGTTTCTCTAATAAAATCTAGGTCAGAGTGTCTTGTTATTCCAACTAAGGCTATAGTAGAAGTAGACAATCAAACAGGAGTCTACATTTTAGAATTAAATGGCCTAGTAAAGTTTAGACCAATAGAAATCCTTACGCAAAATGAAATTGACACTACAATTAGCATAGGAGATGAAAAAGGAAACATTAAAAATAAAAAAGGCGAAGACCTAAGAACTCTTTCAGCCTTTGAAGAAGTAATAACTGAACCTGAAAACATAGAAGAAGGGGAAATACTATGATAGACGTTAAGAAAAATTTAGACGATATTGTAAAGAGAATTGAAGAAGCCAAAAAACGTGCTGGCAGAACTGATGAAGTTCATCTACTGGCAGTAAGCAAGACCATTGCCTACGACCTAATTGACGATTCAATTGAATGGGGAGTTATGGACATTGGCGAAAACAAGGTCCAAGACCTACTTAAGAGAATGGACCACTATGGAGATAAGTTAAACTACCACTTTATAGGCGGCCTTCAAAGAAATAAGGTAAAGGACATAGTTGGCAAAGTGAAATTAATTCACTCAGTTGACTCTTTAAGACTGGCTGAGGAAATTGACAAAAGGGCAAAAAATGCAGGAGTAATTCAAGACTGCCTCCTTCAAGTCAACGTCTCTAAAGAAGAAAGTAAATCAGGCGTATATCTTGAAGAATTAGAAGAATTCGTGTATAATGTTTTAAAACTAGACAATATTAAAATTAGAGGTTTTATGACTATGGCACCCTTTGATGCAAGTGAAGCAGAGCTTAGAAAATACTTCGGTTCACTAAGGGACGCCTTTAACAAATATAACAAAGAAATTCCAAATCTTTCCATGGACTACTTATCAATGGGCATGACCCACGATTTTGAAATCGCCATTGAAGAAGGGGCAAATATAGTTCGCGTTGGATCAGGAATTTATGGAGAAAGAAACTATTAGGAGGAAGTATGGAAAAGATTAAAAACTTTTTTGGACTAGGTGAAGAATTTGATGAAGGAGAAGACCTTTACGAAGCTGAACCAACACCAGTAAAGGAAATTAGCGAAGAAGAAACTACTTCTAGCTACCAAGCTAGCGAAAGGCCAGCTTCAAGATCAAAGTCAAAGGCAGCTTTAAACCTACATTCAAGTGGCAACATTCAAATGAAAATTTGTATCCACGAGCCACTAAGCTATGACGAAGCACCATTAATTGTTGATGACCTAAGACTTAGAAAGGCAGTTGTTCTTAACTTTGAACAATTAGACATTAACGTAAAGAGACAAATCTTCGACTTTGTAAACGGAGCCCTTTATGCCCTAGATGGAAAAATCCAAAAAGTAAACAGGGACATCTTTATTTTAGCCCCATCAAATATTGAAATTGATGGCCTTAAGGCTGAACTACAAGAAAAGGGAGTATTTCCTTGGTAAAAAATGAAAATAAATAAAGAAGAGTACCTTCTCCACCTTACAGACCAAGTAGAAAAAAAGGCCATGAGAAGGTTACTCGACCTTATTGAAATTACCATAAGCCGACATTGTATTACTTATACAGATTTTTTTGAACCAAACTTAGTTGAAGCTGCCAAGTCTATCTTAAATAGATTTGATGAGATAGCCTATTCAATAGATGGTGGTTTCGAAAATGCTGAGAGAAAAATAATAAGTATTTACAGTTGGTATTATTTTTATGAAGAAAAAGACCTACCCTTAAGAGCCTTAGAAATTAAGGGTAATATTTTAAACTTAGACCACAGAGATGTTTTAGGAAGTCTACTGGGCCTTGGAATTGTAAGAGAAAAAATTGGAGATATAGGATTTTTTCCTGATGCAATTAGGCTAGTAGCATCAACTGACATCTCAACTTTTATTTTATACAACTTAAATAAAATCAAACACGAAAATGTAACTGTAAAAGAAATTCCCTTAAAGGACTTAGGGGAAATTATTATTGAAGGCTATGACAAAGAAGCTATTGTCTCTAGTCTTAGATTGGACCAACTAGTAGCAGAAGCCTACAATCTTTCTAGGTCCGAAGCCCAAAAATTAATTGAATCAAGACTAGTCAAGGTAAATTTCAGAACAGAAGAAAAGGTCCACAAGACCTTAGAAGAAGGTGACCTAGTTTCTGTTAGAAAAAAGGGCAGGTTTAAAATAAAAGAGCTAAATGGTCTTACAAAAAAAGGAAGAATTAAAGTGAAATTTTTCTATCCAAGTAGGGATAGGTAGAAATAGATGAGGAAAATATGTTAGCAATAATTTTTATGCTTGTGTGCGTTTTTTTAGACCAACTTACTAAGTACATTGTTCTCACCTCTTTAAAGGGAAGGCCTCCTGTAATTATAATTGACAACTTTCTTTCCTTTATTTACGTAGAAAACAGGGGAGCGGCCTTTGGAATCTTACAAGGAAGAAAGATATTTTTTGTAATTATTACAGTAATTTCTATAGCAATTGTTTCTTATATTTTAATTTTTAATTACAAAAAACTTTCTAAGACTATGATCATTTCCCTAGGGGCAATTTTAGGAGGAACTATTGGAAACTTTATAGACAGACTTCGCCTAGGTTATGTAGTAGACTTTGTGTCAATGAGATTTTTCGACAGGTATGACTTTGCAGTTTTTAATCTTGCAGATGCCTTTATAGTTTGTGGAGCCCTAGTCCTAATGATTTACATTTTATTTTTTGAAGGAAAGAATAATGTACTACAAAATTAAAGTAGAGGCTTCAGGAGAGCGAATAGACAAATACCTAGCAAATAATCTTGAATTATCCAGGTCTACAATTAAAAAGTTGATAGATGAAAACAAGGTTTTTGTAAATGGACAGGCGGTTAAGTCAAGCTATAAGGTTTCTATAGATGATTTAATCGTCTTTACTTATATAGAAGAGAAAATAAATTTAGTTCCAAAGAAAATGGACCTAGATATTATTTACGAAGACGAAAGTATCTTAGTAGTAAATAAAAAGAAGGACACCATAGTCCACCCAGCATCAAATGACCAACAAGATACCCTAGTTAATGGACTTATTTACAAGTTTCCAGAATTAAAAGACTTAGACGAAGTAAGACCTGGCATAGTCCATAGGTTAGACAAGGATACAAGTGGAGCCTTGGTTCTTGGGAAAAATAAAGAAGCTTACGATAACTTAGTTGACCAATTTACAAAGAGACAGGTTATTAGAAAATATTATGCCCTTGTCCACGGCAGAATAGAAAATGAAATAGAAATAGATAAAAAAATTGGCCGCAATGAAAAAGACAGAATAAAAATGGCAGTCAATGAAAAAAATGGCAAGGAGGCCATTTCTCTAGTTTCGCCAATAAAGATTTTTAATGACTATACACTAGTTGAAGTTGAGTTGAAAACAGGTAGGACTCACCAAATTAGAGTCCACATGGCTTCAATTAACCACCCAGTTGTCGGCGACTTAGTCTACGGGAGAGTAAATAAATTTGGAATAAAGACCCAACTTCTCCACGCCTACTGCCTAGAGTTTACTCATCCAAAAACTGGAGAGACAATAAAAATTACAACAGACCTGCCAAATGACTTTAAAGATTTTATAAAGAGGATTGAAGATGAAGAAAATATTAAGCCAAGATGAAATGAGAAGGGCCATATCTAGAATTTCCCATGAGATTTTAGAGAGAAACGAAGACTATGAAAGCATAGTTTTCTTAGGCCTAGTAACCAGAGGTTTTGAACTAGCAGAGAGACTGCAAAAGAAAATTTACGAAATTGAAAAAATTTCCATACCAGTTTATCAGCTAGACATTTCCAACTATAGGGACGACTTAAAAAAGCTAGACCAAAGACTAGAAAAGATTAAACTGCCAGATGTTGACGTAGATGAAAAAAATGTAATTATAGTAGACGATGTAATTTTTACAGGCAGAACCACTAGAGCGGCTTTAGATGCAATAGTTGAACTAGGCAGGCCATCAAGGGTCCAACTAGTTGCCTTAGTAGACAGAGGCCACAGAGAATTTCCAATTCGTCCAGACTATATAGGAAAAAACATTCCAACATCAAGAGATGAAAAAGTTATTTTAAGACTTGAAGAAGTAGATGGAGTAGACGAGGTTTTAATAGATTAAAAAAAGACGGGTATCACTTAGCCTAATTTAGGATGAGGACAACCCGTCTATTTTTATATTTATTTTTCTTCTGGAACTTCTTCAGCCTTTATAGCTTTAGTATCTTCATTTTTTATATCTTGGTCTTCTTCTTTTTTAGGTCTTAGGTCAGGATTATTTTCTTCAGAATCTTTATTTTTTTCTTCTAAAATTTCCTTGCCGTCGTTGATAAATTCTTCAACAATATCTGGATTAGTTTTATTTAAGGTGTCTAAGTATTGTTTAATTACTGCCACATTAGACTTTGATAACTTTTCAATTTCATCTCCGATGTTTGGATGGTTTCTTAAAACTAAAATTGTCCTTATAGAATTAAGGAGAGAAAGTTTTTCAATGTCGTACTTAAATAAAACATTTTCTATATCAGTGGCAATTTGTTTTTGTACTGGCTCACTAAGGCCTTCAGATAAAATTGAAACGCTTAGGCCACCATTTTCTATAGTCTCGTTAAATTTAAAGGTAGACTCGCCAATGTTATCAGCCCTATAAAATTCTATTTGAGATCTTTTTGCCCTGTCGGCAAGAGCTTGGTTAAGTTTAGAATCGCCAGTTGCAATAACGCAGTAGTCATAACCAAAGAAGACAAAGTCTTCAGTTAGGATTCTGCCCTTAAGTAAAAGTCTATCAGGATACTGATCTTTTAATGCCAATAATTCTTCAGTAAAGTCATCAGAAATACAATAAATTTTAAACTGAGAATTTAGAAGAATATTTATTTTTGATGTAGCAAGACTGCCACCGCCTAAAACTAAAACAGTTTTATCCTTGCTGTCGATGCTAATTGGAAAATATTTCATGTTATTACA
Source organism: uncultured Peptoniphilaceae bacterium (assembly GCA_964346535.1). Classification (GTDB taxonomy): domain Bacteria; phylum Bacillota; class Clostridia; order Tissierellales; family Peptoniphilaceae; genus Neofamilia. The sequence continues at coordinate 46,918 of CAYFUN010000006.1, forward strand.
CTCCATTTTTCAAAAATTATCTATATAAAGGGCCTCTATCTACCCGTATTATAATTATTATACCTTAAATAGGCTATTTTTCAATAGTTTTAGACAAATCAGCTAGAATTTACACCTAAGTTTGACAAAATTTTTATAAAATTGAAACTTTTTTGTAATTAATATACAAATTCTCTGTGATATAATTCAACTAAAGATCTAAGGAGGATTATTATGTTAAAAAATAAAAAGATAATTGCCTTACTCCTATGCCTGGTAATTTTATCCCAAGGCGCAAGTGTAATGGCAGCAAGTTTTTCTGACGTAAAAAGTTCAGGAGACTCAGGATGGGCCTATGAATACATTATGGACCTAGCCAACAAGGGAATCATCAACGGCTATCCAGATGGAACTTATAAGCCAAAAGGAAATGTTACTACTCTTGAAACAATTTCTCTATTATATGGTCTAATGAACCCAAGCCAAAGCGAAGTAAATTCCGCTTTAGCCAAACACAAGGACTACATCAAAGATACTCTTAAAGATGTAAACTGGGGCCAAGAAAAAGTAGCCTATGCCTTAGAAAAGGGTGTAGTAACAAAAACTGACCTAGAAGATGCCCAAAGAACTGGCATGTTAAAAAACGGCACAAAAATTTATGCATCAAGATTTTCAGTTGCTATTATGACAGCAAGAGCCCTAGGCCTAGAAGCAAAAACTTCTTATAACCTAACTTACAAGGACCTTGACAAAATTGACAAGGACTCACTAGGTTTACTTGCAGCTTTAATAGACACAGACGTTCTTCACAAGGATGGAATTGATGGTTACTTTAAACCAGGTGAACATATAACTAGAGCCCAAATGGCAAAGATGATTAGTGTTGCCTATGACTGGAAGACTAAAAACGGTAAGGACTTAGAAGCAAAAACTGAAACAGGCCAAGTAATTGAAACTTTAGAAATTAGTGACTATACAACTTTAATTTATAAGACAGCAAGTTCAACTACAAACACTTCAGCCAAGGTTGACAAAAACACAAAAATTACTGACAAAGACGGCAAAACTGTAGCCCTAAAAGACTTAGCCAACTACAAGGGAGCCCAAGCAAGAGTAGTTTATACAGGTAACCACCCAGACAAGGTTGCCAAAGAAGTTAAATTTACAAGCGACCCATTATATGTTGACGGAGTTTATACTGTAGTTTCATATAGAACTACTAGCGATAAAAAATATATTAAACTAAAAGACTCTAAGGGCAAAGAACTAAGTGAAGTTCAAATAGTATTTAACGATGCAGACTTAAGCAAGGTTAATTATCTAAGAAAAGGAACAGTTCTTGATGTAAGATTTGTTGCAGGAATTGTAACTGAAGTTAGTCTTCACAAGGGA
>CAYFUN010000007.1:0-6832 GCA_964346535.1 uncultured Peptoniphilaceae bacterium
GCGGCAAGTCAACACTGGTAAAGTTATTGACTGGCCTATATGCACCTGATTCTGGACAGATAATAATTGGTGGACAAAATGTTAGCGGCCAAGGACTTGGAAAAAACTATGCAGGCATTTCAGCTGTCTTTCAAAATTTTCAAAGATATAAGTTGAGCTTAAAAGAAAATGTGGTAATGAGTAATTTAAATGATAAAGACAATATAGAAAGAATTGAATCATCTTTAAAAGAAGCCAGCTTTAATTATAAGGGGATTCCATTTGAAAGTATTTTGGCTCCTGAATTTGCTGGAATTGATCTTTCAGGTGGCCAGTGGCAGAGGCTGGCTATTGCAAGAGGCTTATTCCGACCAAGTGAATTTATTGTATTAGACGAACCAACAGCAGCAATTGATCCAATTGAAGAATCAAAGCTATACCAATAATTTAAAGAAATAGTTGCAGATCGATGTGCTGTAATTGTAACTCACAGGTTGGCATCGACAAAGTTTGCCGATAGAATTATTTTAATGGATGGTGGACAAATTGTTGAAGAGGGAAGTCATGAAGACTTAATGAAAAAGAGAGGAAAATATTATTCCATGTGGCAGGCTCAAGCTGCTTGGTATAGAGATAAATAAAATTTGGAAATTTAATACCTGTAGTGGAAGAAAATACAAATATAATATTTAAACAAAAAACGACCTAGGATTTTTATTTTCCTAGGTCTTTGTGTTTTTATTTTTCCATTAGCTTGTCAAAGGATTCTTCATCGAAGGATGATTGGCCTTGGGTATAAAGTTTGTAATAAAGGCCCTTGTTCTTCATTAGTTCTTGGTGGTTGCCTTCTTCTTGGATGCCGTCTTCTGTTAGAACTATTATCTTGTCTGCGTTTAATATTGTAGACAGCCTGTGGGCTATGGTTATTGTAGTTCTTCCGTTAGACAAATGGTCAAGGGAAGCTTGAACTAGTTTTTCGCTTCTATTGTCTAAGGCTGAAGTTGCTTCGTCTAAAATTAAAATTGGTGGATTTTTTAAGAAAACTCTGGCTATAGATATTCTTTGCTTTTGCCCACCTGAAAGTCTAACTCCTCTTTCTCCAACTGGAGTTTCGTAACCTTGTGGCATTTGGTCTATAAATTCATCTGCTCCTGCCAATTTTGCAGCTCTAATGATTTCCTCGTCAGATGCGTCAGGCTTGCCGTATCTAATATTTTCTAAGATGGTGTCGTTAAAAAGGTAGACGTCTTGTTGGACTATACCAATATTTCCCCTAAGGGAATTTAATTTTATCTTTCTAACGTCCTTGCCGTCAATTTTTATTGCTCCTGAGTTGATGTCATAAAATCTTGGGATTAAATTTATAATTGTAGTTTTTCCAGCTCCAGATGGGCCGACTATGGCTACATTTTCTCCAGGCTTTACTGATAGAGACAGGTCTTTAAGGACGTAGTCTTCATCTTCGTTGTATCTAAAGGACACATTTTCAAGGTCAACTTGGCCTTTAACATTTTCTAAGTCTATGGCATCTTCGTCGTCAAAAATTTCTATGCCAGTATCCATTACTTCTACAAATTTTTCTATACCTGACATGCCCCTGTGAAACTGCTCAGAAAATTCTACGATTCTTCTAATTGTTGCAGTGAGAATATTGGCGTAGAGGACAAAGACTACTAGGTCTTTTGGGTCCAAGGTTCCCTTCATCATAAAGATGCCGCCAAAGAGAATAATTATAATATACATCAAGGCGTCAAAGGACCTGGAAATTGCATGGAAGACTGAAAGATTTTTGTACATGCCTTTTTTAATATCCAAAAAGGCGTTGTTGTCCGCTTGAAACTTTTCTATTTCGTAGTCTTCGTTTGTAAATGACTTTACTACATTCATTCCAAGGAGAGAGTCTTCAATAGATGAATTTAATTCTCCAATGTGGGTTCTTTGGTTGGCCATTGTCGCCCTTACAGCCCTGTTTTTCTTTGACATGGCAAAGATCATTACAGGAATGATTAAAAATAAAAGTAGGGTAAGGGGAATGTTAATTCTCACTAGAATTATAAAGGAAACCAAAAGCTTAATCCCGCCAATGAAAAATTCTTCTGGACAGTGGTGGGCAAATTCTGTAACGTCAAAAAGGTCGTGGGTAATTCTAGACATAAGTTTCCCAACCTTGTTTTTGTTATAAAAAGACGTTGACATTTGTTGGAGGTGGGAAAAAATATCCATCCTCATATCAGTTTCAATTTTAGCTCCAGTGACGTGGCCTACATTGTTCATAAAGTAGTAGGCTACTATGTCAATTAGTTTTAAAATAATATACAGAGAACTAATCCTTAAAATAAAGGACATAGTTAGTAATTCTGTACTTGTTGTTGCTGTGTCAGTTAATTTTCTTAGAATAATTGGAAAAGCAAGTTCATTTAAGGTAGTAAGACCTGCACAAAAGAGGTCTAAAAATACTAGGCCCTTGTACTTTTTAAAGTAGGGCAAAAATCTCTTCCAAAGATCTAAGTTTGAATAAGTGTTTTTTGGCATTTATCCTCCTTTAGTTTTCGTTTATATCTTCTGTCTTTAAAAGATCTTTTATTAAAATAAGTCTCTCATCTGTAGTATTTTCAATTAAAATTAGGCCTCTTTCTGAATCAGTAAGGGTGATGTCACCATTTTTTCCATCCATTAAGAAGATTAAATAATTGTAGTTGGCCTGCATATTTGGGATATCAGGTAGGACAATATTTTTTAAAGAGCCCTTTAGGTCTTCAACTACGTGGATCTCCTTGCCGTTTGGTCCAGTTTGAGACATTTTTATAATTGAAATATAGTCAGAATTTTCTTCTAAGATTTTTATTTCTTCCTCTAGGCTTTTAGAAACTTCAGGATCTGTTTCGGAATTTTCTTCAGTTTCTGTTTCTAAATTTTCCTCTGCAAGATTTTCTTCATTGTTTTCATTTTCAGTTTGAAGATTTGGATTTTCTCCTTCTGGGTTTTCTCCCTCAGTTTGTCTTTCGATAGTAACTGCAGGATTGTCAGATGGACTTTTATTTTCTCCGTCTGAGTTTTTGTCCTTATTTTTTGAACAGCCAGTTAGAACTAAGGCTAGGCCTAATAGAATTATAAAAAATTTATTTTTCATTTGAGCCTCCAGCTAAGTCTTGGTGGGCTTTTTCTAAGCCAGCAATAATTTGTAACTGTTGTGGGCATAGGGTTTCACACTTGCCACATTTGACGCAAGCTTCCTGGCCTGCCTTTCTCTTTTGTATTCTCTCATAAGCTTCTGCAGATTTTTTCTCATCTTCAAAAATATACTTGTTGTTGTAGGCCCTAAAAATATCTGGGATTTCAACTCCAGCAGGGCAAGGCATACAATAAGAACAACCAGTACAGTCGATTTTTATCCTAGCCTTCATTTCATTTTTTAAATAGTCGATTTTTTCTAACTTGTCATCATCTAGTGAATTTGGTTCAACGTCAGAAAAAGTTTTGCAGTTTTCTATTATTTGCTCTTTGGTGTTCATGCCAGATAAAACTATATCTACTAGGCCCTTGTTTAATAAATATGAAAAGCCTAAGCTGGCAGGAGTGTCGGCTCCTAATTTTTCTGTCATAGACTGAGGCAGGTTTGCAAGTTGGCCGCCTCTAAGAGGCTCCATAATTATTACGCCTAGGCCCTTGTCTTTGGCATATTGAAGTCCTTCAAGGCCTGCTTGGTAGCCTTCGTCTAAATAGTTAAGTTGGATTTGACAAAAATCAAAGTCATAGCTATCTATAATTTCTTTGAAAAGCTCTAAGTTGTCGTGGAAGGAAAAACCTAAATGTTTTATCTTTCCAGCTTTTTTTGCCTTTAAGGCTCTTTCGTAGACCTTGTGTTTTTTAACATTTTCAAATTTTTCCCTATCTAGGGTGTGAAGAAGGTAGAAGTCGATATAGTCAGTTTGTAGTTTTTGCAATTCAATGTCTAATAGATAATCGAAGTCTTCTTCTTTTTCAATTTGCCAAACAGGGCATTTTGTTGCAATTTTTATTTTATCTCGAACATCTTTTAAAACTTCGCCTGTAAAAATTTCGCTTTGCTTGCCATGATAGACATAGGCAGTGTCAAAATAAGTTATGCCATTTTCTAAGGCTAGGTCAATTAGTTCTCTTGATTTTTTGTAATCAATTAGAGAGTTGTCATCTTCTATAATTGGAAGTCTCATTAGTCCAAAACCTAAACGAGAAACCTCCACCTTATCTTTTGTAAAATTAATATATTTCATAATTACCTCCTACAACAATTAATTATAACATAAAAAATTCTAATTTTAATTAGAGACTGCCTATAAGTAGATAAAATACTTACAAAAATAAAAAAATGTAGTATAATAAGACTGGTGATAAGTATAGAAATGACAAGTATTGGAGTAGACCTAGTAAAAATTAAAAGGATCAAAAACTTATATTACAAGTTTGGCCAGAAATTTTTAGACAAGTGTTTTAACGAAGGTGAAATTGCATATATAAAAAAGAATAATTACAAAGACGAAACTATAGCTGGGATGTTTTCCTTTAAAGAAAGTATAGCCAAGTGTTTAGGAACAGGTTTTGGCAAAGACTTAAAGTTTAAAGACATAGAAATCTGTCACGACGAAAATGGCGCACCATACGCACTGGCAAAAGGAAGAGAATTTTACATATCATCATCCCACGATGGAGACTATGTTGTAACTGTTGGAAGTGAAAAGGCTGGAAGAACTAAAATCGATTTAGATATTCCAGAAGATTTATTTAAGCTTTACAAACAAAGACCAGAAAAGTCTCACAAGGGTAGCTTTGGCAGGACTATGGTAATTGGCTCATCAAAGTCTATGCTAGGGGCAGGCTACCTATCAGCTGTGGCTTCTTTAAAGGCAGGTTGCGGTTATACATATCACTATGTCTTTGAAGAAGACGACATTCTTTTACCACTTTCAATAAAACACAATGAAGTAATTTTAAGACAGGGAAATTTTTTAAAAGATGCTGACAAAATGGACGGAATTTTATTTGGTCCAGGTCTTGGCCTATCTAGAAACAAAAGAGAAGTCTTAAAAGAGCTTTTACTTGGCGATAATAAACTTGTCCTCGATGCTGATGGCATAAATATGCTGGCAGAAAATGTCGACCAGCTTTATGTGAAAAATTCTCAGCTAATATTAACTCCACATATTTTAGAATTTTCTAGACTTATTAAAGAAATTATTCCACCAGGTCCAAGACTTTATGAAAGGGCAGTAGACTTTGCCAAAGAATATAAGTTGGTCTTGGTCTTAAAAGATTCTGTAACACTAATTACAGATGGGGTGAGATGCCATTTTATAGAAAGGGAAAACTCAGGACTTGCAACTGCAGGGTCAGGAGATGTTTTAGCAGGAATAATTACATCCTTTTTATCCCAAGGCTATGACCCTTATGAGGCAGCTCTTTTAGGGGCAGAAGTTCATTCACTAGCAGGCCTAGGAGCTGCAGAAGAAAAGTCTAAGACCTCAATGCTAGCTGGAGACATAATAAATGGCTTAGACAGAGTTTTTAAAAATTTAGAAGAAAGGTGATTTTATGATAATAAATAGGGGAGATCTCTTTTATGCAAACCTAAGTCCAGTTTTAGGATCAGAACAGGGTGGGCTTAGGCCAGTAGTAGTAATTCAAAATAACGTAGGCAATAAATATTCGCCAACAATAATTATTGCGCCAATAACATCTAGGACAAACAAGGTAGAACTGCCAACTCACGTGAAAATAAATGCCAGCGAAAAATACGGCCTGCCAAAAGATTCAGTAGTCCTTTTAGAACAAATTAGAACCATAGACAAACAGAGAATCAAAGACAAAATAGGCAAGTTTGACCAAAGACGTTTAGACCAAATTGACTCTGCCATAATAATTTCCCTAGCCCTACAAAACGCCTATTAAGAGCCTACATAAAAAACCAAGCTAAGTCTATTAGCTTGGTTTTTATCTTTATATTTGTGCTTATTAATTTTACTTTTCAATATTATAGGCGACTTTAGTGACATCTTCTAGTCCTAAGGCTCTACCAATAGCCACAAGACCTCCATCTCTATTATTTTCGTTTTCTAAGTCTACTATAAGAATTTCAAATTGTTTGCCAGGTTCATTCATGGCATCCTCTAAAAAATTTTTTGTTGACTCAGAAATAATTAGGTCTATATAATCATAAGTTAGGTCAGAAAAATCTGGATTTTTATAATCACCTAGGCTTTTAGCTTCAGGAAATAAATCTAAGGCATCTTCAGGAACAGCTACCACATTGTCGTAGGCAATTTTATTTAAAACCTCAGCAATCTCTCTAGTTCCTGCTGCGATTTTTAAGTCCTTTTTTGTATTCCATTTAAGCTTATTGGCTTCAGCTTCTTTAATTTCCTTTTGAAGAACAGATTGGGAACTTACTTTCGTAGATTCTTCTGCAGGAAGATCTTCAGCACTTTGACTTTCATTTGTACATGCCATTAGCAAACAAGCTAGGGCAAGAACTAGGCTTAATAAAATAAAATATTTTTTCTTCATGCTATCCCTCCTAGATAGATTTTGTGTAAACGATTACTTCCTTTAAATCTATTATATCAAAAAAAAAAAAAAAACAGTCTAGGATAAAGTAAATTTAAATGAAATTAAGTATGCATTTTGCTATAATAAAGAAAAGAAAGTTGAGGCGGTCTTATGAAAAAATTATCCTTACTTTTAGTTTTTTGTCTCTTGCTGGCTTGTAATAAAAATCCAGAGCCTCAAGGGCAAAACGAAAACTCAAAGCAAAGTGAAGAAGTCCAGCAAATAGGAGAGCAAGCCCTGGCTCCAATGGTTCAAGTAGGGGACCGAATCT
>CAYFUN010000007.1:6932-40426 GCA_964346535.1 uncultured Peptoniphilaceae bacterium
CAGCAAATAGGAGAGCAAGCCCTGGCTCCAATGGTTCAAGTAGGGGACCGAATCTATATAGACACAGGCTATGTAAATTCAATGGTCACTTGTGGAACAGCTGACGGTAAGATTACTTCAACTGTAAGCACAAGTGAGAGTCCAAGTGCAAATGACCAGGGAAATTTTGGCACAGGTTATGACTATCAGTTTTCTGATCAAGGCTATATAAGTTTAAAGATAGACGACAGGTGGATTATTTTTAGAGATATAGCCATCTCCTATGACGGCCCGCCAAAAATGGTAGCAAATTTTACTGGCAAAGTTATTGAAGTAGAAGAAGATAGACTTTTAGTTGAAGTCACATCACATCCTGAAGATTTTCCTTTTATGGACCAAGTGGACAAACCAGTATCACTTGAAATTGACAACTTGGCCTATAGTAAGGACGGCAGAGTTACAACTGAAGGCCTAGAAGAAAGGTCAGTGAAAGTTTTCTTTGACGGAGACTTAATAAACAAAGATCCATTAACTTCAAGTCCGGCAAGGCTTGGAGAAATTTATTATATTGAAGTTTTAGATTAAAAATAAACCCTCTTAGGATAAAATCTTAAGAGGGATTTTTTATAAGATGCTAGAGTTGCTAGCTTATTGATTTAATTTTGTGGAACTAGGATTCCATAGCCGCCTTTGTTTCTCTTGTAGATGACGTTAACTTGGTTGGTTTCTGCGTTGTTAAAGACGTAGAAGTTGTGGCCAACTAATTCCATTTGTAAAATTGCTTCTTCTTCCATCATTGGTCTTAGGTCATAGGACTTAGTTTTTACAATTTTTTCTTCGCTGTGGTCTTCTTCTACAGGACCTAGATCAGGAATGTTTTCTATTCTAATTGTATCCTTGCCACGGAATTTCTTTTGTAATTTGGCCTTGTGCTTAACAATTTGTCTGGTTAGGACTTCGCTAACTCTGTCTAAGGCTGTTCTAATATCCTTGTCAGTTTCTTCTGCACGAATAAAGGCACCTGGTAGGTTAATTGTCGCTTCTACAATAAGATTGTCTTTAAAGTGAGAGAAGACTACATTGCAATTTACATCTGTGTCAAAGTACTTGTCTAATTTTCCTAGAGCCTTTTCAGTTTGTTCTCTCATGTCGTCGCTTACTTGTAAATTTCTACCTGTAAAATTAAATTTCATAATATACCTCCTAGGTTTTTAACCTATTTTATTCTTATTTCTTCTATACCCTAAAAAATAAAATGTTAACGTTTTATTGGCCTATTAAATTAAAGTTTTATTCGTGCTATAATGGAAATATAAGATATACTTGTAATAAAAGAGGTGATCACTATAAAAATTCTAAGTAAAGAAGAAATTTCTAAAATAATAAGCTTTGAAGATTTTGTAAACTTTGTAGAAGCTGAAGCAGATCTTTTAAATAATATTATTGCTGCCAGCCTAGGCTTTTCTGCAAATAAAATAAAATTAATTCCAAGTGACCAATTAAACCTTTTTCATTTTGCAGTGGCCAAAGACTATTTAGTTCAAAGTCTAGTTAATATAGAAGATACAGACAGAAATTTTGTCTACGAATATATTGAGAGGACTAGTTTTTTGTCTGTAAAATTTGAATTTTTTAAATTAATTTCTCAGACAGATTCTGGCGTAAGCGTAGAAAGGATTCAGTCAGCAAAAATTATTGAATTTAAAAAGGAAGAGCCAGTAACTTATCCTGAAGGCCAGGTTTTTTATGCCATGACTTTTTACCAAGATGGTGAATTTTTTATTAGCAAGGACTTTGTAAGCCTAGATGATGAAGAAGCTGATAGCATTTATGACATTGTAATTAATTATGACGAGACCAATGCCAGCCATCTTTTTGTAGACAGAATTCTTATAGGCAGGATGCTTAAAGGATATTTAGAGAGTATTGATAACCTAATGAATGAATACGGAGGCGAACTTTTAGATGCCTTTGATGAGGCCCAAGTGCTAAATTTTTATAATCATCTCAACGGCCTAGCCAAATATTTGATTTTGTCTCCTGAAGCCTTAGACATCTATCAGCTAAACTACTATGACTTTATAAAAGGCCAATGCCAGGCAGGAAACTTTGTCGTCGATGGCGACTTAGAAAGTTTTATAGAAATTTGCAAGTACCTAATGGACTTAGTTAGCCAAGACCTAGGCCATGATGTCCCAGCTAAAAAATATATTCTACAAGCCGAGGAAAATTTACTTTCCCTAAGAAATGAACTTACAAAAATTCATCCTCTAACAGACCAGGCAACTATAAACTTTACTGGCAAAGAAGTTATGAAAAATTCTGCTGACCTAAATGAATTTGTCAAGTTATCTTATTTTATAGACTGCCTAGCCAGAGACGCAAACCTAGACCTAACTGTGACCAATAAAATAAAATTAAAGTCTATAAGAGAATTTTTAGAAGAATTTATTCCAGACTATAAGGCCATTGAAGATGAAGATTTTGAAAAAACTAGGATATTAGTTGATTTATCTTTTGCAATTCTCCTTGGAAACGACTTAGTCTTTATAGACCAGGGCCAAGTCTCTCCAACTGACAGGCTCAACTTCTTTTTAGACTCTGATCCAGTTCTTAGACTAGCCAATATTATTAAGGGCATTTTTAGGAAGGAGACCTTCACTTATTATTTGGCCAAGGCAGAAAAAACTGGTGAAGAAACTTTTTTAAAAACTATGGAGGCCTTAAGGACCAATAACTTTTTTGATTTTGGTCTAGATAAAAAAGAAGAAGATATTTTAAAGGTCTTAAAGGCCTTAGATATAATTAGAGAAAGAGACCACCAAGGAGAAATTTTTTATGACTACAATAATTTAGGAAAATTTCTTCAAGGTCAAGAAGAAAAGAAGCAAAAAAAAGCCAAGGTCCTTAACCTTGCTGACTTTAGATAAAAATAAAATCAGACCTTTCTTTGGATTCAACCAAGGGAAGGTTATTTTTTTGTAAAATTTTAAATCCCTATTGACATTGAAAATGTAAATGCTAAAATGGTTTAGTGATAATAAACAAAATACTTAATAAGGATGATTTTAAATGAATTTTGGCGAAAAAATAAAAGACATTCGACTGGCTCAAGGTCTGACCCAAGAAGAGTTGGCCCAAAGGTGTGAACTGACCAAGGGATTTATTTCTCAGGTTGAAAACAACTTGGCATCTCCGTCAATTACATCTTTTATAGACATACTTGACGGCCTGGGAGTTAGTCCAGCTAATTTTTTTTCTGAAAAAGAAGAAAAAATTGTCTTTGCAGAAGAAGAATTTTCAGAATACATTGACGAAGAAAATAAATATATTATAAATTGGCTGGTGCCCAACTCACAAAAAAATCACATGGAGCCAACTTTAATGGAGATCAAAGGTGGAGGGAAGTCCTTAGACCTAGATCCCTTTGAAGGAGAAGAGTTTGGTTATGTTCTTGAAGGCCAAATTGATTTAGTTTATGGCGACCAAGTTTTTAATATAAAGACAGGCCAAAGTTTTTATTTTTCTGCAGATAAAAACCACAGGCTAGAAAACCCAGGAAAGAAAACCGCAAAAATAATTTGGATATCTAGTCCACCAAATTTTTAAGGAGTTAAAATGGAAAAGAAAGTTATAATTGATTTAAAAAATATTTCAAAGTCTTATGGAGACAATCAAATTTTAGACAAACTTAATTTAAAAATATACGAAAATGAATTTTTGACTCTTTTAGGTCCTTCAGGTTGTGGAAAAACTACAACTCTTAGGATTATTGGTGGCTTTGAAAACGCAGACGAAGGCCAAGTATTTTTTGACGGCCAAAATATAAACGACCTGCCTCCATATAAGAGAGAGATCAATACAGTTTTTCAAAAATACGCCTTGTTTCCACATCTAACAGTAGGAGGCAACATTGACTTTGGTTTAAAATTAAAAAAAGTTCCGCCTAAGGAAATTGAAGAAAGGCGCAGGGAAGTTTTAAGGCTAGTAGGTCTTGCTGGTTATGAAAATAGAAATATTTCATCCCTATCAGGTGGCCAGCAACAGAGAATAGCCATAGCCAGAGCCTTAGTCAACAGGCCCAAGGTTTTACTTTTAGACGAGCCTCTAGGAGCCCTTGACTTAAAACTTAGAAAGGAAATGCAAGTTGAGCTAAAAGAAATTCAACAGTCAGTTGGCATTACCTTTGTCTATGTAACCCACGACCAAGAAGAAGCCCTTTCTATGTCTGATACAATTGTAGTTTTAAATGAAGGAATTATCCAACAAATTGGCAAACCAATTGATATTTACAACGAACCAAAAAATGCCTTTGTTGCAGACTTTATTGGCGAATCAAATATTGATTCAGGAATAATGAAAGAAGACTTTGTCTTAGAAATGTTTGGTAAAATTTTTCCTTGTGTTGACAAGGGCTTTGACAAGGACCAAGAAGTTGATGTTGTCATTAGACCAGAAGACGTTGAAATTGTAAGGCCAGAAGAGGGAGTCCTTCAGGGAGTTGTTGAGTCAGTTGTATTTAAGGGCGTCCACTATGAAATGGTAATTACAGGAGATGGATTTTCTTGGCTGGCCCAATCTACTATAGCCAAAGAAGTTGACGACCTAGTTGGCATCAATGTTATTCCAGAAAATATTCACATAATGAGGAAGATGGCATGAAAAAATATTCTATACCCTATTTCTTTTGGCTGCTAATTTTTGTAGTCATGCCTTTAGTTTTAATAACTCTAATGGCCTTTAGCCAAGGGGACATGATGAACATATCGACCTTTACTTTTTCCTTGGATAACTTTGTAAGGTTTTTTGAAAAGACTTATTTGTCTATTTTAAAAAATTCTCTTGTCTTGGCAGCAGTGTCAACTGTTCTTTGTTTTCTAATAGGTTATCCAGCAGCCTTTATAATTTCTAGGCAAAGGGAAAAGCTACAAAATATTTTGATTTTACTTTTTGTCATTCCCATGTGGATGAACTTTTTGTTAAGGACCTATGCCTGGCTTAGCCTACTTGGCAATAACGGCCTGATAAATAAATTTTTCGGCCTAATTGGTCTCGGTCCTTTTGACATAATTTATAACAACAAGGCAATTCTCTTAGGCATGGTTTATAACTTTTTGCCCTATATGGTTTTGCCAATTTATACAGTTTTAAATAAAATGGACCACAGCCTAGTTGAAGCTGCTAGAGACTTAGGAGCCAGCGAAAGGGAAGTTTTTACAAAAGTAATTTTTCCCCTTTCCCTAGCTGGAGTTAGTTCAGGCGTTATTATGGTCTTTATTCCAGCCTTGTCTACCTTTGTAATTTCGTCACTACTTGGAGGCAACAAGGCCATGCTAATAGGTAATGTAATTGAACAACAATTTAGATTTACAGGAGACTGGCATTTTGGATCTGCAATTTCAATGATTTTAGTTTTCTTAATGTTTATTTGGATCCTTGTTTCATCTAAGTTTAATATTGATAGGGAAAGTGAGGGAGGCCTATGGTAAAGGATTTTAAAAATAAGTTTTATCTTTTTCTAGTTTATTTATTTTTATATTTGCCAATAATTGTCCTAATAGTTTTTTCCTTTAACTCATCAAGACTAAGAGGGTCCTTTGATTCTTTTAGCCTAATTTGGTACAAAAAACTATTTACAGACAGGGCAATAATGACAGCCCTTTCAAATACCTTGGTAGTTGCTCTTCTTTCAACAATAATTTCCACAATCCTCGGCACAATTTCTGCCATAGGAATTTATCAACTAAGAGGCAAGCCTAAGGATATGATTTTAAATTTAAACTATATACCGGTAATAAATCCAGATATAGTTACAGCTGTTGCAATGATGTCCCTCTTTAAGTTTTTTTCTGTAAAGTTTGGCTTTTCAACAATGTTAATATCCCATGTGGTCTTTTCAGTGCCCTATGTAATATTAAATGTGTTGCCAAAATTAAACCAGCTAGACAAAAACCTAATTGACGCATCAATGGACCTAGGAGCAACTCCATTTTATTCTGTAGTCCATGTAATTGTGCCACAGATAAAAACTGGAATTATAACAGGAGCCCTAATGGCCTTTACCTTGTCCATTGACGACTTTATAATTTCTTATTTCAATACAGGCCATGGTTATTCTAACCTGTCAATATTAATTTATTCTATGGCCAAAAAGGGAGTTAACCCATCTATAAACGCCCTTTCAACCTTAATGTTTGCAACTATGCTACTATTAGTTTTAATAATTAACAAATCAAGTCAAGGAGAAAAAGAAAATGAATAAAAAACTACTAGGCCTTTTGGCTCTATGCCTAATTTTACTAACAGGCTGTGGCAGTGACGACGGCAAAGAAATTTTAAATGTTTACAACTGGGGAGACTATATAGATGAAAGCCTCCTTGGAAAGTTTGAAGAAGAAACAGGTATTAAAGTTGTCTACGATACCTTCTCATCAAATGAAGACATGTATATAAAAGTAAAACAAGGCATCGACTCTTATGACATCCTAGTTCCATCTGACTATATGATTGAGAGAATGATTCAAGAAGACATGTTAGAGGAAATAGATTTGACAAAGATTCCTAACTTTGAAAAAGTAAATGCATCTTTAAAAAATCCAGCCTTTGATCCAGAAAACAAATATTCAGTTCCATATTTTTGGGGAACAGGGGGAATAATTTATAATGCCAAAGAAATTACAGACCCAATTGATTCTTGGATGGATCTTTTTAACGAAAAGTACGACGGCAAAATTGTCATGTACAACTCATCAAGAGATTCAATTGCCGTAGCCTTAAAGGCCCTTGGTTATTCAATGAACTCAACAGACCTTGGCCAACTAGAAGAAGCAAAAAATTTACTTTTAAAACAAAAACCTCACGTTCTTGCCTACCAAGCTGACGAAGGTAGAGACACCCTAGTTTCAGGAGACGGCTACATTGGCTTTATATATTCAGGCGATGCCCTAATGATGATTGAACAAAATCCAGATTTAAAATATGTACTGCCAAAGGAAGGACCAAACATTTGGTACGACGCCATGGTTATTCCAAAAGGCTGCCAAAACTATGAGGCTGCCTTAAAGTTTATTGACTTTATGTCTAGACCAGAAAATGCAGCTCTTAATGCTGAATACTCTGTAGGATTTTCATCTCCAATTGATGAAGCCATAGACCTACTTCCAGATGAAATTAAAAACTCCAAGGTTGCCTACCCAGACCCAGCTGACCTTGAAAATGGAGAAATTTATAAAAACGATTCATCAATTTTATCAACCTACGATAAAATTTGGACTGAAGTTACAAATGCAAATTAAAAAACATCCAGCTAGACCAAGTAAATCTAGCTGGTTTTTATATATAAATTTTTCCAATAGGGTATAATGGTCATAGAGGTGAACAAAGTGAAAATTAAATTTTATGGAGCGACCAGACAGGTAACTGGATCTAATTACTTAATAGAGGCAGGAGGAAAAAAACTTCTTTTAGATTGTGGAATGTTTCAAGGTGGAAAGGAAGAAGACCTTTTAAACTTTGCAGACTTTCCCTACAATCCTGGAGACATTGACTATTTAATAGTTTCCCATGCCCACATAGACCACATTGGCAGAATTCCAAAACTTGTTAAAGAAGGATTCAAAGGAAGAATTTTAGCAACCAAGGCCACAGTTGACCTAGCTAGAATTATGTTAGAAGACTCAGCCCATATTCAAGAATCAGATATAGAATGGGAAAACAAAAAAAGAAAAAGAGCAGGGAAAAAATTACTTGAACCACTTTACACTCTTGAAGATGCTAGCAGGTCTTTTTCATATTTTGAAGAATACTACTATGACCACTATATAGAAATTGACGAGACCTTTACCCTAAGATTTTTAGATGCAGGCCACATAATTGGATCTGCAATTGTAGAATTGTGGATCAAAGAAAAAGACATGAACACCAAATTAGTTTTTTCAGGTGACCTAGGAGTTGACGAAAAAGCTTTAATTAACAAGCCCCAAGTTGTAGAAGCAGCTGACATTCTCCTCCTTGAATCAACTTATGGCAACAGGGTCCACGAGCCCTACGAAGAATCTGAGCACAAGTTAATAGATATAATTGAAAGAACTGCAGCCAGAGGTGGGTCAGTAATTATTCCGTCCTTTGCAGTTGGCAGGACCCAAGAACTTATTTATCAACTAAACAACTACTATGACAAAAAAGGTTTTGAAGAGTACAAGCGAATACCAGTTTATGTAGATTCACCAATGGCCTATGAGGCAACAGAAGCCTATCAAAAAAACTCTGACCTTTTTAACGAAAAGACTAGAGAACAAATTTTAGGCGGAGATAATCCATTTTCTTTTCCAAACTTGAGGTTTGTAAAAACAGTTGAAGAGTCAAAGTCTTTAAACAAGTCATCCTTTCCAAAGGTAATAATTTCTGCTTCAGGTATGGCAGATGCAGGTAGGATCCGCCACCACTTAAAGCACCATATTTGGGATCCAAAAAACACAATTTTATTTGTAGGCTACCAAGCAAACGGGTCAACAGGAAGAAAGATTTTAGACGGGGCCAAAGAAATTAGACTCCTTGGCGAAGAAATAAAAATTCGCGCAGAAATACAGGAGCTTCAAGGACTTTCAGCCCATGCAGATAAAAATATGCTTTTAAATTGGCTGGGAGCAATTAAGTCAAAGCCAAAAAAACTTTATTTGGTCCACGGCGAACTTGATGCCCAAGAAAATATGCAAAGGGAAATCAAACAGAGATTTAGCTTAAATGCAGAAATTCCAAGTCCTGGCGAAATTGTAGAAGTTGGAGGCCACACTGATAAAATTTCTATAGACGAAGACTATGGAGTTGACCTAAAAGAAAACTTAGACAAGTCTTTAAATGAAGTTTTAGAATTAATGGACGCCTATCAAAAACAAGGCGACAAGGACTTTGACAAGGACTTTATAAAGAAAAATTATTCAGACTATTCAGAAGCCCTTTTAGATATAAAAAATAGGTTAATGGAACTTATTTTAATGGAAAACAAATAGGTTTTCAAAAATTTTTCATATAAAAAATTGGGGTTTTGTGATAAACTTTTTAAGTAAAAAATTGACAAGTTAGTAAATTTTTAAAATTAAGGAGAACCTATATGAAAATATTTGTTGTAAAAAATTATGAAGAATTAAGCCAAATGGCAGCAGACCTAGTAGCCAAAGAAATGGCTGCCAAAGATCCTATTGTTTTAGGTCTTGCAACAGGTTCTACACCAGAGGGCATGTACGCAATTTTAGCAGACATGTATGACCAAGGCAAATTAGATTTTAGTCACGTAACTTCCTTTAACCTAGACGACTACATAGGCTTAGATGAAAACAACGACCAATCTTACAGGTACTTTATGAACAAGCACCTATTTTCCAAGGTCAATATAAAAAAAGAAAATACTTTTGTCCCACCAGCAATGACCAAGGACCCAACCCAAGCTGGACTTGACTACGACCAAAAAATATTAGACGCTGGCGGCATTGACCTACAAATACTAGGCATTGGCATTAATGGCCACATTGGCTTTAACGAACCAGGCCCTGCCTTTATTGGTCCAACTCACGTAATAAAATTAACAGAAGAAACTATTAAGGCAAACTCAAGATTTTTTGAATCAATTGACGATGTGCCAAGGGAAGCAATAACTATGGGAATGAAATCAATTTTAAATGCTAGAAAGATTATTCTCATAGCCAATGGCAAAAACAAGGCTGATGCAATTTTTAAAACTTTAAGAGGACCAATAACACCTCAAGTTCCATCAAGTATTTTACAATTGCATAACGATTTAACAATAATAGTAGATGAAGAGGCAGCAAGTATGTTAAAATAGAGTTAAGCCTCTAGCTTTTAGTTAAGGCCTGAATAAAATATTAGTAGAAGTAAAAAGGAAGGTCTATGATGAACAAAAAAGTAAAAAATCTAATTATATATTTATTACTACTCCTAACCCTATTTTTGTCCAGCCTATCACCAATGTTTGGCAAGGATATTATATGGAAGGAAAAATACAATAAAACCATTCCATTTGCTGGGGTGTATTTTGATATTCCAACAAATGTAGCGAATTTAAAAATTAGAAGGTCTGAAACAGAAGGTCTTTTAAATGATTTAATTTCCTACGATGTGGAGTTTGAATACACAGGTGTTGATTCATCAATGAGAATTTTAGGAAAAACTGCAGAACAAAGTTTTTTTGGAGACTCAGTAGTTCCAAAACACTCTAAGGCTACCTTAAAAGGCGAATACGACAAGATCAACAATTTGATTTTTGACGAAAAACTAAACTACGGCAAAATGCACAAGAACTTAGCAAACTATAAGTTCACTTCAACTTCAGAAATTAGGGTTCCACTTTCAGAAGGAGTTAAGAATTATAAATTTAGAATTTCCTATGAACCAAAGAGACTAATTTATGATGAAGGAGTAGAGCTATCTAAGGTTTCGGTATTTTTAACAAACTCAAGAGTAGATAATTTTACAGACGGAGAATATATTAACGACTCAGAAACTCAAAGCTTTAACGAATCTGGCATGTATGTCAACGTCCTAGAAGTTTATAATGGAGAAAAAATTTCTTCTATAAATTTCTGGCAAAAGGTTAACAACGTAATCTTTATCCTATCAGCTGTTTTAGTCCTAGCTTTAATTTGGTTAGACAAGACCAAGAGCCCATATCTAATGATTTTAGCTATGATAATAAGTGTTTTAACCTTCTTTAGATTTTTTGAATTTGGAGTTTCAGTAAAGGCAGTTTTAATTTTCTTCCCAATATTTGGCTTCCTAGCTGTTCTTTTTGGCAGACAAACTAGCAAAGATAAAATTACCTTTAACAAGTATGACTTTACCCAAGGCCTACTTGGAGCTATAGTAATGTTTTTCCTTGCTATGATTATTTATCTGCTACCAAAATTAATATAAAAACCTAGACAAGGGCCTTAGGGTCCTTGTTTTTTGTTGAAAAAAATTTATAAGCTAATGAAAATTATTTGTCTTTGGTGTATTCTATAAGTAGAGAAAAATAATTTAAGGAGAGATAAAAATGGCAGAATTTAAATTTGAAATAGTAGAAAAAATTGGAGTTCTTGGAGAAAAAGAAAACGGCTGGACAAAAGAACTTAATCTAGTTTCTTATAATAACTTTCCAGCTAAATACGACATTCGCGAATGGGACCCAGACCATCAAAAAATGTCCAAGGGCATTACTCTTTCAAAAGAAGAACTTCTTAGCCTTAAAGAATTATTAGCAAATATAAAATAGAAAAATGCTAGTTGTAGAGGGAATTTTAGAAAGCATCGTCTATAGAAACGATGGAAATTCTTATACTGTAGCTAGACTATCAACCGAGGACGGTATGCTTACTGTCGTCGGTTATTTTCCATACCAACCTATTGGCTCAAGCTTAAAACTAAGTGGAGATATGATCTACCACGACAAGTATGGCGAGCAGTTTAAGGTGAAAAGACTTTTAAGCAAAACTGCAACATATTCAAACGCCTTTGACGCCTATTTAAGAAGTGGAGCCATTGACTTTGTTGGCCCGACCTTGGCCGAAAGAATTTTAGATGCCTTTGGCGAAGACACCTACGACGTATTTAAGTCTAGTCCAGAAAAACTTTTAACTGTTAAGGGCATTGGCAAAAAGACTTATGATAAAATTATGGACTCCTTTAATGACCAAGTTGACCTGAGAGATTTAATGATAGAACTTTCTAACTTCGGCATTGGCAAAAGCCTAGGAGAAAAACTCTTTCAAAAATACGGCGACGGAGTCTTAGAAGTAATAAAGAAAAATCCTTATTTACTTATAAATTCTCAAGATGGCATTTCCTTTAAAACTGCCGACCAAATTGCCAAGGAAGCAGGAGTAAAAGACAACGACCCTAATAGAATTGAAGCTGCCATGGTTTATCTACTAAAACTTTCAACCAACGAAGGATCTTGTTATCTGCCCTACGAAGAATTAAAGGCGAGGACAAAGGATTATTTAGGTGTAAATGAATCAGACATAGAAGCTAGCGAAAAACAATTTATGACCAATAGAAATATTCGCATGGTCCTTGAAGGTGGACAAGTCAAGGCCTACAACAACAATCTCTACACCAGCGAAAATTACATTGCCTTAAAGATAAACAAGTTAAACAAAACTGGAGTCTACTGTCCAACATCTTCAATTGATTCAAAAATAAATATGATTGAGTCCTTAGAGGGCCTTAGTTTTGCAAGTGAACAGAGACAGGCAATTAAGTCTGCCTTTGGCAACCGAGTTTTAATTATTACAGGTGGACCAGGAACAGGAAAGACTACAACCCTAAAGGCAATTTTGCACATAGCCAAGGAACTGGGCATAGGCTATTTACTTGCTGCTCCAACTGGCAGGGCTGCCAAGAGAATGGAAGAGGCAACTGGAGACGATGCAAAAACAATTCACAGGCTTTTAGAATATCAATTTAACGGAGCTGCCATGGTCTTTGGAAAAAACGAAGAAAATCCCCTTGACCAAGAAATGATAATAGTTGACGAAATGTCTATGGTAGACACCCAGCTTTTAACAGACCTATTAAGGGCAATGTCTCCAAGGTCCAGACTAATTCTCCTAGGAGACGTCAACCAAATTCCATCAGTAGGGCCAGGAAATATTTTAAAGGACCTGATTAACTCAAATTTAATTCCTTTGGTCCAGCTAAATAAGATTTTTAGACAAAGTGGCGGGTCCAAAATTGTAGACAACGCCCACAGAATTAACCAAGGCTACTTTCCTCTTTTAAATGAAGCAGACAGCGACTTTTTTATGATTGGATCCAAGTCTGAAACAGAAACTGTAGACCATATAAAAAGTCTAGTTGGTTCAAGATTAGAAAAATTTTATGGCATAGACCCAAAAAAGGATATCCAAGTTATGACTCCAATGAAAAAAGGCTTAGTTGGAGTTGAAAATTTAAATTATGAATTACAAAACTCTTTAAATCCTCCTAACTTTGCAGTTGAAGAATTAGTTTTTGCAAACACAGTCTTTAGAAAAGGCGACAAGGTTATGCAAACTAAAAATAACTACCAAGTTGAGTGGGAGGCCTATACAGAAGACAGGATCAAATACGATTCAGGAACTGGAATTTATAATGGCGACATTGGATTTATAAGCGAGATTGATACATTTCGAAAGACCTTAGTTGTAGACTTTGATGGCAGGGAAGTGACCTATGGTGAAGACACTTTAGGAGACTTGACCTTGGCCTATGCAATTACTATTCACAAGTCTCAAGGATCAGAATTTCCTGTAGTAATAATTCCCGTACACTATGCGCCTGAACTATTGGCCAATCGAAATCTTATTTATACAGCCATAACCAGGGCCAAAAAACTTGTGGTCCTAGTTGGCAAAGAAGGCAGACTTAAAACTATGATAGCCAACACCTATGTCAATGAAAGGTATACAGGACTTAGAGAAAAAATTCGTGACTTTAATAAGGTGGTTTTATATGACGGAGAAAAAAACTTGTTTAATCTGTAATAGGCAGACCCAAAATTATCTTTATATATGCAACTCTTGCCTAGAATTATTTTCACCAAAGGCAGAAAAGGTAGTCAAAGATTTTTCTTATGTTGACCAGGCCTTTGCCTGTTTTTATTACGGGTCTCTCCTAAGAGATTCAATTACATCTTTTAAATTTTATAAAAAAAGATATCTGGGAAAGATCTTTGGCGAGCTATTAACTGACAAGATTTTTTATTTAGGTCTTAACAAAAAAGTCGACCTAATTCTTCCCGTGCCAATTCATAAAAAGACCCTGGTCCAAAGAGGCTTTAACCAAGTAGAACTTTTAGCAGATGAAATTTCTTCAAATACAAAGATCCAAGTTGAGAAAGATAATCTTATTAAAGTAAAGGCAACTATGGAACAGGCCAGACTTGATAGGTCTTCTAGGGCCACAAACCTAGCTGACTCCTTTGCCATAAAAAGTCCAGAAGTTCTTAAGGACAAAAATATTTTGCTTTTAGACGATGTTATAACAACAGGTTCAACAGTTGAAGAATGTGCCAGGGTATTAAAAGAAGCTGGGGCAAAAAAAATTTATGCCCTTTCCATAGCAACTAGCCACTAGCTTTTTATAAATAAACTTGAAAAACATCACATATAAACCTTATAACACTTATAGAGAGGGAAATATCTAGGGTGGTAGAAAATTTTATCGAAAAGAGGAAATAACTTGTTAATGAACTTTGGACTTGTTGGCATTGACCACAAGAAAACTCCAATAGAAGTAAGGGAGAAGATACACTTTTATGACAAGGATAAAATTTAAAGCCTAAGTTATTTTTCAGAACACTTTGTAGAATAAGCTTTGATTTTATCTACCTGTAACAGGACAGAAATATATTTTGTAGGAGAAGATATAGACTCTGCCAGTGAAAAAATTCAAGGCTACCTAAGGGACTTTTTTAAAGTCGATTTAAGTAAAGACCAAGTAGTTTGTTTGCAAAACGACCAGGCCCTTAGACATCTTTTTTAATACAGCCATAGGCCTAGAGTCTTTGATCGTGGGAGAAGATCAAATCCTAGGTCAAATTACTGACGCCCAAATTTTGGCCATAGAAGTTGGATCGGCGAAAAAATATTTAAACAAAATTTTTAGAGAGGCCATCACCTTTGCCAAGTGGACCAAATCAAAAACTGGTGTTTCAAATATTCCAGTTTCCATATCCTACATGGGCATTAGAAAAATTGAAGACCAAATAGACTTAAAAGACCAAGAAGCCTTGGTTATAGGTTTAGGCGAAATGGGAAAACTTGCAGCCATGTACTTACTTGAAAGAGGAGCAAAAGTAAGGGTAAGTAACAGAACTTATGAAAACTCTGTCAAGGTTGCAAAAGATTTAGGAGATTTAGAAATTGTAGCCTACGAAGACCTAGCCCAGGCTATTTTGTCATGTAAAGTTTTAATTACAGCAACAGCATCTCCTCATACAATTATAAGAAAAAATCATATAGGAAAGAGATCTGACGACCTTTATATAATGGACCTAGGCCTACCAAGAGACGTTGCCTCTGAAGTTGGAGAGCTTAATCACGTTATTCTCTACGACATAGATAATTTAAAGGAACTTTCAGATGAAAACCTACAAAAGAAAAAAGAAATCTTAGAGGTCTTTCAAGATGAAATTGAAGAAAAAATTTCTGAAATCAAAACTTGGTGGGGCCAAACTAAGGTCGACCCAATAATGGCAACAGCAGATGAAAGATGCAAGGAAATTGCAGACATGACTTTAAATTATATTTTTAGAAAAACTGACCTTGACCACATGGAAAAGCGAAAAGTGGAAAAAATTGTTAGAGCCTCAATAAGAAGGGCAATGAGAGAACCACTTTTGGCCCTAAAGGAAATGGAACCATCAAAGGACAAGGCCATTGCCATTAAAGTTATGGAAGAGGTGTTTGACATTTGAGATACCTAGCTGTAAGTATAGATACCAAGGATAAAAAAGTCTTAGTTGTTGGCGGCGGCCTACCAGTTGGAGCCTTTGCTGGCAAGAGAGAAATCATGAAAAATCTTTCGCCGACAGGAGGAGTTTATCAAGCAGGAACTTTATCAGGGAATCCTCTAGCTATGAAAATGGGCTTGGATATTTTAAAATATTTACAAGACCATGGAGAAATCTATGAAGAGCTAGACCACTTTGCAGAAAAACTTGAAGCAGGCTTTAATAAAAATCTTAAAGAGTCTGGAGTCAAAGGCAAAGTTTCTAGATACAAGTCAATGATCAGTTTATTCTTTGGAGACTTTGATAAGATTAAATCCTACGAAGATGTTAAGCATGCTGACACAGAAACTTATAAAATTTATTTCAAGAAGATGTTAGAGCGTGGCTATATAGTTGCCCCAGCTCAATTTGAAGCCATCTTCTTATCAGATGCCCATACAGAAGAAATGCTAGATAAATTTTTAGAAGACAATCTTCAAGTCTTAAAAGAAATTGCAGCAAACAAATAAAAATAATCTTAAGGCCCAGGCAGAAGAAATTTTGTCTAGGCCTTTTTTGAAAAAATTTTTAATGGGGCTTTATCTTTACAAAAAAGAACTTTTATAATATACTTTGATAAAGATTAGATGGAAAGAGTAGACGAAAAATTTACTTGTAGAGAGCTGGCGGCTGGTGGAAGTCAGTAGAAATTTTTGTTGAAGATGACTCCATTTTCGCAATCATGCCGTTTTACTTGCGTTAAAAGTTAAAGCTGATCTATATTTATAGATAATTAGAGTGGAACCGCGGATAACTTCGTCTCTTTGTTGTGACGGAGTTTTTTTATTGTAAAGCAGAAAATTTTTTAATGTAAAGGAGACTTTAATGACTAAGAAGAGTTTGTATGTTACGACACCAATTTATTATCCCAATGACAACTTACACATAGGCCACACCTATTGCACAATTGCAGTAGACACCTATAAGAAGTTTAAAACCTACCAAGGCTATGATGTATTTTTTACAACTGGAACAGATGAACATGGCCAAAAGCTAGAAGACAAGGCTGAAGAAAATGGCTATGACAATCCTCTAGACTATATTGATCCAATTGTTGCCTCTGCCAAAGACCTTTGGAAAAGCCTAGACATCCACTATGATGCCTTTGTCAGATCAACTGACAAGGTCCACGAAAAAAATGTTCAAGACATCTTCCAAAAACTTTACGACAAGGGAGACATTTACAAGGGAGAATACGAAGGCTACTATTGCACACCTTGTGAATCATTTTGGACTGAAACCCAAGTTGGCGAAGAGCACATCTGTCCAGACTGTGGCAGGGAAGTAAGTCTTGCCAAAGAAGAAACTTATTTCTTTAGACTTTCTAAGTACAGGGAAAGACTTCTTCAATACTACAAGGACAACCCTAACTTTATTATGCCAAAGTCTAGGGAGCACGAAATGGTAAATAACTTTTTAAAAGACGGCTTAGACGACCTATCAGTAACTAGGTCAAGTTTTTCATGGGGAGTAAAGGTTCCCTTTGATCCAAAACACGTTGTCTATGTTTGGATCGACGCCCTTTCTTGTTATTTAACAGCTATAGGCTATGGAACAGATGAAGAAAAGTTTAAGAGACTTTGGCCAGCATCAACCCACTTTGTTGGTAAGGAAATTGTAAGATTCCACACAATAATATGGCCAGCCTTATTAATGGCCTTGGACCTAGAATTACCAAAACAAGTTTTCGGCCACGGCTGGATTTTATTTGACAACGAAAAAATGTCTAAGTCTAAGAAAAATATTTTCTATCCAGAGCCAATTGTTGAAGCCTATGGAGTTGACTCGCTAAAATACTTTTTACTTCGCGAATTTACCTTTGGCCAAGACGGGTCTTTCACTAGAGAAAAGTTTTTAAACAGACTTAATTCTGACCTAGCCAACGATTTAGGAAATTTACTTTCTAGAACTGTATCTATGGTAGAAAAATATTCTGATGGAGTAATTAATGAACCAGGAGCCTATGAAGCAGTTGATGAAGACTTAAAAAATGTTGCCATATCAATTTTAGATAAGGTCAACGAAAAAATGGAAGTCTATGACTTTTCTGGAACTTTAGAAGACATTTGGTCTTTAATTAGAAGGACTAACAAGTATGTAGACGAAACAGAACCTTGGGTTGTTGCCAAAGACGAAGACAAGGAAAGGATTAATACAATTCTTTACAACCTTTGTGAGTCTTTAAGAATAATTTCAAATCTTCTATATCCACTATTAACTGAAACATCTCTAAAAATAAGAGACCAACTTGGCCTAAATGATTTACCAAAAATTGAAGACGCCAATGTTTGGGGCTTAACCAAGCCTGGCACAAAAGTTAAAAAATCTGAAATTATCTTCCCAAGACTTGATGTAAAAGTTGAAATGGAAGAAATGGTAAAGAGAAATGAAGCCTTAATTAAAGAAAGAGAAGCAGAGAAAAAGGCGCCAGGCTTTAAAGCTGAAGCAGAAGAAGTTAAAGATGACAAAAAAGCTGAAATCACCCTAGAAGACTTTGACAAGTTAGACATTAGAATGGGAACAGTAAAAAAATGCATAGACCATCCAAATGCTGACAGACTTTATGTCTTAACAGTTGACATTGGATCTAAAGACATAACAATAGTTACTAACTTAAAGTCTAAGTATTCAATAGATCAGATGGAAGGCAGAAGACTTTTTGTCCTTTACAACCTAAAGGCTCACAACTTTAGGGGCATTGACTCAGAAGGCATGTTACTAGCAGCTGAAGATGAGGACGGTAACTTAGACCTTCTAACAGTTAAAGAAGAACTTAGAAATGGAGCCAAGGTAGAATAATGATAGATGCACACGGCCACCTAGAAGACAGGGCCTTTGATTCAGATAGAGATGAGATTTTAGGAAACTTAAAGGCAGATGGCATAGATTATTTTTTCAACTGTGGCTCTAATATTCAAACTTCTAAGACCTCAGTTGACTTTGCAAAAAAATACGACAATGTCTACGCTATAGTTGGTATCCATCCCCTTGACGCAGATGAATATTCTAAAGAAGCCTTAGAAGTTATAAGAGACCTGGCAACAGAGGAAAAAGTTGTGGCCATTGGAGAAATTGGCCTAGACAACCACTATGACGACAGCCCAAGTCCTGAGATTCAAGAAGAAGCCTTTAGGGCCCAACTTGACCTGGCTATAGAACTAAAAATGCCAGTTGTTATTCACGCCAGAGAAGCTGACCAAAAAACCTTTGATATTTTAAAGTCTTACAAGGAAGCGCACCAAGACTTTGTCGCTCTCCTCCACTGTTTTTCTGGATCAGTTGAATTAATGAGAGAGTATATGAAACTAGGTTTTTATATTAGCCTTGGTGGAGTTACAACCTTTAAAAATGCCAAGAAGCCAAAAGAAGTTGCAGTAGAAGTTCCTCTTGATAGGCTTTTACTTGAAACTGACTGTCCTTATATGACGCCAGTTCCCTTTAGAGGCAAGAGAAACGAACCCAAGTATGTTCTTCATACGGCAAAAAATATAGCAAGTCTTAGAGGCATAAGTTTAGAAGACTTAGAAACCCAAACTGATGCAAATACTTTGAGATTTTATAGGTTAAAAAATGATTAAAGAAGTAATTGTAGTTGAAGGCAGAGACGACGAACAAATTGTAAAAAAAGCCTTAGATGCTGACGTCATCCAAACCCACGGCTATGCCTATGGCAAGGGCCTAATTGAAAAATTAAAAGTCCTTGATCAGACTAGGGGAATAATTATTTTCACTGACCCAGACTATGTTGGCAAAAAAATTCGCAAGGACCTGGGAGAAAAAATTCCCGGAGCCAAGCACGCATTTTTGCCAAGGGGCAAGGCCATTAAGGGAGATGACATCGGTGTAGAAAATGCCAGCATTGATGATGTTCGCCAGGCTATAGCAAAAGCCAAACCTCAAGTAAAAGACTTTGAGCCCAGCTTTAAAAAAGAAGACCTAATAAAGTACGGCCTAACAGGAAGGGCAAATTCAAAAGTCCTTAGAGAAAAATTGGCAGCCAAATTAAACATAGACTATGGCAATGGCAAGCAGTTTTTAAATATTCTAAACTCCTTTCAAATAAGCAGGGAAGATTTAGAAAGGGCCTTGGAGGAAATAAAGCTATGAACCTAACATCACCAAGAGAATTAAAAAATCTTTTAGACCAATATGGCTTTTCTTTTTCTAAGTCTCTGGGACAAAATTTTTTAATTGACCAAAACATAGTAGATAAAATTGTAGACCAAGGGCAAATCCAAGGAGAAAATATTTTAGAAATCGGCCCAGGCATTGGTACCCTAACTTATTCTATGGCTCAAAAGGCAAAAAAAGTTTTGGCCATTGAAGTTGACGAGAGCCTAAGAGATCTTTTAGCCTATACACTTGGAGAATTTTCCAATGTCAAGGTCCACTTTGCAGATGTTTTAAAAACCAATATAGAAGAAGTGACTAGGGAATACTTTGGCGACGAGCCCTTTAAGGTTGTGGCTAATCTGCCATATTATATTACCAGCCCAATTTTAATTTATCTTTTAAAGTCTCAAGCCAAGATTTCTGAAATTATTGTAATGATGCAAAAGGAAGTTGCCCAGAGAATTGTTGCAGACAAAAGCAAAAAAGAATATGGATCAATTTCAGTTTTCATTTCCTACTTTGGACCTGCTGAGATACTAATGAATGTACCAAAAACAGTTTTTATGCCTCAGCCTAAGGTTGACTCTGCAGTTGTAAAAATAAAAGTAACAAATGAAGACAGGCCTATAAAAATTGAAGACTTGGAAAAAGTTTTGCGGGCAGCCTTTGGCCAAAGGAGAAAGACAATTTTAAATTCTCTATCCAAGGGCCTAGACTTAGAAAAATCTTTTGTTGAAGAAGTGCTTGCAAGTCTTGACCTGTCTACAACTTATAGGGCAGAAAATCTTTCCCTAGATGAGTATTTATTGTTGGGGCAAAAATTATTAGACCAAGGAGGTAAAAATGTTTGACCAAGAAGTTCTATTTAAATTATCAGAAATTTTTAAATGCCTAAGTGATCCAACTAGGCTAAAGATTATTAAGTCTCTTTTAGAAGAAGAAAAAAATGTATCAACAATTTGCAAGGAAATTGAAATGGAACAATCTGCTACCTCCCACCAGCTAAAAAAACTTAAGGACCTAAAATTAGTTAAGGCCAACAAAGTTGGGAGAGAAGTTTATTATAGCCTAGATGACGACCACGTTGTTGAACTTTTAACTGCTGGTATAGACCACGTTTGTCATGATTAAAGATTTTAATTAGAAAAAATTTTACGAATCTAAGTGATTTTGTTTAAACTTTTTTTTATAGGGTAAATTTAAGTTAGTAAAGAAAAAATTTATTTTAGAAAAGGAGTTAATTATGAAAAACGTAATTGTATATACTAGTTCAACTTGTCCTTATTGCACACTTGCAAAAGATTATTTAACAGAAAAAGGTGTTGGCTACGAAGAAAGAAATATTTCAACATCTAGAGAAGCAAGACAAGAACTTATGGCTAAAGGCCACACAGGAGTTCCTGTAATTGTTATTGACAACGAAGAAATTGTTGGCTTTGACAAGGCACAAATTGACACACTATTAGACAAATAGTCTTTGAAATCTTAGGAGTCTTTAAGGCTCCTATTTTTTATTGTGATTAATAGATAAATTTTATTCCTAGAAGATAGATTTTTACTTTTATTTAGCATATAATAAATACTGGAGGAATATTATGGACGAAGTTTTAAAAGCTGGAAATTTGCCTATGTTTATAAAGACAGTAACCTGGCTAGTAGGAATTGGTTTTATTTTACTGGCAGGATATTATCTAATTAACATTGGCAACAGATATATTGAAAGATCAAAAAAAATAAAAGTAAATACTGTTCTCTTAAGAAGAATTTTAAGAGACCTGCTAATTATATTAATTGCCCTTGTAATTATGAAAAAGAATCCAATAATTGGAAAAGTACTAACAACTGCAATTATATCGGCAGTTCTAGCCTATATTTTAAATCCCCTAGTAAACAAATTAGAAAAAAGGGGCATTAAAAGAGGCTGGGGAGTGGCCATAGTTTATTTGTCAATTCTATTGATTTTAATTATTTTATCAATTGTAGTTGTACCACAAATTACCAAGGAAGTTGGCAACTTAATTGTCGATCTTCCAAAGTATGCAGACTATTTGGCAAAAAGATTTTCAACTATTGCAGAAATGACTCCAGGCTATGAAGATTCAGAAGCCTACAAGGCCGTTATGGATTCAATTAACAGGTCTTATAGAAAAATAATTAACTCTTTAATGGACTGGATTAGTAATTCAGCTTCATCAATAACTACCATGGTTTCACATTCTGTCCAAAACCTAATTTCGGTTTTATTCTCTATAGCCATGATCTTAATTATGACCTACTATTTTTTAGTAGACAAAAAGAGATATGTGGACAAGACTAAAAATTTAATTCCAGAAGTATACAAGGACGACCTAAGATATTTAAGTGAACGTATAAATAAAATTTTAAGTGAGTTTATAAGAGGCAGAATAATTCTGGCAGTTTTTGTCGGTGTCTTTACTGCAATACTACTTTTAATTTTAAGAATAGACTTTGCCATTGTAATTGGTATTATTACTTGTATAGCTGATATTATTCCATACATTGGACCGCTACTTGGTTTTATTCCAGCATTTTTATTTGCTGTAATTCAATCACCAATTAAGGGATTAATTGTTGCTATGTTCTATGTGCTAATTCAATGGGCAGAAAACAATGTACTGGCTCCAAAGATTATTGGAAACTCAATGGGTCTAAACCCACTATTTATTTTCCTATCCATAATTATTGGTGGGGGAATCTTTGGTGTTTGGGGAATGGTTGTGTCTGTTCCACTAGCAGCTATTGGCTTAGTATTAATTGAATTTTTTAGAGATAAACTTAAGGCGAAAAAACAAGAAAAGGATGAAAGTATAAAGAAATGAGAAAGTTAGGACTGCACGAAGTTAGAAAAGAATTTTTAGATTTTTTTGCAAGTAAGGGTCATTTAGTTCATGACTCTTATTCACTTGTTCCAGTAAATGACAAGTCACTGCTACTTATAGGAGCAGGCATGGCTCCACTTAAAAAATATTTTACAGGAGAGCTAGTTCCACCAAAAACTAGAATGTCTACCTGCCAAAAGTGTATGAGAACAGGAGATTTAGAAAATGTTGGAGTAACAGCCCGTCACGCAACATTTTTTGAAATGCTAGGCAACTTCTCCTTTGGAGATTATTTTAAAAGAGAAGCCATCCACTGGGCCTGGGAATTTTTAACAGTAAACTTAGAAATTGACCCAGACCTACTTTGGGTTACAGTTTATTTAGATGACGATGAGGCCTTTGATATCTGGGAAAAAGAAATTGGCCTGCCTAAGGAAAAAATTATTAGACTAGGCAAGGAAGACAACTTTTGGGAATTAGAAGTTGGTCCATCAGGACCTTGTTCTGAAATTTATATAGACAGGGGACCTGATTATGGCGATGACACAAAACCAGGTGGAGAAGGAGACAGGTTCTTAGAAGTTTGGAATCTTGTCTTTACTCAATTTGACAAAGACGAAAATGGTCACTACAATCCCCTAGCTCATCCAAATATTGATACAGGTATGGGCCTTGAAAGAATTACTGCTGTCCTAGAAGGGGCAGACAATATTTTTGAAATCGCAGCCATCCAAGATATTATAAAAGAAATTGAAAAAATTTCTGGCTACAAGTATGGCACTGACGAAGAAAAAGATATGTCAGTTAGAGTTATTACAGACCACATTAGGGCTATGACTTTCTTAGCTTCAGACATGGTTATACCATCAAACGAAGGTAGAGGCTATGTAATGAGGAGAATAATTAGAAGGGCAGCCAGACATGGAAAACTTTTAGGCATTGACAATCTTTTCCTAACAGACCTAGCCAAACTTGTAATTGATTCTTGGTCAGTTTCTTATGGCGAACTAAAAGAAAAAGAAGACAAGATTCTTTCTGTAATTAAAACTGAAGAAGAAAAATTTGCAGAAACCTTAGACAAGGGCATAGAAATTCTAGGATCTTATATAGACGATTTGAAAAAATCAGGCAAGACTACTCTAGCTGGAGCTGACGCCTTTAAATTATACGACACTTACGGCTTTCCACTTGACCTTACTAAAGAAATTTTAGTAGAAAAAAATATTGACGTCGACGAAGATGGCTTTAAGGCTGAAATGGAAAAGCAAAGACAAATGGCCAGATCAGCTTCCCACGCAGGAGAAAATGTTGGCTGGTCAGCCCAAGGTTCAGACCTTCACATCCAAGGAGAAGAAACTGTATTTTCTGGCTACGAGTCTACCAAGGGAGCAGGCAAGATTATAAAAATCTTAAAAGACAAAAATGAAGTTGAAAGTTTAAATCAAGGTGACCAAGGAGCCTTAATTTTAGACTCATCATCTTTCTATCCAGAAGGCGGAGGCCAAGTTGGCGACACAGGACAAATTCTTGGAGACGACTTTGTCTTTGAAGTAGAGGACACTAAAAAGACCAAGGACGGAATAATTATCCACCTAGGCCACTTAGAAAAAGGATCTTTAAAAGTAAATGACCAAGTTTCAACTTGTGTCAACCAAGTAAGAAGAAGGGCCATTGCTAGAAACCACTCAGCAACTCATCTTCTTAATGCAGCCTTGAAAAAAGTTTTAGGCGACCATGTTAACCAAGCAGGATCAGAAGTAACTGACCACTCCTTTAGATTTGACTTCTCCCACTACGAAGCAGTTCCAAAGGACAAGTTAAATGAAATTGAAGACTTGGTAAATAAATATATATACGAAGAAATTCACTCAGACATTTACGAAAAACCTATTAGCCAAGCCTATGACGAAGGGGCTATAGGAATTTTTGAAGACAAGTACAAGGACAAGGTTAGAATTGTTTCCTTCCCTAATGTTTCCAAAGAACTTTGCGGCGGAACTCATGTAGAAAAAACTTCTGACATTGGAATTTTTAAAATCCTATCTGAAGCAGGAATTGCATCAGGAGTTAGGAGAATTGAAGCAACAACTGGAGAAAATGTCTATAAGCTATTGAAAAATCTTGAAGGCAGAGAAGATCTTTTAATTGACACTTTAAAGGCCAACAAGGGCAACTTATTAGAAAAGGCCCAAGCCCTAGTTGAAGAAAACAAAAATCTTTCTAAAGAATTAGATAATTTAAAGAAAGAAAATGCCAGAGCGGGAATTGACGACTTATTAAAGACCTACAGAGAAATTTCTGAAATAAAAGTTCTATCAGCTAGAATAGACGGCCAAGATGTTAACAGCCTAAGAGAACTAGCAGATGAACTTAGGGACAAACTTGGCTCTGCAGTAGTTGTTTTAGGAACAGCAAGCGAGGGCAAGGTAAATTTTGTAGCAACTGTTTCTAAAGATTTAATTTCAAAGGGTCTTAATGCAGGAAAGATTGTAAAAGAAGTTGCAGCAATAACTAAAGGCGGCGGAGGCGGTAGGCCAGATATGGCTACAGCAGGAGGAAAAGATCCTGAAAAACTTGACGAAGCCTTAGATTTTGTGTACCATATAGTTGAGAATTTATTGTAAAGAAAAGAGAGTGAGCAAATGACTAACAAAGATATGTTCGAAACTCAAAAATTTTCAAAACTTAATGATTTACTATCAGTTAAGACTATTTTAAAAGAGGTTTACAAGGCCTTAGAAGAAAAAGGCTATGAACCTTATGATCAAATTATTGGCTATATCCTTTCAGGTGATCCAACTTATATAACATCTTACAACAACGCCAGAAATTTAATTCGCGAAGTTGAAAGAGAAAATCTGTTGGAAGAACTTTTGAAAGAATATTTGAATGAAGATAATTAAGAGGTTTAGGTAGTCATTTTCCTTGAGAATTTGACTACCTAATTTTTTGCTTTATGGAATATAGAAAACTAGGAAATACAAACTTACAAGTATCTAGACTTTGTCTAGGCTCTTTGACTATGACAAAATCTCAAGGAAACTTATCCAAGGACCAGGCAGGGAAACTTATTTCCTTTGCCTACGACCAGGGAGTAAACTTTATAGACACAGCAGAACTCTATGACAATTATGATCTAATTAGAGAAGCATTCTCTTATGTTAAAAGAGAAAATTTAATTATAACATCAAAGACCTATGCCTATTCAAAAGAAGGTGCTAGAGATTCGCTAAATAAATATTTAAAAGAGCTAAAGACAGACTATGCTGATATATTTTTGCTTCACGAACAAGAAAGCGAACACACCCTAAGAGGCCACTATGAAGCCCTAGAAGAGTTGTGGAAATTAAAAGAAAAAGGGTATATAAAAGCTATAGGAATATCGACCCACAAAATTAGAGCAGTTAAGGCTGCCAGAGACTTTAAAGAAATAGATGTCATCCATCCTATGACTAATATGGAAGGCCTGGGAATTTTAGATGGGACTATTGAAGAGATGTTAAATGAAATCCACCTAGCCAAGGAAGCAGGAATTGGAATTTATGCTATGAAGGTTTTAGGCGGAGGCCATCTTAGGTCCAAAAGTGAAGATGCAATTAAGTGGGCAGTAGACCAAGAAGATTTTGATTCTATAGCCTTAGGCATGCAAAGCCAAGATGAAGTTCTTGCCAATGTAAAACTTATAAACAGACAAGAAATCCCTGAAGAAATTAAGGATAGACTTTCAAAGAGAAATAGGACTATAGATGTTGAAGAATATTGTGTTGGTTGTGGCAGATGTGCAGCCAAGTGTAAGGCTGAAGCGATTGAAATTGTAAATGGCCAGGCAGTAATTAATAGGGACAAGTGTATTTTGTGTAGCTATTGTGCCTCTGTCTGCCCTGATTTCTATATAAAGGTATATTAATGGAAAGATATTTAGGACTAGACGTTGGAGAAAGGACTATTGGACTTGCAGTTAGCGATCCACTAGGCCTAACAGCCCAGGGTCTAACGACAATAAACAGAACAAGTAATAAAGAAGACTACGAAAAAGTAAAAGCCTATATTGATGAATACAATATAAAAACTCTAGTAGTTGGTCTTCCTTATAATATGAACGGGACCCAAGGTCCATCAGCAGAAAGAGCAAAGAAGTTTGCTGAAAAACTAAAAAACAAGTATCAGCTGGAAATAGAATACCAAGATGAGCGTATGACAACTATGAGTGCCGAAAGGGTTCTTATAGAAGCAGGTATGAGGAGAGAAAAGAGAAAGGCTCACATAGATAAAATAGCAGCAGTTTTTATTTTACAGGCCTTTTTAGACTCTAAGTAAGTATTGAAAGGATGGTAGTATGGAAAAATTATCCTTTGAAGACGACCAAGGAAGATTTGTAGACTTTATAGTTAAAGCCAAATTTAAAATAGGTTATTCTAAGTATATAGCAATTTTGCCAGTTGAAGAAATTCAATCACCAACCTATATTTTAAAAGTAGAAATGGACGACGACGGAAACGAAATTTTTGTAGGCATAGATGACGAAGAACTAAAAGAAGCTAGTCAGGCTTACGAACAAGCAAAAAACCAAAACATACAATGAGGTGGATGCCATGAATAGAATAGACAAGGCTTATAAAATATTAGCCGACAAAGCTTATAAGACAACAGAGCCAAGAAGGGTGCTAATAGAATTTTTAGATGATGATAAAAACAAGCACCTATCATGTGATGAAATTTATGACAGAATATCTAAGGACTATCCCAACATGGGTATAGCAACTATTTATAGAAATATGCAGCTCTTTGAAGAGTTAGGCATAGTTACAAAACTTACTCTTGATGACGGAATTAGCAGGTACGAACTTGCCAACCTTGAAGAAGATGTTCACCAACACCATCATCTTGTATGTTTAAATTGCAATAGATTAATAGAAGTAAAAGAGGATTTATTAGGAGCACTAGAAGTAGAAATCGAACAGGAACACGACTTTAAAATTGTGGACCACGACCTTAAATTCTACGGCTATTGTTCTAAATGCAAATAAACACAAGGAGATAGAATGAAGAACAATAACAAAGTAAAATTAATACCCCTAGGAGGTATGAACGAAATAGGAAAGAATATGTTCGTAGTCGAATATAGAGACGATATAATTATAATTGACTGCGGCATAACTTTTCCTGAAGAATCAATGCTGGGAATTGACGTAGTAATCCCAGACTTTTCTTATTTAAAAGAAAATAAGAAGAAAATTAGAGGAATGGTTTTAACTCATGGTCACGAAGACCATATTGGAGCCATTCCCTACTTTATTAAAGAAGTAGGAAATATAGACATCTATGGCAGAGATTTGACCCTAGGCCTTTTGAAAAATAAATTACAAGAACACAGGCTTTCAGATGCAAAAATTCACAGGGTTGATGCAGGAGATATAATAAAACTTGGGAAAATGGAAGTAGAATTTATCCAAACCACCCACTCAATTCCACAATCTTGTGCCATAGCCATAAAGACACCTCAGGGAAATATTGTCCACACAGGTGACTTTAAAGTAGACTTTACACCAATTGACGGTGGAGCAATTGACTTAAATAGGCTGGCCCAATATGGGGAAGAGGGAGTAGAACTTTTAATTTCTGACTCAACTAATGCCCACAGGTCAGGTTACACAATGAGTGAAAGAGTTGTAGGCAAAACCCTTAACAACTTATTTGCCAAGTATTCAAACAAGAGAATAATTGTTGCAACCTTTGCATCAAATGTTCACAGGGTCCAACAAATTATTTCAGCTGCAGAAAACCAAGATAGGAAGGTAGCCCTTTCTGGTAGGTCCATGGTGACTACAGTAAAAACTGCCCAAGAGCTTGGTCTATTAAAGGTAAAAAAAGACACCCTAATAGATATAAATGAAATTCACAAATACGACGACAACAAAGTTTGTTTAATTACAACAGGATCTCAAGGCGAACCATTTTCAGCCTTAACTAGGATTTCAAATGGCGACCACAAAAAGATCCAAGTTACAAAAAATGACGTAGTAATCCTATCTGCATCATCAATACCGGGCAATGAACTTGCCATAGGAGGCGTTATTAACAACCTAATGTCAAGGGGAACTGAAGTAGTTCACGAATCCCTTTCAGAAATTCACGTTTCAGGCCACGCCTGCGAAGAAGAATTAAAACTTATGATGAGTCTAACTAAGCCTAAGTACATTCTTCCTTTCCACGGAGAAATGATGCAAATGAAGGCCCATGAAAAAATTGCTCAAAAGATGGGCATCCCAGATGAAAATATTCTAATGATAGAAAATGGCGATGTTCTAGAACTTGACTACAAGGGCATTGATGTTTCTTCGTCAGTCCAAGCTGGAGCAGTTTTAGTTGACGGCCTAGGCATTGGTGACGTAGGAAATATTGTCTTAAGAGACAGAAAGTGGCTATCAGAAGACGGTCTAATAATTGTAGTTGTAACTATATCCAAAAAGACTAAAAAAGTTCTTGCAGGCCCAGATATTATTTCAAGAGGTTTTGTCTATGTTAGAGAATCAGGCGACCTAATGGACGAGGCCAGGGGAGTAGTTACAAAGACCCTAGAAAGATTAGAAAGAGAAGGAAACTCTGACTGGAATTATTTAAAGACAGAAATAAAAGACGACCTTAAAAACTATATCTCTAGGGAAATAAAGAGAAAGCCAATGATATTACCAATAATAATGGAAGTATAATGAACGAATTAAATTACGACTATGTAGAAAATTTTTTATATGAAAATATTAAGAGGTCAAGTGATTTTTTAGAGTCTCTGGAAAAGGAGGCTTTGGAAAATCACGTTCCTATTATTAGCCCAGAAGTTGGCCAATTTTTAAAATTTTTAATAGCCTCTAAGGAGCCAAAAAAGATTTTAGAAATTGGAACTGCAGTTGGCTACTCAGGCCTTTTAATGTTAAGTGCATCTGAGCAAATAGAAAAATTAGTTACCATAGAGTTAAATGAGGCAACAGCAAATCTAGCCAAGGAAAACTTTAAAAAGGCTGGAGAAGATTCTAGGGTCCAAGTCATAGTAGGAGACGGCCTAGAGCAAATAAAAAAACTTGACGAGGACTTTGACTTTGTCTTTATAGACGCAGCCAAGGGCCACTATCAAGAATATTTTAATGAAATAAAAAGACTTATAAAGCCTGGTAGCCTAATAGTCTGTGACAATGTCTTGTACAAGGGCATGGTAACTACAGATGATTTATTAGTAAGAAGAAAAAAGACCATAGTAAAAAGGCTTAGGGCCTTTATAGACCAAGTCATCCACTTAGAAGACTTTGAATCTTCTTTAATTCCAATGGGAGATGGTCTATTAGTAGCAGTGAGGATTAAATGAAAAAAGTAGAATTATTAGCACCAGCAGGTGATTTAGAAAAATTAAAAATGGCAGTTATCTACGGGGCAGATGCTGTTTATTTAGGTGGAGAAGCCTTTGGCCTTAGAAAAAGGGCGAAAAACTTTTCCCTTGACCAAATTGAGGAAGGAGTGACCTACGCCCACCAAAGGGGAGTCAAGGTCTATGTAACCTTAAATATAATTCCCCACAATGATGACATGGACGGGGTAGAAGACTATATTAAAGCCTTAGATGAAATTGGCGTAGATGCAGTTTTAGTTGCAGACCCAGGGATGTTTATGAAGGTAAAAACCCATGCCCCAAATATGGAAATTCATATTTCAACCCAGGCCAATGTAACTAACTTAGAGACAGCTTTATTTTGGTATGACCAAGGAGCTAGGAGAATTGTATTAGCCAGAGAATTGTCCCTAGAAGAAATTAAAAAAATTACAGCAAACATTCCAGATGACATGACCATAGAAACCTTTGTCCATGGAGCCATGTGCATGTCATATTCAGGTAGGTGTTTAATTTCCAACTACATGATCGGCAGAGATGCAAATCGTGGCGACTGCGCCCAACCTTGTAGGTACAAGTACAATCTTGTAGAAGAAACAAGGCCAGGAGAATACTTCCCAGTTTTTGAAGACGAAGATGGAACCTTTATTATGAACTCCAAGGACTTATGTATGATTCAAAACTTAGAAGATTTAATTGATGCAGGAATTGATTCTCTAAAAATCGAGGGCAGGATGAAAACTGTTTATTACTTGGCCACAGTAATTAAATCTTATAGGATGGCCCTTGATGAATATTACAAGGACCCAACTAAATATAAATTCGATCCAAAGTATTTAGAAGAAATACAAAAAGTTTCTCACAGAGACTTTACAACAGGCTTTTATTATGGAGAGGCCAAGGCAGACGCCCAAGTCTATACAACAAACTCCTATATAAGAGGCTATGACTTTACAGGTCTAATCTTAGACTATGATAAAGAGACAAAAATCGCAACAGTTGAACAGAGAAATAGAATGTTTTTAGGAGATGAAATAGAAGTCTTTGGACCAAATAGAGATTTCTTTAGCCAAAAAATTGAGTATATGACTGACGACAAAGGACAGCCATTAGAAGTAGCTCCTCACCCTCAACAAATTTTAAAAATAAAAATGGACCAAGACGTGGCCAAGGA
Organism: uncultured Peptoniphilaceae bacterium; assembly: GCA_964346535.1. Lineage (GTDB taxonomy): Bacteria > Bacillota > Clostridia > Tissierellales > Peptoniphilaceae > Neofamilia. The sequence goes on from CAYFUN010000007.1 coordinate 37,943, forward strand.
CTTTATAATAAGAAAGGCCTTTGACGACGAAGAATAAAGATTAAGTGCAAGTTCATAGAGGACTTGCATTTTAAAAAGAAAAAACACAAGGAGCCTTAGGTGAAAATACTTTTAAGCTATGTGGAATGGAAGAGAGAAAAATTTGAATACCAGTCAATGGACGACTTTAGAAAGACCTTAAAAGATCTTGGCTTAGATGGCATTGAATTAGTATCTTGTTGGGAAGACAACTTTATTGGCAGAGATTTAATTCATGGAGTCCACCTGCCATTTTTTACATCTTGGATGGACTACTATTTAAAAAATGAAGGCAGGGTTATAGAAGAATTTGGATCAATGGATTTTGCCAGGGAATTTTTTGCCCACAAGCCAGAAGAAATTTATAAATACTATCTTCAAGCCCTTGCTTATGCAAACTCCCTTGGAGCCTATGCAGTCTTTCACATGGCAAATTGTAACAGCCTAGAATATCTAGGACAAAATCATTTTTATTCAGATGTAGACGTCATTGACGCAGGAGCTGATTTGGTAAATAAATTAGTAAAAGAAGCAAATATTAAGACTCCACTTTTATTTGAAAACCTCTATGTGCCTGGACTAAAATTTACAAACTTAGGTCTAACAAAAAGACTTATGGAAAAAGTGAATTATGATAATATTGGTTTTGTTTTAGATACAGGCCATTTAATGTGCACCAATGAAAATATTGAGACAGAAGATGAGGCTTGGGACTATGTGGATGAAATAATTGAATATAACAAGGAGATCCTTCCCCTTATAAAAGTTGTTCACCTTCACCAGTCACTTTCAGGTCAAGTAATAAAATCATACAAAGAAAATCCTCCTAGGCTGTCAGGAGATTTTTATGAAAACTTAAAAGCTTATTACAAGTATGTAAACAAAATCGACACTCATTCTATAGTTCAATCAAAAAAAGTTGTGGAAGTAATTGAAAAAATAAATCCAGATTATTTGGTCTTAGAATTTTCTTATAAAGACAGGGCAGACATGGAAGTAAAAATAAAAAGCCAGCTGGAAATATTTAAATAAGGAAACATCAAATTTATTTTAAATATTATTTGACAAAGCTTAGAAAGTATGGTTTAATATTAAAGGTAAGACAAGTAGAAGTACCGCTTCTCACCTCGTGGCTGGCGCCTATAGGTTACAATTTATTATTATAAGATAGTAATTTTTTGTGCGGGTACTTTTATGGTATTCGCATTTATTTATTTCCGGGGGTGTAAACATAAAGGAATTAAAAATCAATCAGGAAATCAGGGATAAGGAAGTTAGGCTAATAGGAGCCGACGGAGAACAATTAGGAATTATCCCAAATGCAAGGGCACAAGAACTTGCACAAGAAGCTGGACTAGACCTAGTCTGCGTTTCTCCAAATGCAAAACCAGCTGTTTGTAAAATTTTAGACTATGGCAAGTACAGATATGACCAAATTAAAAAAGCCAAAGAAGCTAAAAAGGCTCAAAGAGTTATTAACGTAAAAGAAGTTAGGATGACTCCAAACATTGAAGAGCACGACCTAAATGTAAAAGCCAAACAAGCAGAAAAGTTTTTAGGCAATGGAGACAAGGTAAAGATATCTGTTAGATTTAGAGGCAGAGAGCTAGGCCACACAGACCAAGGGAAGGTAGTACTAGATGATTTCCTAGAAATCCTTGGGGATAAGGCAGTAGTTGACAAAAAGGCAAAAATGGAAGGCAGAAATATGACTATGTATTTAATGCCTAATGACAAATAATAGGAGGAAGAAAAAATGGGTAAAATGAAAACTCATAGAGGTTCTGCTAAGAGATTCAAAAGAACTGGTAGCGGAAAACTAGCTAGAATGCAAATGGGAGTAACTCACATGACTGGAAAGATGTCTCCTAAAAGAAAAAGAAAACTAAGAAAACAAACACTTGTTAGCAAAGGCGATTTAAAGAGAATCGACCACATGTTACCAAGAAAGTAGGAGGCGAAAGAAATGGCAAGAGTAAAAAGAGCAGTAAATGCAAAGAAAAAACACAAAAAAATATTAAAACAAGCTAAAGGTTACTTTGGAGCAAAATCCAAATTATTTAAAACTGCCAACCAAGCAGTAATGAAGTCACTAAACTATGCTTATATAGGAAGAAAACAAAGAAAAAGAGACTTTAGAAAACTTTGGATCCAAAGAATTAACGCTGCAGCTAGAATTAACGGTCTAAGCTACTCAAGATTCATTAACGGCTTAAAGAAAGCTGGAGTTGAAATCAACAGAAAAATGCTTGCTGAAATAGCTATTCACGACGACCAAGCTTTTGCAAAGTTAGTAGACCTAGCAAAAGAAAATCTATAATAAAAAACAAAACCTCAAGATCAAAAAATGATTTTGAGGTTTTTTTGTATTTTGTGTATTTGTTTTTTGTATTTTTGCATTTTGGGGACATTTGAAGCCCTAGTCCAAATCTTTGATTTGGTTACAGGTCTCATGCAAAAGATTCC
>CAYFUN010000008.1:0-7172 GCA_964346535.1 uncultured Peptoniphilaceae bacterium
TATTAGTGGACCAATACTTGATTGGTTGTTTACTAGCCAACCTGAACCTATTCTTCATCACAGGTATATGTATGGTTATCCTGATGAATCTGTTCGTCCAGAGGGTCTTATGACTAGGGCAGAGGCTGCGGCTTTAATTGCTCGTCTGGCTGAACTTGATATGTCTAACACTGCTAAACCAAGTTTTAATGACACTCCTTCAGCTTGGTACAATTCTGCCATTAACATTATGACAAAGCTGGACCTAATGTTTGCAGATGATAATGGAGACTTCCGTCCTAACGAAGCTATTACTAGGGCAGAGTTTGCTAGAGCCTTGTACTTTATTGACAAGAAAAATGACAAGGTTGCTCCTTTTGCTGACGTAAGAGGTCACAAGTACGAAGCTGCTATTAACCAAGCCTATGGCAATGACCGTATCTCTGGTTATCCAGATGGTAGCTTTAAGCCTGACAACAATATTACTAGGGCAGAGGCTGCAAGGATTTTAAATCACTTTGCAGGCAGAAAGGCAACTTATGAAGGAACTTACCAAGTTAGACCAGATTTAATTCACTTTACAGACCTTGACCAAAGTCACTGGGCTTATTGGGAAATTATGGAAGCTGCTAACACTCACGACTTCCAAAGACCTAAGAATACTATTGAAGAATCTTGGTTAAAGATATTGGACGATAAGAAAATGAAATAAAAATAAGAGCCTCTTAGCGGGGCTCTTTTTTAGTCTGGAAAAACCTCAGTTAGGATTTTTTCAAAATAAGTTTTTATATTTAAGTTTAGTTGGTTTTTATCGTGTTTGAGTAAATAGATTTCATCAGGGCAGGGGATTTTGTAATTGCAAACTAAATTCATACCATTTTTTTCTAGGTAAGTGCAAGTCACTTGGCCATCATAGGGTCCAGATTTTACTAGGCTTTCAAAGCTAAAGGCTCCATCTTTTATTTGTAATTTAAAAGTTTCTGAGTTTAAAAAGGCTAGGGGGATGGTGGTTGAGCCTGTAAGTTCTAGTTTATTTTTCTTTAGGGAAATTTTTTCTATTATAAAGTTTTGGTCAGCGACTGATATTGTATTTAACTTTTCTAAGTGGTCTAAAAACCTGTACAAGTTTGGCATATTTAATATATCTTCTTCGTTGTGAAGGAGGAGGATATTTTCTAGGTTTTTGTCGCCGTTTTCGTATTCGTAGTAAAGGCTAATTAGGTCTCCGCCAGAAAATAAGTCTTCTCTGTAGATGCCCATGTACCTTTCAATAGTTTTTAGCTTGTAGTTTTCTAAATTTACAAAGAGAGACTTGGCTTTAATTTCCTTGTAGAGGTCCAGGGACTGAAGATCATCTAAAATTTTGCAGGCGATTTTATATTTGTCACATCTGGCCTTTATAAAGGGTAGGTCAAAGCTATCGCCGTTAAAGGAGATAAGTTTGTACTTATTTTTTATTTGGTCTAAAAACTTTTTAAGCAGGACCTTTTCGTCTGCCTGGGTCTCTGTTAGGTATTGGCGGAAGATATTTGAATCCTCTTTAATTTCTAGGGTCCCTATTAAATATATTCTAGCTGTCTGACGGGAAAAGCCTGTTGTCTCTATGTCAAAAAACACTGAGCCTGGATCTAGATTCTTATTTTCTTTTATTTGAATTTCTTTTTCTATTATTTTCATAGTATTATTATAGCAGAAATTTCCCTGTCAAGTTTTAATGAATTTTATTTTCTTTTATAGTATAATTTAAAGTCGAGGTGGCTTATGATTTATTTAGATAATTGCGCAACTACAAAAGTTAGACCAGAGGTAAGGGACCTGCTCATTGAGTCTTTGGACACAGATTTTGCAAATCCGTCTGCCCTTCACAGCTTTGGCATGAAGGCTGAAGAGTCTATGGAGGCGGCGAGAAAAACTATAGGAGACTTTCTAGGAGCTAGGCCCAAGGAGATTTTCTTCACTTCAGGAGGAACTGAGTCTGACAACACTTTTATAAGTTCAGCAATTGAAAAAAATAAAAAATTTGGCAAAAAAATTATTACTAGCCAGCTAGAACACGATGCTGTTTTAGAGGTTTATAAAAAGTACGAAAAGCTAGGCTATGAGGTCCACTATCTTTCTTGCGATTCTTATGGGCGAGCAAATTTAGACGAGCTTAATGACCTTATGGACGATAAGGTAATTTTAGTTTCTCTAATCCACGTCAACAACGAACTTGGAACTGTTAACAATATAAAAAAGGCAGTGGAGATTGTCAAAGCTAAAAATAAAAACACTCTTTTTCATTCTGACGGTGTCCAAGCCTTTGGAAAAATTAAAGTTGACCTAAGGGACCTAGGCGTCGACGGATATTCTATTTCTGGCCACAAGGTCCACGGGCCCAAGGGAACTGGCGCCCTTTTTGTAAAAGATGGGACTAATCTTGAGCCCTTTATTTTAGGCGGCGGCCAAGAAGGCGGCTTTAGGTCTGGAACTGAAAACACCAATGGGATTTTTGCCTTTGCCAAGGCTGTTGAAATTTTGAAAAAGAACTTTGACGCAGAAGCTAAACACAAGGAAGAACTAAAAAAGCAAGTTTTAGATTTTGTTAAGACTATTGACGACGTAGTAATTAATTCTCCTGCAGATGCTCCAGGCTGTATTTTAAATTTATCTTTTCTGGACACCAGAGGCGAAGTTATTTTGCACTACTTAGAACAGGACCAGATTTATATTTCAACAGGGTCAGCCTGCCATTCAAATAGAAAGTCTCAGACTAATTTAGAGAAAATTGGCCTGGACCCAAAAATTGCTGAAGGGTCAATAAGGCTTTGTTTTTCCTATGAAAACACTGAGGCAGATATAGCTTTATTTTTAGAAAAATTAAAATTTGCAGTAGAAGATATTAGAAAGATAACCACAAAGAGGAAAAGATGAGACAAGTAATTTCAATTAGTGTTGGAGAAATTGTCCTAAAGGGCAAGAATAGAAAAAACTTTGAAAACGCCCTAATAGATAAAATTCGCAGGGCCTTAGTTGACATAGAAGTTGAAAGGGTCTACAAGGAAATTGGAAAGATTTTTGTAGAGTTAAAAAACGACGAGGACATAGATAGAGCCATTGGCAGGGTAAAAAATGTCTTTGGCATAGTTTATATTTCCAAGTGCTTTAGGGTGGACAAGGACTTAAAGCTAGCAGAAGATGCCTTTAGGGCAGCTATTGCCGATGCTCATATAAAAGACGAATTTACCTTTAAAATTATTGCATCAAGGGCTGACAAAAACTTTCCGCTTAAAAGTCCAGAAATAAATAGGCACTTTGGCGGTTTTGTTTTAAAAAACTACGAGGGAGCCAAGGTGGACGTTCATGAGCCTGAGTATCCAATTTATATTGACATAAGAGAATATATTTATGTCTACATGGGCAGAGAAAGAGGCCTAGGCGGTATGCCAATGGGAACTAATGGAAGAGGCCTAGTTTTACTTTCTGGAGGAATTGATTCTCCTGTTGCTGCCTTTATGATGGCCAGAAGGGGAATTAGAATCAACGCCGTTCACTTCCACACCTATCCCTACACTTCAGAAAGGGCAGAGAAAAAAGTTTTAGACCTGGCAGAAATTGTATCTCGTTATACTGGACCAATGACTGTTTACTCTGTAAATATTTTAGAAATCAACAGGGCCATAGCTGAAAACTGCTATGAAAACAATATGACCATTCTCTCTCGAAGGATGATGATGCGAGTGGCAGAAAAAATTTCCAGCCTCAACAAGTACGACGCCCTTATAACTGGAGACAACTTAGGCCAAGTTGCTTCACAGACAATTAAGTCCCTAAAAGTTATTGACAAGGCAACTGACATGCTAATTTTTAGGCCCCTAATAAGTTTTGACAAGCAACAAATTATAGATATTTCAGAAGACATTGGAACCTTAGAAACTTCCAACTTGCCTTTTGATGACTGCTGTACAATTTTTGCACCAAAGCATCCAAATCTAAATCCAAAATTGGAGCAAATTTTAGAAGAAGAAGAAAGACTGGATATAGAAAACTTAGTAAATAGAGCTGTTGAGTCGGCTAAAATTATAAAAATTGATTAAAAAAATCCACTTAGTAAGTGACTTACTAGGTGGATTTTTTCGTGCTTAATTTTATTTTACAAGTTCAAGGGCCCTTTGTGGAACATAAACTGTTTTAGTGTTATAGATTACAAGGCCACCAAGGTCAACTTTTTTGCCGTCAACTAGGGCATAGGATTTTGAAGCTGGGAAGATAATTGTCTTTCCGTCTTTGGTAACTTCAATTTGGTAGTTGGTCTTTTTGTCAGAAACAAATTTTACATGGGCTCCTTCTTTTTCAAAGGCTTGTCTGGCTGGAATATAAAGTTCAGCAGTTAGCTTGTCAAGGTCTAGGCCTAAAACAGCTGCTAGATACTTGCCGATTTCGTTGTTGTGAACTGTTCCAGAAAGTTTTTTAATATTTGATCCAGATGTGTAGCAGTATAGGGCAACATCTCCGCCTACATGGCCGCCAGTTGTCCAACCAATGTTAGACCTGTTAGAAATTACGTGGCCAATAGCCATTTGCACATCTTTTGCTTCTTTGATTATTTTTACTTCTTCATCTGTTAGGTCGATGTTGTAGTAGTCTTTAGCTAGGGCCCTTGCATTTGAAAAGTCGTCTTTAAGGTCAGATGCAAATTTTGCTCCAGTGTATTTGGCGTCTTTAATAATGTGGGTAAAGGATTCAAGTGGAGCCTTGTCATAACCTTTGGCAATCTAAAAATTTTCTTTATTTTAGTTTAGGTGAAATGTATTAAAGGCTTACTAAGAAATTGTAAAAGGCCTAATAAGTTTTGTAAGATAAAGAGCTGGCAAAGTATTTGTGTAAAAATCGAGAAATTTTTTTAAAAACTTGAAAATGCTAGGATAACCATGTATAATACAAGTAGAGTTTCTGCGGTGCACGTAAGTCTATGCTTAATTCAACCGACGTATCAGACACGGGAATTTGTGTTTGAGCGATATGGCAAGCCTCCTTTGAGGGGACGTCAGATTCAATCAACAGGATACCCACCTTTTTATAAGGCGGGTCTGAATTAACGAATGACTACGACACTCGCGGATTATGCGGAAATGGCTCAGTGGTAGAGCATCGCCTTGCCAAGGCGAGGGTCGCGAGTTCGAATCTCGTTTTCCGCTCCATTTGAATTTTTTCGCTAGTAAGCGGCAGTATAGGCAGAGAGATCTGCCTATATTTTTTAGACTTTGTTTAACTTTAAATTATAAGGGGTATGACCTATCTATGGAAAGAGAGATATAAATGGATAAGTTAAAAAAGCTTTTTGAAAAAATTACTGCAGGCAGATATGGCATGGACCACTTAAATGTCTTCCTTATATACTTGGTCTTCGTCCTAAGTTTTGTTGGAATTTTTGTAAGGTCTTCTAGGGCCTTTACTATTTTAAGAATTTTAGCAGCCTTAGTGAGCATTTATGCAATTTTTAGAATTTTGTCTAAAAAAATAAACGACAGGTACCAAGAAAACATCAAGTACTTAAAGGCCACCAAGCCTATAAGGGCAGAAGCCGATCTTCTATCTCTTAGGTGGAAGGACAGGAAGACCCACAAGTATATAAAGTGCCCAGTTTGCAAAAAGGTAATGCGAGTGCCAAAGAAGGCAGGAAAAATTAAAATAAAGTGTCCAAGATGTGGCCACGAATTTATAAAAAGAGTTTAATAAGGAGAAGAAAGTCCTTATAGCTTTAGGATTTTTAACCATAAAAGGCAAAAAAACGGTGATAAAAGATATTTTTCGCTTATAAATAAGTAAATCTTAACCATTAAGAGCTTTTATGGTATAATAATAAAGATATTTTACATGGGAGGAATTAACGTGACAAAAGAATTTAAAAGAGAAGGAAATACTGTTAGTTTTCAAATGGTAATTCCTAGTGACCAAATAGAAAAAAGCATGCAAGAAGTTTATTTAAAAAGCAGAAAAAGCTTCCAACTTCCAGGCTTTAGAAAGGGAAAGGCTCCAAGACAACTACTAGAAAGAACTTATGGAGCAGACCTATTTTTTGAAGACGCAGTAAATGAATGCATTCCAAAAATTTATGAAGAAACTACAGAAGAAATGGGCCTAAAACTTGCTGGCCAACCACAAATTTCTCTTAGCGCCCCATATAAAAAAGGCGAAGACGTAGTTTTAAATGTTGAAGTTGAAGTTGTACCAGAATTTGAAGTAAAGGATTATTCAAAAATTGAAATTCCAGAAATCAAATACGAAGTTACAGACGAACTAATTTATAACAAGATGCAAGAAGAAAAAGAAAAGTCTAAAAGAGCTATTCCAGTTGAAAGACCAGCTAAACTTGGCGACGTAACTATTATAGACTTTGAAGGCTTTATTGGTGACAAGGCCTTTGACGGCGGCAAGGGAGAAGACTTCCAACTTGAACTTGGTTCAGGCCAATTTATTCCAGGCTTTGAAGACCAATTAGTAGGAGCCAAGGCTGGAGATCAAGTTGACGTAAATGTAACCTTCCCAGAAGAGTATGGTTCTGAAGAACTTTCTGGCAAGGATGCAACTTTTAAAGTTACAGTAAAGGAAGTTCAAGAAATTGAATATCCAGAAATTGACGACGACTTTATTAAAGATATTTCTGAATTTGATACAGTAGAAGAATACAAGGCTGACCTAAGAAAGAATTTAGAAGCAGAATTTGAAGAAAGAACTAATAACGAAATTAGAAATGCAGTTTTAAGAAGGGTAGCTGACCTTGCTGACTTTGAAGTTCCAGAAGCCATTGTAGAAAATGCCATTGACAGAGAAATAGAAAACTTCTCAGCCAACCTAAGACAATACGGCATTGACTTTGACCAATATGCTGAAATGTCAGGAACAAATAAATACGACATTAGAAATGATTTTAGAGAAAACGCCTTTATTAATTCAAAAATCCAATTAATAATGGAAAAGATCATTGAAAAAGAAAAACTTGACGCAAGTGATGACGAACTTAAGGCAGAAATTGAAAGACTTGGAAAACTTTATTTCCCAACAAATGAAGAAGAACAAAAGAAATTCATCGACCTTTATTCATCAAATGCTGACTTTGTAAAAGACGACCTAGTATTTAACAAGGCCTTAGACATGTTAGTTGAAAATGTTGTATTTGTTGAGCCAAAAGAAATAGAAGAAAAAGAAGAGCC
>CAYFUN010000008.1:7272-38110 GCA_964346535.1 uncultured Peptoniphilaceae bacterium
AAGAGCCAGCTAATAAAACAGAAAAGGCTGCTGAAAAACCAGGCAATGAAACTATAGAAGAAAGAAATAAGAGAATAGCAGAGCTTTATGAAACAGGCGACTATACTCAAGAACAACTAGCTGAAAAGGAAGACCTATCTCCTTCAACAATTTCTAGAATTATTAGAGAAGCAAAAAAAGACAAGTAGGAAGGAAGATTTTATGAGTCTAATACCAATGGTAGTAGAGCAAACTAGTAGAGGCGAAAGGTCTTATGATATTTATTCTAGACTTTTAAAGGATAGGATTATATTTTTAAGTGGAGAAATTACAGACCAAGTAGCAGACCTAGTTGTTGCCCAACTTTTGTTTTTAGAATCTGAAGGGCCAGACAAGGACATTTCTATTTATATTAATAGTCCTGGCGGATCAGTTTCTGCAGGCCTTGCTATTTATGATACTATGCAGTATATAAAATCACCTGTATCTACAATTTGTGTAGGAAGGGCAGCGTCTATGGGAGCATTTTTACTTGCAGCAGGAGAAAAGGGAAAGAGATATGCCCTACCTAATGCTGATATTATGATTCACCAACCCCTAGGCGGAACCCAAGGCCAGGCTTCAGATATAAAAATTCAAGCTGAAAAAATTCTTCAAACTAGAGAGCTTTTAAATAAAATTCTAGCTGAGAGAACTGGTCAAGACCTAGAGAGAATTTCCTTAGATACAGATAGAGATTATTATATGTCTGCTAGTCAGGCTGTTGACTACGGCCTTATAGACAAGGTAATTGAATCAAAATAAGGAGTACTATGACTAAAGAAAATAATCACGACCATGACCTATTAAGGTGCTCTTTTTGTGGCAAAAGCCAAAACGAAGTAGAGAGAATAATAGCTGGTCCCAATGTTTATATATGTAATGAATGTATAGAACTATCTGAAGAAATAATTTCTATGGATATTATGCAGCAGGAAGAAGACAGAGGAGAAGAAATTCATCTGCCAAAACCAGCTGAAATTAAAAGTATTTTAGACGAGTATGTTGTCCACCAAGACCAGGCCAAGAAAATTCTTTCTGTGGCAGTTTATAACCACTACAAGAGAATTTATTCTACAAGAACTGACGATGTAGAACTTGAAAAATCTAACATCCTAATGGCTGGACCAACTGGATCAGGAAAGACCCTCCTTGCTCAAACTCTTGCAAAGATTTTAGATGTGCCAATAGCCATAGCAGATGCCACAACCTTAACTGAGGCTGGCTATGTTGGAGAAGACGTAGAAAATATTTTACTAAAGCTTCTTCAAGCTGCTGACTATGACATTGAAAGAGCAGAAAAGGGAATAATTTATATAGACGAAATCGACAAGATTTCTAAGAAAAGTGAAAATGTATCTATAACCAGAGATGTTTCTGGCGAAGGTGTCCAACAGGCCTTACTCAAAATGATTGAAGGCACTGTTGCCTCAGTTCCACCTCAAGGTGGCAGGAAGCACCCTCAACAAGAATTTATCCAAGTTGACACCAAGAACATTCTCTTTATTATGGGCGGCGCCTTTGTCGGCCTAGAAAAAATTGTAGAAGACAGAACTAACAAGAAAAATATTGGCTTTGGCAAGGACATGGCTGCAAATATGAAAGAATCTATTGGGGAAATCTTAAAGAAGGTTGAGCCCCAAGACCTACAAAAGTACGGCCTTATTCCAGAATTTATTGGCAGGTTACCAATTTTTGTAACCCTAGAAGAGCTTGATGAAAAAGCCTTAGCAGAAATTTTAACCAAGCCAAAAAATGCCCTAGTAAAACAATACAAAGCCCTACTAAAAATGGACGGCGTTGACCTTGACTTTGAAGACGATGCCCTAATAGAAATTGCTAAAAAGGCAGTTGAAAGAAAGTCAGGAGCCAGAGGTTTAAGAGGCATTGTTGAAGAGGCTATGTTAGATATAATGTACGAGGTCCCATCAGACCCAAGCATTAAAAAAATTACAATTACAGGAGACTCTATTAAAAATGGAGCCCAGCCTCTAATAGAAAAAACTAGTGAAAAAAGTGAAAGAAAAAAAGCTAGTGTTTAAAAATTTTATTAAAAGGTATATATAAAGTGTAAGTCCACTGCTTTTGGTGGACTTATATTTATTAATGATAGCTTTAAACTTAGATGATAATCTAAAATTCAAATAAATGGAGGGAAGAATATGGACGAAAACAAAGAAATATTAACACTTCCTGTTATTCCACTTAGGAATATAGTAGTGTTTCCCCAAATGGTTACCCACTTTGATGTAGGTAGAGACAAGTCAATAAAGGCCATTGAAGAGGCAGAACTTGAAAATTCAAAAATCCTACTTCTCAGCCAAAAAGACGCCAAGGTTATGGATCCAACAGCTGATGATATTTATAAGTATGGAACTGTAGCCAACATTAGACAAATTTTAAAACTACCTCATGGGCAAATGAGAGTTTTAATTGAAGGCGAGTACAGGGCCAAGACTACATCTATCCAAGAAAGTGAAGACATGATTTCTGCTAGCTTTACAGTAATTGAAGCAGATGAAAGTGAGCTTACGATAGATGAAGAGGCAGCCTTTAGACTAGTTAAACAAGACCTAGAGTCTTATATAGCAGCTAATTCAAAAATAAACTCAACTGCCATAGACATGTTAAACGAAATGGAAACTCCAGACCTTTTAATAGACATGGTAGCATCTTATTTGCCACTTAAGTTAGAAGACGCCCAAAGCCTACTAGAAGTTACTGATAGGTTTGCAAGGCTGGAAAAATTCCACGCAATTTTGCAAAAGGAAATTGAACTTCTAGGCATAGAAAACAAAATTAACCAAAGAGTAAAAAACCAAATGGGCCAAGTTCAAAAAGAATATTATTTAAGAGAGCAGCTAAAGGCCATTCAAGCTGAACTTGGTGATGGCGATGAAGAAAGCGAAGCTGACTCTTATATAGAAAAAATTAAGAAACTTGACATGCCTGAAGAGACTAAGGAAAAGGTAATTAAAGAAGCTAACAAGCTTAACAAAATTAACCCTTCCTCTGCAGACTATGGAGTCTTATTAAACTACCTAGACTGGATAGTTTCTATTCCTTGGGGCCAAGAAACTTTAGAAGAAAGTATTGACCTAGACAAGGCAGAAGATATTTTAGACGAAGACCACTACGGCCTTAAAGATGTCAAAGAGAGAATAGTAGAATTTTTAGCCCTAAGAAAGCTAAACGATTCTTCAAAAGGTCCGATTTTATGTTTAGTTGGACCTCCAGGAGTTGGTAAAACATCTATAGCCAAGTCTGTAGCCAGAGCCTTAGACCGTGAGTTTGTAACTATGAGTCTAGGTGGAGTTAGAGACGAAGCTGAAATTAGAGGTCACAGAAGGACCTATGTTGGTGCCCTTCCAGGTAGGGTAATTTCTTCAATGAAAAAAGCAGGATCTGTAAATCCAGTTTTCTTGCTCGACGAAATTGACAAGGTTGGATCAGACTATAGGGGAGACCCATCGTCAGCCCTTCTTGAAGTCCTAGACCCAGCTCAAAACTACCACTTTACCGACCACTATTTAGACGTGCCTTATGATTTATCAAAGGTATTGTTTTTAACAACAGCTAATACAACAGCAACTATTCCTGGCCCACTTTTAGACAGGATGGAAGTTATTAGACTAGATGGCTATACACCTTTTGAAAAATTACAAATTGCCAAGAGATATATACTGCCAAAGCAATTAAAGGAAGCTTCAATAAAAGAAGACCAGTTGGAAATTTCTGACAATGCCCTTTTAACAATTATAAATTCCTACACTAGGGAATCTGGAGTTAGAAACCTAGAGAGAACTATTCAAAAAATTATTAGAAAGGCAGCAGTGCTTTTTGTTAGAGGTGAAAAAGACTCAATAAGAGTTAATGTTGGCAACCTAGAAAAATATTTAGGACCAAAGATTTATCTATATGATGTGCTAGACGAAGACAACCAAGTTGGAGTTGTTAATGGCCTTGCTTGGACTAGCGTTGGCGGAGCAACTTTAAAAGTAGAAGCCAATGTCACTGACGGTAGCGGCAAGGTTCAACTTACAGGAAAACTTGGAGATGTAATGAAAGAGTCAGCCCAAGCTGCAATAACTTATATTAGGTCAGTGGCCAAGGACTATGACATTGCAGATGACTTTGCCTCTAAAAAGGACATTCACTTACACGTTCCAGAAGGGGCAACTCCAAAAGACGGCCCATCTGCAGGTGTAACTATAGCCACAGCAATATTGTCAGCTTTAACTAAAAAACCAGTTAGAAATGACATAGCCATGACTGGAGAAATTACTTTAAGAGGACGAGTTCTACCAATTGGTGGCCTTAAAGAAAAACTTCTTGCAGCAAATAGAATGGGAGTAAAGACTGTTTTAATTCCATACGAAAATGCTAGAGAGCTAGAAGAAATTGAAGAGATAATTAAAAGACCTCTTGAAATAATTCCAGTTAAGGAAGTAAAAGAAGTATTTAAATACGCCTTAGTAGTTGGTGACGATGAAAATAAATAATCCGACTTTAGAAAAAATTGCAGTAAAAAAAGATCAATACCCAGCTGAAAACTTAAAGGAAATTGCCCTAGCAGGCAGGTCCAATGTTGGCAAGTCTTCTTTTATTAATACGCTAATAAATAGAAAAAACCTGGCTAGAACTTCATCTCAGCCAGGAAAGACTAGGACTATAAACTTCTATAACATTGACGACAAGTTTAGGCTAGTTGACCTGCCAGGCTATGGCTATGCCAAGGTTTCAAAAAGTGAAAGGGAAAAGTGGGCAGGTTATATAAATTCCTATTTGTCAGAGAGACAAAACCTAGTTGATGTGTTTTTAGTAATTGACTTTCGCCATGGACCAACAGACCTGGACCTCATTATGTATGACTATATAATCCAAAATGGATTTTCAGGTACAGTTATAGCCAGCAAGTACGACAAGGTGAAAAAATCTCAGCAGGCTAAAAACCTAAAGATGATTTATGACAAGTTTGGCATCACAGACAAGTCTCTTATTATTCCATTTTCATCAGAAACTAAATACAACAAGGACTTGGTTTTAAAAAAATTAGACCAGCTAATAGAAGAATAAACATTAAAGACTAGAAGAGAAAATCCTCTAGTCTTTTTTCTTTACTCAAAATTAAAATGAAAAATAAAAAAGCTAGAGATCAAAGTCCCTAGCTTAATGAAAAATTAAAATTATTGTTCTTCTGGTACATAAACAGGATTGCCATCTCTGCCTGGTACTTTTTTAAATAGGCCAGTAACCATAAGGGCAATAGCACCGTCGCCTGTAATGTTACAAGCTGTTCCAAAAGAGTCTTGAAGGGCAAAAATTGATAACATTAGGGCAACTCCTGTATCGTTGAAGCCTAAAATTGAAGTTATAAGTCCTAATGATGCCATAACAGTTCCACCAGGTACTCCAGGTGCAGCAATTGCAAATACTCCAAGTAAGAAAATAAATAGGAGCATATTTGAAGTTGGAGGAATAGAGCCTGTTAAAATTTGAGAAACTGTCATTACAAAGAAAACTTCAGTTAAAACAGATCCACAAAGGTGGGTGTTTGAACCTAGAGGAATGACAAAGTCTCTAACTTTTGGGTCTAAGGTCTTTGCCTTAGATGCACATTTTAGAGAAACTGAAAGAGTTGCTGCAGAAGACATGGTTCCTAGGGCTGTAACATAGGCTGGGCCATAGTGTTTTACAACTTCCATAGGGTTTGTCTTTGACATGGCTCCACCAATGGCATATAAAAGTGCCAACCAAATATAGTGGCCAACAATTACAATTAAAATAACTTTTAAGAAAACTGGAAGTTCGTTAATAATAACGCCTTCATAAGATAGTTCTGCAAAAGTTGTTGCAATGTAAAATGGTAGGATTCTAATAATAACCTTGTTTACAATTTCTAAAACGATGTTATTAAATTCCATAAGCAACTTTTCCCAGGTTTCAGACTTAGTCCATAGAACTGCAAGACCAATTAGAATTGAAGTTACTAGGGCTGTCATTACTGGCATAATTGGACTAATAGAAAGTTTAAATAGGGATTCAGGAATAGCATTACCAGCACTAGTAGCTGAAGCAATATTTAAATGTGGAATAATAGCCCTTCCAGCTAGCCAAGATAAGAGGGCTGCACCTACAGATGATAGGTAGCAAATAAGTAGGGTTACACTTAGGATTTTTCCTGCGTTTTCTTTTAATGAAACAATAGCTGGAGTTACAAATCCTAAAACGATTAGAGGTACAATGTAGCCAATTAGGTCGCCGAAAATTGATTTAATAGTGTGGATAACAACAATAAGCCCTTCGTTAGCAAGGGAACCTATAAGTATACCAGCTACAATACCTATGACAAGTTTAACTACTAAACTGTCAAAAAATTTAGATTTTTTCATAGCAAATCTCCTTTAAATATTTTTAAGACTTTAGTGTCTTAAAGTGCTTATAAAATGAAATTAATCTTCTAGGCTTCAAGAAAGATTAATTCATCTTATATTGATAACATTATAGCATTTTTTTACATTAAATCCAAAGTATTTTATTAAGAATTAAAATTTTCTAGGAATATTTAAGAAAAGGCCAATCTTGTGGTATACTTTTACTTATAAAAGATAAAAATAAAATAGCTTTAGTACGAGGAGGAAAAATGGAAAAGAAACAACTAGCAAAAGACTTAATTGACTTTATTGACAAGAGCCCATGTTCTTATTATTCAGTAAAAAACACTGAAGATTTATTAAAGGATTATGGTTTTAAAAAATATTGTCTCAAAGAAAAACTTAGTCTAAAAAGTGGAGACAAGGGTTATTTTGTAATAAACGACTCTGGAATTTTAGCCTTTGATATTGGCTCAGAAAATATTGAAGAAAATGGCTTTAGCCTAGTAGGATCTCACACAGACTCACCAGGTTTTAGAATTAAGGCTAATCCTGTTATGAAAAATGCAGGCCTAATAAAACTAAATACAGAAGTTTATGGCGGCCCAATTTTTTCTACCTGGTTAGACAGGGTTTTATCTCTAGCAGGAAGAGTGTCTTTAAAATCAAACAAGGCCCTAGAACCAGAACTTAGACTTGTTAACATTGACAGGGACCTATTAACAATTCCAAACCTGGCTATCCACATGAACAGGGAAGTCAACAAGGGCTTTGAATACAACCAACAAAAGCACCTACTTCCAATAATGGCCCTTGATTCAAATGAAAAAGTTGACAACGACTATTTGACAAAACTTTTAGCAGACGAACTTGGAGTAAAGGCTGCAGATATTTTATCCTACGACCTTTACCTTTACGACAGACAAGGCGGGGCACTAGTAGGACCTAACGAAGAATTTATTTCTGTTGGCAGACAAGACAACCTTTCAATGCTTTATTCATCACTTAGGGCCTTTGTTGAAGGATCTCCTAAGGGAGTAAATATACTACTTGCAACTGACAACGAAGAAGTAGGCTCAAGGTCTATCCAAGGGGCAGACTCACCAATGCTAGGCGATCTTTTAGAAAGAATTGCCCTTGGTCTTGGAAAATCTAGGGAAGACTACTACAGGGCCCTAGCTCATTCGTTTTTAATTTCATCAGACATGGCCCACGCCCTTCATCCAAACTTTGAAGAAGTAGCAGACCCAACTAACAGACCAATTTTAGGACAGGGTCCAGTTATTAAATACGCTGCCAACAAGTCTTACACTTCAGATGCCCTATCAGCAGGAATCTTCAAAAGCCTTTGTGCTCAAGCAGGAGTAAACTGTCAAGACTTCCACAACAGGTCAGACAAGGCTGGTGGATCAACTATTGGTCCAATTTCTGAAACCCATCTTTCTATAAAGGCAGTAGATATTGGTGGACCAATGTTTGCCATGCATTCAATTAGAGAACTAGGAGCAGTTAGCGACCTAATGGACTTTTATAAGGTCTTTAAAGAATTCTATAGTCTTTAAGTGAATTATTTTTCTATGACCTTGAAATACTAAGGAAAATTTAGTATTATGAACTTGTAAGAAATATATAAATCAGGGTAGGTACTTGGCGTCAAGTGGCTGAGAATGGGACGTTGTCTCAGTACGAAAAAAATTATTTTACGATCAAGTAACCGCGTTCACTGCTTAATAAGGACCTCCTTACTAAGCAGTAGTGAAGGAGGAAAAAATGAAAAAAGATATTTCTATGAAATCCTGGATTACAATTGTAATCTTAGGTATTTTAAGTGCCCTTACAATGAGGTTTAATACAAAACCTGAACTTTATACAGGTTTTATCTTTGCCCTAGTAGGAGTACTCTTTGTTGGATTTTATGCAGAAGACAAGACCCTTGGTGGAATTTTAGGGGCAGCAATTATAGGCCTAGGCCTTTTAATTAGAAACTACTGGCCACAAATTCCAACCCACAAGGACCCAGAAAAACTGGCAGCCTTAATGGACCAATACAATGCCTATAAAGATTTTCTTGCTAAGTACTTTATAGCACTAATTTTAGCAGGAGCCCTAGTAGGTTTTATTGGCGGAATGATTGGCAAGGTAATTGAAGACGATAGAAAGCTAAACAAAAAGTTTTCAACTTACAGATTAACTTATTTAGCAATCTTCGTTGCCCTTTCAGTTGTTATTAACACAGCTAGAATTGGTTCTGTATCCTTTGGAGGTTTCCCAATTATTTTATCAGGCTACTTCCTTGGACCAGTTAATGGCTTTATAGTTGGAGCAGTTGCTGACATTGTTGGTTTTATAATTAGACCATCATCATCAGGTGGCTTTAATCCACTATTTATTTTAACATCTGCCCTAACAGGTTTAATTCCAGTTTTAGTTACTAGACTTTTAAAAGAAGAGTATCCAAAATATTCTTTCTTAAAAGTTCTTGCAGGTATCTTTGTTGGCCAAATGCTAACATCAGTAATAATGGTTCCTTTCTTTAGAGTTATGCTTTATGGAAACAACACCTTTATCTACTTTGCATCAAATGCCTTTGTAAAACAAATTGTTTCAATACCAATTTATGCTTTCTTAGTTGTAACTATAGCAGAAAAGGTTGGAGCAAACTTAAACTTTAAAAAGATTAGAAAAACAAACGAAGCTTAAATAAAAATAAACACCTTTAATCCATTTTGGACTAGAGGTGTTTTTTGTTTGTCTTATTTTATAAATGCCTTGTAGGCCTTGTAGGTCATATAGGCATCAGCCTTAGACACAAGTTCAATTGGGGCGTGCATTGATAACATTGCAGTTCCAATATCTAAAACTTCTGCGCCATACTTGGCTACATAGCCAGCAATTGTTCCGCCGCCGCCTTGGTCAATTTTTCCAAGTTCGCCAGTTTGGTAAATTACATTATTTGCTCTAAAGATATTTCTAACTTCTCTTAAAAATTCTGCATTGGCATCATTTGATCCGCCCTTGCCTCTGGCACCTACATATTTTGACATGCAAATACCTTGGCCTAGGTAGGCAGAGTTTAGTGGGTCCATTGTATCCTTGTAGTCAGGATCCATTGCAGGAGAAACGTCAGCTGATAGGCACTTAGAGTTTGCTAGGGCTCTTCTAACTAAAAGATTAGAGTGGTGGCCTAGGCCTGCAGATACTTCAGCAACCATATTTTCAAAGAACTTGGCTTGCATGCCAGTGTTTCCAACTGAGCCGATTTCTTCCTTGTCAACTAAAAGAACAACAGCAGTTTTTTCAGGATTTTCAATTTCCATGATTGCCTTAAAGGCTGCATAAGAACAAACTCTATCGTCGTGGCCGTGGGCAGCGATCATAGACCTGTCAAAGCCTACGTCTCTAGCCTTGCCAGCAGGAACTGCTTCTAGTTCAGCAATTTGAAAATCTTCTTCAACAATTTTGTAGTCATCGTATAGTTTCTTTAAGATGGCTTTTTTAATTGGATTTTCCTTGTCGTCAATGGCAAAAGAAGAATGACCAGCTAGTAGGTTTAGGGATTCACCAGTAATACCTTCTGCCATAGTTTTTTTGTTTAAGTCAGCAGACAAGTGGGCTAGAAGATCAGTAATATAAAATACTGGGTCGTCTTCCTTGTCGCCAATGGAAATTTCTATCATCTCATCTTCAGAGTTTACAATAACTCCATGAAGGGCTAGGGGAATAGTTGTCCATTGGTATTTTTTAATGCCGCCATAGTAGTGGGTCTTTAAAAGAGCCAGGTTTGAATCTTCATAAAGTGGATTGGCCTTTAGGTCCAGCCTTGGAGAGTCAATATGGGCTCCAACAATGTTCATACCATTTTCTAAGTCGTCTTTTCCTAAAACCATTAAGACCAAAGACTTGTCCTTGTTGTTTAAATAAATTTTGTCGCCAGCCTTTAGGCCATTTTTAACAGCTTCGTCTAAGGCAACAAAACCATTTTTCTTGGCCTCAGCTAAAAGAAACTTTGTAGCCAGTCTTTCAGTTTTGCCATAGTCTAAAAAGTTTTTGTAGTCTTCACCATAGGCAAAAATTGCATCATGTTCTTCTTTAGAAACTTCTTGCCAAATGTTTTTCTTTTTTAATTGTAAATCTTCTAAATTCATAAAAACCTCCTATAAATCTTCTTCGCTAATTACTTTAAAATTTTCTCTTAAAAGGATTTGACTAGTTATGCCGTTTCCCTTTATCAGTCTTTTAGAAAAGCTGCCGTCATAAATTTTTCCACAGCCACAAGAAGGGCTTTTAGCCTTTAAAATTGCCAGGTCAACTTGATAAAGCCTAGCTAGCTTTAAAGTCTCCTCAGCACCTTTTTGAAACTCTCTTGTAAAATCCTGGCCTAGTTCATTTACGACCCTGCCATCTTTAATTTCACAAGGCAGCCTAGGTGTAGGCATGCCACCTAAAACTTCTGGGCAAACTGGAATTAAAATATTATCATCCATAAGCCCTAAAAGCCTAGAATCAGTTTTTTCCCCTTGGTCATATCTGCAAGCCACTCCTAAAAGACAAGCAGAAACTAAAATTTTTTTCATAAAAGCCTCCAAAAGTATTTTAACACAAATTTGTCAATTTCGAAAAATTTATGAAAGAAAATAAAATATGATTTTTTCAAAGGACGTCTGGTTATAAATATAACAGAAAAAGAAAAGGAGGGTAAAAATATGCTTCGAAAGAGAAGATCCTATGGCGACCATGTTATTACAAAGCAAGAACAGGCTCAAATTGAAAAAGTTACAAAGATAATTCCCGAAGTAGAATCAAAACTTAGAGGGAGAATGATTAAGGTGCCAGAAATTATTTATAAGGCATCGGGAATAAAAGTTCTTGGAAAAAGGATTAAGTCTTTAATATTTACTACTGATGTAGCTATTATTAAAAACAACAACGCCCAAGCAACCATTGGAGTTTATCCATTTACTCCTCAGCTAGCTGTAATGGAAGCAGTAATTGAACTATCCTCAGTTCCAGCCTTTGTAGGAGTAGGCGGTGGGCCAACACCTCCACAAAGGGCAGTTGACATGGCCCTGGCTGCAGAATTAAAGGGAGCCTATGGAGTAGTTTTAAATGCACCTACAAAGCTAGAGACAATTAGGGCTGTAGCTGACAATGTAGACATAGCAGTAGTGTGTACAGTAGCATCAGTTAGCGATGACTTTACCAAAAAAGTTAAAGCAGGTGCTAATATTTTAAATATATCAGGCGGCAAGGACACAGCAAAAATTGTAAAGAAGGTTAGAGAAACACTTGGACCAGAGTTTCCAATAATTGCAACAGGTGGGCCAACAGATGAAACCATCCTTGAGACAATAATGGCAGGCGCCAATGCAATAACCTATACGCCACCATCAACTGCAGAAATATTTGAAGTAGTAATGGACTCTTATAGGGACAAGGTTGAAGAATAAAAATATAAAATGAAAAACTAAATAATAAAAAATAAATCCTAGACCAAAGGCTGGCCTAGGATTTTTACTTGTTTATATAAAAGTGAAGTGCCTTTAGTTAATTAAGTTTGTTGCCACAAGATTTACAAAAGCTTGCGTCTTCGTCGTTAAGAGTTTTACAATTTGGGCACCTAACCATTATCTTTTCCTTTTGAGAAACTCTAACTCTTTCTAGGTCCTCGTGAAAGTTACTTTCGCTTCTAAATTCGTCATAGGTATCGGCATACTGACCACCCTTTGACCTAGAAAAAGGTTCTGCGTCTCTTCTTTCTTTTTCAGGATCTAAAATTATTCCAGCTCCTGCTAGACCTCCTCTGCCTAGGGATTTTAAAAGGGAACCAACAAAGATTAAAGCAAAACCAAGAACAGGAATAAACATAAATGATCCTACAAAGCCAAACCTATTTATAAAGTCAAACCTACTTTGGAAAAATCCAAAAGAAGTAAAAAAGCTAGATAAAAATAAAATCACGCCTACAGCCAAAAAAACATTTCCTATTATATATACAACTTTTCTCTAAGTCTTTAATTTTCTATTGTCATTTTTTTTATTAGTATTTTTATTTTCAGTCATAAGAATCCTTCTTTAATTATTCTTATTTCATTTATAAGCAAAAAAATCATTTTTATTGTAAAAAACAAGTAAAAAAAATTAAGAAAAGCCTTGAATTAAAAATATTTTGTGGTATTATATTAAAGCTGCAATTTTAAAAGTAGATAAATAGAAAAAGTTTCATAAAGATTTCACATTAAATCTTGAAAAAATCTTCTATATATTATACAATAATTGGAGCGGAAAATTTTTATGCGATGATGCAAAAGGTGGCTTAAACCTAGAAGCTCTACTAAACAGCAAGGAGTTAGAAACTAAGTTTAAGGGAATTTTTGCGGAGTAGGTTCGATTTAAAATCGGGCGATTCGACTTTGCTGTTTTTTTAATCGGAAATTTACAAACACCCGGTTAAGTGTATCGGCGAAAGCGAGTCGTAAGTGTTACTTGCGATAGGAGGAAATGTATGTCAAAAACACAAAAGATTAGAATCAGATTAAAGGCTTATGATCATGAATTGGTAGATTCATCAGCACAAAAAATTGTTGATGCAGTTAAGGCTACTGGAGCTGAAATTTCAGGTCCTATACCACTACCAACAGAAATTGAAATTGTAACAATTTTAAGATCTGTTCATAAACACAAAGATTCTAGAGAACAATTTGAACAAAGAACCCACAAGAGACTAGTTGATATTCTTAGTCCAAATCAAAAAACTGTGGATGCTTTGATGAAATTGAATTTGCCAGCAGGCGTTGATATTGAAATAAAGTTATAATTTTTAGATAGAATTATTCCTTTATATGATTACACTAGATGTAATCCGCTATAATTTTGGAGGTGCAAAGTGAAGTACGTAATTGGTAGAAAAGTTGGCATGACTCAAATTTTTACTGAAAGAGGAGATTTAATTCCTGTTTCTGTAATTGCAGTTGAGCCAAGTGTAGTTGTTCAAAAGAAAACAACTGAAAATGAAGGTTATGAAGCTATTCAAGTTGGCTTTGGTGAAGCTAAGAAACACAAAATGACTAAGGCTTTAGTTGGCCACTTTGATAAGGCTTCTGTTGACTATAAGAAGCATTTAAAAGAAATCCGTGTTGACAAGGCAGATGACTACAACATTGGTGATGAAATTCTAGCTGGAGTTTTTGAAGCTGGAGACTATGTTGATGTTACTGGAACTTCAAAGGGAAAAGGAACTCAAGGTGTTGTTAGAAGACACGGCTTCTCAAGAGGAAGAATGTCCCACGGTTCTAAGATGCACAGAACAGCTGGTGGTATGGGAGCTTCTGCTTATCCAGGCAAAGTTTTCAAAAACCACAGAATGTCTGGAAAAATGGGAAATGAAAAAGTAACTGTACAAAACCTAGAAGTAGTTAGGGTAGATGCTGATAACAGCTTCATCTTATTAAAGGGTGCTGTTCCAGGACCTAAAAAGGGAATTTTGTACATTAAAGAAACTGTTAAGAGAAAATAAGGAAGGAGGATCTAGATGCCTAAAATTAATATGTTAAACATGAATGGCGAAAATGTTGGAGAAATTGAATTAAATCCAGAAATTTTCGATGTTGAAATAAATGAGCATGCTGTTTATACAGTAGTTAAGAACCTTCTTGCTAACAGAAGACAAGGTACTCAATCTGCTAAGACTCGTGCAGAAGTTAGAGGTGGAGGAAGAAAGCCTTGGAGACAAAAAGGAACTGGTAGAGCAAGACAAGGATCTATTAGATCACCACAATGGAAGGGTGGCGGCGTAGTATTTGCTCCAAAACCAAGAGATTACAGCTATACTACTCCTAAAAAAGTAAGAAGAATAGCTTTAAAATCTGCTTTAACTTCTAAGGTACAAGAAAAAGAACTTATTGTACTAGACGAACTTAAACTAGACCAAGCTAAGACTAAGGAAATGGTTAAAGTTCTAAAGGCAATTAATGCTGACGAAAAAGCTTTAGTAGTAATTAAAAGACCAGATGAAAACATCATTAGGTCTGCAAGAAACTTACCAACAGTTTTAACTACTAACGCCAACACTTTAAATGTTTATGACATTTTAAAGTACAACTCTTTAATCATTACTAAAGAAGCCCTTGAAGAAATTGAGGAGGTATTCGCATAATGGAAAGATATTATGAAATAATTAGAAGACCTCTAATTACAGAGGACTCTGTAGATAAAATGGAAGAAAACAAATATACTTTCGAAGTTTCTAAAGATGCTAACAAAACAGAAATTAAAAAAGCTGTTGAACACATTTTTGGAGTAAAGGTTGAAAAAGTATATACACAAAATATGTTAGGAAAAGTTAAAAGACAAGGAATGACTTCTGGTAGAAGACCAAGTTGGAAAAAGGCAATTGTTAAATTAACTGCTGATTCTAAACCAATTGAGTTCTTTGAAGGAATGTAAGAGCTAGGAGGAAATACTAATGGCAATTAAAACATATAAAGCGACCACTCCTGGACGTAGAGGAATGACAGGACTTTCTTATGCAGACCTTTCTAAAGTAGCTCCAGAAAAGAGCTTACTTGCTCCATTAAAGAGCAAGGCAGGAAGAAATGCTCAAGGAAGAATTACAGTTCGTCATCAAGGTGGCGGAGTTAAGAGAAAATATAGAATTATCGACTTCAAAAGAGATAAAGACGGAATAATTGGAAATGTTGCTACTATAGAATACGATCCAAATAGAACAGCAAACATTGCACTTATTAACTATCTTGACGGAGAAAAAAGATATATTATCGCTCCAAAGGGATTAAAGGTTGGAGACAAAATCGAATCTGGCCCTGAAGCAGACATTAAAGTTGGTAACGCACTACCACTTAGATATATGCCTGTTGGTACAGTAGTTCACAACATTGAACTTGCAGTTGGTCAAGGTGGCCAATTAGCTAGATCAGCTGGTTCATCTGCTCAATTAATGGCTAAGGAAGGAAGATATGCAACTCTAAGACTTCCTTCTGGTGAAATGAGACTTGTTCTTCTTGATTGTAAGGCAACTGTTGGTACAGTAGGAAATGCTGAACACGAACTAGTTAACATTGGTAAGGCTGGTAGAAACAGATACAAAGGAATCAGACCTACAGTTAGAGGTTCTGTAATGAACCCAGTAGATCACCCTCACGGTGGTGGTGAAGGTAGGGCTCCTATTGGTAAGCCAGGACCTGTTACTCCATGGGGCAAGAAGGCTCTTGGACTTAAGACTAGAAAGAAAAACAAAAAGTCAAATAAATTTATCATAAGAAGAAGAAAGAAATAAGGAGGATAAATAATGGCAAGATCCTTAAAAAAAGGACCATTCGCAGATGAGCATCTATTAAAGAAAATAGACAAGCTTAATGAAACAAATTCAAAAGAAGTTATTAAGACATGGTCTAGAAGATCTACAATCTTCCCAGAAATGGTATCACACACAATTGCTGTGTATGACGGTAGAAAACATGTACCTGTATATATTACAGAAGACATGGTTGGACATAAATTAGGTGAGTTTGTTCCTACAAGAACATTTAGGTCTCACACAGGATCTGATGCAAGATCTGAAAGAGCATCAGGATTAAAATAGGAGGAATATGAATATGGAAGCTAGAGCAATAGCAAAGTATGTTAGAATATCACCTCTTAAAGTAAATTATATCTGTTCAGAAATTCGCGGTAAGCAAGTTGACGAAGCTTTAGCTATGCTAAAAGTTACTCCTAAAAGAGGAGCTAGAGAACTATATAAGGTTCTTAACTCTGCCGTAGCAAATGCAGAACACAACCTACACTTAGACAGAGGTAATCTCTTTGTAAAAGACGCTAAGGCAAATGATGGTCCTACAATGAAGAGAATTAGACCAAAAGCCAAAGGATCGGCTTATCCAATCCTTAAGAGAAGCAGCCACATTAGTGTAGTAGTAGCTGAAAGAGATTAATAAAGGAGGATATAATGGGTCAAAAAGTACACCCACACGGACTTAGAGTTGGAGTAATCAAAGACTGGAGTTCGAGATGGTTTGCAGATAAGAAAGACTTCGGAGACTTACTTGTTGAAGATAATAAAATAAGAGAATATTCTAAAGAAAAATTATACATGGCTGGAATTTCTAAGGTTGATATAGAAAGAGCAGCTAATAAAATAAAAGTAACTGTATTCACTGCAAAACCAGGAATGGTTATTGGTAGAGGTGGAGCAGGAGTTGAAGAATTCAGATTAGAACTAGAAAAATTAACAGGAAAAAGCGTTGTTGTTAACGTAGAAGAAGTAAAATATCCTGATTTAGATGCTCAACTAGTAGCAGAATCAATTGCCCAAGCTCTAGAAAGAAGAATTTCTTTTAGAAGAGCTATGAAACAAGCTATGCAAAGAACAATGAGAATGGGCGCTCTAGGTATTAAAACCCAAGTTTCAGGAAGGGTTGGAGGAGCTGACATGGCTAGAACAGAAGGCTATTCAGAAGGAACTATTCCTCTACAAACACTAAGAGCAGACATTGATTATGGTTTTGCTGAAGCTGACACAACTTACGGAAAATTAGGCGTTAAGGTATGGATTTATAAGGGAGAAGTTCTTCCTGGCCAAAAATCTGCACCTCCAATTGGACCAAAAAAGGACGACCGTAAGGGCAAGAGAAGAAACAACAGACGTAGAAGAAACGACAACAAACAAGACCAATAATATTGGTTAAGTAGGAAGGAGGAGCATTTAAATATGTTAATGCCTAAAAGAGTAAAATACCGTAGAGTTCACAGGGGCAGAATGAAGGGTAAATCACATAGAGGAAACACTCTTACCTATGGAGATTACGGTCTACAAGCTCTAGAACCAAGTTGGATAACATCAAACCAGATAGAAGCTGCTAGACGTGCAATGACTAGAAGTATT
Organism: uncultured Peptoniphilaceae bacterium; assembly: GCA_964346535.1. Taxonomy (GTDB): domain Bacteria; phylum Bacillota; class Clostridia; order Tissierellales; family Peptoniphilaceae; genus Neofamilia. Next base: position 24,562 of record CAYFUN010000008.1, read on the forward strand.
CGTCGTGGTGGTAATATATGGGTAAAAGTATTCCCAGACAAATCAGTAACAAGAAAACCTGCAGAAACTCGTATGGGTTCTGGTAAGGGCTCACCTGAATACTGGGTAGCAGTAGTAAAACCAGGTAGAGTTTTGTTCGAAATGAAAGGTGTTTCAGAAGAAGTAGCAAGAGAAGCAATGAGACTTGCAGCTATGAAACTTCCAATAAAGACAAAATTTATAATGAAGGAAGAGGAAGGTGAAGCTAGTGAAGACTAATGAAATTCGTAAATTGTCACAAGAGGACCTAGAAAAAAAGGCTTTAGAATTAAAAACTGAATTATTCAATTTAAGATTTCAATTAGCCACTGGACAACTTGATAATCCTAGCTATATAAAATCCGTTAAAAAGGATATAGCCCGCGTTAAGACAATTATGAGAGAACGTGAACTGGGCATCAGGAAGGAGGCTTAATCTTAAATGGAAAGAAATCAAAGAAAAACTAGAATAGGTGTTGTTGTAAGCGACAAAATGGACAAGACAGCAGTTGTAGAAATTCACACTTTTTCAGTTCATAGATTATATGGAAAACACATCAGAAATACTGAAAGATTTAAGATTCATGACGAAAATAATGAATGTGGTATTGGTGATACAGTAAAGATAATGGAAACTAGACCACTTAGCAAAGACAAGAGATGGAGATTAGTTGAAATAATCGAAAAAGCTAAATAAGCTAGATTATTTAGATTGGAGGAACTTTATGATACAAGTAGAGAGCCGCCTAAAAGTAGCAGACAACTCTGGTGCTAGAGAAGTATATGTAATAAGAGTGCTTGGTGGAACTAGAAGAAGATATGCCAATATCGGAGATGTAATAGTTTGTTCAGTAAAACAAGCAATCCCAGGCGGAGTTGTAAAAAAAGGCGATGTAGTAAAAGCAGTTGTTGTTAGAACTAAAAAAGGTATACAAAGACCAGACGGTACAAAGATCAGATTTGATGACAACGCAGCTGTTATAATAAAAGACGACAAGAGTCCAGTAGGAACACGTATATTTGGACCTGTAACAAGAGAGTTAAGAAATAAAAACTATATGAAGATTATTTCTTTAGCTCCAGAAGTATTATAGGAGGAGTTAAACTATGCGTATAAAATCCGGAGACACTGTTATTGTAATAGCAGGTAAGGAAAAAGGAAAAACTGGCAAGGTACTAAGAACTCTTCCAAGAGAAGAAAAAGTAATTGTAGAAGGTTTAAACATTGTAACCAAACACATGAAAATGAGAGGACCTGGCCAACCAAGCGGAATACAAAAGGTAGAAGCACCTATTCACGTATCAAATGTTATGTACTATGACGGAAAAAGCAAAAAAGGTACAAAGATTGGATACACTTTTGACGGCAAGAAAAAAGTAAGAGTAGCAAAGTCTACCGGTTCAAAAATAGACTAGACGGAAGGAGGTAAACATGGCTTCCAGATTAAGAGAAAAATATAATGATCAAGTAGTTTCTGCCTTAACTGAAAAGTTTAACTATGATAATGTAATGCAAGTTCCAAAACTTGAAAAAGTAGTAGTAAATATCGGTGTAGGAGAAGCAAAAGACAATCCAAAAACACTAGAATCTGCAGTTAGGGATTTAACTACAATAACTGGACAAAAACCAGTAGTAACTAGAGCAAAAAAATCAATTGCAAACTTTAAAATTCGTGAAGGTATGAACCTAGGATGTAAGGTAACACTTAGAGGCGAAAAGATGTATGAATTCCTGGACAAGCTAATGAACATAGCTCTTCCAAGAGTTAGAGACTTTAGAGGTGTTTCTGATAAATCCTTTGACGGTAGAGGAAATTATTCTTTAGGACTTAAAGAACAATTAATTTTCCCAGAAATCGAATATGATGATATAGATACTTTAAGAGGAATGAACATAGTCGTAGTAACAACTGCTGAAACAGATGAAGAAGCTAAGGCTCTACTAGAAGAGCTAGGCATGCCATTTGTTAAGGCACAATAGACTAAGGAGGATTAAATGGCTAAGAAATCAAAAATTGCCATGCAAAAAAGAAAGCCAAAATATAGTACACAGGCATATTCAAGATGTAAAATATGCGGAAGACCACATGCATATCTAAGAAAATACGGAGTTTGCCGTATCTGCTTTAGAGAGCTAGCCTATAAGGGAGAAATTCCTGGAGTAAGAAAAGCTAGTTGGTAATACGCTGGAAAGGAGATAAAACACTATGATGACAGATCCAATTGCTGACATGCTTACAAGAATTAGAAATGGCAGCAGTGCAAAACACAAATCAGTTGAGGTTCCAGCTTCTAAAATCAAAAAAGATATAGCGGAAATTTTACTAAGCGAAGGTTTTATTAAAAGCTATGAACTAGAAGATGATGGCAAGCAAGGAATTTTAAAAATAGATTTAAAATACGGACAAAACGAAGAAAGAATTATCAGTGGAATTAAGAGAATATCTAAACCAGGACTTAGAGTTTACGTTAAAGCAAACGAACTTCCAAAAGTACTAGGAGGTCTAGGTATTGCTATAATCTCAACATCTAAAGGCGTTTTAACTGATAAAGAAGCAAGAAACCAAGATGTAGGCGGAGAAGTTATCTGCTACGTTTGGTAATGTACTAGGAGGAAAGAAATGTCAAGAATTGGAAAATTACCAATTGAAATACCAGCTGGAGTTGAGATAAAAGTATCAGACGACAACTTGGTAGAAGTTAAAGGTAACCTAGGAACTCTTTCTCAACAAATCGACAAAGATTTATTAGTTAAAGTTGAAGATGGACATATTTACGTGGAAAGACCATCTGATTCAAAAGAACATAGATCAATCCACGGTCTTTATAGAACACTTATAAACAACATGGTTGAAGGTGTTACTAATGGATACCAAAAAGAGTTAGAGATAATAGGTACAGGCTATAGAGCTGCAAAAACTGGAAAAACTTTAAATCTTACCCTAGGATTTTCTCATCCACTAGATCTTGAAGATCCAGAGGGAATTGAAGTATTAGTTCCATCAGCAAACTCAATTATAGTAAAAGGTATAGATAAACAACAAGTAGGCCAATACGCTGCTAAAATTAGATCTTACAGACAACCTGAACCTTACAAAGGAAAAGGAATTAAATACAAAGATGAATATGTAGCAAGAAAAGTTGGTAAAACAGGTAAGTAGAAAGGAGAGAAACTAAGTGATTAAAAAAATCGACAAAAATGCTAATAGAAAAGCAAGACACATGAGAATTAGAAATAAAGTTTCCGGAACTACTTCAGTGCCAAGACTTTGCGTATTTAAATCAAATGCTCATATTTATGCACAAATCATTGATGATATAAATGGAAAGACACTAGTTTCAGCATCCTCTCTTGAAAAAGATTTAGGACTAGAACAAACAGGCAACAAAGAAGCAGCTAAGGCTGTTGGTGAATCAGTAGCTAAAAAAGCACTAAGTGCTGGAATCGAACAAGTTGTGTTTGATAGAGGCGGATACATTTACCACGGTAAAGTAAAAGAATTAGCAGAAGCTGCTAGAGAAGCTGGTCTAAAATTCTAAGGAGGAAACATGCGAAAAAAATATGTAGATACTAGCGCAATGGAACTTAATGATAGAGTTGTTGCGATAAATAGAGTAGCTAAAGTTGTTAAAGGTGGACGTAACTTTAGATTTTCAGTATTAGTAGTAGTAGGAGATGGAAACGGCCACGTTGGAGTAGGATCTGGAAAGGCAATGGAAATTCCAGAAGCTATTAGAAAGGCCATCCAAGATGCTAAAAAGCATGTAGTAAAAGTTTCCCTATTAGACGGAACAGTTCCTCATATTTCTGAAGGAATAAGCGGTGCAGGAAGAGTACTACTTAAGCCAGCTCCACAAGGAAACGGAGTTATTGCTGGTGGTGCAGTTCGTGCAGTTTGCGAAATGGCAGGAATCACAGACGTAACTACTAAAAACTTAGGATCTAACAATCCAAAAAATACAGTAATGGCAACAATGAATGCCTTAGAAAATCTAAAGAACGCTGAAGAAGTTGCAAGACTTAGAGGCAAAACAGTAGAAGAACTATTAGGTTAAGGAGAAGCCATGAGTACAATTAAAATAAAATTGACTAAAAGCCCTATAGGAAAAATCGAAAGTCACAAAAGAACTGTTAAGGCTCTAGGATTTAGAAAAATAGGACAGATAGTCGAAAAAGAAGACACACCTCAAATTAGAGGAATGATTGACAAAATCGATTATATGGTTGAGATAGTAGAGTAGGAGGTGTTTAATGAAACTGCATAATTTAAGACCTGCAGAAGGCGGAGGCGTAAAGAAGAGAAAAAGAGTTGGTAGAGGAATCGGTTCTGGACTTGGAAAAACTTCAGGAAGAGGACACGACGGCCAAAAAGCAAGATCAGGCGGAGGCGTAAGACCAGGATTCGAAGGTGGTCAAATGCCATTATTCCGTAGATTGCCAAAGCGTGGATTTAAAAATATTAACACTAAAAAATTCGCTGAAATCAACCTAGACAGATTAAATAAATTTGAATCAGGTGCAGTAGTAGACCTAGATGCACTTGTAGAAGCAGGAATCGTAAAGAGCAGAGATGCTGTTGACGGTTTAAGAATATTAGGAAATGGAGAATTAAATCATCCATTGACAGTAAAGGCGACATATTTTACAAAATCAGCTCAAGAAAAAATTGAATCCGCTGGCGGAAAGGCAGAGGTGATTTAAAATGTGGTCAACCCTTAGAGATGCGTGGAAAATTCCCGATATAAGAAAAAAATTATTATTTACCCTAGCTACAGTTTTTGTATTTAGAATTGGATCAGCAATTCCAGTTCCATATATGAACCAAGAAGCTATTCAACAACTATTTAATAACAGCCAAGGAACAATGCTTGACTTTTTAGATATGATGGCAGGGGGAAATATTTCTCAATTTTCAGTATTTGCAACTAGTATATATCCATATATTACTGCATCTATTGTAATTCAATTATTAACTTATGCTATCCCTTCATTAGAAGAATTAGCTAAAGACGAAGACGGAAGAAAAAAAATCCAAATATACACTAGATACCTAGGAATTGTCCTAGCATTTGTAACTGCTATTGGATATACCTTTGGACTATTTGGATCAGCCCTTGAAGCTACAACAGCAATGCAAAAAATGATTGTAGTCCTTTCAATTGTAGGTGGAACAGCATTTCTAATATGGTTATCTGATCAAATTACCATGTATGGTATTTCTAATGGATCATCAATAATAATTTTCTTAGGTATTATTGGTAAATTACCTGGAGATATTAGAAAAATGATCTATGGAGTAAAAATAGGTTATATAAGCATATTATCAGTAGTATTATTTACAATCTTTGCCTTATTTGTAGTAGTAATGGTAGTAGCCATTAACGAAGGTGAAAGAAGAATACCAGTTCAATATGCAAAAAGAGTAGTAGGAAGAAAACTTTATGGAGGTCAAGCAACACATATTCCAATTAAAGTTTCAATGTCAGGAGTAATGCCAATAATCTTTGCTAACGCAATAATGTCAATCCCTGGCTTACTATCTATTTTTAATCCAGAAGGTGGATTTGCTAGATTCTTTACTAACTGGTTTACAACACAAACAGTTAGAGGAACAGTAATCTATACCATATTAAATATAGTTCTAATAATTGCATTTGCATTTTTCTACTCATCAATGCAATTTAATACAGTAGAATATTCAAAGAACCTACAACAACAAGGTGGATTTATTCCAGGAATCAGACCAGGAAAACCAACATCTGTTTATCTACAAAGAATCTTAGAAAGAATTGTAATTGTAGGAGCAATTGTATTAGCCTTCCTAGCAACTGTGCCAACATTTGTATCAATATTTACAAAGATACCGATAGCCTTTGGTGGAACATCACTAATTATCGTAGTTGGAGTAGTAATCGAAATCGTTAAGTCAATTGAGCAACAAATGCTAATTAGACATTACAAAGGATTCTTAAACTAGGAGGAGAAGATGAGATTAGTTATTCTAGGTCCTCCAGGGGCCGGAAAAGGTACGCAAGCAAACGAAATAGTAGAAAGATATAACATTCCACATATATCAACTGGAGATATTCTTAGAGAAAACATTAAGAAGGGAACAGACCTTGGCCTTGAAGCAAAAAAATACATGGACCAAGGCAACCTAGTTCCAGATACTTTAGTACTAGACTTAATCCAAGAGAGAATATCAAGAGCTGATACAAAAGATGGATTCTTACTAGACGGATTTCCAAGAAATGTATCCCAAGCAACAGCCTTAGATGCAGAGCTTGACAAACTTGGAATCAAACTAGACAAAGTAATAAACATTATTGTAGACCCTAAAAAGCTCATAGAAAGAGCTACATCAAGAAGAGTGTGCCCAACTTGTGGAGAAACCTACAACATAGTGGCAAAGCCACCAAAAGTTGAAGGAAAATGTGACAAAGACGGATCTGATTTAATAATAAGATCTGACGACACAGAAGAAACAGTATCAAGAAGAATTGAAGTTTATACTGAACAAACATCTCCACTTATTGACTATTACAAGGCACAAGGAACCCTATTTGATGTAGATGGTTCTCAATCAATTGACAAAGTAACTGAAGATATCTTTAAAGGACTGAACAAATAATTAATGGACAGTACTAGATATCTAAAAGTTGGGCAGGTAGTAAGTTCAAAAAACGGAAGAGATGCTTTTAAAGTCTTTGTGATTGTAGAAATCCTAGACGACAAATATGTTCTAATAGCCGACGGCAAAAGAAGAACATTAGAAAAGCCAAAGAAGAAAAAAGTTAACCACTTAAACATTCACAAAAAAGTTTTTGAAGAAATTAAGTCTAAATCTTGTGGCAAGTATCAACTAAACGATGCTTATATAAGAAGGATTTTAAAGCCCTTTGAAGAAATTGAATTAGAGAAACAGGAGGTTTCAATAAATGAGTAAAGAAGATATCATTGAAGTACAAGGTAAGGTTAAAGAAGCCCTACCAAATACACAGTTTATTGTAGAGCTAGAAAACGGACACGAAGTACTAGCCCACATATCTGGAAAACTCAGAATGAATTATATCAGAATACTCCCAGGAGACAAAGTAACCCTAGAAATGTCTCCATACGACTTAACTAGAGGAAGAATTACTTGGAGAAACAAGTAAAGAGGAGGGAATATAATGAAAGTTAGACCATCTGTAAAAAAGATGTGCGAAAAATGTAAAATAATAAAAAGGAAAGGCAGAATAATGGTTATCTGTCAAAACCCTAAGCATAAACAAAGACAAGGCTAAGACGGAGGTAGTATACTAAATGGCAAGAATATCTGGTGTTGATTTACCAAGAGAAAAAAGAATTGAAATAGGACTAACTTATGTCTATGGCATCGGAAGAGCAAGATCAAACGAAATTCTTCAAAAAGCAGGAGTAAATCCTGATACAAGAGTAAAGGATTTGACAGAAGCTGAAGAAGCTGCAATTAGAAAAGCTGTTGATGACTATCATGTAGAAGGGGACCTTAGAAGGGACAGAGCTCTTGATATAAAAAGATTAAGAGACATTAACTGCTTTAGAGGAATGAGACATAGACGTAGTCTTCCAGTAAGAGGACAAAGAACAAAGACAAACGCAAGAACAAGAAAAGGACCAAAGAGACTAGTCTCAAAAGGAAAGTAAAAGAAGGAGGTAAAAAATAATGGCACCAACAAAACGTAAGGGAACACGTACCAGAAGAAGAGAACGTAAATACGTAGAAAAAGGCCAAGCTCACATTGCTTCCAGCTTTAACAACACAATGGTAACACTATCTGACTCAAACGGAAATGTATTATCATGGGCTAGTGCTGGTCAATTAGGTTTTAGAGGATCTAGAAAATCAACTCCATTTGCAGCCCAACAAGCAGCAGATGAAGCAGCAAAAAAAGCTATAAGTGAATATGGACTAAAATCAGTAGAAGTATTTGTAAAAGGTCCAGGATCTGGTAGAGAAGCAGCAATTAGAGCATTACAAGCTGCTGGTCTAGATGTAACTATGATAAAAGACGTTACTCCATTACCACACAATGGTACAAGACCACCAAAACGTAGAAGAGTATAATTTGACTTTTTTATACCTTAAAAGGAGGCTTTGTAATGATAGAAATCGAAAAACCTATAGTTACCATTCAAAATAGTGAAGAAGATGGAAATTATGGTAGATTTATAGTAGAACCCTTAGAAAGAGGCTATGCTATAACTCTAGGTAATTCTCTAAGGAGAATACTTTTATCTTCACTTCCAGGAGCAGCAGTTTCTAAAATAAAAGTAAGAGGAGTTCAACACGAATTCGATACTATTCCAGGAATGCTAGAAGATGTCCAAGAGCTAATCCTTAATATTAAACAATTAGTATTATCAATGGAATCAGAAGAGCCAGTATCAGTTCTTATAGATAAAGTAGGGCCATGCGAAGTAAAGGCGTCAGACATAATTACAGGAACAGACGTAGTTATAAATGACCCAGACCAATATATAGCAACCCTAAACGAAGACGGACATCTTTATATGGAGATGGTAGTTTCAAGAGGCAGGGGATACGAACCTGCAGAAACACACAAGGATGAAAACACTGACATAGAAGCCATCCTTATAGACGCTAACTATTCACCAGTAAAATCAGTAAATTGGACTAGTGAAAACACTAGAGTAGGACAAAGAATCGATTACGAAAGACTTATCCTTGAAGTAGAAACTTATGGCTCAATAATGGCAAGAGAGGCAGTTAGCTTAGCAGCTAAAATTCTTATAGAGCACCTTGATTTATTTGTAAACATGACAGAACATGTAAACGATGTTGAAATCATGGTAGAAAAAGAAGAAGAAGACAAAGAAAAAGTTCTAGAAATGACAGTAGAAGAACTAGACCTATCAGTTAGATCTTACAACTGCTTAAAGAGAGCAGGAATAAATACAGTTGACGACTTGATTCAAAAAACTGAAGCAGAAATGATGAAAGTTAGAAACCTAGGAAAAAAATCCCTAATTGAAGTCAAAGGAAAACTTGCAGAACTAGATCTTTCTTTAAAGGAAGAAGAAGTCTAAAGGAGGAAACTATGGCAAAGCTAAGAAAGCTTGGTCGTACATCTGACCATAGAGATCACATGCTTAGAAATCTTACAACTTCTGTTTTAGAAACTGGTAGAATAACAACTACAGTGACTAGAGCAAAAGAAGCCCAAAGAATGACTGACAAAATGATCACACTAGGTAAGAGAGGCGACCTACATGCAAAAAGACAAGCAAATGCATATTTATACGATGCAAAGCTTGTACAAACTCTTTTCAACGAAATCGCACCAAAGTATGAAAACAGAAACGGTGGTTACACAAGAGTTCTAAAATTAGGACAAAGACGTGGCGATGGAGCTGAAATGGCGATACTTGAATTAGTAGAATAAAAAATTTTTTATAAATTCGGAGGTTAGAAAAACTAATCTCCTTTTTTATTGGGAGAATTATTTTGAAAGACAAGGTCAAATTAAAAAATATAAAAGATGACTAAAAATTTAAATTAAATTATTTATAGAAAAATGTTTTTTTATTTTAATAAGGGGTAAAGACGTTATAAGCTAAACGACTAATTAATTAAAAGTCATTTTCTAATTGATTTTTAAAAGTGTTGGATTATTAGAAAGCTAAATTGATATCGAAAATTTTTAGGAGGTGTAAGATGGATATCTTAAAATTAGCCAAGGAAAACCAAGCTTATGCAATTGATGTGAGAAGAAATCTCCATATGATTCCTGAGCTTGAATTGAATTTGCCAAAGACGGTTGCCTATATTACAGGGAAATTAGATGAGCTAAATGTTCCTTATGATTTACTTGTAAATGGCAATGCAATCGTTGCCACAATTGAGGCAGATGACACTGACGGCCCTTGTATAGGTATTAGGGCAGACATGGACGCTCTTCCTATTATTGAAGAGACAGGTCTTCCTTTTAAGTCTACCCACGAGGGAAGAATGCACGCTTGCGGCCATGATGGTCATGCAGCAATTGCCTTGACAACTTTAAAAATCTTGGCTGAAAACAGAGACAAGTTTAAGGGCAGGGTAAAATTTTTATTCCAACCAGGTGAAGAAATTCCTGGTGGAGCCAAGCCAATGATTGATGAAGGTGCCTTGGAAAATCCTAAGGTAGATTATGTTATTGCCCTTCACGAAGGTGGCCTGTTAAAAGACATGGACCATGGTTGCCTATACTTTAAAGAAGGTCCCCTAATGGCATCAATGGACAAGTTTACTATAAAAGTATTTGGCAAAGGCGGCCATGGAGCCAACCCTCAAGACACTATTGACCCAATAGTTATTTCAGCGGAAATAATTTTAGCTGTTCAAAAGATTATTTCTAGAGAAATTGCCCCAACATCTGCAGCTCTTGTTTCTATTTGCCAACTAAATGCAGGCAGTAGCCAAAACATTATTCCAAATGAAGTTACTATGGTTGGAACAGCTAGGACTTTAAATGAAGATGACAGGAACCTTGTTGAAAGAAGACTTGGAGAAATTGCAAGGGGCATAGCAAAAACTCATGGCGGAGATGCAGAAGTTGACTATAGGAGAATGTATCCTGTTTTAATAAACGATCCCCTTGTAACACAAAAGATTATTGAAGTAGGTCAAGACCTATTCCCTGGACAAGTTCACCTACTTGATAAGGCAACTATGGGTGGAGAAGATATGGCCTTCTTCCTCCAAGAAGTTCCAGGTTCTTATTTATTTTTATCTAATTTGAAGGAAGTTGATGGACAAAAACACCCTCACCACAATTCTAAATTTGATGTTGATGAGGCTGAATTTTATAAGGGAATTGCAATATTTTTAGGCGCAATTCAAAAACTAGGAGGCAAGTAAGTGAAAAATATTAAACTTCACATAATAGCTTTGGGTATAGTAATTCTTGCTGAACTAATTGGCAAGCATACCTTTGACGTGGGTATAGGAAAAATTGTACTACTGCCAATGCTATATGCTTTAATAATTGGTGTCCTTACTACACCAAAATTTTTAAAAATTTCATCAGAAAAAGAAATGCACGACGCTGGATCTTTAATATCAGTTACTTTAATGCTATTAATGGCCAAATACGGAACAACAATTGGCCCAACTATTTCTGTAATAATAAAATCTTCTCCAGCACTTATTTTACAAGAGTTTGGTAACTTGGGAACAGTTTTATTAGGAGTTCCAGTTGGAGTTATGTTAGGTCTTAATAGAGAAGTTATTGGTGGAGCCCACTCTATTGCTCGTGAACCTAATATAGCAGTTATATCAGAAAAATATGGACTTGACTCAGAAGAAGGCAGGGGAGTTTTAGGAGTTTATATTGTTGGAACTGTCTTTGGAACAATTTTAATTGGTTTATTGGCAGGTATCTTAGCAACTTCAACACCTCTTCACCCTTATGCCTTGGCTATGGCAAGTGGAGTTGGATCTGCTTCTATGATGACAGCATCTGTAGGAACCTTAGTTGAACTTTATCCTGAAATGGAAGAACTTATAACTGCCTTTGGAGCATCTTCAAATCTCTTATCAGGTCTTGACGGTGTTTATATGTCAGTATTTTTAGCTATACCTCTTGCAGAAAAATTATATGCCGTAATGAAAGGTAGGAAAAATAAATGAAACTAAAAAATTCTTTAATAGTACTTCTTATTACTGCAGCCTTAACTGTAGTTGGAAACTTAGTTGGACTTGGAACTAGTCCACTAAAATCAATTCCTGGAGTTTTAATCCTAGTATTATTTTCAATGCTTGGAATTTTACTTTCAAAAGTTATCCCTAGCAAGATACCAGCAGTAGCCTATATAGTTACAATTGCAACTATTATGACTATTCCTGGAGTGCCTTTTGCAGAAAAAGTTTCTGAACTAACAGCTAATGTTGACTTCCTTTCTCTATGTACTCCAATACTAGCCTATGCAGGTATCTATACTGGCAAAGACTTAGACCAGTTGAAAAAGACAGGTCCAAAAATTATTGTCTTGGCTTTAGTAGTAATGCTGGGAACATATTTAGGTTCAGCAATTATTGCCCAAGTAATCTTAAAGGCAATTGGACAAATTTAAAAAACTATAAATTAGATAAAAATATTTCTTTATCGACCTACTGATAAAGTTGACCTAAAGGACTCAAGAAATTCTTGGGTCCTTTTAAATTAAAAACTTTGCACAGTTGAGTAAAATAAAATTCTAAAAATAAAATGGTGAAAGAAAAATTTCATATAAATAAATCAACCTAGCATATTGAAAGATACGTTTCAAAGTGCTATGATTAAGTCAATATAATATTATCTAAAGGAAGGCGTCATGGAAAAGAATTTTAAAAAGATTTTGGCTATTGTTTTTGGAGAATTAATTTGCGCACTGGCAATTACTTTCTTCTTTGTTCCTCACAAGTTATTGTCTGGAGGAGTTGGTGGGATTAGTATTTTACTTCAACTGCTAACTGGATATTCTACTGGGGTTTTTATTTTTCTAATAAATATTCCCCTAGCTATTATTGGTTTTAAGAAGCTATCTAAGTCTTTTATGATCTACACTTTTATTTCTTATAACCTTTTGTCTCTCTACTTACTTATTTTAAACAAGTTAAACTTAGGCTTTTGGGTAGACGACATCCTCCTCTCTTCAGTTTTTGGCGGCATCTTCAACGGCCTGGGCATGGGCATCATGTTTAAAAACTCTACCAGCCAAGGGGGCCTGGATATTATCGCCATGATTTTGAGAAAGGAAAAAAATATTTCTATTTCAACTCCATTAATGATGATGAATTTTGTTGTTGTCCTAATTGGATCTACAATTTTTGGAGTGACCAAGGGCATGTACACTTTAATAGCCATGTATATTGGCTATCAAATGGTTGACAAGGTTGTTCTCGGCTTTGATACAAAGAAGCAAATTATAATTATTTCAAAAGAATATGAAAAAATCGCTCAAAAGATTTTAGTTGACCCTCACAGGGGAGTTACTATGTTAAACGCCAGAGGTGCCTTTACTGGAGAGCAAAAGGAAGTGCTCTATGTTGTTGCCTACTCTAGACAAGTTGTTCGTATCAAACAAGTTGTCAAAGAAATTGACGAAAAGGCCTTTATTTCAATTTCAGACATGGTTGAAGTTTCAGGCAAGGGCTTTGTAAATAATGAAGATTTTTAAGTTAAATAGTTCAAGATTTTCTTGGACTTTTTTCTTATAAATTTTTTGCTTAAAATTTTCTTTTACTGTATAATTAAGAAAGTAATTAAATATATGGATTGTTAGACTTTATGTCTTGGAAGTTAGGTGAAATTCCTACACAGGGTCGCTGCTGTAATAAGGGAGCAAGTCCTCTAAAAGTTAAATCTTTAGCCACTGAGAAATTGGGAAGGCGAGGGTCTTGTGTTGATCTTTAAGTCAGAATACGATAACAATGCAGGACCATTTTCTTACCGTGTTTTGGTCCAGATTTTGGCTCTTTGTCAAATAGTGTTGATGAAGAGAAAAGTAACTAACAAGTGGCTC
>CAYFUN010000009.1:0-38057 GCA_964346535.1 uncultured Peptoniphilaceae bacterium
TAACAAAAAGACAAGCTCAGATCAATTAAGATTTGAAGCTTGTCTTTTTTTGTGTCCTATGGTGCGAGTAAAGGGATTCGAACCCCCACAGCCGTAAGACTATTAGCCCCTCAAGCTAACGCGTCTGCCAGTTCCGCCATACTCGCCTAGGATATTATTATATAGCATATAAAAAATCCTGCAAGTTATTTTTTTACTTTAAGTCATTTTCAAGAATTTCATTCATCTTTTGAATCAGGTCTTCATAAGAGTGCCTTTGTTCTCTTATACAAACTTTTGCAGGTTTTTTACAGATGAGACATCTTCTTGGATTTTCTCCTAGAGAACTTCTGCTAAGTTGATTTTTATTTTCGTCAAAGACGTCTATGTCATAAAGTCTGCCAGAAGGGGAATCTTCTAGGGCCATCATTTGTTTTTTTAAGTTCTTTGCATCTTCATCAACAACAGCCATATAGTAGGATCCAGTTATTTCTTCTTTAAATTCTGCATAGAGAATTTTTTCTCCTAAAAGATTTTCAATTTTTTCTATGCCAAGTTTTTGAAAGGCGACAAGTTTGTCAGAATATTTTTCCCTGCCTGGAGTGTTTAGCATAAAAGAAATAAGAGGCTTATTAAATTTATCAATAAGCCTTCTTTGTTTTTCATATCTTTCTTCTCTGGCATCTAAGAGCCTTAAAATAAAGTTGTTCATTAGTTTAGCCTCCAAGTTTGAGAATAAAACAAAACTAAAAGAGGCATTAGCTCAAGTCTTCCCATAATCATAATCAAAGATAATACTATTTTGTTAAAGCTAGGGAAGAAGGCATAGGATCCAAGAGGGCCAACAATTTCAAGGCCAGGGCCTACGTTGTTAAAGGTAGCTATTACTGCAGTAAATGAAGTCATTAGGTCTGCTACATTTATAGATACAATTAAGACACAAAGGCCAAAGATTAAAAAGTAAAGGACCAAGTACCTTAGGATATTTCTTTCAGTAGCCTTGTCTAAGGACTTGCCATCGTATCTTATACTTAATTTCCTAGTTGGATTAATAGATTTTTTTATTTCATTAAGGCCAGCCTTTCCAGCAACTATAATTCTAGTTACCTTTAGGCCACCAGCAGTTGATCCTGCACAACCACCAATAAACATTAAAAGTAATAAGATCCATTTTGAAAAAGCAGGCCAAGCATTAAAGTCTGCAGTTGCAAAACCTGTTGTGGTTATAATTGAAGATACTGCAAAAAATCCATCTCTCAAGGCTGTTGAATAACTGTTATAGGACCTATAAATATTTAAACTAATAAGCAGAGTTGAAAGGGCAACTATGGCCAAATAAACTCTCAGCTCTTCAGACTTAAAGGCATCTTTAGCCCTGCCAATTAAAACCATATAGTAAATATTAAAGTTGACGCCAAAGACTAGCATGCCTATTGATAATATCAATTCAATTGTAGGTGACTGATAGTAGGCAACTGATCCATTTTTCATACCAAAACCACCAGTACCAGCAGTGGCAAAAGCGTGGTTAATAGAATCAAAAAGTGGCATACCTGCAAGAACTAGGGCTATAATTAAAATTAAGGTCAAAACAATATAAATTATATAAAGGGTCCTAGCTGATGACTTTATCTTTGGCAAAATCTTTCCAAATTGGGGACCTGGTACTTCTGCCTTCATAGCTTGGACTGAAGTAGGGGTGATTTCTGGTAGGATTGCAAGAGCTAAAACTAAAACTCCCATACCTCCAATAAAGTGAGAAAAAGACCTCCAAAACAAAACTGAGTTTGAAATCTTGTCTAAGTCTGTAATTATTGAAGCACCAGTTGTAGTTAAGCCTGATGCCATTTCAAAAAAAGCATCAACTAAAGATGGAATTTGCCCAGAAAAGTACATAGGTAAGGATCCAAAAAACGTCATTAAAAGCCAGCTAACAGAAGTAATTATAAAACCTTCTTTGATATAGATGAAAGTTGATCTTACCTTAATTAGGGACAAAGGTAAAAATACTACTAGGGTAATAATCATAGCCTTTATAAAAGCAAAAACTGTAGTAGGTCCTTCTCCATAGTAAAGACCAACGCCAATTGGTATTAGCATGAGGCTGGCAAAAAATAACATTATCCTAGATACAGTTGATAAAATCATTTGTTTATTCATTTATAGCACCAACACATCTTCAAATTCATTTAAAAACTTTTGCTTGGAAACAATTACAACATTGTCGCCAGCAATAAAGTAATCATTACCATTTGGAAATATTATTTGTCCCTTTCTTTGGATGCAGGCAAATAGTACTCCAGGCTTAACTTTTAGGTCCTTGAAGGGAACGCCTAGGGCTTGGTTACTTTCACCAATTGAAAATTGAATAGCCTCAACTTCTTTATTTAAAAGTCTGTGTAAGTTTTCAACCTTGGAACCAGAAATTTTTGTCTTAGACCTAACATACCTAGTGATGCTGTCGGCAATAATTGCCTTTGGAGTAATAATTGTGTTTATTCCTAAATTTTTTGCTAGAGGTGTTAGCCTGTCTCTAGAAATTTTTACAATATTTTTGCAGTCAGTCATTGACTCGGCGTACATAGAAAGCATAATATTTTCTTCGTCAATTGGCGTAGAAGAAACTATGGCATCATAATTTTCAAATCTCTGTTCAAAAAGAGTATCGTGGTCAGTTCCATCGCCGTGAATAATTAATGCTTCAGGAAGAGTCTCGGCCAAATACTCAGCTCTCTTTTCGTCAATTTCTATAATTTTAACTTTAAGTTTTCTCCTTATACTTTCTAAGGCTAAGTAATAAGCAAGTTCTCCTCCGCCTATAATTAAAACAGACTTAATAAGCTTGTTAGGATAGCTGCACTTTAAAATAAATTCCTTTAAGGCAGCCATGTCTCCAGTAACTAGGATTCTGTCTCCTTTTTCAAGAACAAAGTTTCCATCTGGGATAAAGGCATGGCCATTTCTATCAACTGCACAAATTAAAACATGGCCCTTGGTCATTTTTATATCTTTAAGCGCCTTGTTTTCAATTGGCGATCCTTCTTTGACAGAAAATTCTAAAATATTTACCCTGCCATGCATAAAGGAGTCAACAGAAATTGCAGCAGGGAACTTAATTGAATCCATAATGGTCTTTGCAGATTCTTTTTCTGGATTTATCATAAAAGAAATTCCCAGTTCCTTTTGAGCAAATTCTACATTTTGGTTATACTCTGGCGACCTAACTCTGGCAACTGTATCCTTGGCCCCTAATTTTTTTGCAATAATTGAGGCGATAATATTTATTTCATCTTTTTCTGAAACTGCAATAAAAATATCGGCAGTGTCAACACCAGCTTCCATTTGGACGTCAATGCTGGCGCCATTGCCTACAAAACCAGTTACATCTGTAGAGTCAATAATTGCCTCAAGTTTGTCCTTATTTTGTTCTATTAATATAATATCGTAGCCTTCAATAGATAGGTCCTTACAAAGAACTTCTCCGACTTTTCCGGCACCGACAATAACTATTTTCATAAGTACCTCCTGAAAGTAAATTATATAACAATTATCTTAAAAAAAGTAGGAAAAATCCAAGAAAAAAGCAAAATGGAGGTAAAATATTTTACTAAGAACAAAAATAATTTCAAAATTATGCTTGACATTAAAATAAAAGCCATATATAATCATAAAAAATGAAATTTGCATTGAAGAGGAGAGTACAAAGGATTCGATTCGTACAGAGACATTTCGTTTGCTGAGAGAAATGGATGAGAACTTTGGAACATGGCCTTGGAGCATTTGCACCGAGACTTTTTAGTTTAGGCTGCAACAGGTGCGCCTGTTATAGCGTTAGAAGTATGATTGTACTTTGTGAGGTCTTTTTAGTGATAAGAAGATAAATTAAGGTGGTAACACGTAAGCTATGCTTTCGTCCTTTTGTTAGGATGAAAGCTTTTTTTATTTTAAGGAGAACTTATGATTAAGGTAGAAAATTTAACTAAAGAATTTAAAACAAACGGCCACAGCTTTAAAGCCATAGACGATGTGTCCTTTCAAGTAGACAAGGGCCAGGTCTTTGGAATAATTGGCCTATCAGGAGCTGGCAAGTCTACACTTGTCAGGTGTTTAAATAGACTTGAAGAGCCAACAAGTGGCAAAATTGAAATAGATGGACTGAGAATTGATAGCCTAAATAAAAAAGAACTTCTAGAAGCTAGAAAAGATATTGGAATGATCTTCCAAAGCTTTAATCTTTTTAACCAAAGAACAGTTTTTGAAAATATTGCCTTTCCATTAAAGTTGGCAGGAGAGTCTAAAGAAGATATAGAAAAAAAGGTAAGCGAGCTTTTAGATTTTGTCGACTTAAAGGAAAAGAGAAATTCTTATCCTAGTCAGCTATCAGGTGGACAAAAGCAAAGGGTGGCCATAGCCAGAGCCCTAGCAACAAAACCAAAAGTTTTGCTGTCAGATGAATCAACATCGGCCCTAGATCCACAAAACACTGACCAAGTTTTAAAACTTTTAAAAGATGCAGTAGACAAGTATCAGATGACCATTATAATTATCACCCACCAAATGGAAGTGGCCAAGGACATTTGTGACCAAATTGCAGTTATGGAAAATGGAAAAATTATCGAAAGAGGAAGTGTTGAAGAAATTTTTTCAAACCCAAAAACTGCTAGGACCAAATCTTTTATTAAAAATCTTCCTGACCAGGCAGAGGAAATTGTCCTAGACAAAAATGAATTTAAAGGCGACCTTTATAGACTTAACTTTGGCAAGCAAACAGTTAAGCAGCCAATAATAAACCAGCTCCTTAAAAATTCTAAGTGTACAATAAATATTTTATCAGGAAATATTTCTACTATAGGAAAAGATTCTACTTCAGGATATTTGACAGTGGAAATCCAAGGCGAGAAAAATGATATTAGAGCTGCCTTAGACTTTTTAGAAGAATCTAAGGTAAATGTGGAGGTTATATAATGGAAAGAATAATTAAAATCGTACTGCCAGCCCTACCTGAAACCCTGCTTATGGTTTTAGTGGCAAGCGCCTTTGGAATTCTTCTAGGCCTACCACTTGCAGTTTTACTTTATAGCAGTCAAAAAAATGGTCTAAGAGAAAATCAAAAACTTTATAGGTTTTTAGATGGCCTTATAAATATATTTAGGTCCCTACCCTTTATAGTTTTAATTTTTATCTTGACGCCAATAACAATATTAATAGCAAAAAAGAGAATAGGCCTTGGGGCAGCAATGGTTCCCCTTACATTTTCAGCAATTCCATTTTTAGCTAGACTTATAGAAGGCAACTTAAATGATGTTGACCCTGGAATAATTGAGGCAGCCCAAGCAATGGGAGCAGACAACAAGACTATAGTTAAAGTAGTTTTAAGAGAAGCTTTAAGCCCAATAATTGCCTCAGTGACAATGACAATAATAGCCTTAATAGGCCAGTCAGCAATAGTAGGAACGATAGGAGGTGGAGGTCTTGGCGATGTAGCACTTAGATATGGCTACCAAAGAAATGAAACAGATATCTTATGGGCAGCCTGTATATTAATTATATTAATAGTACAATTCGTTCAAGTACTAGGAAATTATTTAACAAAAAAACTAGACAAGAAAAACAAATAAGAAAAGAGGAGAAAATTATGAAAAAGAAATTATTAGTATTAGTTTTAGCATTAGGCTTAGTATTAACAGCCTGTAACAAAGAAGGAAGTAAAGCAAACGAAGAAGCAAGCACTGAAGGCTTAGAAAAAGTTGTAATTGGAGCATCACCTAGCCCTCATGAAGAAATTTTAGAAGCCCTAGCAGAAGAATTTAAAAAAGAAGGAGTTGAAGTTAAAGTTGTAGCCTTTGACGACTATGTTCAACCAAACCTAGCCCTAGCAGATGGCGACTTAGACTTAAACTATTTCCAACACTTACCATATTTAGAAGAATTTTCTAAAGACCACAACTTAGAGTTAGCATCTGTAGGTCCAGTTCACGTAGAAGCAATGGCCCTTTATTCAACTAAATATAAATCTGTAGATGAAATTCCAGACGGAGCAGAAATTTTAATTCCAAACGACCCATCAAATGGAGCTAGAGCTTTATTATTACTTGCAGAAGAAGGTTTAATTGAATTAAAAGATCCAACAGATGTAAAAGCAACAGAAGAAGATATAACCTCAAATCCAAAAAATATAAAATTTACAGCCCTAGATGCTGTTAACATAGCCAGGTCTTACCAAGACGTTGATGGCGGAATAATTAATGCCAACTATGCCATTGATGTAGGCCTAGACCCATCATCTGATTCACTAATTAAAGAAGGCCAAAACTCTATTTATGCCAACCTACTAGTAGCCAGAGCAGGCGAAGAAAACAAAGAAGCCTATCAAAAAGTCTACAAGGTTTTAACTTCAGAAGCAGCAAGAAAGTTTATTGAAGAAAAGTACCAAGGAAATATAAGCCCAGCCTTCTAAGCTATAATTATATTTGTATATAATAGAAGGAAGATGAAAGATTATTTTAATTGACAGGCTTAAAAAGATGTGATAATCTAAATTAAGCGTTGAAAAGATCCAAGGTAAAAATAGATTTACAGCGAGAGACGATTGGTGAAAGGTCTTAATAACTAATTTACTGGCCAAATCTTTGAGCAAAACGGGTGATTCCTATATCAATCAATAAGAAAAAATTAGAGTGGTACCACGGCATTTCGTCTCTTGTAGATGAAGTGCCTTTTTTTATAAATAAAACCACAGAGGAGGATTAAATTTGAGATTATCAAAACTTTATATGCCAACATTAAGAGAAGTTCCATCAGATGCAGAAATTGCCAGCCACCAACTTCTTTTAAGGGCAGGAATGATTAGACTAAATGTAAGTGGAATATATTCTTACTTGCCACTAGGCTATCGAGTAATTAGAAAAATTGAAGAAATAAACAGGGAAGAAATGGACAGGGCAGGGTCCCAAGAATGTCATCTTTCAGCAGTTCAATCAAAAGAAATGTGGGAAGAATCTGGCAGGTGGGCAACCTTTGGACCAGAAATGTTTAAACTAAAAGACAGAAACTCTAGAGAATTTTGTTTGGGACCAACCCACGAAGAATATTTCACATCTTTAGTTAGAGATGAAATTAGATCTTACAAACAACTACCTCTATCTCTTTATCAAATTCAAACTAAATACAGAGATGAAAAGAGACCAAGGTTTGGTGTAATTAGAGCTAGAGAATTTATAATGAAAGACGCCTATTCCTTTGACAAAGACAAAGAAGGCATGGAAGCATCTTATGAAAATATGTGGCAGGCCTATGAAAAAATCTTTGACAGAATGAATCTTGACTACACAATTGTTCAAGGAGATTCTGGAGCCATGGGCGGCAATAACTCCCACGAATTTATTGCCCTATCTGAATACGGAGAAGGAGTAATAGCTTACTCAAGGGATTCAAAATATGCAGCAACAGATGAAAAGGCCCAAGTTATTTTAGATGTAGACGAATCTGGAGTAGAGGAAGCCTTAGAAGAAGTTCACACACCAGGCATAACAACCATTGACGACCTAGCAGACTTTTTAAAAATAGAAAAAGCAAAACTTGCCAAAATGGTAATTTATGAATCCTTTGTAGATGGAAAAAAGGAAGCCTTAATAGCTTTAATACCAGGTCACAGGCAACTTAACGAAACAAAGTTCTTTAATGCTGCTAAGGTAAACGACTTTGACGTTCAAGTAGCATCAGATGAGACCATAAAAGAAATAACTGGAGCTGAGCCAGGATTTTCTGGACCAATAGGCCTAAAAGGGGACTACAGAATTTTTGTAGATGAAAGACTAACTAGAATGAAAAACCTAGTAGTTGGAGCCAACAAGGCAGACTATCATATTAAAAACGCCAATTACGGAAGAGATTTTGATGGAATTATTGTAGATGACTTATTATTAGTTGAAGAAGGAGACAAGGATCCATTATCAGACGGAGTTCTTCACCTAGATAGGGGAATTGAAGTAGGAAATATTTTTCAACTTGGAACTAAATATTCAAAGGCCTTTGGCTTTACCTATTTAGACGAAGATGGCAAGGACCAAGATGTCTACATGGGATCTTATGGAGTTGGAGTATCTAGGTGTCTAGCAGCTATAGTTGAACAACACCATGATGAAGATGGAATAATTTGGCCAATGAGTGTGGCTCCTTATGAGTTAATTATTACTATTGTAAATCCAAAAGACGAAACTCAAAAAGATCTTGGAGAAAAATTGTACAAGGAATTTTCTGACCTTGGAGTAGAAACTCTTCTTGATGATAGAAAAGAAAGACCAGGCGTAAAATTTAAAGACAGAGACCTTATTGGTATTCCTCTAAGAATTACTGTTGGCAAAAACGCAGGGGATTCTATAGTAGAATTTTCAACTAGGAGAGAAAAAGCAAACGAAAATGTAAATACAGCCGAAATAATTGAAAAAGTATTAAATAAGATAAAAACTTGCTAAGGCTGATAAAATAGCGATTTTTAAAGAAAAATGAAAAACAAAATCGAAAAAATTTTAAGATATTTACGTTTTGCTATGGATTTTTTTGTAAAAAACGTTTACAATATCAACAGATGCAATTAATTATGTTTAAAACATCTTTTGGTGTTTTAAAGGATAGGAGGAAAAAATAATGAATAAAAAACGCATCGCATTATTGCTAGCTTTAGTGCTACTAACAACAGGAATACTAGTAGCATGTGGTGGCGACAAAAATACTACTGAAGAAGCAGCTCCAGTTGATTCTTCAACAGAAACAGCCACTGAAACTACAGAAACAGCACCAGCTGAAGAAGGTGTTGACGCTGTAGAAAAATTTGCTGACGCTGACACTCTAGTAGTAGCAGCTCCAGAACTAAACGGATCATATATCAACGGATTTGGTAACTCAACATACGACGTATGGGGAAAGAAAATCATTGGTAACTATGGATATGACCTTGGTTATGCAACTATTTTCTCTGACGACGCTGGACAATGGGTAACCAACCCTACAGTTCTAGACGGCGAAATTGAAATGGTTGAAAATGCAGATGGTTCAAAAACTTATACACAAAAAATTAAAGACGGTCTAGTATGGAACGACGGAACTCCAATTACTGCAAAAGACTATGTATTTGGATATTTCTTTAGTGCAACTCCAGAATGGTTACTAACAGGTGCTAACAACACTGCAGGAAGCGACCACATTGTTGGTTTCGAAGCTTTCCACGACGGATCTACTAGAAAATTTGAAGGTGTTAACCTAATTGATGACAACACTTTCTCACTTACTGTAAAAGCTGAAAAACTTCCATACTTCTTTGAATTATCTTATGTAGCTTCTTCACCTACTCCAATTCACAGATATGCTCCAAACCTAGATATAGTTGGAAATGAATTAGTAGTTAAAGAAGGATACGAAGTAACTGAAGAAGACAAGGCTGCTTTATTAAAGGCACAACAATACAAGGTTGATGACCTTCAAGCAGAATATGATTCAGAATTAAAATCTTATACAGATGATGAATCTTACGAACAATTTAACGCAACAAACATTGCTAACTATGAAGCTCTTCTAGACGATTATGAAAAAGCTCTAGCTGATGAAAACACTGATCCAGACTATGCTTACATGTTAGGTTTATACAAAGACGTTCAAGAAGCAAAAGCAATTCTAGCTGGATATGAAGACGGATCAATCGCCCTTCAACCAATAGAACTTCTTATGACTGCAGCAGCAAACGACGTAGCTTATAACTACAGATTTGCTCCAGACGTAACTTGTGGACCTTACAACTTTGTATCATTTGGAAACAACATGGCTAAGTTCACTATCAACGACAAATTCGTTGGTGACAAAGATGGTAATAAACCTACTATCAAAAATGTTATTATCCAAACTGTAAACTCAACTCTAGACGTTGACCTAACAATTGCTGGTACTGTTGACTTAGCAACAGGTGTTATCACTGGTTCTAAGATTGACAAGGCTCTTGCTACTTCAGACAAAGTTTCAACTACTTCTTACCCAAGAAATGGTTACGGACTTATTAATATGATTAACGACCTTGGCGCAACTCAATACAAGGGAGTTAGACAAGCTATAGCATACTCACTAGATAGAAACGAATTCGTTCAAACTATCGCTGGTGGATATGGTAAAGTTATTAACGGCGCTTTCGGTATCAACGAATTTGAATACCTAGAAAAAGGCGACGAATTTGAAGAACAAGCAATTAACTACACATTAAACGCAGACATGGCTAACGAGGCTCTAGACACAACTCCATATTTATATGAAGCTGATGGAACTACTCCTTGGGACCCAGCAAAAGCTGAAGAAATGTACAATGCTGACAAAGACAACTTTGATTACTGGAGACATGATGACAAGGGCAACAAACTAATGGTTGTTCACGAATCAGGTAGCCAAGAAGTTGGTGATGTTATTGCAGCTCAATTACCAGATAACGCTAAGAAGGTCGGTATGCAATATATCTACAAACCAGTTGACTTTGCAACACTTCTAAACCACTATTACACTCCTGACTACAATGATCCAAATGCTCCAACAGTATTTAACATGGGTACAGGATTTGGTTCACCACACGACAGCTATTACCAATACCACTCTTCAAATATTGGTGCTGGAGACAATATGAACCGTGTTAACGATCCAGAACTAGATAAGATTCTTGAAGATGCAAGATATGTAGATAGTGACAACGAAGAAGCTTGGTTAGACGGATGGTTAAAGTTCAACCTATGGTTCAACGAAAACCTACCAAACCTACCACTTTATGCTAACGAATACTACGACATTTACACTAACAGAGTTAAGAATGTTAACACTACTCCAATGTGGGATTGGGCTAACATTATAACTAAAATGGAACTTGCTAACTAAGAACAAGAAATTTCTTGAAATTTAAAGAAAAACTATAGAGGGAGAGACGTAAAGAAGTCTAGGAGGTTGGTCTTCCAACTTCCTAGACCTTCAAAAAACCTCTCTCTCTTTCTTTGAATTTATAAGATCTAAACCATCATTTTGGAAAGGAGTAATACTTTGAGATTTTAAATCTTAGAGTATATAAAAAAATGCTTAGATATATTATAAAAAGATTAATTCACTTAATTCCTGTTCTAATAGTTATATCTATGGTTTTATTTGCATTTAATGAGGCGATGCCAGGTAACCCTGTAGACCTTTTAATGCCAAATAACATAACATCAGAAAGTCAAAAAGCAGAGTTAAGGGCTGCATTAGAAGCCAGATATAATTTAAACGGTTCTCTACCAGAAAGATACATTGGCTGGTTAGGTAGAATTATGAAAGGGGAACTTGGTGAATCAACTAAATACCAAAGACCTGTAAAAGACGTTTTAGGTACTCCACTTAGAAATACATTTATACTAAATTTACCTATTACTATTATTTCCTTATTGTTGTCTATAATAATAGGTATAAAATCAGCAGTTAGGCAAGGAAGTTTTTATGATAAGTTCTGGCAAGTATTTTCACTTGCAGGAATTTCACTACCAACTTTCTTCTCTGGAATGCTTTTAATATTTATTTTTGCCCTAACCTTAGGATGGCTTCCACCAGGAAACATGCCAGTTAATAACACAGTAGGAGAATGGACTAAACACTTAGTTCTTCCTAGCGTAACTTTACTTATTGGCTCACTGGCAACAACTTCAAGGTATGTAAGAAACTCTATGATTGACGCCCTAAGTCAAGACTATGTTAGAACAGCTAGAGCCAAGGGTCTAAATGAGAGAAAGGTTATTTACTCTCATGCTTTTAGAAATGCACTAATTCCAGTAGTAACTGTAGTTGCTTGGAACATCGTTGGTATGTTCTCAGGTGCTGCTGTAACAGAAAGTTTATTTGCCTACCAAGGTATTGGTAAATACTTTATAGATTCAATTATTTCTCAAGACTATAACGTAATTATGGCCTTGAACATGATGTATGCAATATTAAACGTATTAGGAAACCTACTAATGGATATTGGTTATTCATTAGCTGACCCTAGAGTTCGTCTAGAATAGGAGGTATATTTACATGTCTAAAGATAATAAAGATATTAAAACTGAACAAGTAAATAACGATGGCCAACATGTAAACAAAGCTTTACAGGAAGAGGCTGTAACATCTCCTAGTAAGATGGCTCTTAGAAATTTCATGTCTAATAAACTTGGAATGGTAGGTTTAATAGGATTTATATTAATCGTATTAATTGTATTTGTAGGTTCAAGATTTTTACCATATGACCCTTACTATACTCAAGGTATTATGAAGAACATATCTCCAGGATCTGGCTATATGAACATACCTAGTGACTTAACTAAAGAGGGAATAAAAGATATTTCAGTAGGAACTACTTTCTCTGTAGGTCTTTCTGAAGCAGGAAAAGTTTATGTTTGGGGACACGAACCAGCTTTTAAGGTTCCAACACCTAAAGAAGTTGACGAAAACCAAGGTAACTTTAAACTTGTAGCTGCAGGTGACAAACACATTCTAGTAGCAACTAACGACAATAAAATTATTGCTTGGGGACAAAATAACTTTAAACAAGCTGAAGTTCCTCAAAATATTCAAAAACTAATTGATGAAGAAGGTCTAGCAAGACTAGGTGCCTCTGACTTGTACTCAGTTGTTTTAACTGAAAAGGGTACATTAAAGGCTTGGGGAGCAACTCTTCCTACAGGACTTGATAGAATTCCTTCTAAATATGATCAAAACATAGTAGACTTTGCTCCAGGTTCAACAAGTATGTTAATACTTACTAAAGATGGTAAGCTTGCAGTTGTTGGCCAAAAGGGTACAGAGCTTTCAACAGCTATGCCAAAAGAAATCACTGAAGATGGAGACAAGACAATTGTAGCCATGGGAAGAATGAGATATGCAGGCTTTGCAGTTGACACAGATGGCAATACCTATGCCTGGGGTAATAGAGCTGACAACGCTCATAATGTTCCAGAAATGGAAGGAACTGTTATTAAAGTAACCTCTGCCAAAGAACACATTGCTGCCTTAACTGATGCAGGAAAAGTTTATGCTTGGGGAAATAACAACTATGGAGCAACTGAATATTCACAAAAAGACGGCTATACTGATCTTTATTCTGGATATTTTAACAACTATGCAATAAAAGACAATGGTAAAGGCTATGATTCTTGGGGCTTAGACGGATTTAGAATCGGTTCTGACGACCAAGGTAGAGATATGTTTACTAGAACTGTTCACGGTGGTAAACTTACTTTACTCATTGCCCTAGTATCAGTAGTTATCCAAGTAGTAATTGGGGTTATAGTTGGTATAGTAGCAGGATTTTATGGCGGCTGGGTTGACAATGTTCTAATTAGATTCTCAGAAATTGTTTCTGCCTTCCCATTCTATCCAATGATTATTACCCTATCAGCCCTACTACCAGTTGACGTTACACAAAATCAAAGACTTGCCATGATCATGGTTATTCTTGGTTTCTTAAACTGGCCAGGTATTGCAATACTAGTAAGAGGAGAAATCCTTTCTGTTAGAGAAAAAGACTATATTACAGCTGCTAAGGCCCTAGGCCTTCAAGAAGGAAAAATTATGTTCTCACATATGCTTCCAAATATCTTATCAATAATCATAGTTAGAGCAACTATTGGTTATGCTGGCGGTCTACTAACAGAATCTTCTTTATCCTTCCTAGGATTTGGTGTTAAAGAGCCATTCCCATCTTGGGGTAACATTTTAAATGCTGCTCAAGACGTACAAGTATTACAAGAGTTCTGGTGGAGATGGATTTTCCCAGGTTTAATGGTATTCTTAACTGCTTTAACAGTTAACTTAATTGGTGACGCTATGAGAGATGCCCTTGATCCAAAGTCACAAGAGAGGTAGAGTGAAATGAATTTATTAGAAATTAAAAACTTACACACTTACTTTGAAACTAGAAGAGGTCTTATTAAGGCTGTATATGGGGTAAATCTAGCTATTGAAAGAGGAAAGACTCTTGGTGTAGTAGGAGAATCTGGATCTGGAAAGAGCCAAACTGCTATGTCAATTTTAAAACTCTTTGAAAAGAACCAAAAAATCTACGATGGTGAAATTATCTTCGATGGCGATCATATAGAAAATATGAACAATAAGCAAATGGAACACATTAGAGGTAATGAAATCTCTATGATTTTCCAAGAGCCTATGACTTCATTAAACCCTGTATTCACAGTAGAAAGACAACTTAACGAAGCCTTTATGCTTCATCAAGATATGACAAAGGCTGAAGCTACAGCTGAGTCACTAAAAATGTTAGAGCTTGTTAAAATCCCTAATCCAGAAGTTGTTATAAAGCAGTATCCTTTTGAACTTTCTGGTGGTATGAACCAAAGGGTTATGATCGCTATGGCCCTAGCTTGTAAGCCAAAGCTATTAATAGCTGACGAGCCTACAACAGCCCTAGACGTAACTATCCAAGCTCAAATCCTTAAGCTAATGAATGACCTTAAGAGAGACTTAGGTACTTCAATTATGTTTATTACTCACGACTTGGGAGTAATTAACCAAATGGCAGATGATGTTGCTGTTATGTATTGTGGTCAAGTAGTAGAAGTTGCACCTGTATCTTACATTTTTAAAGAAGGTACAACTAAATACTCACACCCATACACTGAAGGTCTTTTAAAATCAATTCCTTCTGTAACATCAGACAGAAGCAAGAGACTGGACACTATTCCAGGATCAGTACCTCATCCACTTGATATTCCATCAGGATGTAGGTTTGCTGCTCGTTGCCCATATGCAACACAAAAATGTATTGACGAAATGCCAGAAATTCAAAAAGTTTCTGACGTTCAAGAAATTAGATGTCATTATCCAGAAAAGGGGGTAAGATCTAATGGAAGATAGAAAAATACTATTTAAGGTTCAAAACTTAAAAAAATACTTCCCAATTAAGAAAAAATGGTTTACTGACAGACAACAATATGTTCACGCCAACGAAAATATTTCACTTAATATTTACGAAGGTGAAACACTTGGCCTAGTAGGAGAGTCTGGATCTGGTAAATCAACATTTGGAAGAACTATTATCCAACTTCACTCCCAAACTGAAGGTAATACCCTTTATTATGGAAACACAGTAGAAAACTTTGCTCCAGAATATATAGGAAAGATGATTGACAAGATTCCAAGTCTTTATCCAGCTTATAAGACAGCTCTTAAAGAACTTGATGACCTATATGCAGCTAGGGACAAAGAAGAAAACGACGATAAAAGATATGAAATAGAAGATAAGTTAATGTACAAGAGAAGAGAAATCCAAAACAAATACCTAGCCATGGTTAGACATGCAGGTGGACTTCTTCTTCACAAAGACTTAAATAAAGTTTCTAAAGTTCTAAAAGAACAATTTGCAGTAAATAAAAAATATGCAGAAACTCTAGAAGATATTAATCTTTTAGACTTAAAACTTAATGACTCAGAATATGCAAAGAAAAAAGACAAACTTCAAAGCGAAAGAGATGCCCTTGCTACTAAGTTAGTTGAAATAGAAAAACAATTAGCTGAAGAAAATAATAAGGTTGCAGCTGTTAAAGCAGAAGTAGAAAAATCTGAAGAGTTTGATAGACTAGAAAGCCAACTTGATGACGGTATTGACTTATCAAACCTAACAGAAAGGGAAATGAGAAGACTTAGAAAAGACCTTCAAATTATTTTCCAAGACCCATATTCTTCATTAGACACTAAATTTACTGTAGGTAATATTATTGGTGAAGGAGTTATGGCTCACGATATGTTCAAGTCTCATAACTCAGAAGGTTACGACGAATATATTAAATCAGTAATGAACCAATGCGGTCTTTCTGACTACTTTATTCACAGGTACCCTCACCAATTCTCAGGTGGACAAAGACAAAGAATTGGTATTGCTAGAGCCTTGGCCCTACAACCTAAATTTATAGTTTGTGACGAGTCAGTATCTGCCCTAGACGTATCTATTCAATCTCAAGTAATTAACTTATTACAAGACCTAAGAGTAAAGAACAACTTAACTTACTTGTTTATTACTCACGACTTGTCTGTAGTAAAATATATTTCAGATAGAATTGCAGTAATGTATTTAGGAAATGTAGTAGAACTTGCTGAAACTGAAAAGATTTTTGATGAACCACTTCATCCTTACACTTCAGCCCTACTAAATGCTATTCCTAGAACTGACGTTGATTCTAACCAAACTCTTTCTATCCTAGAAGGAGACGTTCCATCAGCTGTTAACCCACCTGAAGGATGTAGGTTCCATACTAGATGTAAGTATTGCTTCGACAGGTGCGAACAATTTGAACCACCTCTACACGAATGGGAACCTGATCACTTTGTTGCTTGCCACTTAATGGACATGGAAGAAAGTGAAAGACAAGCATATATGACAAAGATTGACCAAGAAGAAGAAAAGAGACTAAGAGAACAAGAAAAGGCTTTAAGCCAAGTTGCTAAAGATTTTCAAGTATAAAACTTTTATTTAGCTAGGAGGAAGGCAGATGTTTAAAAAGCCCATGGATAATCTTGAAGGACTTTCAGAAGATCAAATTCAAGAAAAACTAGACAAGATTAAAGAACATGAGTTTACAAGAAAAGAGGAAAGAGAATTAATTCTCGCCGCCTTTAAGACCTTCCTGCCAGCAGCGCTAGGAGTAGTCTTAATATTCGTTCTTATATTAAAACTCTTACTCTTGTGGTTATCATAAAATAAAACTGGAGGCTAGATGCGGCCTCCAGTTTTTTACATAAAAATTCAAGGAGGAAAAATGAAAAATATTGCAGCATTTTTTGATATAGACGGAACAATATTTAGAGACTCACTAATGACCAGAAACTTTAAAAAACTTTTGCAGTATGAAATTATTTCTAACAAGACCTACTACAGCAAGGTTTATGATATAGAAAAAAGTTGGGCCAAAAGATATGGAGAGTATGACGACTATATAACAACTATTTCAACAATTTATTCAGAAAACTTAAAGGGCATTAACATGGACTTTTTAAATTTTATTGCCGATCAAACTATTGAATCATCTTATGAAGATATTTACAAGTATTCTAGAGATAGATTGGCCTACCACAAGGACCAAGGCCACCTAATATTTTTTATATCAGGGTCACCAGACTTTTTAGTTTCAAGAATGGCGAAAAAATATTTTGCTACAGACTATAGGGGAACAGTTTATATTCCAGACGAAAACAATAATTTTTCTGGCAATATTTCAAAAATGTGGAATTCAGAAAACAAATATCTAGCCGTGCAAGAACTTTTAGAAAAATATGACATTGATTTAGACAAGTCCTACGCCTATGGCGATACAATTGGTGACCTATCAATGCTAAGCCTAGTTGGCAATCCAATTGCAATTAATCCAACCAAGGAACTGTTAAAGGCAATAAATTCAAAAGATGATTTAAGAAAAAAAGCCCAAATTGCAGTTGAAAGAAAAAATATTGTCTACAGTCTTAAAGCCGATGTAGAAATTTTAGATTTATAAAAGATTAAAGACCTAGATTTACAAATGTAAAAGCTAGGTCTTTGTTTTTAAAATTATTTTGTAATAAGTATATTAGACCTAGACTCAGTATGAACACAAGTAAATTCTCAAAAGAAAAGGACAAACAATAAAAAAATTGTTTAAAAAGATAAATGTAATTTTATAAAATTTAAAAAAGGGTAGAAGTATTACAAGGGAAAGATAAAAAGAAAAAGAAAAATCAAGGAGGATGCTTATGATGAATATACTTTATGAAGAAAATAATAAAAGGGCAGTAGCCTTAGATGGAAACCTTGAAGTAGGTCAGTGCACTTATACTGAAGGAGATGGATTTTGGATAGTTGACCACACTTATGTTGCTGAAAGCCATAGGGGCCAAGGCCTTGCTCAAAAATTATTTAAAGAATTAATTGACCAAGCAAGAGCCAAGGAAATAAAGATTATGCCTCTTTGTTCTTTTGCGGTGAAGGAGTTTGAGAGAAATCCTTCTTATGCAGATCTTTTAAAAAAATAAAGTTCCATCTTGAATTATTATTTATAAGTGCTATAATATTACTATCTCATTGAGAGCGATGGAGGGAATGGGCCCTGTGAAATCCGGCAACCTTTTAAAGGTGCTAAATCCCACAGACGATAGTCTGAAAGATGAGTTATCAAGTTGATTTGAAACTGCTCTTCTTTCAGAGCAGTTTTTTTAAATTTTATGGAGGAAATTATGACAAAATGGTTATTTTCATCTGAATCAGTTACAGAAGGTCATCCAGACAAGGTCTGTGACCAAATTTCAGATGCAATCTTAGATGCAATATTAGAAAAAGACGAAGACGCAAGAGTTGCCTGTGAAACTATGGTTTCTACAGGTATGGTAGTTATAACTGGCGAAATTTCAACTTCAGCCTATGTAGACTTTCAAGAAATCGTAAGAAATACTGTTAAAGAAATTGGGTACACAAGAGCCAAGTATGGCTTTGACGGAGATACTTGCGCAGTTCTTTCTTCAATTAAAGAACAATCTCCAGACATTGCCATGGGAGTTGACAGAGACCATGCAGAAGAAGAATTAGATTCAATTGGAGCTGGTGACCAAGGTATAATGTTTGGTTATGCTTGTAACGAAACAGAAGAGCTTATGCCTCTACCAATTTCACTGGCCCACAAACTATCAAAGAGACTGGCAACAGTTAGAAAAGAAGGAATCTTAGATTATCTAAGACCTGATGGCAAAAGCCAAGTTACAGTTGAATATGAAGATGGTCTTGCTACAAGATTAGAAAACATTGTTATCTCAACCCAACACGAAGATTCAATTGACTTAGAAACACTAAGGGAAGATATTAAAAAGCACGTTATTCTTCCAGTAGTTGGCGAAGATTTAATTGACGAGAACACAAAAATCTATATCAACCCAACAGGAAGATTTGTAGTTGGTGGACCAATGGGAGACGCTGGCCTAACAGGAAGAAAAATTATTGTCGACACCTACGGCGGTTATGCCCGTCACGGTGGCGGAGCCTTTTCAGGCAAGGACCCAACAAAGGTAGACAGGTCTGCTTCTTATGCAGCTAGATATGTAGCAAAGAACATTGTTGCTGCAGGCCTTGCTGACAAGTGTGAAGTTGGACTATCTTATGCAATTGGCGTTGCCAAACCTCTTTCAATTTATGTAGACACCTTTGGAACTTCTAAATTTTCAAATGGTCAAATTGAAGGATTTGTAAACAAGGTTTTTGACCTAAGACCAGCTGCAATAATTAGGGACTTAGATTTAAGAAAACCAATTTACAAAAAAACTGCTGCCTATGGCCACTTCGGTAGAGAAGACCTAGGAGTAAGATGGGAAGAAACAGACAAGGTTGATGAGCTAAAAAAATTAGCAGGCCTATAATAAATTTAGTGCAGGGAGACCTGCACTTTTTTTGTTTTTATAAAATTGTAACTTTTTTGATGCAAAGTCTTTATAGAGATGGCTTATAATACAAGAAGAGGTGGCTTATGAAAAAAATTTATTTTATCCTAGCATTTTTATTGGTGCTTACTTCTTGCAAAACCAAGGAAGACCAGAAAACTGTAAGTAAAGAAGCTAGTGAGAATACACAAATAGAAAAGCAAATTGAGACTGGGGACAAGGAGACTAAAACTCCAGACCAAGAGACTCAAACTTCAAACAAAAGTAAAAACCAAACAATAGAAATAAAGGCGGGCCAAGACTTGACCTATGGAAAAATTTCTGTTGACCTTGCTAACAAAGACTTAGACCTTATTCCTATTGAGATAAATGAAAGGGGTCAAGACTTAGCCATAGAGGCCTTAAAGTCCTTAGAAGAAATAGCAAATGAGGAAGCAGATCACTTTGCTGCAGACTTTGAAGAGGGAGCCTTAAAAATAAATCTTTCGGACTCTGCTTATTTATCAATCCTCGATGGCAGCAACTACGATGGCTACTATTACTATATGTACTATGAAGATGGCAAGGCAAAAATTTACTATCGTAGCGAAAATAACTTAAAAGAAGATCTTTTAGAAGCTATTTTCTTAGGTCAGCTTTTAGACCAAGGCCTTATAGACGAAAAAATTCCCTATGCAGACTACGGGCAAATAAAAATCAACACCCTTAGTCCTGTAGCAGAGTTTTTTGAAGGAGACACTTATTCTGCAGTTGGCTCTTATGAATGCTATTACTACAGTCTTGACCAGGGAATTTTTGAAAACACTGCAGGATCTGTAGATACCTTTCAAATTTCCTACAAGTTAGACGGTGGTTCTTATAAGTATTCTTCTTATAGAGATTCTTCAATGGGATCTTATGAAAATATTTTAAGAGAATTCTCAAGAGGCTTTAATGACTTGGCCATAGAACTTTCTAATAGAAGAAAACCAGATGACCAAATCTTCCAAAGGATTTATAAAATAGCCAGGGACTTGGGCCTAGAAAATTTTGTCCACGATCTAGATAAAATTCCAGGCTATGAAGACGGAGTGGTATATATAGACGACACTGAAGAAGTCCCAAAGAACTCAGTACTAATTGCCAAAGAAGATGAATATAAGGCAGCCCTTGATCGCCTAGGTCAGGAAAACTGGACCTACGTTGAAGGATTAACTTATTACAAGCCTTGTGGCCTTGCTATAAAAACAATAATTGACGACTTTGAAAGAGCGAAAGAATAATTTATGGAAAACTTAAAAAAATTTGCTCATATACTAATTAGACTAGTTGTCTTAGTCCTAATGTTTTTTCTTACAATATTTATATTTGAAAAATTTAAGGCCTTAGATGGCTTTATAGACCTAACTGGGAATTTATTTATCTGCCTGCCAGTTTTTTTAACTTATTTTATTTTTAGAGACTATAAGCGATATGACTTGAAGTTAAAAGACAAGCAAGGCTTAAAAAACTTTGCCTTTGGATCTGTAATTGGAATACTTTCAATGACCCTAGTCTTTATAGGAGATGTATTATTAAAGAGGATAGAAGTTGTTGGAATACAAAATGCCTTTGCATCTCAAGGCTTTTATAAATATTTACTTCTAATGTTAGGCGTAGGCATAGGCGAGGAAATGCTATCAAGAGGCTATATGCAAAATATGGTTAGCGATTTTTCAAACAAGTATTTAGGCATCCTTTTGCCAGGCATAGTTTTTGCGGCCTTGCACTTTTCCAACCCAGGAGCCTTAAACAATCCATTGCCAGCTGTAAATCTCTTTTTAGTTTCTATAGTATTTGCCCTTTTGACCCTTTACAAGTCCTTGTGGGCGGCTATTGGCTATCACTTTACTTGGAACTTTTTCCAAGGGGGAGTCTTTGCCATGAGCGTATCAGGAACAGGCCAGGCTGCAAATACTCTTTTTGTCATCAATGTTATAAATCCTGACTTAGTCTATGGAGGAGACTTTGGCCCAGAAGGCGGGCTTTTAGTAACAGGAGTTCTACTTGCAGCTATAATATTTTTATATTTTAAATATGGAAGAGCTAAAGAATTAAAATAAGAGAGGGAAATTTTTATTCTCTCTCTTTTTTCATATTTTCGATTTTTAATTTTCTATTGATTTCCCCAATGACAGAAAGTTTATCTGCCGACCAAAGGGGAGCCACTAGCTTATTTTTATCTCCATCGCCAGTAATTCTATGGACGACAATGTCATCATTTAAAATCTCCAGGGCCTTGACAACTAAGTCGGTATATTGGTCCTTGGTCAAGATAGGAAAGTCATCTGCTAAGTATTTTTTATAAAGGCCAGAGTCATTTTGAATATAAAGGGAGTGGATTTTTATACCAAAGGCTCCAGATTTGTTTACATAGTCAATTGATGCCAACATATCTTTTTCGTCTTCACCAGGTAGGCCAAAGATTACGTGAAGGAGGAATTTAATATTTCTCTTTCTAAGGGTCTCAAGTTTTTGGTCCAGATAATTATGAGAGTAGCCACGGTTTATATAGTCGATGGTATCTTCCTTAATACTTTGCATACCAATTTCAATCCAAAGGTCTGTGATCTTTGCAAGTTCTTCAAGTAGGTCAAGGACTTCATCAGAAAGACAGTCAGCCCTAGTGGCAATGGCCAGGCCGACAATGTCTGGGTCCTCTAAGACCTGGTAATAGATTTTTCGTAGAATATCAACTGGGCCATAGGTGTTAGTAAAGGCTTGAAAGTAGGCGACAAATTTGTTGACCTGCCATTTGTTTTTGGCAATTTCTTTTTGCTTTTCAATTTGGTCTCTTATGCATAAGCTGGAATTTGTAAAATCTCCAGAGCCACTTTCAGAACAAAATATACAGCCAGCAGTTGAAAGAGTTCCGTCTCTATTTGGACAGGAAAAGCCTCCGTCCAGGCTAAGTTTGCCAACTTTTTCTCCGTATTTATTTTTAAAGTATTGGTTGAGAGAATAATATCTTTCCATGGTCTTTGTAAACTAATTCCTTTCAAGGTCATTTGAATTCCAACCTTTAATCTACTATAATAAATATTAATAAGACAGGCAAGAATAAAATTAAAAAGGAGAGACCTATGAAAAAACTTTCAAAGATATTTAACAACCTTGGATCCAGCATTCTCTTTGCTTTTACTTGTTTCTTAGTATTTGATTTTATAATTTTTAAATTCTTTTCTACAGGAGTTAGTCAAATTGGAAGTCTAACTTATGGACAAGTTTTTATAAGACTTATTTCAGCTGGAATTCTTGGAGGAGCATTTTACTTTGTAGAAAAAAATAGACAAAAAAACTAGTAGGTAAATCCTACTAGTTATTTTTTTCTAAAAGACAAACTGCAGAGGCTGAGGCTCCTAGCTTTTCTCCAACAAAGCCTAGGCCTTCAGTTGTCGTTGCCTTTATTGATATTTGATTTTCTTCGATTTTTAAAATCCTTGCAAGTTTTTCTTGCATAAGGGGAATGTATTTTCCAATCTTCGGCTCTTCTAGAGCCACTACTGAATCTATATTTCCAATTTTATAGCCCTTGTCTTTAATTAAATCATACACTCTTTTTAAAAGCTCACAAGAATCAATGTCCTTGTAGGCCATATCTGTGTCAGGGAAGTGCTTGCCAATATCTCCTAGGGCCAGAGCTCCTAACATCGAGTCCATTATTGCATGGACGAGAACGTCAGCATCTGAATGGCCGAGAAGACCAAGGGAGTGGGGAACTTCAATTCCTCCGATTATTAACTTTCTATTTTCAGCAAACTTGTGGACGTCATAACCAAATCCTATTCTCATTTTTCCTCCATTAGCATCTGAGCATAAAGTAAATCTTCTTTAGTTGTAATTTTTATATTTTTATAGCTGCCAGTCACCAAGTGAACTTCTACATCTAAAAATTCTAAATAAGATGAGTCATCTGTTGGGCTGACTTTTCCAAAAAAGTTTTTGTAGGCTTTAAGGATAAGGTCAGTTTTAAAAGTCTGCGGGGTTTGAACTTGATAAAGTTTGTCCCTGTTTGGAGTTAAAAGGACTGTATTATTTTCTGCAAACTTTATTGTGTCTTTGACCTTGACTGCAGCAATGCCCGATCCAAATTCATCTGCACTAGCAAGTGAGTCTAAAATAATTTCAGGATCAACTAGGGGCCTGGCTCCGTCATGGCAGACCACTAAATCTGCTTTTGGATCCAAGGCCTTAAGGCCCAGATAGGTAGTTTCTTCTCTGCTGACTCCACCTAAGAGGACTTTAAGATTTTTATAATCCTTATAGCGAGTCTTATAAGTCTCTACAAGCTCCTTACTAGTTAGTAAAATTATTTGGTCAAAAACTTCCATGCTCGCAAACTTTTCAACTGTGTAAGTTATAAGTGGCTTATTATTTATTTCTAATTCTAATTTTGGAATTCCAGCTTCCATTCGGCTGCCAGATCCTGCAGCAGTTATTATTGCTGACACAAATTTGTCCTTATACACTTTTTCCGTCCTGTTTAAATCTAAGTTTAGTAATAAGCTCATCCATTTCTAAGTCCACCATGTCATAGGTTATAAGCTGATCTTTTTTTACATCCACCTTTAGTCTAGTGCCAGAAGTAATTAAGGCTATAGGAAGTAAGTCTCTTTCCATGGCATCTTCGTGGGAAGTTAAAGACCCGTAAACATAGTCTGAGCCAATTCCATGAAGAAGGTCTCCTGCTTTCATGTCGCACTTGGCATGGGTAACTGTGTCACAAACCTGACCCTTATAAGGGGCGAGGCTGGCTTCGTTTTTTACTACTGCCTTGTAAATTGACACAGGAGTTTCTAGTGAACAAAGGTGGAAGGGCCTGTATAAAATATAGTTAGGCCCATGGCCCATACCTAAATATTTTAGAGTGTCTGCTTCTTCCTTGGACTTTGCACGAATTACCACATAAACTCCAGGGGCAATGCCGTGAACATAGTCAAGGGTATTAAAGGAAGATAGAAGTCCGCCTTCTTCTTTTAATTTTAATTTGTCAGCAAGGTCAGAAATGTCAGCAGTAATTCCATGGCAACCAAAGACGTCAGGCTTAAAGCCTAGGGCGTTGCCAACTGCATTTAATTCTATCATTGTATTAGTTGCATCTACAAAAGAAGTTAGAGACTTTTCACAAAGGTCCTTTTCTCTAGCTGCTTCTCTTAGACTTTCGTTAGTGGCGTGAATGTCCTTGGGATTATTTTTTCCCTTGCCACAGGCAACTAGGTCAAAGCCTAGGCCTAGGGCATATTCTGCCAGCTCTATAATAGCTGCAGGTTCATCTCCAGCAGCTCCACTATAAACAACTCCATTTTCTTTGGCCAACTTATAAAGGCTTGGGCCAACAACTGAATCACATTCTACATTTAGCATGATAATGTGTTTTTTGTTTTTTATTGTCTGGTAGGCAACTTGGGCCCCATATTGAGGGTTGCCAGTTGCTTCAACTACAGCTTGGATAGAAGGAGAGGAGATGGCAACAGAAAAATCATCTGTTATAGCATACTTGTTTTCTACTAGGGCCCTTTCAAAATCAGAAGCCTTATAGACTTTTACAATATCTTCTTCTTTAATGCCTAAGTAGACTAGGGCCTTGTAGGCCTTTTCAATATGCCTATTGACTATTAAAGAAGGTCTCATTCCCTTCATAGCAAGAAGCCTATCAACAAGACTTCTGCCCATTTTTCCTATGCCAACAACTGCTATTTGGATAGGATTATTATTATTTTCTAATTCTTCTAAAGTGTTTCTCATTTCAAACATATAATCACCTTAAATCATTTGGCTTTTAAATACATACTTGTAAGTGTTCTTAATTAATTCATAAGCCTGGTCTCTTTTTTCTTCATTTGCAAAGCCAGCAAAAATACTTGGACCAGACCCGCTCATTAAAGAAAAATCTGCTCCTAGGTTTAGGAGAGAAGATTTTATCTCTTTAAGTTCAGGATAAATAGAAAAAGTAACTTCTTCCATTGAATTATAAAGACTGGTTTTAAAAATTTTATAATCATTAATATTTTCTACTAAATAGGAGACTCTTCCCTGGCTATATGATTTTATTTGCTTATAAACTTCAGCTGAAGATACAGGCTTGCCTATATTCACTATAAGTAGGGGAATACTTTTTATTGGATCCAACTCAGTAATTTTATCTCCAAGGCCTTGGGCCCTAACTAGGCCATCATAAAAGAAGAAACTAGAGTCAGCTCCTAATGGCTGAGCTAAGTGTTTTAACTGATCATTTGAAAAATTCAAAGCCCAAAGCTGGTTTAAGGCCTTTATAGTTGCAACTCCATCCGAAGTTCCACCTGCTAGACCTGCGGCTATGGGAATATTTTTTTCTAAGCAAACTTTTATGCCAGGATTTTCATCTGTAAATTCTTTCATTATAGACCAGGCCTTGTAGATGAGATTAGATTCATCTAGGGGCAAGTCTTTATTTTCAGAAAGAATAATTATATCATTAGTTGAAGTTTTTTCAAAAGAAAGTCTATCAAAAACATCAATCCTAGTCATAAGAGTGTCTATATTATGGTAGGAATCAGGTCTCTTCCCAATAACTTCTAAAGATAAATTAATTTTGCCATAGGCCTTGACCTCAAACATTTTAGCCTCCTGTTTATCGTTTATCGATAAATACTATATCATATAAGAGGTCAAATGTATATTAAAAAATTAGTAAAATAAAGGGAAATCGGGGAAATTTCACAAAACTTTCTTTAAATTTAAAAAATCTTTAAGTGATTTATAAACAAAAAAATTCTAGCAGATAAAAAATTTGAAACAAAATTTTCAAATTCAAAGTTTTTACTTGAGAATTTTAAAAAGTCCTTGCTAGAAAAATCATTTTAAATAAACAATCTTCAAAGAATCAAAAATTTATCTTTAGATAAAAAATGAAAATTAAATCTAAATCTTTTAATTTTTACTTTGATATTAAGAGACTTTTGCTCTTGCTTATAAAATTAAATTTTAGTCTAATTTTTTTGATTTTAAAATTTTCTGTGTTATAATATAGACATCATGAAGTATTATGAAATAAAAAGTTCAAATTTATTTAGGAGGTTCTCATGGGAAAGACAATCGTATTAGGAGTAATTGGATCTGACGCTCACGCAGTTGGAAACAAAATCCTAGACCACACTTTAACAAAGGCAGGATATAATGTTGTAAACATTGGTGTATTATCTTCACAAGAAGACTTTATTAATGCAGCAATTGAAACAAAGGCTGAAGCTATTTTAGTATCTTCACTTTATGGCCAAGGTGAACTTGACTGTAAGGGACTAAGAGAAAAATGTGAAGAAGCTGGCCTAGCAGACATCAAACTATTTGTTGGAGGAAACATAGTAGTTGGTAAACAAAACTGGGAAGACGTTGAAAAAAGATTCCTAGACATGGGCTTTGACCACGTTTACAAACCAGGTACATCAGTTGAGGTTACAATAGAAGACCTTAAAAAAGAACTAGGGGAATAGAATGAATTGCTACATGTTTATTGACTTCGGATCTACATTTACTAAGCTTACTTTAGTAGATATAGACAACGAAGAGATTTTAGCAACAGACAAGTCTTATACTACAGTAGAAACAGATGTTACTATAGGTTATGAAAAGGCTTTAAACAAGCTAAAAGAAAAAGTTGATTTTGACAAAATTAATATTGTAAAAACAACTGCTTGCTCTTCGGCAGCAGGTGGATTAAAGGTAGTTGCCATTGGCTTAGTAACTGAACTTACTGCTGAAGCTGCAAAGAGAACAGCATTAGGTGCAGGAGCAAGAATAATTAAAACCTATAGTTTCAAGATGAATGACTCTGAAACCTTGGAGATTAAAAATTCTAACATAGATATGATTCTCCTTGCAGGTGGAACTGATGGCGGCAACACAGAAGCTATAATTCACAATGCTCAGATGATCAGTAAACATCAAATTCAAGTTCCTGTTGTAGTTGCTGGAAATAAAAGTGCTATAGATGAAGTATCAAAGATTTTTGATGAAGGTAATATTGAATACCATATCACAGAAAATGTAATGCCTCATCTTAACCACATAAATGTAGAGCCAGCAAGGGAAACAATTAGAAATATCTTTATGGAAAATATTATCAAGGCCAAGGGCATGGAAAGGGTTTCTGAATTTATTGACGGAATTGCTATGCCAACACCTGCTTCAGTATTAAGAGCTGCCAGAGTTTTATCTGAAGGCTCAGAAAATGAAGACGGCCTAGGAGACCTAGTTGTCTTAGATATTGGTGGAGCTACTACAGATGTCCACTCAATAGCTGACGGTCTACCTACAAAACCAGGAGTTTCTATGAGGGGACTTGAAGAACCTTTTGCTAAGAGAACTGTAGAAGGAGACCTTGGAATGAGGTATTCTGCAACTGCAGTTTATGAAGCAGCAGGTTTGAGGCTAGTAAAGAAATTTATCGATGTTGACAAGTACGACAGTGTTGAAGATGAGTTTCAAATGAGATTCAACCACACTGACTTTGTCTCTACAGATGAAGCAGAAAAAGAATTCGACCTAGGTATGGCAAAGATTTGTACCTACTTATCAATGGGCAGACATGCTGGAACAGTTGAGATGGTTTACTCTCCAATGGGCCCAGTATATAATCAAGAGGGCAAGGACTTATCTGAGGTAAAATATCTAATAGGTACTGGTGGCGTAATTATTAATAATGACAAGCCAGAAGAGATTCTAAAAGAAGGTTTATTTACAATGGATGAACCAAATTCCCTTAGACCAGCAGACCCAAAACTTTTAGTAGATAAAAGCTATATCCTATCATCAATGGGTTTACTTTCAATGTTAGATGAGGATTTAGCTATAAGAATGCTTAAGAAATATTTAGTAGAAATTTAGGAGAAAAAACATGGATTTAAAATTTAGAAAATGGACTGAAGAAGAATTCTTCAAAATGAGAGAAGAAGTTCTTCAAACTTGGCCAACAGGAAAAGACGTTGACTTACAAGAAGCTGTAGACTATTTAAAGCAAATTCCAGACGAAAAAAACTTTGCAAAAAAACTTGTTAAAGCTAAAGAAATGGGAGTTACAATGGCTCAACCTAGAGCAGGGGTTGCTTTAATTGACGAGCACATTGAACTATTAAGATATTTACAAGACGAAGGTGGAGCTGACTTTTTACCTTCAACAATTGACGCATATACAAGACAAAATAGATATGACGAATGTGAAAGAGGAATTAAAGAATCTGAAGCTGCAGGTAGATCACTACTAAATGGTTTCCCAGCTGTTAACCACGGTGTTAAAGGCTGTAGACAAGTTCTAGAAGCTGTTAACCTTCCTCTACAATTAAGACATGGTACTCCAGACTCAAGACTACTTGCAGAAATTGGTCACGCTGGTGGTTATACTTCTAACGAAGGTGGAGCAATTTCTTATAACATTCCTTATGCAAAAAGCGTTTCTGTAGAAAAAACTATTATTGACTGGCAATATTGCGACAGACTAGTTGGATTCTACGAAGAAAACGGAGTAGCTATAAACAGAGAACCATTTGGACCACTAACTGGTACACTTGTTCCTCCATCAACTGCAGTAGCAGTAGCTATACTAGAAGCCCTACTTGCTGCAGAACAAGGAGTTAAAAACATTACAGTTGGTTACGGCCAATGCGGTAACTTATTACAAGACGTTGCTGCAGTAAGAGCTCTTGAAGAACAAACTGAAGAATATTTAAAAGAATATGGCTACAATGACATAGACCTTACTACTGTATTCCACCAATGGATGGGTGGCTTCCCAGAAGACGAATCAAAGGCTTTTGGTGTAATTTCACTAGGATCAGCAGCAGCAGCTTTAGCTGGAGCAACAAAAGTTATTGTTAAGACTCCTCACGAAGCTGTTGGTATCCCTACAAAAGAAGCTAACGCAGCAGGTATTAAGGCAACAAAAATGGTTCTTAACCTTCTTGAGGGTCAAAGATATGCAGAAGCTGAAGCTTTAAGAAATGAAATTAACATTATTAAGGCAGAAGTAAAATGCATGCTGGACGAAACATTAAAACTTGGTAAAGGTGACTGGGCAGTTGGAACAGTTAAGGCTTTTGAAGCTGGAGTAATTGACATTCCATTTGGACCATCAATTTACAATGCAGGTAAAATGTTACCAGCAAGAGATAACAAAGGATTTATCAGATATTTAGAATTTGGAAACATTCCTTTCACTAAGGAACTAAAAGACTTCAACCATGCAGCCCTACAAGAAAGAGCTGACTTTGAAGGCAGATCTATTGAATTCCAAATGACAATAGATGATATATTTGCAGTAAGTAGAGGAAAATTAGTAGGTAGACCTGAATAATTTTCACTCAAACAAAGGAAATTTTAGGAGGATAAAAGAAAATGAAAATTAAAAAAGTATTATGCTCACCAGGACTAACAGGTTTCTATTTTGATGACCAAAAGGCTATTAAACAAGGCGCAGGTCATGATGGATTATTCTACGTTGGAGACGCTGTAACACCAGGATTTACAAGCATAAGACAAGCTGGAGAAAGTATTTCAGTTCAACTTATACTTGAAGATGGTCAAGTTGCTTTTGGTGACTGCGCAGCAGTTCAATATTCAGGAGCAGGCGGACGTGATCCACTATTCTTAGCTGAAGATTTTATTCCAGTAATCGAAAACGAAATCGCTCCAAAATTAGAAGGCAGAGAACTTACTAGCTTTAAAGAATTAGCTGAAGAGTTTGATAACTTCCAACATGATGGCAAGAGACTACACACTGCTATTAGATATGGTATTACTCAAGCAATTTTAGATGCAGTAGCAAAATCAAGACACATTACAATGGCTGAAGTAATCCATGATGAATACAAAGTAAGCACTCCAATTGAAAGAGTAGCTATCTTTACTCAATCTGGAGACGACAGATATGACAATGCTGACAAGATGATTATCAAAGCTGCTGACGTTCTTCCTCACGGATTATTTAACAACGTTGAAGAAAAACTTGGTAGAAATGGTGAAAAACTTAAAGACTATGTAGCTTGGTTAAGAGACAGAATTAACGAGTACAAGACTTATGAAGACTACAAACCAGTTCTACACATTGACGTTTATGGAACAATTGGTGAAGCTTTTGATAACGACACTATGAAAATGGCTGACTATCTAGAAGAACTAGAAGAAATTGCTGCTCCATACCACCTAAGAATTGAAGGACCTATGGACGTTGGCGAAAGACAAGCTCAACTAGAAGCTATGGCTGCTTTAACTAAAGAAGTTGACAAGAGAAACATTAATGTTGAATTAGTTGCTGACGAATGGTGTAACACTTTCGAAGACGTTAAAGACTTCGTAGACCATGGCGCTGGCCACATGATCCAAGTTAAGACTCCTGACCTAGGTGGAGTTAACAACTCTGTAGAAGCTATTCTTTACTGTAAAGAA
Source organism: uncultured Peptoniphilaceae bacterium (assembly GCA_964346535.1). Classification (GTDB taxonomy): domain Bacteria; phylum Bacillota; class Clostridia; order Tissierellales; family Peptoniphilaceae; genus Neofamilia. Next base: position 30,844 of record CAYFUN010000009.1, read on the forward strand.
AATAACGTAGGCGCTTACTGTGGTGGAACATGTAACGAAACTAACAGATCTGCAGAAATTCTAACTAACATCGGTATGGCTTGCGGTGCTACTCAAGTACTTGCAAAACCAGGTATGGGTGTTGACGAAGGTCTAATGATTGTTAACAACGAAATGAATAGAGTTTTAGCTCAAGTTAAATACAGAGGCTAATATAAATATTTAAATATTACTAAATATAATTCAGAGAGCTCAGCCTTTCTGAATTATATTTTTATAAACTTATAAGGGGTAAATATGAAGACAGTACATGTAAACGATATTACTAAAGAAGTTAAAAGAATGTGTATAGAAGCTGCTTACTTCCTACCAGAAGATGTAAGAAGAGCACTTGAAAATGCTAGAGAAAATGATGATTGGCAACTTTCAAAAGAAATCCTAGACCAAATTCTTCTAAATGGAGAAATTGCTAGAACTGAACAAGTAGCTTATTGCCAAGACACTGGTATGGTGGTTGTATTTGTAGATATTGGCCAAGACGTTCACATTGAAGGTGGCTATATTGAAGATGCTATTAACGAAGGTGTTAGACAAGGATATGAAGAAGGCTTCTTAAGAAAGTCAGTTGTATCTGATCCTATTGAAAGAGTTAACACCAAGGACAACACTCCAGCAGTTATTAACTACAAGCTTGTTCCAGGAGATGAGCTTAAAATTACAATTGCTGCCAAAGGCTTTGGATCAGAAAATATGTCTAGACTTGCTATGTTAAAACCAGCTGATGGAATAGAAGGAGTTAAAAAATTCATCCTTGATACTGTAGAACAAGCAGGACCAAACCCATGTCCTCCAATTATTGTAGGTGTAGGTATAGGTGGAACTTTTGACAAGGCTGCAGGCCTAGCTAAAAGAGTTCTTATGAGATCTCTTGATGACTATAACGAAAATCCTTTCTATGCAGACTTAGAAAAAGAACTTGAAGGAAAAATTGCTGACCTAGGAATTGGACCTCAAGGTTTTGGTGGAAAGACAACTGCTCTAAGAGTTATGATAGACACTTATCCAACTCACATAGCTGGACTTCCAGTTGCAGTTAACATCCAATGCCACGCTGCTAGACACAAAGAAGTTATATTTTAAGGAGGAATAAAATAATGGCTATAAAATTACACACTCCACTAACTGACGACCAATTAAAAGACTTAAAACCAGGCGATAACGTAGAAATTACTGGTTATATTTATACAGGCAGAGACGCTGCTCACAAGAGATTTGTTGAACTATTAGAACAAGGAAAAGAACTTCCTATAGACGTTAAAGGTTCAATAATGTATTATGTTGGACCAGCTCCAGCAAAGGGAGACAGACCAATTGGTTCTGCAGGCCCAACTACCTCATATAGAATGGACCCATATACACCACAACTTTTAGACCTAGGTCTAAAGGGAATGATAGGTAAGGGAAAAAGAGACCAAACAGTTAAAGACTCTATTGTAAAAAATGGAGCAGTTTATTTTGCTGCCATAGGCGGAGCTGCTGCAGTTATTGCAAAATCAGTAAAGTCTGCTGAAATAGTTTGCTATGAAGATTTGGGAGCAGAAGCTGTAAGAAAACTTTATGTTGAAGACTTCCCATGTACTGTAGTTGTAGACACTAAAGGACAAGACCTTTATCAAACAGGTCGAAAGGAGTATTTAGATTGGAAAAATACCAAATAGTAAAACCAGCTAGAGCTGGTTCTGCTGAATCAAATGATTGTCTAGTAATCATTTCACCTTTTGAAGACTTAGAAATTGAAATTTCTTCTGAAGTAGCAAAACAATATGGATCTGAAATTGAAAGAGTTGTAAGAGAAACTCTAAGTGACCTAGGCGTTGACAAGGCCCAAATAAAACTTGAAGACAAGGGAGCCTTAGACTTTACTATAAGGGCTAGGGTAGAAGCTGCTGTAAAAAGGGGGGCTAAATAATTATGTATAAATCAATGTTATTTATGCCTGGAAACAACCCTGGCATGCTATTTTCTTCATCAGTTTTAGGTGCTGATGCAATAATTATCGACCTAGAAGACGCAGTATCTCAAGGAGAAAAAGACGCTGCTAGAATTTTAGTTAGAGAATACCTAAACAACTTTGAAAACCCAACTGACGTTTTAGTAAGAGTTAACCCAACAGATACTCCATACTTCTATGATGATATGGAAATGCTAATGAAAGTTAAACACTTAGACGCAATTATGCTACCAAAGGCATCAGTTGAATCAGTTAAGGCCATAGACAAATTTTTAAATGACAATAATTCAGACAAGAAAATCTTCTGTCTAATTGAAACTGCCATGGGAGTTGAAGACTCACTAAACATTTTATCTGCATCAGATAGGATTATTGGAGTTCTACTAGGAGCAGAAGACTTGACCCTTGACTTAGGTGCTGAAAGAACTAAGGCATCTGAAGAAATTAGATATTCAAGACAAAAAATCGTTGCAGTATCAAAGGCTGTAGAAATCCAAGCAATTGATACACCATTTACAGATACTGACGACATTGAAGGCCTAAAGAAGGATACAGAATTTGCAAAATCTATGGGAATGACAGGCAAGGCTGCAATTTCTCCTAGACACGTCCAATATATAAACGATATATTCTCTCCAACTGACCAAGAAGTTGAACATGCTGTTAGAGTATGTGAAGGTGCCATTGACGCAAAAATCAAAGGCCTTGGCGCTTGGTCCTTAGATGGAAAGATGGTTGACGCTCCAATCATAAAGAGAGCAGTAAACCTACTAAGATCTACACCATACTTTAAGGAGGAATATAATGACTTACTTTAATACAAGGCTAGAAGACGTAAAGCTTTTAAACAAAGAAGACTATCCTAAAAAGGGGCACAAAGAAACAAAGATGAGACAAGACCTTGACGCCCTAATAAAAGAACTAGACATCAAAGACGGATCAAGTATATCCTTCCATCATCACCTTAGAAATGGTGACAGAGTACTAGTTCAAGTAATGAAGGCCATCCAAAAAACTGGAGTCAAGGACTTGACCCTAGTAGCTTCATCAATTTTCCCATCAATGGCTGATATAGTTGAATTACTTGAAGATGGAACTATAACAAATGTAGTTACATCCTATATATCAGGACCAGTTGGAGAAGCAATTTCTAAAGGCAAACTAAAGGGCTCAATTATAATGCAATCACACGGTGGAAGAGCTAGAGCAATTCTTGCTGATGAAGTTACAATTGACTATGCCTTTATAGCAGCTCCATCATCAGACGAAAAGGGAAATATTTCAGGTGTAAATGGAATTAACTCTTGTGGAGCAATGGGCTATGCAATTGCTGACGCTATTAAAGGAAAGACTACAATAGCAGTAACTGACTTTGTAACAGCTTATCCAAACTACCCAGCAGATATAACTGAAGATTATATTGACTACGTTCTTCAAATTGAATCAATTGGAGAAAAAGCTGGAATAGTTTCAGGAACAACTATGATTACCAAGGACCCTGTTGGTCTAAAAATTGCCCAAGACACTCTTAAGGCAATGATAGCTACAGGCCTAGTAAAAGACGGCCTATCCTTCCAAACAGGAGCAGGTGGAATTTCTCTAGCAGTAGCTGACTACCTAAGAGATTATATGAGAGAAAATGAAATCAAAGGCTCTTTTGCATCAGGTGGAATAACAGGCTACCTAGTAGACATGTTAGAAGAAGGATTATTTGAAGCCCTATTTGACGTTCAATGCTTTGACCTAAAGGCAGTTGAATCAATAGGAAAAAATAAAAACCACCTAAGAATGAGTGGATCTCAATATGGTAACCCAGATGTTTCATGTGTAGTTGACAACCTAGACATAGTTATTCTAGGGGCAACAGAAATTGATACAGACTTTAACGTAAACGTAACAACAGGCTCTCACGGAATGTTAATGGGAGGCTCAGGTGGCCACCAAGACACAGCCTTTGGAGCTAAAGTTTCAATAATTGTATCAAAGCTATTCTCATCTAGAATACCATTTATCAAAGACAGGGTAGATGTAATAACAACTCCAGGAAATACAGTTGATATCTTAGTAACAGAAAGAGGCATAGCAATAAATCCTCTAAGAACTGACCTGCTTGAAAAATTCAAAGCAGCAAAAGTTCCAACAATAGATATTCACGACTTGAAAAAATACGCAGAAGATGTAATGGGAGTTCCTAAAAAAATCGAAAAGACAGATAGAATAATAGGTCTTTCCCAATCAAGAACTGGAGATATCTTAGACTATATTTACCAAGTAAAATAAGATAAAAGTTTAAAGCTAGCGTTAGAAAAATCTGACGCTAGTTTTTATTTGGAAAAATACTTAGAAGATAGGAAAAGCTATGGCTAAGGGAAAAGTTTTATGGTAAAGTTAGATAGGAAATAATCGCAAAAATGAAAGGAGAAAAGCCTAAAGCTTAAAAAATAATTTTAGCAAAGGCAAGACTATGAAGAAAACACTAGCAATTTTACTAGCACTTGTAATAGTTCTTGGCTCAGTAGGTCAACTAGCATTTGCAGCCCAAGGATCTGAAAAAATTGAGTATTTAAAAAACAAGGGCTATATAATAGGAGACAATGAAGGAAACTTAAATTTAGACAAGCCTATAACAAGGGCAGAATTTTCTAAAATGATTGTAGTAATTGACGGCAAAGAAGAAGAAGCAAAAAAACTAAAGGACGAAAAGACATCCTTTACAGATTTAGAAGTTTCTCATTGGTCTAATGGCTACATCAACCAAGCTGTTAAAGATGGCTACATCAAAGGTTACACAGACAACACCTTTAAGCCAGAAGACAATATCACCTACGCAGAAGTACTGACAATACTTGCAAAAAATTCAGGCTACAAAGAAATAAAAAACAAAACTGGCAGGTGGGCAGACCAATTTATAGAATTTTCTAAAGAAAATAAATTCTTAGATGACTTGGCCCTTGAAGATTTTTATCAAGCAGGTTTAAGACAACAAGTATTTGAAATTCTCTACAACTATTTAAAGGTCAAAGATGAAGCTAAAAAAGAACCAGCCAAAGAAGTAGTCAAGACAGAAGATGACAATAGGTCTACAGACGAAAAAAGAAAAGATAAGATTAAGGACCTTATAAAGAAAAATTCACACACAAATGAATATACTGGTCTCGGAAAAGGCAAAAACCTAATAGTAATCCAAGTAAAGGGCCTACAAAATACTTTTTTAAATAAGACTTATAATGACCAAGAGATCACTCCATTTTTAAATAGCCTGGCTCAAAGTTCTAATACAATTTACTTTAGTGACTATATGGAATTAACAACCAAGGGAGACAGCTTAGACGCTGAATTTGTAAGTCTAAATAGTATGTACGCTAATTTAGACACTCCTGCCTATGAAAAATACAGGAACAATGAACTCTATGGTCTAATTAGTATGGCTAGAAGCAAAAACTATAGGACTGCCTATATGAATGGAAACACTGCTGAAGCTTCTCAAAGAAATAAAATATTTAGAGGCCTAGGTTTTGATGAAATTTATTTAGGAACTTCCTATAAACAAGACCAAATAATAGGAAACGGCCTAGCAGATGAAAGTTTCTTTAAACAATCTTTAGCAACCATTAATAAATTAAAGGCTAGAGACCAAGCATTTTTTTCTTTTATGCTAACTCAAACCAACCAAGCACCTTTTAGCCTTCCTGAAAATAAAGCTCAAATAAAACTTAGCCCAGAAGATCAAAATACAAGCTTCGGCGGAACTTTAAATACTCATAGGTATACAGACCAGGCCATTAAAAACTTTATAGAAGAATTAAAAAATGCAGGGGTCTATGAAAATTCAGTAATCGTTATTTATGGCGACCACTATGCCATGGACATAGACAAGGAAGCAGAAAAAGCTGCTATGACAAAGTTCCTTGGCAGGGACTATGACTATGATGACATGTTTAACGTTCCACTTTTAATAAACATTCCTGGCTCTAACAAGGGCTTTGTAAGTAAGACTACAGGCAGCCAAATAGACCTACTTCCAACTCTAGCCAATATAATGGGCTGGAATGATGAAACAACATTAATGTTCGGTAGAGACTTACTTGAAAAGTATGAAACTGAAAACATGGTCTATCCTCAAGGAAAAATTCCAAAGGGCAGTTTCATTAGCAAGGACGAATTATTTATTAAGTCTAAGACTGCTGACCTACAAGAATCAAAGTTAATAAAAAGATCTACTAGAGAAGAAATTTCCAAGGACCAAGCCCTTAAAAAAATTTCTCAGGCAGAATTTGATCTTGATTTTTCTAAATATCTTTTAGAAAACAATTTAATCGGAAAAACTAGACAAGACTATGTAGATGAAGAAATTAAAAAAAGTGGCCTCATTAACAAAGATAACACAGTAATGCACGCAGGCGGATATTATAATAATGAAAGCTATAGAAACCAAAAAGAAGCCTTTAACTACAACTTAGCCAGAGGCAAAAAGTATTTTGAAATAGACTATATAAACACAGCTGATGGAAACTTAGTAGCCATGCATTCTTGGGACGGGTTTTTAAAAAGATTTTATGGCAAGGACGACTTTGTAATTGGAAAACCCCTAGCCTATAATGAATTTATGAATCTAAAAAGCGTAAATGACTACAGCCAATTTGATGCAAAGTTATCTATAGACTGGTTGAGGGCAAATCCTGAAGCCTATTTCATTACAGATATTAAAGGCAACAATATAGCAAACCTGGAAAAATTTATAAAACCTTGGGCAGAGGGGATAATGGATAGAATAATCCCTCAAGTTCACTCCATAGAAGACTACCACAAGGCCAAGGCCCTAGGCTTTAATAATATAATTTACACATCCTATATGAACAAGGAAAAGCTAGATCAAATAATTGAATTTACAAAGACAGAAAAACCTTTTGGTATAACCCTAACCCTAGACAGGTTTGAATCAGGAGCCTATGATCCAATAAAAGACATAGAAGACGTTAAAATTTTTGTCCACACAATAAACGACCTAAAGCAGGCAGAAGATTTAATTAATAGAGGAGCCTTTGGAGTTTATACAGACAGATTATAGGAAATAAATTTAGAAAATAGCGTTAGAAAAATCTGACGCTATTTTTTTGAGCAAATATTTTGAAAAGAAAATATAATAAATTTTCAAACCATAGTAAATGTGAAAACTTTTTTAAAAATAACCTAGGCTGAAAATATTTTAAAAACTAAATAAAAA
>CAYFUN010000010.1:0-36477 GCA_964346535.1 uncultured Peptoniphilaceae bacterium
CTGAGCCACTTGTTAGTTACTTTTCTCTTCATCAACACTATTTGACAAAGAGCCGTTTTTTATAAGTACTTTATTGAATTATTCTGCTTGTGGTGCTCCTACTGGGCAAACATCTGCACACATTCCACAATCGATACAAGCATCTGAATCAATTACATAGATGTCTCCTGCTGAAATAGCTTCAGTTGGGCATTCTGGTTTGCAATCTCCACATGCTGTACAGTTATCATGAATTACATATGCCATAATTAACATACCTCCTATTATTTTTGTTGATTACATTATACAACAGAGTCTAAAGTTTTTCAAGTGAAATTTGTGATATTTACTAGCTTAGAACTGATTGTCGTTATCATTTTCTTCATCAGTTATTAGGTCGTCAAGGTGAATATTTTCTATATTTATCTCGTCGTCTTCTACAAATTTTACTTTTAGCATTTCTTGGAGTGGTGAAACTTGGGCCACAGTTCCTGGTCCAAATTTTGTATTTACTACTGTTCCAATTTTTGGCATTTTCTTTAGGGCGTATTCGTAGGCTTCTTGTTCATATGCAAGACAACACATTAGCCTGCCACATATTCCTGAAATCTTACTTGGATTTAGGGAAAAGCTTTGGTCCTTGGCCATTTTTATTGTAACTGGATTAAAGTCACAAAGAAAAGTTGAGCAACATGATTCTCTGCCACAGTAGCCCATGGTTCCAATTATTTTTGCTTCGTCTCTAACTCCTATTTGTCTTAGTTCTATCCTAGTTTTAAATATGGCTGCCAGATCTTTTACTAGCTCTCTAAAGTCTACTCTGTCGTCAGAGGTAAAGTAAAATAAAAGCTTGTTATTGTCAAAGGTATATTCTGCAGATGATAGTTTCATATCAATTTTGTGCTCTGCTATTTTTTCTTTGCAAATTCTCTCTGCTTCTTTGGCTTTTTTTAAGTTTTCCCAGTGGGTCTTATCGTCTTCTTCACTGGCTATTCTTATTACATCTTTTAGTGGGTTTTCAAGGTTTAGAGCGTCTGCATCTAGGACTTCTGTAACGCATGAGCCGTATTCGATCCCTCTTGATGTTTCTACTATTACCTTGTTGCCTCTTTTTATATCTAATCCGTTAGGTGAAAAGTAATAAACCTTTCCTGCGCATTTAAACCTAACTCCTATTGCCTTGTTCACTGGCACTCCTCCAATATATCTATAAAGAATAAATCTAAAGCCAAGTCTTTGTTTACGTTGAATTTTAGAATTGACTTTAGTTTTATAATTTTTTCTTTTACATAGTTTATAAATTCATAATCTAAATTGCTTTGGCCTACTAGTTTTTTTTCTAGGTCTGAGTTGTATAGGTAGAACCTATCCTTAGTTTCTTTGTATATTAATAAGTCTCTTAACCAGGCCAAATACATGTCTAAGACCAAGTCTATATTATCTTGGTCTTTAAAGTTTTTTACTTCGCTAAGGACATAGTCTTTTTCTCCCATTAGGGCCCTGTGAAAGATTTCTAAGTTTTTCAGTCTTTTTTCGTTAAAGTCTGGGTCTTTGGCCATTTTTATTGCTGAGCCAATTGAGCCGTTTGCATACTTGGCATAAAAGTTTGCTTCTTTGTCTGAGATTTTGTAGTTGGCCATTAAATATTCTATTATTTTTGAGCTTGGGATAGGAGCAAAGTAATAGCTTTTTACCCTGGATAAAACTGTCTCTAAGATGTTTTTGTTGTTTTCAGAAAGTAAGATTATTATTCCATAGTCTGGTCCTTCTTCAAGGGTTTTTAAAAAGGCGTTTTGGGCCTCTGGTGTTGCCTTGTCAAAGCTTTCTATTAGGGCAATTTTGTATTTGCTATCAAAGGGCCTTATTGATAAAAACTCAATTAGGTCTTGAATCTGTTCTTTTTTTATTACGTCTCCTATAGGCTCGACAAATAAAAAGTCTGGATTTGAGTCAGAGTCAAATTGTTTGCACTGGGGGCAGATGCCACAGGGTTTATTGGCCTCATCTTCACAAAGTATTGACTTTGAAAATACTTTTGCTGTGTATTTTTTTCCTATTCCAGCTGGGCCTTCAAATAAAAGGGCATGGTTAATTCTATCAGCTAAAACCATGTCCTCTAGGCTCTTTAGTACATTTTCGTTTCCTATAATTTTTTCAAATCTCATTATAAAACTATATTATTTTCTACATCAACTATAAATAAGTGGGCTCCTGATACTTTTAATTCTTCGTCGTTTTCTTTGATGACTTCTGATTTTACTGAATTTTTTATAATCATCTTTGCTTTTTCTAGGTCGCTTTCTTCTACTCCTATAAGGAAGGTAGAGTTACCACTTTTTAAAAATCCACCAGTTGATGATAGTTTAGTTATTTTTATATTTTCGTCTAAAGAGTTTCTAACTAGTGTGTTTACAAACTTGTCTTGGATTATTGCTATTATTAATTTCATTTTTCACCTCTAATATACAACGTGTTCGTCTACGTCTATTATAAAAATATTGGCTCCACCAACTGTAACTTCTAATGGATATGGCATGTAGCCATCTCCTTGGATAGAAAGGTTCATTAGTGTTGATGTAACTTCTCTTCTCTTGCAGTTTCTATTTATAATTTCTATACACTTGTTTATACGGTCTTCGTCATCAATACCTATTAGCAAGGTGGTATTTCCGCTTTTTAAAAATCCACCTGTTGATGCAAGTTTTGTAACCCTATAGTCAGCTTCCATTAAGTCATCTAATAGTATAGCTGAGTCTTCGTCTTGGACTATTGCAACAATTAGTTTCATATTTTTAAATCCTCCTTAATTATTTCTAAGCAACTTTTAAATACTTCTTCTACTGGCTTAGATGCATCTATTGTCTTTACATTTTTCGGATATTTTTTTATTGCTTCCTTGTAGCCTTCATAGACATTTTTGTGGAAATCGTCTCCTGCTATTTCTAGCCTGTCCCCTTCTTTTTGGGCAAATTTTCTTTTTAGTCCTAGGTTTGGGTCTAGGTCAAAAAATATAATTCTGTCTGGATAAAAGCCATTTGTGGCAAAGATATTTATATCCATAACTTCATCAATGCCTAGCCTTCTAGAATAGCCTTGATAGGCCAGGGATGAAAATATATATCTATCAGAAATTACTAGCTTGCCAGCTTCAACTAGGGGCAGAATTTTTTCTTCTACGTGTTGGGCTCTTGAGGCTGCGTAAAGAAGCGCCTCTGTCCTGTTTCCCATTTCCATGTTAGCTGTTGATAGTAAAATCGATCTTATATCCTCCCCAATTTCTGTTCCGCCTGGTTCTCTGGTCAAAACTGTTTGGATCTTATATTTTTCTTCTAGTTCTTTTTCTAATAGCCTTGCTATTGTCGACTTTCCAGATCCGTCTGGCCCTTCTAATGCTAAAAAATAACCTTTCAATCTTCTACCACCAATATTTGTCTCTTGTCTTCTGATAGGTTTACTATATTTATATTGTTTTCTAGTAAGAACATTAAATAGTCATAAAGTTCTTGGGTAATTAGCTCTCCAGTTGCAAGTAGTGGAACTCCTGGTGGATAAGGAATAACTGATGTTGCTACAACTTTTCCAATAGCATCCTTTAGGTCTACAAGTTTTTTCTTAGAAAAATAAGCCTCTGCTGGACTCATGGCTATAGTTGGCCTTGGCATATCTATTGAAAGTTTTTCTAAGGCTGGTCTTTCCTCTCTAGCTGCTATATCTTTTACTGCTTCATATAATTTTTCAAAGTCTTCTTTGGTATTCATTACAGTTGACATAGCTAGGGTTGAATAGTAGTCATTCATTTCCATTCTAATGTTGTAGTCCCTGTAGAGAATGTTCATTAGCTCAGTTCCCTTGTACCCTCTAAGACCAATTAAAATTCTAGAAATATCTAGGTCAAAAATTGTTTCATCATCTGGGTCTTTTTGTAAAACAGTTACTCCGTCAATTGCTTCTAGCCTCTTTCTAAGGTCGACTATATAGTCATACATGTCGTCTAGTCTATTTTTTCCTTCTACTTCCATATAGGCTGTGGCCATTTCATTGGAAACAGTGAAGAGATAAGATGGACTTGTTGTTGTATAAAGTTGGAACCTGTCTCTAACTGTGTTTATATCAATTCTATCTGAACAAATGTGGAGCATTGATGTTTGAGTTATACTTGGTAGAGTTTTGTGGGTTGAGTGAATTACAATGTCAGCTCCTGAGTCTATAGCAGACTTAGGATATCTGTCAGAAAACTTTATATGAGGTCCATGGGCTTCGTCAACTATTAGAATTTTTCCCCTGTCATGAACAATTTTTGCTATAGCTTCTATGTCTGAACATATTCCATAGTAGTTAGGACTAGTTAGACATACAGCCTTTATATCAGGGTCTTTATCTAAAGTGGCCTTTATATCTTCAGGTCTGACACCAGTTGTGGATTCATATAAGTTGTTAAAGTTTGGATAAACATAAACAGGTCTTAGATCATTTAGAATCATGCTGTTATAAATTGACTTGTGACAGTTTCTTTGGACTAAAACCTTGTCTCCCCTTTGACATACAACAGATAGGGCTATATAGTTGGATCCAGTTGAACCATTAGGTACATAAAAGGTCTTCTTAGCTCCAAAAACTTTGGCAGCTTCGTCTTGAGATTCTTTTATTATTCCATTTGGGTCAAGGAGATTGTCCATACCTCTTGTTTCTGTTGTGTCCATCATAGGCATTAGCTTTGCCCAATCTATATTAGTAGTCCTGCCTTTGTGCCCAGGAAAGTGAAAAGATACGCTATCTTCTTCAACTAATTTTTTAAGTGCATCCATTACAGGTGTCTTCATTAAGATTATTACCTCCAATAACAATATTATTGCCCTTATTATACCATAAAAATATATTTATAAGTATTTTAAGGCATAAAAAAAGCTGGATCTAAGTCCAACTTTTTTTCTTTTAATTAGTATTCAATAAATACAGTCTTTTTAGCTCCACATAGTGGGCAAATTTCTTCTGATGGGTCAAATCCAATATAACCGCATACTGGGCATAAGTAAATAGTTTCTACTTCAAGGTCTTTTCCCGCATCTACTGCATCTTTTGCTGTTTGGAATCTTTCAGCGTGTACTTTTTCTGCCTCGATTGCGAATCTGTAAGCCTTAATAGCTTCATCTTCTCCTTGAAGTTCTGCAACAGCTATATAAGCTGGGTACATTTCTGTTGCTTCAAATAATTCTCCGTTAATAGCACCTTGTAGGTTGTCTGAAGTAGCAGAAAGACCAAAGCCTGCCATTGATGTTACTGCAAAATCTCCACCACAGTCTCTTAGAGCTTTAAAGTGTAAAGTTGCGTGAACTTGTTCAGCGTCTGAAGTTGCGTTAAATAATCTTGCAACATTTTCAAAGCCTTCTTTTTTAGCAGTAGTAGCCCAAATTCTGTATCTCATATGAGCTTGAGATTCGCCACCAAATGCTGATCTTAGGTTGTCTTGTGTCATTGCTTTTACCATAGTAAAATACCTCCTATTAAAATTGTTCTTCTATATTATACAAGATGATTTTTAAAAAGTCAAATATTATAATCATTCTATTTTACCTTTTTTTCATCTTGTTTTAGAAACAAATTAGATTTATTTTATGCCATCATTTCCATTTTTTGAGTTTGGTCAAAGGCTGTTAGCTCATCTATCATTTCATCAAGGTCACCATCTAAGAAGTTGTCCATTTGGTGGATAGTCTTGTTAATTCTATGGTCTGTAATTCTTCCTTGAGGATAGTTATAGGTCCTAATTCTTTCTGACCTATCTCCTGTTCCAACTTGAGATCTCTTTTCGTCTGAAAGTTCTTTGGCTTGTTCTGCCTGCATTTGTTCGTAAAGCTTTGCCTTTAAAATCTTCATAGCCTTGTCTTTGTTTTTAAGCTGAGATTTTTCGTCTTGGCAGGATATAACTATGCCTGTTGGTATATGTGTTAGTCTTACTGCTGAGTCTGTTGTATTAACAGATTGGCCTCCATTTCCAGATGATCTGAAGACGTCTACCCTAACATCTTGTGGGTTAATTTCTATTTCAACTTCTTCTGCTTCTGGAAGAACTGCTACTGTTACAGTTGAGGTATGAATTCTGCCTGATGATTCTGTTTCAGGAACTCTTTGGACCCTGTGAACTCCAGATTCGTATTTTAGCTTTGAATAGGCTCCATGGCCATTTACCATAAATATTACTTCCTTGTAGCCGCCTATGCCAATTTCGTTGGTGTTCATAACATCTACCTTCCACCTGTGGCTTTCTGCATACATGGTGTACATTCTAAATAAGACTCCAGCAAAAAGAGCGGCTTCGTCTCCACCTGCTCCAGCTCTAATTTCGATTATAACGTTTTTGTCGTCATTTTCATCTTTAGGTACTAGGAGAATTTTTATTTGTTCTTCTACTTCTTCAATGGATTTTTCTAAATTTCTAACTTCGTCATTGACCATCTCACGCATTTCTGAGTCTAGTTTGTCATCAAACATAAGCTTGGTCTCTTCTAGGTTTTCAGTTAGGTTCTTGTACTCTCTGTATTTTTCTACAATATCTTTTAGGTCAGCGTGTTCCTTTGCTATTTCTTGAAGCTTTCTTGAGTCAGCAAGTACTTCTGGATCTATCATAGATTTTTCTAATTCAACAAACCTGTCTTCAAATACTTGTAAATTTTCGTACATTTATTTCCTCCTTAACTAGCCCATATAACTCGAATTATTCCCTGTAAGTCTTTTTTATATCCAATGTTTGTAAAATTATTGGCTAGTAAAATTTTTTTCACGTCTTCATATTGACCTGCTCCTAGTTCAAAAACTAAGTAGCCAGATTCTTTTAAGTGGTCTTTTGCAGACTTGATTATGTCTCTAAAAAAGTCTAGCCCATCTTCCCCACCGTCTAAGGCATTAAGAGGCTCTTTTTTTACTTCACTTTGTAAGGATTCTAAGTCTGCCCTTTTTATATAGGGTGGGTTTGAAACTATTATATCATACTGGCCAGAAATATTTTCATACAAATTTGATTTAAAAAATTCAACTTTTGCATCTTTGTATCTTTCTAAGTTAATATTACAAACTTCTAAGGCAGCTGGAGAAATATCTACTCCGCTGACCTTAGCCTTTGGTATTTCTATGCCCATTGTTATAGAAATTGCTCCAGACCCTGCTCCTATTTCTAAAATTCTAGGACTTTCAATTGTCATTGCCAAATCAATAACTTGTTCAACTAAGTTTTCTGTGTCCCATCTTGGAATTAAAGCCCTTGGGTCTACAAAAAAGTCCCTGCCATAAAAATTCGCAGTTTTAATTAAATATGCTAGAGGCTGTCCTGCTTGTCTTTGTAAAATTATATTTGTAAAGTCTTCAGCTGTTTTTTCATCTAGCTCATAGTCTGGATTAATTAAGATAAAACTTAAGTCCTTATTTAGCAAAAAAGAAAGTATAAATCTACTTTCCTTTATTGGGTCTGTGTATAAAGATTCTTTTAGTTTGTCTCTGCCAAATTCGATAGCCTCTTTTATTACCATGAGTCATCTTCTCCATCTTTTGGAAGGACAAGTTTTAGAGCTGCTATGGCAACTTCAATTTGACTATCGTCTGGCTCCTTAACTGTCGCAAGTTTTTGGATCATTAGACCTGGATAGGCCAAGGCTGAGCATAGCTTGTTGTCATATTTTCCTATAAGTTTGTTAACTTCATAGGATATGCCTGCAACTATTGGCAAAGCAATAATTCTAGAAACTATTCTCATAATTAAATTTGGCCAGCCAAAAAATGACAAGACAATTATAGAAATAAACATAACCATAAATAAAAATGAGGTCCCACATCTTTTGTGCATTATTGGAAACTTTTTTATATTTTCTACTGTTAGGTCAAGGCCATTTTCATAGCAGTGAATAGACTTGTGTTCAGCTCCATGGTATTCAAAAACTCTTTTTATATCTTCAAGTTTTGAAACATAGATTAGATAAATAAAAAATATTGTCAGCCTAAGAATTCCCTCTATAATATTTAAAAGCAAGGGACTGTCAGTATATTTCATAAAAAAGCTAGTTATTAAATTTGGTAAAAGCATAAATAAGGCTATAGCCATTATAAATGATGAGGCTATAATGCCAAAGGTTTGAAGGCCTGTAAGTTCACTAGACTTTCCCTCTTCTTCGTCTTCCCAAAATGATGCTGAATACATTAAGGCAGAAACTCCTGTCACCATAGCCTCTCCTAGGGCAACAACTCCTCTAATAAAAGGAAGCCCTAAGATTTTATTTTTTTTAATTAAGCTCTTAGTCGGTTCAACCTTGGTCACTATTTCATTATCAGGTTTTCTAACTGCTATAGCAATTTGAGATGGGCCTCTCATCATTATGCCTTCAATTAAGGCTTGGCCGCCTATACTTGTTTTTTTCATTTGCCACCTGTAAATTAAAAATTTTAAAAAAAATAAGGTTAGTATATATATACCAACCCTTATTTTCTTAGTCTCTTTTGTACTTTTTGTTAAATTTCTCTACTCTACCGCCAGCTTCGCTAGTTTTTTGTTTGCCTGTAAAGAAAGGATGACATTCTGAGCAAACTTCTACTCTAAGTTCTGGTTTTGTAGATCCTGTCTTAAAAGTATTTCCACAAGCACAAATAACTGTTGCTTCTTGGTACTTTGGATGTATATCTTTTTTCATTATTATCACCTCTGATTCACTTAATAACTCATTTAATAATTTTATCATAAACTCTAAAAATCTTCAAATATTTTTAAAGTCATAAACATAACTACTATATTATACACTGTTAGCAGTATACTGTCTAGGATTATTTTAATTTTTTTAGGTCTCTAAGTCTGCTTGCAATGTTTTTTTCAAAGCCCAGGTCTTTGGCCTCATAAAATTTTAAGTCTTTCTCTAAGTATTTTTGAGAAACATAGGCTCCTTCATAGGCGTGAGGATACTTATATTTTTCTAAATCCTGATCCTTGTTAATATGAATGTTTTTTAAATGCTCTGGAACTTCTAGAGATTTATTAGACTCAACATAGGCCATGGCCTTATTTATCGCCTCATAAGCAGAGTTAGACTTAGGAGCAGTTGCTAAATAAACTGTAGCTTCAGCTAGGGGAATTCTCCCTTCAGGCATGCCAATAAAGTTAACTGCATCAAAACAAGCTGTTGCAATTTTTAGAGCATTAGGATCTGCAAGGCCAATATCTTCAGCTGCTGAAATAATAAGTCTTCTAGCAATAAACTTTGGATCCTCACCTGAAGATAGCATTAAGGCCAAGTAATAAATTGCAGCGTCTGGGTCTGAGCCTCTAATAGATTTTATAAAGGCTGAGATAATATTGTAATGCTGGTCTCCATCTTTGTCATAGCGCAGGTTTACGTTTTGGATGCAGTTGGAAATTACATCAATATCTATGTGAATATTTCCATCTCCATCTGCTGGGGTTGTAATTACAGCAAGCTCTAAGGTATTTAAAAGATTTCTCCCATCTCCTTCTACATGACTAAGGAGAAAGTTTCTAGCTCCTGGCTCAAAAATAATTTTTTTGTTGCCATAGCCCTTGTCCTTGTCAGCTAAGACCCTGTCTATTAGTTTGTCTAGGTCTGCTTTTTCAAGGGCTTTAAATTCTATTATCCTAGACCTAGAGAGCAAGGCCTTGTTTACTTCAAAAATTGGATTTTCTGTTGTAGCTCCAATTAAAATTATAATTCCCTTTTCCACAAAGGGTAAGAGCACATCTTGTTGGGCCTTATTAAACCTGTGAATTTCATCTACAAATAAAATTGTCTTCTTCTGATAAAGCTTTAAATCTGACTCAGCTACAGAAATTATAGATTTTATATCTTTTACTCCAGCTGAAACTGCAGACAGCTTTACAAAATTATCTGAAGTTGTATTGGCTATAATTGATGCTAAAGTTGTCTTTCCAGTTCCTGGCGGACCATAAAAAATCATTGAAGTTATTCTGTCAGCTGAAATTAGCCTATTTAATAACTTGCCTTGACCAACTATATGGCCTTGGCCTACAAATTCTTCTAGGGTCTTTGGTCTAAACTTTTCTGCTAATGGCTCTAGGTTTTTTTTATTCATTTGATAGGATAAATCAAATAAATCGTTCATGAACTAGGCCTCTTCCTTTATTGACTGTAGTTCTTTCATAAAGGTATCTATGTCTTTAAATTCTCTATAAACTGAAGCAAAGCGAACATAGGCTACTTGGTCAATTTTTTTAAGCTCTTCCATGACTAAGTTTCCTATTTCCATTGAGCTAATTTCCTTGTCCATAGAGTTATAAATAGTTTTTTCTATATTGTCAACTGATTTTTCTAGGGTGTTAAAAGATACTGGTCTTTTTTCACAAGCCCTAATTAAGCCATTTAAAATTTTATTTCTGTCATAGCTTTGTCTGGTTCCGTCTTTTTTTACAATTATAATTGGAACTTTTTCAATTTTTTCATAGGTTGTAAATCTCTTCTTACATTTTAAGCACTCACGTCTACGCCTAATAGTTGAGTTTTCATCTGTTGGACGAGAGTCTATAACCTTGGAGTCAATATATCCACAAAAAGGACATTTCATCTTTATCCTCCTCTATTTTGATAAAAAAACGCATTATTCCAACTAAGGTATGAAATAATGCGCATTAATTTTGTTGAACTATACTATTTTAACCAATCTGGTATGTGTAAGGCTGTAGGATCTTCTACTTCTTCTTTAGATTTTGATTCTCCATCTTTTCCATTTGCCTTTAAATCTTTAATGCTAGCTAAGCCTTCTTGGTTATCAGTTTCTGAAAAGCCTGTAGCAATTACTGTAATCTTAATTTGTTCTCCCATTGACTTGTCAATGCCTGCACCAAAGATAATATTTGCATCATCTGATACAGCAGATCTTATTAATTCAGCTGCTTCGTTAATTTCAAAGATTCCAAGGTCGTCGCCACCAGTAATGTTAATTAATACAGATCTTGCTCCTTCTATAGAAGTTTCTAGTAGAGGAGATTTTACAGCTGCCCTTGCTGCTTCTTGGGCCCTATCGTCTCCTTCAGCAAAACCTATACCCATATGTGCAATTCCCTTGTTTTCCATTATAGACTTAACGTCAGCAAAGTCTAGGTTAATAAGTGATGGGATGGAAATTAAGTCTGAAATACCAGTTATACCTTGAAGTAGGACTTCGTCAGCCATTTCAAAAGATTCTTTTACAGAAGTCTTTTTGTCAGCTATTTGAAGTAGTCTGTCATTAGGTATAGTTACTAGGGTATCAACTTTTTCAAGTAGGGCTTCTATACCCTTGTCAGCTTGTCTTTGTCTTCTTGATCCTTCAAAAGAAAATGGTTTTGTAACAACACCAACAGTAAGTATGCCAAGCTCTTTAGCAATGTCTGCTACAACTGGAGCTGCTCCTGTACCTGTTCCGCCACCCATTCCAGCTGCGATAAATACCATATCTGTGCCTTCTAATGAGTTTCTAATGTCATCACGGCTTTCTTCTGCAGAAGTTTCTCCTACTGATGGGTTTCCACCAGCTCCAAGCCCTCTAGTGATTTTTTCTCCAATTTGAAGTTTAGTGTTAGCTAAAGAAGCTTTCAATGCTTGTCTATCAGTGTTAGCAGCGATGAAATCTACACCTTTAACTCCACTTTCAATCATTCTGTTAACAGCGTTATTACCACCGCCGCCAACTCCTATAACTTTAATTTTTGCAAATCCATCGTTGTCAACTTCGAATTCCAACATTGTCTCCTCCTTTATATATATCAAATATATTTTTATATATGATAGTCCTCTTTATATTGTAATGTTTAATATTAAATTAGTCAACAAAAATACGCAATTTTCTTAGCTTTTACTGTGTTTTTTTGCGTTTTTTAACTAATCTACCACAAGTATTGGCACAGGTCCATCTTCCATTAGAATCATAGATGGATTTTTACTGCCATCTTCTTCAATTTTCTTAACCATCAGGTCTAAAACCTTGAGCTTGTAGTCCACCTTGTTATAAGATCCAAAGGCGACAATTACTCCGTCTTTTAAAACTAGTTCTGCCTGGTCTTCTTCTAGGTCAACACTTTTAAACTTATAAATGTTTTCTCCATTGAGAAGTTCTCTTAGCAAATTATTTTTTTCCTCACTTACAAAGGAAAATATATCTTGGCCTAGGTTAACTTGGCCGTTAATTTTTATGCCAGTAATTAGGCTTAGATTTAGCATCAAACTATTGTACTCGTCTATTATTATTCCAAAACTGTCAATAAGCAAGTACTTGTCCCCGATTTGTAAAGTTGCTGCAGCTTGTCTTTCTTTAACTGCTAAGGTTAAGCCCTTAAATAAACTTTTCTTAACTTCAACATCTTCAACAAAGGGATTAGTCAATACATTTTCTCTCACTCTATCTTTTTTTAAAAATATTAAATTGTCCTTAGTAGAAACTTTAGAATAAGAAATAAGAGTATTTTCATCTAGTCTTTCATTGCCTGTAACTAAAATTTTTCTAACTTGAAAAATTGGCAGCCTTAAAAAGGCAAACACCAATAGGCATAAAAGACCTAGGGCGATAAATATCCTAAAATATCTTACTTTTCTCTTTGGCCTTTTATAATTTTTATCTTTCATTATTCTCTCTTAGGAGCCTAAAAATATTTTCAACTATTTCCTTGGTTGAATTTGGCTTTGAGAGAATTTTAGCACATTTTCCCATTTTTTGCATCTTTTCTTGGTCGTCTACTATTGTAGAAATTGCCTGGTCAAGACTTGAGCCAGTTAGGTCTTTTTCTAAAATAACAAGTGATGCCCCAGCGTCTTCAAAGGCCCTGGCATTAAATTCTTGATGGTTGTCAGCTGTATAGGTCTTTGGAACTAGGATACTAGGAAGACCAACACAGGCAACTTCTGCTAGGGATATGGCACTAGATGATAAAATTGCCACATCTGCAGCTGCAAGCAAGTCAGGTATTTCATGGCTGTAGTCTAAAATTTTAATTGCATCTGACAGCTCAATGTTTTTTTCTTTTAATTGGTCTAAGAATTCATTATAGTAGTCTCTGCCAGTAATGTGGATGTATTTATAACTTTCTCTGATAGGCTTTTGAAAAATTTCAACAAGGGCATCGTTTATAGATTCTTGGCCTCCAGAGCCACCAAAGGATAAAATAAGCTTTTCTCCATCTTTTATAGAATATTTTTTTCTAGCAGCATTTTTATCTACATCTAAAAAAACTGGTCTTATAGGATTACCAGATATAAAAGTCTTGTCAGTAGCAAGTCTAGCCTCTGCTTCTTTAAAGGCCAAGGCAACGGCCTTAGCTTTCTTGGATAAAATTCTATTTACCTTGCCTGGAAAGGCATTGGCCTCTTGTAAAAGTGTTGGAATGTTTTTTTGCTGGGCAACATAAACTGCTGGAAAAGAAACATAACCTCCAGTTCCTATTACAATATCTGGTTGAAAGTCTTTTATTATTTTTTTTGCATCGTGAATTCCTTGGACTAAGGCAATAGCTGTTTTTAAAGAATCTAAATTTATTCTTCTTGGCAGGCCTTTTATTCTAACAGCCTTGTAGTTATAGCCAGCTTTTTCAGCTAATTCTTTTTCAAGACCAGCTCTTCTGCCTACATATAAAAATTCTCCATCAGGGTCTTCTTTTTTTATTTGGTCTAAAATTGCTAGGGCTGGATAGATATGTCCTCCAGTTCCTCCACCTGTAATTAGGTATTTCATTATCTACTCCTATTATTTTCTTTGGATATATTTAAAATTATTCCTGTCATAAACATAGTCATTATTAGGGACGTTCCTCCATAGCTTATAAATGGAAGGGTTATGCCAGTAACTGGTGCTAAACCTATATTAACACAAATATGAATTAGTGCCTGGCTTAAAACTAATAAACTTAGGCCCACAGCCAAAAATTTTCCAAATTCTGACTTGCATTTCATTGAAATTTTAAAGGATGCAAGAGTGTAGTTTAAAAATAAACCAATTAAAAATAAACTTCCAATTAGGCCAAATTCTTCTGCCATTACTGAAAATATAAAGTCATTATAAACATGGGGAATGTAGGAAAACTTTTGGAAGCCTTGGCCTAGGCCAACGCCTTTAATGCCACCTAGGGCAACAGAATATATAGAGTTTCCTTGTTGCATGCCATCCCCTTGCATATTTTCAAAGGGCCTTAAAAAACTTGTAAATCTTTTCATCCTATATTGGAACATTTCTAAAGACAAACTTTGCCATGTTACAAGAAGTCCTAGGGCAATTAAAGTTACAGCTGAAGAAAACTTTATTCCAGCTACTATTAACATTGATCCCAAGGACATTAAAATAACTAGGGATGAGCCCATGTCGTTCATAAAGACAAGGCCAAAAAATAAGATTATAAAAAGAGTTGAAGATATAACTCCCTTGTAGTTTTTTATTCCTTTGCCTAACTTTTCTAAATAATAGGACATAAAAATTACTGCCGCAGGCTTTAAGGTATCAGATGGCATAAATCTAGGTAGGTTTCCTAGTTCTAACCACCTAGCCTGGCCTAACTCTGCTTTTCCAAATTTGGTGTAAAGTAATATATTTAGAAAAACAGAAAGCAAAATTATTGGAATAGCCAGCTTTTTATAAATTCTATAGTTTATATTTGAAGCTGCAAACATGACAAAAAAGCCTAGGATTAAAAATCTTATATGCTTCTTTACAAAAAAGTATCCATCTCCATGTTTTAAAACTGCTTCTGGAGATGATGCAGAAAAGACTAAAATCAGGCCTGTTATTGATAATATTAAAGTTGTAATTAAAAGTCTTTTGTCTAACAAAAACTTTGTATTTTTCTTTTTTGCCAAGTCTATCCCTTCTACTTTAATTTATTTACTAAGTCTATAAATTCATCTCCACGGTCTTCAAAGGACTTGTATTGGTCCCAGGAAGCACAGGCTGGAGATAATAATACTAAATCATTTGAAACAGCAAGGCTCGCTGCCCTTGTAAAGGCTTCTTTAAGGTCCTGGGCTAAAAATATATTTTCATAGCCTAGGTCCCTTGCTGTTTGATAAATTTTTTCTCCTGTTTGACCAAAGGCAACAAGGGCTTCTATTTTTCCTTTAGCTTCTTTTAAAAGCTCCTTAAAGTCTTCTCCCTTGTCATAGCCACCCATAAGAATAATTATAGGTTGAGAAAAAGAAGCCAGGGCCTTTCTTGTTGAATCTGTATTTGTTCCCTTTGAGTCGTTATAGTAGTCTACTCCCTTAAAAGTTCTTACAAATTCAAGTCTATGCTTTACTGCAGAAAATTCATAGGCAGCCTTAGAAACATCTTCTAAGTTTAGTCCTAGGCTATAGGCTACGCCAAGGCCTGCCATTATATTTTCGTAATTGTGAAGGCCCTTGAGCTTTAGCTTTCTACAGTCAATAAGTTTCTCTTCTACTTGCTTATTTACAAAAATAATATAACCGTCCTTATAGTAAAAACCATGAGCTAGCTTAATTTTTGAAGAAAAATAAATTTTCTTGTAGGGGCCTTCTTGGATTTTTAAAATAGGATCATCATAATTTAAAACTGCAAAGTTTTTGGGGCCTAGATTTTTTAAAATATTTAGCTTGGCCCTTATGTAATTTTCTTCAGACCCATGATAGTCTAAGTGGTCCTTGTTTATATTTGTTATTAAGGCTATGTCTGGCCTAAAATTTTCAATATCATTTAATTGAAAGGATGAGCACTCTATAGCTAGGATATCCATTTGAGTAAAAATCATTTCTTCTACTGCCCCAAGGCCAATATTTCCAACTGCTTTCGCCTTAATATTGTTTTTATTTAGAAAAAATTCAATAAAGCTGGTAGTGGTAGTCTTGCCATTAGTGCCAGTAATGCCAATTAATTTTTCTGACCCTTTAAATAAATAGCCTAATTCTATGTCAGAAATTATTTTTCTTCCTTGGTCTTTTAGGGCTAAGATTAATGGATTTGTTGGCTTTATTCCTGGACTTTTTACAAGCAAATTAAACTCTTGAGATAGGACATCTGAAGAGTTATAAATAAAGTTTATTCTTTTGTCTAAGTCTTTTTCTGGAATATTTTTTAGAAAGTCATCGTAGACGAAGACCTGCCATGATTTTTTTACCATTGACTGGGCTGCTGCTTTTCCTGCCTTGCCATAGCCAATTATGAGTATTTTTTTATCTTTCATAGGACTTTCCCCTATCTAATTGCTAAAATAGAAATTATTGTTGTAAGTAAGGTTATAGTAAAAAATACCTTTACAACTTTAACTTCAGGCCAGCCTTTGGCTTCGTAATGATGGTGGATTGGGCTCATTAAAAAGACTCTTTTTCCTCTAAGTTTAAAAGAAGCAACCTGGATTATTACTGAAAGAGTTTCGACTACAAAAATCAAACCAATTATTGGAAGATATAGAGTTGTACCCGAAACCACAGCTATAGCTGCAAAGGCGCCACCAAGAGCTAGAGATCCAACATCACCCATAAAGACTTGGGCTGGAAATTTATTGTATCTCAAGTAGCCTAAAAGTGATCCAGCCAGTGCCATGGCAAACATTGACAAATAATTTTTTGATAGAATTACATTTATTACTGCAAAGCCAACTAGGCCAACCATAGAAACTGAAGCAGCTAGTCCGTCTAAACCGTCTGTTAGGTTTACACTATTGACAGTTCCTAAAATTACAAATAAGGTTATAGGATAATAAAAGATTCCTAAATTAACTGTTGTTCTTCCAAGAAATGGCACATATAAGTTCCCTAGGCCATTTATTTTATTAGTAAGAACCATTAGAGCAAGGGCTACAAGAACTTGGGCAGAAAATTTCTGCAAGGCGCTTAAGCCATCATTGGTCTTCTTTACTACAATTAAATAGTCGTCTACAAGTCCTATTAGGCCAAAGGCTAACATTGAAAAAGTACAAAGTAATGCATCTTTGCCGTTGACAAGAAATACTAGTAGGGTTATAAGGGTGGAGACTATAAAGATAATACCACCCATTGTAGGTGTGCCAGTTTTTATAAGATGGCTTTGAGGGCCATCTTCTCTAATTGCCTGGCCTATTTTCAATTTTTTTAATTCTGGAATTATGATAGGTCCTAAAACCAGTGAAATTATGGCAGCTATCATAAAGTTTTCTATATAGTACTTAGTCATTATCTTACCTACTTTTTCATTTGATCTTTAAAGTGCTTATGGGCTTTGGGTATTTTGACCCTCTGTCTTCTTGTCTAAATTAGAATCCTCATCGTCCTTGTCTTTTTCTTTGTTAGAAAAATCTTTGATTTCTACAGACTTAATTGTCTTTTTGTTTTCATCGTTTTCAATTTCTAAAAGGCCGTCTTTAAGACCATTAGTTGCTGGCCCTATTGGTTCTTCAACTTTTTCTCCTAGGATTAAAGTCAAAGTTTCCCCTTGGCTAATTTTTTCTCCTGCCTTAGGATTTTGGTCTACAACAACTCCACCTTCAAGGCCTTCAACTTTAAAGTCTATAGACGTTTTTTCTAAAAGCCTTGTAAGTTCTTGTTCATCTTTGCCTTCTAGGTTTGGAACAATTTTTCTTTCTCCATTATTTACATCTAGGTCTAACTCTACAACTTCATCTTTTTCTATAAAGTCTCCTGCCTTAGGCTTTTGGCCTGTTATTATACTTTCTTCGCTTACATCTCCATAGCCAACAGAGTATTTTAAGCCCATTTGAGTAAGAATTGAGCCTCCGTCGCCTATTAGCCTGTTTGTTAGGTCTGGAACTTTAATTAAATCTGTGTATTCACTAGACTTTATCTTGGTGTTTTTAGGTAAGCCTAAATTTTCCAAGGTGTATTCTATAATGTTTTTTCCTGCTGGTGTTGCAACAATTGAGCCATAGTATTGATCCTTTGGGTTGTCAACTATAACTAAAACTGCAATAACTGGATCTTCAATAGGTGCTAGGCCCACAAAAGAAGCCACATATTGGTCTTCATAGTAGCCTGTCCCATCTTCTAAAACCTTGTTGGCAGTTCCCGTTTTACCACCAATGGAATAAGATGACGATTTTGCCCTTGAGGCTGTTCCGTTTTCTACAACATCTGCCATTATTGAAAGCATTTTGTCTGCTGTCTCTTTGGAAATAACCTGTCTTTTTTCTGAAATTTCAACAGGCCTAATAACTTGGCCATTTGAATTTACTAGTTCTTTTACTAGTCTAGGCTCCATTAAAAGTCCATCGTTACCAATTGCAGCAACTGCATTTATTAGTTGGATTGGCGTTGTTGCTATACCATGACCATAAGCCATAGTAGCAAGACTTAATTCTGTTATGCTGTCAGCATTTGCTGGAATAATTCCCACAGCTTCACCTGGAAGGTCTATGCCAGTTTTTTCTCCAAAGCCAAAGGCCTTGACATACTTTAAAAAGTTTTCTCTGCCTAGGTCCCTGTTAACATAAACAAAACTTGGGTTACAAGATTTTGCCAAAGCCTGTCTCAAAGTAATATTTCCGTGTGGTTCCTTATAGGAAACGCATTTTAACACAGGGGCATTTTTAATGTCTCTAATGTAGCCTGTGCAATAATATTGCTTTTCAGGTGAGCTGGTGTTTTCTTCCATGGCAGCTGCAGCTGTAATTAATTTAAAGGTTGATCCTGGCTCAAAAATATTTGACACAACTGGGTTTCTCCAGTTGTCATACCAGTCTTTTTGAATTTCTTCGTCTGTCTTTGTAAGCCAAGAAGCAGCTTGAATGTCACTTACTGCCTTAGTTGGTCCATTAGGATCAAAAGAAGGATAAGAAGACATGGCTAGTATATGGCCTGTTTCAACTTCTTCTACTATAATGTGGACCTTGTCAGCTTGAAACTCGGAAATTATTTTTTTTGTTTCATCTTCTACAAATTTTTGAATTCCTTGGTCAATAGTTAAAACTGCAGAAAGGCCGTCATTGGCTTCAAAGACTTGAGACTTTCCAGTAGGAAGTTGCCTGTTGTTCCTATCAGATGATTTAAAAATCCTACCTGGACTTCCTGTTAGATTTGAGTTATATGATGCTTCCACTCCATATTGGCCTACTCCGTCAATATTTGTAAAGCCTAGTACATGAGATGCTAAAGTTTGGTAGGGATAAACCCTTCTAAAACCATCTACGATTTCTATGCCTGCTAGGTTTTTTTCTCTAAGTTCCATAGCCACATTTGAGTCTACCCATTGGACTATTTTTACTCTTTTCTTGGCAGAAATTTTTTTATAAAGTTCTAATTCATCTAAGTTTAAGGACTTAGATAGTTCTTTGGCTATAAGACTTCTACTGGTTGAGTCAATGTCTTGGCCGCCATTAAAATAAACTGTAGAAGAGGCTGTATTTATAGCCAGCCTTTTCCCATTTCTATCTAATATATAACCTCTGTCTGAAACAATTTCTTCACTTCTATTTATCTGTTCTATTGCTCTCTTTGCTAGATTTTTTCTGTCAATTACTTGCAAGTAAAATAATCTAACAACAATTGCAAGTGTAACTATAAAAAATAAAATAAGAAGAAAAATAATCCTATTATTGTTAATCTTACTATTTTTCTTCATACTTCCTCCATATCTATTTTGAACTACCTGTAAGTGTAGAGAATATACTTGCTATAAAGTTTTTTTCCTTGTCTGCATTTACTTCATCAGATTCTTCTAGGGTGAAATAAACAATTTGAGACTTGTCTGGATAAACCATGCCTAGTTTTGTTCTAGCTTCGTGAACAATGTCTCTTTCGCTTTTTATTTTTTCAATTTCAGCCCTAAGATTCATTTGCTCTTTCTCTACTTGTTCTATTTTAGCATCTAATTTTCTTATTTCAACATTTAAGGCTGTGATTTTAGTGTAATTTGAAAGGATAAAAATGGCTGAGGCAAGCAATACAAATAAGAAGCTAGAATAAATAATTTTTAAAAAAACTTTTCTTCGCCTTATATACTTGCTACTAATATTGTTTTGTGAGTTATTATGAACCTTAATTTCTGGCTCTGTATAGTTTTCATAATCTTCTAGGTATTCTAGTTTCCTTGCAGCTTCAGCCATAGTATCACTCCTACTTTTTCATGGCGACCCTTAGTTTTGCCGACCTTGACCTAGGATTTCTCTCAATTTCTTCCTTGCTTGGTAAAATTGGTTTCCTACTTAGAACTTTAATTGTAGATACCTTGTCACAGGTACATATTGGTGCTCTTGGGTCGCATATACAATCTAGTTCTTGGTATCTAAAGGCGTTTTTTACAATCCTGTCTTCTAAGGAGTGGAAGGTTATAATACACATCATCCCCTTTGGATTCATCCTTTTAATTCCCATGTCAATGGTCTTATCTATAATGTTTAATTCGTTGTTGACTTCAATTCTTATGGCTTGGAAGGTTTTCATTCCTGGATGTTTATCCATTCTTTGAGCCTTGGGTATGGCTTTTTTTATTACTTCCAACAAGTCAAAGGTGCTTTCAATAGGCTTTAGCTTTCTTTCTTCAACTATAAATTCAGCAATTCTTTTAGCCCATCTTTCTTCGCCATAAGTTAATATTATTCTCTCTAAGTCTTCCTTAGAGTACTCGTTTACTACATCTCTTGCACTAAGGTCTTGACTTTGGTCCATTCTCATATCTAAGGGAAAGTCTTGGTGGTAGGAAAATCCTCTATCTCCTTGGTCAAGTTGATAAGAAGAAACTCCTAAGTCTAAAAGAAGGCCATCAATTTTTTTAATGCCTAGGTCATCTAAGACTTGGTCTAAGTTTGAAAAATTTGATTTTACAATTGTAACCCTGTCTTCAAAGTCCTTTAGAACCTCAGTTCCTTTTTTTATTGCATCAATGTCTTGGTCAATGGCAATTAGCCTTCCTGTCTTAAGTCTTTTAGCTATTTCTTTTGAGTGGCTGGCTCCTCCCATAGTTCCATCTACATAAATTCCATCTTCTTTTATATTTAAATTTTCTATCGTCTCATTTAAAAGAACTGGTATGTGATTAAATTCCATTTAAAAGCCAAGCTCCTCCATTTGTTTGGCAATATTATCGTCAGACATAATATCTGAAGACATATATTGATCCCAAAGCTCTTCTGACCAAATTTCTAATTTATTTGGTGTACCAATTATTACTGCATTTTTGTCAATGTTTGCAACGTCTCTAAGGTTTTGTGGTATTAGGGCCCTGCCTTGTTTGTCTACAGATCCATCAGATGCTGAGGCGGTAAAGTATCTTACAAAGGCTCTCGATTCAGTGATAGGAAGGGTTCTTAGTTTTTCTTCAAAGCTTTTCCATTCCTCCATTGGAAATAGAAAAAGACAGCCATCAAGACCACGACTAATTACATACTCGTCCCCCAGGCTCTCTCTAAACTTTGATGGAATTATAATTCTTCCCTTGGCGTCAAGGGTATGTCTAAACTCACCTAAAAACATATTTGCCCCTTTTTGTGGATTTTTCACCCACTTTGTAACTACTTTCTACCACTTTGTACCACTTCTTGCTTATATATTACATTATTTGCCTATTTTTTACTAGTAAATATATAAAAAAAACAAGGCAAAGGGACCAAAGTCCCTCACCTTGTTTTAGTGAGTTTTAAAGCCTTAGAGGGCTTTACTTCTAGATTGAATTTTTAAAATTATCAGACCTAGTACTATCCCTAGTATAGAAACCAATTGTGCCACTCGAATTGAGCCTAAATATAGGCTGTCCGTTCTTAGTCCTTCAATGAAAAACCTAGCTGTTGAATAGACTATGGAATAAATTCCAAAGGCCTGGCCTTTAAATTTTCTCTTGTCCTTCTTAATGAAAAAATATAAAAATATAAATAGAGAAAAAGTAACTATAGATTCATAGAAAAAAGTCGGATGAACCTTGACTCCATCTACCATTATCCCCCAAGGTAGGTCTGTTGGGCCTCCGTGGGCTTCTTGGTTTATAAAATTCCCCCACCTGCCTATGGCCTGGCCTAATGAAAGTCCAGGTACAAGTAGGTCTAGGAGATAAAATACATTTATATTTTTCTTCTTACAATAAACTAAGGTCGTTACTATGCCACCAATTATTCCTCCGTGAATGGCCATGCCACCTTGTCTAAAGTTTAGAATTTGGGCAGGGTTGGCCAAGTAATATTCTAAATCATAAAAGATTACATAGTAGAGCCTAGTTGTTAAAACAGATATTGGAATTAAAATTAGAAAAAAGTCTAAGAACTGGTCCTTAGTTAGATTGTGTTTTTCATCTATAAGAGATTCTATAACTAAAAAACCTAAAATCATACCTGTTGTAATTAAAATTCCATACCACATTACTGGTAGGCCAAAAATTGTAAATGCTACTGGATTAATAAGATCACTCCCAATCTTCTTCAGGCATATTCCAATTGTGGAATACTTCTTGAACGTCATCGTGGTCTTCTAACATGTCTATTAACTTAGTCATCTTCTTAATATCTTCTTCATTGTCAAGATCAACATAGTTTTGTGGTAGGTAGCCAATCTCTCCAGCTGCTACTTCAAAACCTGCCTCTTCTAAGCCGTTTTTAACAGCTAAAAAGTTTTCTGGACTAGTTGTAATTTCATAGGCATCATCTAAAACTGCAATGTCATCTGCTCCTAGGTCTATGGCTTGTAGGGTCAAGTCATCTTCATCAACCTTGGCAGATTTTTCAATAATTATTGTTCCCAGCTTGTCAAACATAAAGGAAACACATCCAGTTGTTCCTAGGTTACCGCCGTTTTTATCAAAGGCATGTCTAACATCTGGGGCTGTTCTGTTTCTATTGTCAGTTAGGGCTGTTACCATAACTGCAACTCCTGATGGTCCATAGCCTTCATATAGAATTTCTTCAAAGTCAGCAGCTGCTTGGTCGCCAGCAGCTTTTTTTAAGGCCCTTTCAATGTTGTCATTAGGCATATTTTCAGACTTTGCCTTGTCAATAGCTACCTTTAATTCTGGATTAAATTCAGGATCTAGGCCTCCTGACCTTGCTGCTACTGTAATGTACCTAGACATTTTAGCAAACACTTTTGCTTTTTTTGCATCTTCCTTACCTTTTTTATGTTTAATATTGTTCCATTTTGAATGTCCTGCCATTTTTATCACTCCTCATCTTTCTTAAAACTTTCAGGCATTTTTCTCTTGTGAGCACTTTTCCTATGCATCTTGTCAATTTTATTTTTATCTGCAGAATTTATTTTTCCTCCCTTAATATAGCTATCTAAAACTTGGTAGGAAAAACCTAGGTCGTCTTCATCGCTTTGGCCAGATACTAGGCCAGCTGATGGCTTTTTGTTAATAATCTTTTCTGGAATATCCAAGGACCTAGCTAGGTCATAAACCTCATCTTTAGTAAAGTCTGCTAGGACAAATAAGTCACAACCACTATCTCCGTGTTTGGTGAAGTAGCCAACATAGATTTCAGACTTGTTAGACGGGCCGAGGACCAAGTAGTTGTTCCTTTGGGCGTAGTAGTAAAGAGTCGTCATCCTAAGTCTAGGCTTGATATTGGACTTGGCCAAATCATTTTCAGAAGCTGATGCTTCTTCTAATAGACAATCATAAACCTTGGTTAAGTCTACTTTTTCAACCTTTAAGTCTATTGCTTGGGCTAGAAGCCTTGCGTCTATTTCGTCTTCGTCTTTAGAATGACAAGGCATAATTAGCCCCAAAGAAGTCTTAGGAAAGGCCAATTTTGAAAGACCTGCTACTACAGCTGAATCAACTCCACCAGAAAGCCCAAATACAACTCCGTCACATTTAGCCTCTGTTACTTTTTCTCTCAGCCAAGTGACTAAATCTTCTATTGTTTTATCCATATACTAAGTCTCCATTTATTTCTGCTTCAATTCTATCTGCTAAAATTTTTTCCTCTACTTCTCCACTAGTAATATTTAATAGATTTTTTGATAGCTTGTCAACAGTTTTTTCCGCAAGTAAAAGGTGAATTTCAATTTTGTCGGTATATATTGAGTCTACTAGCTTAATATTTTCTCTTTCAATTAAATTCATTATCTTTCCATGGTTAGTGTAGTCGTACTTATAAGAAACTAGTTTATAGGGTGCCATGTCTACAATTTGACCTGCATCAATGGCAATTTTTGCTCCTTTTGAATAGGCCCTAATTAGGCCACCAGAGCCTAAAAGAGTTCCGCCAAAATATCTAGTTACTACTAAGACAATATTTGTAAGGTCTTCTCTTTTTATTACTTCTAACATTGGAAGCCCTGCTGTTCCTGAAGGCTCGCCATCGTCATTAAACCTTTGGATAAGTTTATTTTCTCCTAGGACATAGGCCCAGCAATTGTGGGTGGCGTCCTTGTGCTTGTCCTTTATTTTTCCAATAAAGTCTAAGGCCTGGTTTTCATTTTCAACTGGAAGTGAATAGCCTATAAAAATTGACTTCTTCTCTTCAAACTGGTCCATGCCTTCTTTTAAAATTGATTTATAAAGCATTATTCTATCACGTATTCCTTATATTTATTGTAGTCCTCTTGAGAAATTTCACCTTCTATATATGCCCCATTTTCCTTGTAGACAACATTTTTAATTCCATACTTGTTTATGAAAAAGTTTAGCTTATCTTGGTTGGCAAAATCAAAAAACATTTTTGCAAAACTATAAGAATAGGGCAAGTTTTCATAAATTAAATCTAAAAGTTCATCTAAGTTTAGCTTGTCCTTGGCTGAAATAAAAACACTTGGCTTATAGTTGTTTAAAAGACTTTTGTTTACTGGGTCTTCTAGGCCGTCTATTTTGTTAAAGGCATAAATTATACTTACATCATCTATTTCCAGCTCTTGCAAAATTTTATTTGTAGTTTCAATTTGCATGGCCACATTTTCATTTAAAACATCAACGACTTGGACAATAACTGATGCATATTTTATTTCTTCCAAAGTTGATTTAAAGGCTGCAACTAAATTGGTTGGCAGTTTTGAAACAAAGCCAACTGTGTCAATTAATAAAAATTCGCTACCATTATTAAATTCTGCCTTGCGCATTGAAGTGGACAGAGATGCAAAAAGCATGTCCTTTACAAAAACTTCCTTGGACCCATTAGGACCATTGTCTTTTATAAGGGCGTTCATTAAGGTAGACTTGCCTGCATTGGTGTAGCCAGCTAGGGCAACAAGAGGTAAAGCTGACCTTTGTCTCTTTGACCTTAAAGTCTCTCTGTTTTTTTCTACCTTGGCAAGCTTCTTTTCTATATTGTCAATTTCTTTTAGGATGTGCCTTCTATCTGTTTCTAATTTTTGCTCACCAGGTCCTCTGGTTCCAATTCCACCACCAGTTCTAGATAAATATTGGCCTGACCCTGTCAGTCTTGGCAGTCTGTATTTTAATTGAGCCAACTTTACTTGAAGTTTTCCTTCATTACTTGTTGCCCTTTGAGCAAATATATCTAAAATCAAATTTGTTCGGTCAAGGACCTTCCTGTCTATAATTTTTTCTAGGTTTCTAACTTGAGACCCTGATAGCTCGTCATTAAAAATTACTGTATCAATATCTAAGTCTTCACAGTAGTTGTATATTTCTTCTGCCTTGCCTGAGCCAATAAAGGTTGAAGAATCTTCAGACGGTCTTCTTTGGTTAAGGCTGGCAACTACTTCTGCACCTGAGGCCTTGGCTAGGTCTTCTAGTTCATCCATAGATGCATCTATATCAAAATCTCTAAGGCCCTTGTCTAGACCTACTAATAAAACTCTTTCTTTGCTTGTAAAATTTTCTAACACATGTCACCTCTAATTTGTTAATTATATCATATATACTAGCTATTTACATTTATCTGCTAGGATTTTTTCTATACTTATATATGGAAAATATGGTATAATAAGACCATAACTGAAAAATTTTAGGAGGATAAGAGTGTCTGACAATAAATATAAAAACAAAAATTCTTTTAGCATCTTAAGTGTTTTAGGAAAATTTATAAAAGTTGTCCTTTTACTAGCAATTATTTTACTAACTCTAGCTGCTATGATAGTAGGCTCATCAGTTAGTTCAATTTTAAAAGATGCACCAGAAATCGACCCTACTACAATGATTTCCTCTCTTACTCAGACATCGACAATCTACGACTCTGAAGGCAAGCTTTTAGAGAAAGTACAAAATCCCGAGTATGAGTATAGGACTGTAGTAACTATAGATAAAATACCCAAACACCTAATTAACGCCTTCATTTCAATTGAAGACGAAAGATTCGATTCTCACCCAGGTGTTGACGTTGTCGGTATTGGAGCTTCGATTTTTGAATACTTAAAAGGTGGAGACATTAGAGGAGCATCTACAATAACCCAACAGTTAGTTAGAAATATGTACCTAAGCTCAGATGTGTCCCTGGTTAGAAAACTAAATGAAGCCTACCTGGCCTTGCAAGTTGAACAAACCCTTAGCAAGGACCAAATTTTAGAGGCTTATTTAAATAAAATTTAC
Organism: uncultured Peptoniphilaceae bacterium; assembly: GCA_964346535.1. Lineage (GTDB taxonomy): Bacteria > Bacillota > Clostridia > Tissierellales > Peptoniphilaceae > Neofamilia. The sequence continues at coordinate 26,362 of CAYFUN010000010.1, forward strand.
TTGGGCCAAGGTGCCTACGGAGTCCAAGAGGCTGCCCAAACTTACTTTAGCAAAAATGTTGAAGATCTTACAATTGCAGAGTCTGCTGTCTTTGCAGGTATTGTAAAATCTACTGCCAACTACCAACCTTTTATGAGGATAGAGGCTAAAAACTTTAACAAGGACACCATGGACCAGTTAGGTCAAATTGATGTTAACGGCCAAGTAATGTACCTAGTCTATAATCCAAAATCTGTTGAGAGACAAAAAATTGTCCTTAGCCAGATGAAGAAACTAGATAAGATTACAGAAGACCAATACCAAGAAGCTCTTGCGGAAAATATTGAAACAGCCCTAAATCCTGGAGAAAAGTCTTTCCACAATATGACTTCTTATCCAGTATCTTATATACAAAGTCAGGCTACAGATATGCTAGCCAAACACTATAATATTTCCTACCAAGATGCACAAAAGAAGTTGTTTAACGACGGTTTAAAAATCTACTCAACAGTGGACCAAAAAATCCAAGAAGAACTTGAGTATATGTATGACAACTTTACGGAAGTTATGGTAGGCGACCCTAGCAAGGTTAGAACTCCTTTCTTAGTAGACTGGTCTAGGGACCAAGATGAAAATATTATAGACTCTAAGGGCAAGGTTGTTTATTATAAGAGACCAAACTTAGTTGACAGTGACTATAACGTCTTGCTACCTAGGTCTTCTTATGAATATGTAGACGGCGACTTAATTATTAATTCAAAAACCCTACACGCCAAAGATGACTATATTGACATAAGCGATGTTTATTCTATTAACGAAGAAAACAACCTAGTCACCCACTCTATTGGCGCAATACTAATACCAAGACAAGAATATGTAAAAACTGACGAAGGTGGCATAAGAATTTCCAAAGGATTCTTAGATGAAAATCCAAATCTCTTTACAGTTGTAGGAGAAAATGAAGCCTTAAAAATTTCTTCAGACTACTACAGCTACCAAAGACAAGGAATAGTTCAACCTCAATCTGCTACAGTTATTATGGACTACAAAACTGGCCACGTTATTGCCTTAGTTGGTGGTAGAGATGTTAAGGGAACATCAATATTAAACAGGGCTACAGACTCAAGACGTCAACCAGGATCATCTATAAAACCAATTTCTGTTTACTACCCTTCCCTAGCAGAAGGCTTTACTGCAGGATCAATAGCAGACGACGTTCCAATTACAGTTGACGGTGGTCAATGGCCAAGAAATGCCTACAAGGGCTACAGGGGTCTTTTCACCTATAGGATGGCTCTTGATATTTCTTCAAACGCAGGAACAGTAAATGCCCTTTCAAAACTAGGCATAGACAAGTCTATAGAATACCTAGAAAAAATGGGAATTATTAATCCAGATAATCCTGAAAAAGATTCCTTTATAAGTGCTGCAGAAAATCCTAGCGTCAATGACGAAAACCTATCAGCCCTAGCCTTAGGTGGAATGACTAGAGGTCTAACGCCCCTAGAACTAACAGCAGCCTATGGAGCCATAGCCAATGACGGAACTTATATAAAACCAAAAATTGTTACAAAGATTTTAGACGTAAATGGCAATATAATTATTGATGACTCAACTGACAAGACCTTTATAACAGATGAAAAAACTGCCTATATAATGAAAGACATGCTAACAACAGTTGTACAAAATGGTTATACTGCAAAAAATGCAAAACTTGAAGGCATGGCAACAGCTGGTAAAACAGGTACTACTCAAAACAGAGAAGACATTTGGTTTGTTGGTTTTACACCTTATTATCTAATAGGAACTTGGATTGGCAATGACGCACCAGCAATTTACCTAGAAGAAGGATCAGATGCAGCGTCAAGCTTTTGGAACAAGGTTGCACAAAAAATCCACGAAGACAAGGAACCTATAGCAGAATTTACAAGGCCTGAAGGAATTGTAGAAGAATATATTTCCTTTAAGTCAGGAAAACTTGGAACTAAGTCAGTTACCTCTGCTGGTCATGGCACCAAGGAAATATTTGTCGATGGAACCCAACCAACAGAATATGACGACTCTTACAAGAGTGCAACTGTATGTACAGTAACTGGTAAACTTGCAACTAAATACTGTCCAGATACAAAATCAGTCTACGCCTTTGTTAGAGAAGAGCCTTATGACCCTAAAGACCATGGAGGCTACATTCCAAACGACCTAAACTATTTACCATCAGAAAATTGTGACGTTCATACAGAAGAAGCCTATTACGATTGGTACTACAGTCCATTTGGACCAGGTTTCTCCTATGACAATAGTATCTTTGGTAACTATAGAAAAAATCGTGATGACGATTAGACAATAAAAAAAATCCTGTTAGAACTTATATCTAACAGGAATTTTTTTGCTTATTTTTTCTTAAAGGCCCTTCTTATAGCCCTGGAAAGTTTACTTCTATTGCCATAATTTAGTGAAGCCGACCTATAAAGTTTTACTGACAGCAGAGATAAAATTATAGTTGTCACAAGTAAGATGCCAAAGGATATGGCCACTTCCACCATAGGGACTTGAGTGAGGGCGTATCTTGCATGCATAGTAAACATTGAAGAAAATGGAACAAAGCTTAAGACCTTTAACAAAATATTGTTTGGATCAGAATTTGACAAGGCAAAAATTGTTCCAAAGTATACAAAGACAACTATCATTGTAATTGGCGCAACAGCTGTGCTCAGTTCTTCTGTAGATGAAACTGTAGCGCCCAAGGCTGCGTAAATATACAAATACATTATATAGCCTAAGATGAAATACAAAAGGGCTATTACAATAATCATAGGATCAAGAGTAAAGGACATATTAGCAAGAAAGTCTCCAATAACTTCCCTATTAATTAAATATCCACCAAAAGTTCCAAGGCCAAGAGCCAATAAAATAATTAAAGATAGGACAAAGGATGCAAAGACCTTGCCATTAATTAGATGGCTAGGATTTGTAGAAGTAATTAAAAGCTCCATGGTCCTGTCATTTTTTTCTCTGGCAACATTCATAGAGGCCATTTGGCCGTTGATAATAATTAGCATATACAAGATTACAGAAATAATCATTGTAATTGGAACTGTAGCAGTGTTGTTGCCCTTTAGGGACCTTAGACTAGTTGAAATTTTATAAGAGTCTTTCAGCTCTTGAACTTTTTTTAGATTAATGCCATAGGCTTCTAAGTCCTTGTCTACAAAGTAGGTCTTCAGTCCATCTTCAATAGCATAAGAATCACTTGGAAAAGCTGGGGCAATATTATAAACCAGCTCTAAGTCTCTGTCGTTTTTTATAATTAAACCTAGGTCAAGGTCTTCATTTTGTAACTTCGCTTCTAGGTCACTTGCATCTTTAATCTTATTAATCTTATAGGCTGGAAGAATTTTTTCTAGGTCTGCATCAGTCAAGCTGGAGTCAACTAACAAGACTCCCATTTCTTTTTGGTCTCCGTCTCCTGACCCAAAAGCTCCCAAGTCTGGTCCGCCTTCCTTGGTCATAAAAAAGTTTAAAACTGCAGACCCGATAATTAAACCGACGATAATAAAGATAAGGGTTATTATAAAGGACTTGGTCCTTAGGCCTGCCTTTAATTCATATAAAAATACAGTTAGGCTTTTATTCATCTTGGCCACCTCCTGCTAGAGCAATAAATATATCATAAACTGAAGGCTCATAGGCTCCATATGACTTTATATGAATTTGGATGTCTAAAAGATTTTGTAAAAAGTCTTCCTTATTTGATCCCTGCAAGTCAATTATTAGACCACTATCTTTTTTCAAATATTCAAAGTCAGGCATTTGAGATTTTAAATAAAGTTCTAATTGGTCTCCTGGCATATTTTCTGCCTCTAAGAAAATTCTGCCCTTGCCCATTTCTTTTTTAATATTTTTTATTTTATCAGAAATGACAATGGACCCATCCTTAATAATAGTTAGGTCGTCACACATTTCTTCAACATAGCCCATTTGATGGGAAGAAAAAATTAGATACTTGCCAGCCTTAGAAAAATCATTGACCAGGTCTCTTAAAATTTTAGAATTAACTGGATCTAGGCCAGAAAATGGCTCGTCTAAAATAATTAGATCAGGGTCGTTCATAAGGGCTTGGACAATTTGAACTTTTTGTTGGTTGCCCTTAGACAGGGTTTCTAATTTTTTGTTGGCGTACTTTTCTAGGCCAACTTTTTCTAAAAGATCTAAAATGTTTTTCTTGGCAGACCTCTCATCAATGCCTCTCAGTTTTGAAAAATAAATTAACTGGTCTAAGATCTTGTGCTTTTGATAAAGGCCACGTTCTTCTGGCAGGTAGCCAATTTTATAGTCAGAAACCTTAAAGGGCTTTCCGTCTATGAGAACTTGTCCTGAATCAAATTTAAATACATCCATAAAGCCTCTAATAGTTGTAGTCTTTCCTGCTCCATTTCTGCCTAAAAAGGCCATTGGCTTGCCAGGCTCGACTACAAAAGAAATGCCATGGAGGATTTCCACGTCATCATAAGACTTATAAAGATTTTCAAATTTTATAGTCATCGCATACTCCTTTTTGAAATCTATTTCGATTGTTTTCTAAATTAATTATATAGGTAAAGAATTTATTTTTCAATGGCAAGTAAATTCATATAAAAAATTTCACCAAATTTTAAAAGAAAACTTTAAATGAATTTCAACTTGTCTACCATATAAAATTAAAAAACAAAAAGACCTCAAAGTATTTTTGCTCTAAGGTCTTTACTGCTAATATAAAATTTTCTCAAAGTCTACTGAATTTAATCTTTCCTAAATAAGCAGAAATTAGCCCTGCAATAAATAAGATCGTGCTATAAAGGCCTATGCCCCAAAACCAATCATGTTGATAGTAGGGAATCATATATATCATGTCCTGGACCTTGTAGTAGGAAAATAAATTTGAATACTTTAAGTAGTCTACTATAGCAACTAAAACTGTAAATAATATGCCTCCTGCTAATATTCCAACTCCATCTCTAATTAATATAGATATAAGGTTAGTTAGAGAATAGATAAAGAATATAAATAGGATAAAAACTAAGAAGGCATAGGAAATATACTTACTTAAGGTTACTGGATAATCGTGTTGCCAAACCCAGGGCCTATCTGTAATGAATACAAAAGGATTTTTTATAGGCAAATCGTTTATTAAGACCATTCTATTTGGTCCTACTCCATACTTTATAGATGCTATAATAAAGACTAGTAGAATAGATAAAAGTATTAGCCCCAAGGTGCACAAAAATCTACTAAAGAATCTTGTGTAATAAAGGGTCCTCTTTTCATAAGGTAGGGTGAGAATAATTTTTCCCTCATTTTCTTCAAAATCATTGGTCCAACCGTCGAAGTTTGCTAGGACTATAAACATTACAAAGATAGCCATATATCTCATATTTTCACCAGCTACTATATCAAAAACTGCCTTTAGGCCACTAGGATAGGCTTCGTGATACTTGTATGGAATATCGTGGTTGGCTTCTCTTAAAAGCTTTCTGCTGTTCCAGTACCTTCCATCGTCTAAGTAAAGGCCTGTATACTGGCTTACAAAATCTTTTCCATAGACTTCTGTATCGAGAAAGTGATCTATGTCTACCCAGACTTCTTCTATTGAACTTAGGTTAGGTCTTTCTTCGTTTAAGAATAGGTCTAGTAGGCCTAGGTTTGAATTTATTACTGACCACTTATTTCTATCTTCTTCTAGGTCTGCAATTTCTTTTTTCCACTTTTCTATGTTTTCTAAGTCTTTTTCTTTTGGATTTTTTATTTCTTCTGCATCTTCTATAAGCTTTTTCAAAGACTTTTGTCTTACTTGTATTTCTTCTACTATTAGTCTGGAATTATCTAAACGCTGGCGGTTTTCGAAATTTAAATTTCCTATATAGTATTTGTAGTTTTTCACTGTATAGGACTTATACATAAATACCATTAGAACAAAGAGAATTAGACTAAGGACTAGGTTTTTCTTAGAAAAAAATAATTTTCTTTCGTTTTTTGCTAGAGTTTTCATAGGACTGCCCCTTCACCTCTTAGCTCTTTATAAAGCTCTTCTAAGGATTTGTGTAATTTTTCTATATCTTTTATTACTAAGTCCTCTTCCCTTAGTTTTGCTAAAACCATATCTAAGTTTTCTGTCTTTATAGACATATTAATGTAGCCTTGTCTGTCTTTTTCCCTAGACTCTCTTCCTTCGATTCCAAGTTTTCCTAGAACGTCTAGAGTCTTTTTTAGATTATTTGTAAGGATAGAATAGTTTACTAGGCCTAGGAGATTTCCTTCCATTTTGTCATTGTAGACAACATGACCAGCTTCTATCATCACTACCCTGTCTGAAACTTTTTCCACTTCTGAAAGTTGGTGGGAAGAAAATAAAATTGAACAGCCTTGGTCCTTTAGCTCCTTCATTTTTTGCCTTAGGTCAAAAACTCCATCTGGGTCTAGGCCATTCATTGGCTCGTCTAGAATTAAAAGTTTTGGTTTTGCCATTAGGGCCATAGATAACATCAGTCTCATTTTCATTCCCATTGAATAAGTTCTAACAGGTCTGTCTAAGTTGTGGTCTAGTCTAGTATAAGCTTCCATTTCTTTTATTCTCTCATCTGAAGCCTTGCGCCAGTTGCCCATTAGTTTTAGGTTTTCTCTGCCTGTTAAATTTTGATAAAGAGCTGGAGATTCTATACTGACTCCAAGATTTTCTAAAACCTTTACCCTGTCTTTTTTTATATCGTAGCCACAAACACTAATTTCTCCACCATCAGGGTCTAAAAGTCCACAAATTAATTTCATAGTTGTAGACTTGCCTGATCCATTTCTACCTAAAAATCCAACTATTTCATTTTCATTTACATCAAAGCTAAGGCCCTTTAATACTTCTTTTTGGCCAAAACTCTTTTTTAAATCCTTAATTTCTAAAATTTTCATAAATCCACCTCAATCTAATTCTTTTTTATTTAAGACAAGTAAGCTTACAGCAACCACTACAATTATTCCTAGGCTAAGGCCAAGAACACTGCCTAACCAAGAAAAGTTTGTAAAACCTAGTGTTATATTCCAACCACTATCTAAGGCAAATATATTAAAAGGCTTTCTCAGGTAACCTGATTTATTAGACAAGATAGTAAATAAAGTTATTAGAGAACTTGCAAGTAAGCTTATGGTATTGTTTTTTATAAGTAGACCTATAGAAACTCCAAGAGAGATAAAAAATACTAATTTTAAAAGACTTGGAACAGTGGATAGAAGGAGAAACTTATAGAACTCTATATTGGTAAGGCATAGGAATTCTATAAGGTGTCCAAGTGAGCTATATCCTGTTCCCAATATTAACCCTAAACCTCTAATATTAGCTCCTATTCCAATATTTTCATAAGGGTGCAGAGATTTTAGACCTTCTACATACATACCTATTGGATTTTTTAGGCCATAAAAGCCATTTTTTATACCCATAAAGAGAATTGCTAATATATCTGGAACTAGTAGGATTATTAAACTAAGACTTAGAACTATTTTTAGATAATGGCTGTAGATCTTTAATTTTTTATCTGCCTTTAGTTTTATTAGATCTAGAGACTTTTCCTTCCTAGAATAAATAAGCATATAGGTTGATAGCATTATTAGTAGGGGAACAAATAACTCAAACTTGGTCGAGTAAAATGAATAAGTATAGGCCAAATATGTCCAAGGAGACAGACTTCTATCATCTACTTCTCTTAAATTATTTTTATAGAGGAAAAAATCTCTTTCTAAATTTTTTTTATTTATTTCATATCCTGCATGGGCCTCTTCCCTGTCTTTTTCTTTTTTTATAAAAGAATTAACATTAGACCAGCCTACATTGTGGAGGTCTTCTAGGGCATATAAGTCAAAGGGAAGCTCTGATAGGTCTAGATAGTTTTCTATTTCATCTTTAAAAACTTGGGTAGGATATTCATAACCTCTTTCATAGTCAGTTTGTATGGCCATATAATATAAGCTAGAGTATATTGAAAGTTTTCTTAGCTCTTGCTCGTTTTTTCTATAACCATCTAAATATAAGTCTAATTTTCTTTCTTCGGCTTCAATTTCCCAGTCCTTAGACTTAATGTACTCATCTTTTAGATATCTATATTTTTCTGGAGTATACATTTCTATGCTTGTAATCTTATCATCATAGTACTTCTTATCTGTTACTATCTCTTGTCTTAGGTAATTAATCGCGCCCTCAGAGTTGTCCCCATTTTCAAAAATATTATATACCATAAAAACAGAAAGAATTATTGACGCTATTAAGATTAATCTTATAATTTTGTTGGAGAAAAATGATTTTATTTCTAAGTACATACGATCACCTCATTTATATAATAATACACTGCTAGATTTTATTTTACTTCTTAGAAATTAAAAGATGTTGGAGATGCTACTGAGTTTGTGCCAGTGCAATTGTTTATGCAATTCGATTCACATTTAGTTTCACATTTTACAACACACGAATTATCCCCATGAGGAGCACAAACATTTCCAGCTGGCCCATTGCATTTACAATTAACTAAGCAATTACATTCACAGTCACTTGTAGTAGCATCAAAAGGATTTACTATATATTTCATATTATACCTACTGTTTAAGTTTTTATTTTTATATGCTTACAGTATTCTAGCAGTGTGTTATTAACCTAGTTAGATACTAATTTTTCTAATGTCTTTTTTATTAAGAGACTTAAAGGAGTTATTCATCCAATAATTAAAGGTCTCTTCCATTTCCTTACAGCTTAGGGCTGTATTATTTGCTATTCTATATGGACATCTTCCGCCCATACAAACTGGCAGTATGCTACATTTACTACATTTTTCGTTTGTAATTGATGTATCTAATAAGTACTTATAGTAATTTTTTGGATAATATTTTTTTCTGCCATTTATTAGGTCACCAAGGCTATATTCTTCATGGCCTATTTCTTCCCAGCATTTATACAGCCTGCCTTTTGGGTCTACTACAAAGGCAGATACACTATCGCAACAACAACTTGCTGTTATTCTATCTGGATAGTATTTCCAAAATACATCTTCGTCCTTGTCTTTTGGAATAATTTTCGAAAAATCATTTTTTAATTTTATGAATTCTTCATTTGTTAGGGTGTATTCGTGGTCTTTATCTAATGGGTCATCAATTTTTGCTATATACATTCCTACATAGGTATTGAGGCCTTTTTCTTTGAAAAGGTCTACTAGGCCATATATGTCCTTGTGATTTTTTCTAGTTATATTTACTCTAATATTTATTCTAGGATAGTTTTCTTTTTCGTCTTGGTAGAGATCTTTAACTGACATTAGGTTTTCTATTATCTTATCGAAACTTCCCTTGTCTTTTGAAATAAACCTAGTTTCGTCATGGTTGTTTTTCATTCCATCTAGGGGAACTTGGATAGAGTTTACTTTATTTTTGTGCAACATTTCTAGGGTGTCTTTGTCTAGAAAGTATCCATTTGTTGTTATTCCTGCGTGGTAACTTACATTATTATCTTCACAGAGTTTTATTATTTTCTCACTGAGATTTTCTATGATTTCTTTTTTTAATAGGGGTTCTCCTCCGTACCAGGAAATACTAAGGTGGTTTATTGTAGGAATTTTTTCTTCTATAAATTCTATTAATTTTTCTTGGACCTCTTCAGACATAAGGCTACAGTCTGTAACTTCTCTTTCATAACAATAAGGACATTTAAAGTTACAAGCTAAGGTTGGAGCTATTGTTAGGCCAAAGGAGTCTGTATTCATTCTAGATCTGTAGACTTCTTCTTTTAATATATCTAGTTCTTCTACATCTTCTGGCAAAATAAAGCCTCCAAACTCTAAATCTTTTATGAAATCGTTATCTAACTTAGTAGAATTATCACTGGTAAATTTGCTTAAGGCTTCAAATTTTTCTTTTTCAATATTTGCTAGGGCTGTTGTTCTTGCATTGTAAATAAATATTTCTCCGTCACAATTATAATAGTGATTAAATTTTGATACTTTCATTTTGACCTCCATATTATTTTTCAAGATTCTATTTCTTGTTAATTATAAGATACTACTTATATATTTAATTTTTCAAAAATGTTGAAAAAACATGTATTTTTGTTGAATTTAAATTAATTTAAACATTTTT